>CANRPJ010000001.1 GCA_947632485.1 uncultured Muribaculaceae bacterium
TCCGACCTGCCATTCTTCATGTACCGAGTCAGTCGGATATTCGGTTAGCCCTGCCACGGAACTACGCCGCTGCTCCCAAAGCCTCCGGTCGATGGCTGACCGGAGGCTCTGTTCAGGTATTTGAAAGTTTATCTTCCTTCTTCTGCATTTTGGATCATCTGCTCATTTGCAGTGATATAGAGCTCTACGCGCCGGTTCTGTGCGCGACCTTCAGGCGTGGCGTTAGAGGCTATCGGATCGTTCCAGCCGCGTCCTATGGCTTTTAGACGGGAGGCAGAAATTCCCTGTCCAATCAGATAATTCATCACTGCGTCAGCACGCTCCTGCGACAGGCGCATATTGAGCGCCTCGGAACCGGTGTTGTCAGTAAAACCAATTATAGTCACATCTGTCTGAGGATACTGGCTGAGATTATAAGCTACGCGGGAAAGGGCAGCCTGAGCCTCTGCGCTGAGAGCTGAAGAACCAGTCTTGAAAAGAATAGCATTGCCGAGCACGAGACGGATAGCATCAAGATTATTGCTATCTTTCACTGTCTCTACGATATAGGTAGTGTCGCGCTGCGAGGCGAGTTCTTTCACCGATGCCAGCTCCTTTTCAAGACTCTGGCGCTGCTTCTGCATCTGGTTGCCGACCACTGCACCTGTACCTGCTCCCAGAGCACCTCCTACCAGGGCTCCAATCCAGGCACCGCGGCCGCCGCCGATTATCGCACCGATACCGGTGCCTACTGCTGCTCCGGCTGCGCCGCCGGCAGTAGCTCCCTGACCGGTCTGGCTCATGGAGTCCCAAGTATTTTTCAAACTATTGCACCCAGCGGGGAGCAGCATGGCGAGGCAAAGCGCCCCGGCCGAAAGTTTTGTAGTGATCGATTTGCGAGTCATAGCATTGCCGATTAATAGTTTCTATGCTATCAACTCTTTAAGGAATCAGAAAGTTCACGACCGGTTCATCATCTTTTACGGTATAATCTCAGGAGAGCCGGTAAAAGTGAGAGGCCGACAAGCGCTGCCATGCAGGCGAGCCACAGAAGAGAAATGTTTCGTATCAGCCCAGTGTCATCGCGTTGAAATTCTTCAAGTTTTTTTGCTCCGCCAGTTTCAAATCGGTTTGCCGGGAGAGCTCTAAGGGTTGATTTCCATTCGATTCTGTTACCCTTGGTGAATACAACCGAAGGATTGCCGCGCGCCACCTCCTTTATAGCCGTATCTTCAGCAGTATAAAGAGGGTAGTCAGGCATGGAAAGATCTGTCCAGCGCTCCGCTTCCGGACCGGAAGACCCCAATACTGCCGCTACCTCAATATCTTTGGAACGGCACCAACGCACTAACGCATTGATCTGATAAGTAGAAGCGATCGAAACAGCACGAAGATCGGGGAAAAGAAGCCACACTTTCTGACCTTTTTCTGCTTCTGTAGCCAAAGAGTCTGTAAGATCTTCATTTCCCTCGAGATCCCATAGTCGGAGAGCTCCTTGATCGTCAGTGTCGGTTTTACCGCGCCTATCTACGAAGGTCCAACCTTCTGACTCATCAGGCACTGATTCAAGATCAAATTCCTGCTGCTTACCATCTTTTTCATAGATGAATACCATCTGCCCGGTGCTCTCAGACTCATCGGCGTCGGCCCTGAGAAACTCTGACCCCTCCGGAAACGGCCGGAAATCTATCAGAGGTTGCTGAATGTAGCCGTAGAGACCGATTGCTACAATATAGACTC
This sequence comes from uncultured Muribaculaceae bacterium, assembly GCA_947632485.1. GTDB lineage: Bacteria > Bacteroidota > Bacteroidia > Bacteroidales > Muribaculaceae > Lepagella. The sequence continues at coordinate 1,720 of CANRPJ010000001.1, forward strand.
CGGTGACAAGAAAGGCCAGCCATTGCAGCGAAGGTGTAACCATTGCACGGCATCGCGGAGAAAACTTAATGAGCCATACCACTCCGAGCGATATGACTACGTTTTTCCAGAATGTAGCTGTGTTGGAAATTACCCAGGCATCGCCGAAACAACCACAGTCGGCTACAGGGTCAGAAAGTACAATCCATGCCGTAAGAGGCAGCATCACTAACATGAAAGCCGCTGCTATCCAGGGAGTGACCCTGCGGCAGCAGCCGAAGCAGAGGAAAACTCCGGTTACGAACTCTGCTCCAAAAAGCATGAATACCCCGACGAGCACCACGCTTACCGGCAGCGAGATTTGAAGCACCGACAAATAGTCTAAAGTCTTATAGAGAGTGCCCCAGGGATCTACAGCCTTTACGAATCCGGCAAACAGGAATACACCTCCAACAGCCAGACGCATGGCCCAGGTGAGAGGAGATATCCATGCGGGAGGGAGCTCCGATCGAAGAGGAAGTCTCATGATGCTTTCTCAGCCGGCTCTACCACGAGCTTAATTAGTGAAAACAGAGAGTAGACTATCATATCCATATAGTTGGCATCGACGCCTTCAGATATAAGGGTATGTCCGGCATGGTCTTCGATTTCGCGTGTACGCCGTAGTTTCTGGAGAATGATATCGGTAATGCTGCTTACCCGCATAGCTCTCCACGCCTCGTCATAATCGTGATTCTTGTCGGCCATGAGTTTAGTAGCCTGCTCTATCCATTTGTCGTATAGATCCATAGCCTCTTTAGCCGGCAGATTGTCAGTGCCGGGAAGAGATAGCTGGATAAGCGCCATCACGGCATAGTTCACAATCCCGATATATTCCGTTGAAATACCTTCTCCTACCCGGTTTTCGCCTTTTTCCTCAATAGATCTGATTCTGCTGGCCTTAATGAGTATCTGGTCAGTAAGCGAAGATGGACGCATCACCCGCCATGATGTGCCGTAATCGGCAAGTTTCTTTTCATAGACGTCGCGGCATAACGCTTTCGCCTGGGCAAATTGTCGCTCTGTTTTACTCATAGCTTCGGAGATTTGAGATTGTAGCCACAAAGGTAAGCATTTTTTCGCAGCCAGAGGCAGAAGGCCATTATATCGCTGAATCTTAGTGTGTTTGGTGTGTTAAAATTTTGAAAATTAAAAAGTTGCCTATGTCCTAAAATTTTTGTAACTTTGTTACATGAATGGGAGAAAGATGTTTGAGGCATGCACGGCGTCGGTAGCCGATGTTAAAGCCGCGCGTGTGGGAGGAGCCGCGCGGATAGAGTTGTGCGAAGCCTTGGAGTTAGATGGGCTTACGCCTTCATCGGATTTGCTCAGAGCTGCTATTATGGAGAAGGGAGGAATGGCAGTGAATGTGCTGATCCGGAGCAGGGCTGGAGATTTTGTTTACACTCAGGAGGAAGGGGAGGTTATGCGCCGCCAGATTCGCGAGGCGCTTGATGCCGGGGCCGATGGGGTAGTGGTTGGTGCTCTTACTCCTGAAGGAGATATTGATGAGAATCTGTGCAGGCTTTGGCTTGATGAGGCCGGCAATGATGTGGAGGTCACATTTCACAGGGCTTTTGACCGATGCCGCGACAGGAAATCGGGGTTAGAGAAGCTAATCAGTATGGGCTTTGCCAGAGTGCTGACATCAGCGGGAAAACCTACTGCTCCTGAGGGGATATACGGGCTTAAGGAGCTTGTGGGGCAGGCGGCCGGTAGAATAGTGATTATGCCTGGTGGGGGAGTAAAGAGCGAGAATGCTGAAGAGATCCTTAAAACGACTGGCGCGAAAGAGCTTCACGGGTCAGCGCGTAAAGGCTCTAACCATACACAAAGCGGGGAAGTGGCCGCAATAGTAAACATATTGAAAGAGAGTTGACAATGAAGAATGTGCTGTTGGTATGTGCATTAGCTGCCACACTGCTGGCAAGTGCACAGACACCGGAAGAGACTCGAGAGCTCGATTGGCTTTATAGCTATATGTCAGTGCCTGATTCGGCTGATTATTCGAGAACCTTCTACCTTGACAACGTTAGATCGGCGCTGCAGGCGCGTAAGGAGATGCCCTGGGGTAAGATTGTTCCCGATAGGGAGTGGCGCCATTTCGTGCTACCGGTCAGAGTCAACAATGAGAATCTCGATTCGTCGCGAATGGTGTTCTACAAAGAACTGAAACCGAGGCTCGAAGGATTGTCAATGACCGATGCCGCACTGGAGGTGAACCATTGGGCTCATGAGAAGGTGACCTATCAGCCCTCTGACGCCCGCACGAGCAGTCCGCTTGTCACTGTATCGAATGCTCTTGGCCGCTGTGGCGAGGAGTCGACTTTTGTAGTGGCTGCTCTCAGGGCTGTAGGGATTCCTGCGCGCCAGATTTATACTCCCAGATGGGCTCATACAGATGATAATCATGCCTGGGTTGAGGTGTGGACAGATGGAGCCTGGCATTATCTCGGGGCCTGCGAGCCGGAGGCGATTCTTGATCTCGCATGGTTCAATCAGCCGGCTTCGCGCGGCATGCTGATGAGTACAAGGGTGATCGGGGAATACGACGGGTCGGAAGAGGTGTTGAGCCGCGATGACCTCTATACCAATATCAATGTCACGGCTAATTATGCTCCGGTGAGAGATGCTAAAGTCAAAGTGATTTCGGCTGACGGTAGACCGGTTGAAGATGCCGAGGTATCGTTCAGACTCTACAATTATGCCGAGTTTTATCCGCTTGCAGTCAAGAAATCGGACAAGAATGGAAATGCCCAACTCACCGTAGGTTATGGCGATCTCCTCGTTTTCGCACGCAAAGATGGCCATTTCGGTTTTGCTAAAGCTACCCCGGAGGCGGAAGTAACTGAGATTAAGCTATCTCTTGATAAGGATAGCAAAGGTAGCTGGGATTTTGACATTGTGCCTCCCAAGGCATCGGCTACTCTGCCCACTCCGACCCCTGAAGCCGCTGCGCTGAATGAGGAAAGGAAGGCAGCTGAGGATTCCATCAGGAAATCTTATGAGGCGACCTTTGCAACAGCGGAAGATGCGGTTAAACTGGCTCAGAAAGCAGGGGTGCCGGAGTTTCAGGAGAGAATTTCGGCCGTGCTTACCGCTTCGAGAGGGAATCACAAAGTGTTGAGTCAAATTCTTGAAGGATTAGATAGAGAAAAATTCACAAAGGTGCTGACACTGCTTGAGGTCGTGAATGAGAAAGATTTGCACGACTTAACTGCAGAAGTGGTTTACGACCATTTGGACAAAACACCGGTATTCGATTCGCCTTTCTACAACGAGTATGTGCTGAATCCCCGCGTGGATAATGAAATGCTCACACCTTACAAGGAATTCTTCGTATCGAGGTTTCCCGCTTCTGAGATAGCACAATTCAAGGCCTCTCCAGAGAGATGGGTAGAATGGGTAAAGGATTCCGTAGGGACGCGTAGTGACCGAAATCCCTTGGGGTTACGCATGTCTCCACAGTCGGTATGGAAAGACCGCAGTGCTGATGCTCGGTCCAAAGCTATATTTTTTGTGACGGGCGCGAGAAGCTTCGGTATCCCGGCCAGGATAGATCCTGTCACCGGTAAAGTGCAGTGGCATGCCGCTCAAGGCGGAGGCTGGCATGATGCAATGTTGGAGGTTGTACAGACAGAAAGTAGAGATTCTCAGACTCCAAAAGGTGTTCTGAAGTTGAAGGCAGCGAATGAAGGTCGCCTTTATGATCCCGTATATTTTTCGCACTTTACGGTGGCAAAGCTGAATGATGGATCTCCTGAGACTCTGGGCTTCCCTGAGGGTGCGCCTTTGTCGCAGCTTGAAAAGGAGATTAGTCTTGATGCCGGTCAGTATATGCTTACCACCGGGCAAAGAATGGCTGATGGATCAGTGCTTACCCGCAATGTGCTTTTCCAGATTGAACCGGGAAAGGTTGTTGAGATGCCGGTAGAGATTCGACAGGACTCAACGGGTGTGCAGGTGATAGGGCAGTTTAACTCGGAAAATCTTTACCACGATAAGAATGTAGGCGAGAAGTCTTTACTATCTACTACAGGCCGAGGCTACTATGTGCTGATACTTGGTGCGTCGGGCCATGAGCCTACAGCCCATGTGCTCAACGATATATCAGCTGTAAAAGCAGATCTCGAGAAAGCGGGTACTCCTATAGTGATGCTTCTTCGCGATGAAGATGAGTTTTCAAGGTTTGATGCATCGCTCTATCCGAATCTTCCTTCTACACTCACGTTAGGTGCTGATATAGATGGAGCTATAGCGAAGGAACTGAAGGAGAATCTCGAACTATCAGATGGCGAGCTGCCGATTGTAGTAGTGGCTGATACATTCAACCGGGTTGTTTATGTGGCAACCGGATATGCCATCGGTACCGGCGACCGCCTCCTTGATCTCTTATCCCGACTTTGAGAATGGAACTTTGCCGCCCCGCAGGAATTGAGTAACTTTGCGACCATGCAATTTCTGTTAGAAGCTACAGCCCCGGATTCGCGGGCACGGGCCGGAGTGCTTGAAACAGGCCACGGACCTATTCAAACCCCTATCTTCATGCCGGTGGGCACGGTAGGGAGTGTGAAAGGAGTGCATCAGCGCGAGCTGAGAGATGATATAAAGGCTCAGATTATTCTTGGCAATACTTATCATCTTTATCTTCGGCCCGGCACTGAGTTACTGCAGAAAGCAGGTGGTCTCCATAAGTTTATGGGGTGGGAGCGCCCTATCCTCACAGATTCAGGAGGGTATCAGGTGTTTTCGCTTGCTGACCGCAGGAAGCTCACTGAAGAGGGCGCCCATTTCAGCAGTCATATTGATGGCAGCCGGCATCTGTTCACGCCAGAAAAGGTTGTGGATATTGAGCGGCAGATCGGAGCCGATATCATGATGGCTCTCGATGAATGCACCCCCGGTACTGCCGACAGAAGCTATGCCCGGAAAAGTCTCGACCTTACGATGCGATGGCTTGAAAGGGGCTGGAAGCAGTTTAAGGAGACTGAACCGCTCTACGGGTATGAGCAGGCATTTTTCCCTATCGTGCAGGGTTGCGTGTATCTTGATATGAGGCGTGAAGCTGCAGAGAGAGTGGCTGAATACGGCGCGGTAGGAAATGCCATCGGTGGTCTCGCAGTAGGGGAGCCAGCTGAAACCATGTATGAGATGATCGATGTGGTCAATGAAATCCTACCTTCCGATAGGCCACGTTATCTAATGGGTGTAGGTACTCCTGCTAATATTCTTGAAGCTATCGACAGAGGAGTAGACATGATGGACTGCGTTATGCCGACGCGTAATGGCCGCAACGGTATGCTCTTTACGCGCAATGGCATCTTGAACATGCGCAATCACAAATGGGCCGATGATCTGACACCTCTTGATGAAGGAGGTGCATCGTGGGTTGATGAGGTGTACTCCAAGGCTTATGTGCGCCATCTTTTCATTGCGGGAGAGCTACTTGCCCTACAGATAGCATCGATCCATAACCTGGCATTCTATCTATGGCTTGTAGGAGAAGCCCGCAAGCATATTGTTGAGGGTGATTTTGCCAGCTGGAAGAAGGAGATGGTGCGAAATGTGACGAGGCGTCTATGAACAGGTGGGTCAGAATAGTGAGGATCAGTTTCATGAGGCAGCTGCGCCGGAGGCGGCGTAAAACCTCATGGGGCTTCAAAGTGCTCGATCTTTACATTCTGAAGAAGTTTTTGGGTACATATTTCCTTGCCACCCTGCTGTTTCTGGCCGTCATAGCAATGTTTGATGTCACGGAGAAACTTGATGCCTTCCTTACCGCTCCTTTGAAAGAGACGATATTTGACTATTTCTTCTCTTTCCTGCCTTATTTCGGTAATCAGCTGTCTCCGCTGTTCGTATTTATTACGGTCATCTTCTTTACATCGAAGATGGCTTCTAACTCTGAAATAATAGCGATTCTGGCGAGTGGTGTCAGTTTCAGGAGACTTTTGCGACCCTATATGGTGGGAGCTGCCATTATAGCTGCTTTCACATTCATGCTCAGTAATTACTGGATTCCTCCTACCAACGTGAAGCGAATTGCTTATACCAATAAGTATGTGAAAAACAAGCGGGTAGAGGCAGGAGTTAATATCCAGCTTCAGGTAGAGCCCGGAGTAGTGGCTTATATAGGGCGTTTCGATGATCCTTCCAAGACTGGCTATAGGTTCTCCCTTGATAAGTTTGAAGGAAAGACAATCGTAAGCCGCATGACGGCTCAGTCGATAGTCTACGACTCGCTGAAACCTTATCATTGGCAGGTGCGCGACTATATGATTCGCAATTTCGACGGCATGAACGAGAAGGTATCTCACGGACGACGTCTGGATACGATTCTGGCTGTAGAGCCGAGAGATTTTCTTATTTCGAGTCAGGATCAGGAAGCGATGACAACTCCTCAGATATCTGATTTCGTGGAGAAGCAGAAGATGAGGGGATTGGCGAATATCCAGAAGTTTGAAATCGAGAAGGAGAAGCGCTACGCTGCTACGGGAGCTGCTTTCATTCTTACTCTCATAGGCATGGCTTTGTCGTCGAAGAAGGTTAAGGGCGGTATGGGTCTTAATATCGGCATCGGACTCGGACTGAGCTTCAGCTATATTCTTTTCTCGACTGTGACCAGTTCTTTTGCCATCTCAGGTCTTACGAGTGCAGCCGTGGCCATGTGGATTCCAAACGTGATCTATCTCGCTATCGGAATCTTCTTATATTTCAGAGCTGCCCGTTGAGCTCTTCCCAACCGCGCCGGAAAAAATCGCATGCAAAATCACGAGGTCTAAGAATCTCTCCATCAGCCGCCACGATATCAATATCAAGCGGCACTCTGCCTTCTGCTCTTGCTTTGTCGTCGCGCCCCGCTTCGGATTCTTTCTCCTTAGCAGACAGGTTTAGTTCTTTTACGGTCAACCCGGTATCGCCGATTGCTACTGCATTCACATAGTTCTGCCCGCTTCCACCCAGCGGCGCGCTCGAATATAAGCTCGAGGTCCGGAAATTATTAAGATGGCGTGAGGCCCATTCAAGTCCTTGCTCTACGTTGCGGTGTCGGTCGCCGCAGTTACTACCCAGAGAAAGCACCACCTGCATCTTACTTTTTGGTTTTAAATGTAAAAACGGTGATTTCCGGAGTTGCACCGATACGAGCCGGAATACCAACTTCTCCGCTCCCTATATTTACGTAGAGGTATCTTCCAGGATTAGACTCGCTATCATACAATCCAGACCAGTTTTTGTAGCGGAATCCGGCCGGTGACCATTTGTGGCCGAACGCCGAAAGCTGAAACTGCATGGCGTGAGTATGGCCTGACAAAGTGAGATCTGCATCAAATTCCTTTGAAACAATCTGTCTCCAGTGCTCCGGATTATGGCTCATGAGGATCTTGAACTTTCCATCGCTTCCCTCCGGATATGCCTTTTTAAGATCGCCATAGCAAGGGAAAGGAGGTTCGCCCCAGTTTTCCACGCCGACAAGCATTATTGAGTCGGAACCATTACGCAAAGTCTCAGTCTCATTGTTGAGAAGATTCCAACCCATAGCTTTCTCTATGCCTACCAAAGCGGCTCTATCGCTTAACTTCGCACTGTCAGATGGCCATTCGCAATAATCGGAGTAGTCATGATTGCCAAGCACGGAATATACCCCCATAGGAGCTTTCAAGCGACTAAGCGGCTTTATGAAGGGAAGAATCTCAGATGTACGTCGGTTCACGATGTCGCCTGTGAACAGAATAAGGTCCGGCTTCTGAGCAAGAATAGTATCGACTATCCTCGATACAAAAGTGGTATCCTCACCCCAGGTGCCCACGTGGGCATCGCTGAACTGCACTATCTTCAATCCGTCGAATGACTTCGGAAGTCGCGGCATCTCCAGCGAGACTTCAACTATATCGATTTGTCTCCGGGTAACGAGAGCTCCCCACCAAAGGCCGACAAAAACTATAGCTGCAACCGCGAGACCTATAATCCGGAAGGCCCTACGCTGCTTGAACAACCTGCCCAAAAGCGAAATCAGGCAATATGAGAGCTTAGGAAGATATATGCTGAGGTAGGCATAGAGCATCCACATGAGGGGAATCACAGATGATTCTCCTCGTTTTGGCAGAGCCCATATCACGATAAGCCATATCCAGCATGCTACGGCACTTAGGAAATAAACTAAATGCGCAGACCTCTTACGCCTGGAGGATTGCCTGAGATCCCACCAGATATATAAGTCGATCAGAATGCTGATAGTTAGAACTACCGCCATCATGATAGCCGGAAGTCTCATAAACCGTCAGTCAATTGGATCCCCGAGCAGGGTCTTGAGTTTATTCTTAAGAGGATTAGCATACATAACCAACATCATCTCCCTCAGATAATCGTGTTCCTCAGGGGTTATGTCGGGCACATCGGTTATTTTAGCGATCTGCTCTTCCAGATAATCCTCAAAGTTTTTACGCTCCTCTTCCGTGTATTTTCTTGCGAATCGGTTTCCACCATTTAAAAGGTCGAAAGCTATATAGTTGATGCTGAAAATCTCGTAGCTGCGGTGAATTGCCTGGTCTATAAGCCGGCAAACCATTCTTGCAGCAGTATTGGTGTCTTTGAAGTCGCCTATCTGGTCAAGTTTAACGTTGATCCGCGGGGTTAGCTGGCAATGAACTCTTCCCTTGAACTGCAGTAGTCCTGTCTCCATAGAAAAGAGGTCATCGCGCTGGCTCTTCTTGAAATCTGGATTACGATGCTTCAGAAGGAACTCACGGGCCTTAAGGTAATCGTTAGGATCATACTCGTAGCTAAGAGCTACCGGCATGAGATTGATCTCCTTGAGTTTCTCCATAAATGGCCCGTCGCCAGCAATGGCAAGCATCTTTACAAGGCTCTCCTGAGTATGGTCGCTGCTATCTTTTGCCCGTCCCTCTCTTTGAGCTATCCAGATACTCTGATGCTTTTCCAGAATGCAGTAGTGAATGTAGGCCGATAGCTTCTTGGCTGCTTCCAGACCTTCGCGCAGTCCGGTTTTACGCTTCACGATGAAGCTCTTGTTGAGGCGCACGAGATCTGTAATCCAGTCGTAGATGAGCAGATTATTTCCAATCGCTATCTCAGTGGTAGGCAGGCTCTTTCTAAGCAGCGATAGATTGAGGAAAGAGGCATCGAGCACAATGTCGCGATGATTTGTAATCATCGTGTAGGAGAGAGCGGGGTTATAATTTTTCACGCCTCCAAGCGAGATTCCTGAGGTCGTGCTTTTTGCAAGCATCTCCAGAAACGGGAACATCACCTGGTGCTGGAAATCATGTTTATTGTCAATCTTCAGCAGTTCATCAATCAATGCCGGCAATGCTTCTTTCGGCATTGTGTAGCCTACAGCATGGAGGAAGCCAGGTTCCTTCACGAGCTGAGCCATTTTTTCCTTAAACATTGAATCGTCGTAAGGGGCGATATCGCTGAAATCTAATGTATTGGTGTTGGTCATGATTCCAAGGCTTTTGAATGGCGGCAGTCATGTTGACTCTCCGCTGTGCAAATTTAATAAAACTTCCGCTCACTACCGCTAAAAACCTTATGTGGAGTTAATGTGTTGAGAAGAAAAAGAAACTCTAAAAAATGTAACTTCTATGAAATTCACCCAGCCTCGTCTGCCATACGCACCCGATGCCCTTGTGCCGGTAATTTCGCAGACCACTATTGAATACCATTATGGTAAACATGAGAAAGCTTATATCGATACGCTTAACTCGCTGATAGAGGGCACTCCTTTTGCTGATATGGAGCTTGAGGAGATTATCCGCAAAAGCGACGGAAAACTTTTCAACAATGCCTCGCAGGCATGGAATCACATCTTCTATTTCTTCCAGTTCCACCCTGAGGGGAAACGAGAGCCTTCTGGTGCCCTGAAAGATGCCCTTACAGAGCAGTTCGGAAGCGTGGAAGACTTCAAGAAGAAGTTTGAAGAGGCTGGAGCCACTTTGTTCGGCTCCGGTTGGGTATGGCTCTCACGCGACGACAAGGGTAAGCTATTCATTACCCAGGGGTCGAATGCCTCTAATCCTATGACGGAGAATCTTCAGCCGCTTCTCGTGTTTGATGTTTGGGAGCATGCTTATTACCTTGATTATCAGAACCGGCGTGCCGAATATCTGAAGAAGCTCTGGGATATCGTAGACTGGAGCGTGATCGAAAACCGCTACGAAGAATAAAGATCTGATTACCCTGAAAACGAAAATGCCCCCGCAAACCGGAGGCATTTTTCATATAGGTGAGTCTGATGGTTAAATCTCAATCATGTAGCTGCCTGCGGAGTATTCTTGCGCATCATTTTCGCCTGGGATAGTGACCGAAGCGGTGGATCCTTCGGGAATGGTGAAGTTCCAGATCCATTTGTCGCCCTCATACTTCCATGTGCTCTTGATTTTCCCGGCTGCAGAGTCATACTCGGCATCAACAAATCCGAGGCGCTTGTCAGGAATCGGTTTCATGATTATGTGCTTGAATCCGGGTTCAGATGGATCGCTTGAAATTCCTGCTGCCGTCTCCCAAATCCATTCGCAAACACAGCCGTAGGCATAATGATTGAAGCTGTTCATACCTCTTGGCCCCATACCTTTATCGAGCATATAGCTGTTCCAGCGCTCCCAGATAGTAGTGGCTCCATTGTCGATGGAATAGATCCAGCTTGGGTTCTTTCGCTGCAACAGAAGCTCGTAGGCAATATCGCTCATTCCATTTTCTGTCAGAGTCGGCATCAGGATAGAAGTGCCCAGGAATCCGGTTTGCAGACAATTGTCATGACCAGAGAAATTCTGACGAAGGCGTTTGATCATATCTTCTTTAGCCTTACCGTCGACCAGTCGATTCTTAAGAGCAAATAAAGCAGGCGTCTGCATCGTGTTGAGTATTTCGAGCTTAAAGGTTCCGTCGGCATTCATGAAATTATCCTGAATGTACCTACGTGCTTCTTCAGCCATTTTTGAATACTTTGAGGTATCTCTACCTGTAGCTTCCGCCATATCTGCCATCATTTCGGCGTCGATCAGCCAGTAATTGGCACTCAGATAGTTCCAATAGTCGTAGGCTTCCTCCTTAATTATCGTCTTACCGTTGTCATCTTTAGTATAGATCCCTCCTCCGCAGCTTTCAAGAGGCTCATAGCTAAGCCAGTCGGCCCATTGATAGTTGCCGTTTTCATTCCTCAGAGTCTTGTGGTCATACTTTGTATCAGCAATATGATCCAGGAATTTCTCCATTGCCTCCCAGTTTTCATTTATGATAGCTGTATCACCGAATTGTTTCCATACCACCCATGGCACAATTACTCCGGCATCGGCCCAACCAAGACGCATCATGTTATCTTCTGACGCACCGTATTGACCGAAGGGAGCCACGCCAGGGAAACCACCAAGAGGAGACTGGGTATCGCGCATATCGCGCATCCATTTGTGGAAGAAGCTGTCGGTATTGGCAAAAAAGGTTCCTGTCTCAGTAAATACCTGGGTATCGGCAGTCCAGCCCAGTCGCTCGTTGCGCTGGGGGCAGTCGGTTGTTACGGAAAGATAATTTGAACGCTGACCCCAGAGAGTGTTGGATATCAGTTTATTTACAAGATCGTTTCCGGTTATGATTCTGCCGATTTCCAAATCTGATGTGATAGAACTTACGGGAATAGATTCCACCGATTTAATTGTTACCTCATCATCTGCAGTGACGGAGGCATAGCGGTAGCCATAGAATGTGCAGGTCGGGTGGTAATCTACGAAATCATCGCCATCTCCGAAGGTATATTTCATGATCATTCCCGTTTCAGGAATGCGCAGGTTCAGGCGGTGGCAACTCCCTTCCGGTCCGTCCATGCCGCGGCTCTTGGCGCCGTTGCCGTCGTTAAGCAACTCAGCAGGAAGGCAGGTAAGAGTGGTGCCTTCCTTCGCTTTGAACTCAAATGCAGGTACAGCCGCGCAATTCTGACCGAAATCAATCACAAGCGTCTCTCCCGGTACTATTGTAATCTCTTCATTCGGCTTGAATGTGCGGGTCACATTGACCTTCCCAAAGTGCTCTTCGTCGGCTCCGGTCACTCCTTTCCAAACGTAAGCTTCTTTGGGTTGCAACGCAAGATCCCGGCGAAGATAGATCTCTGCTCCTTCCGAGGGAAGAATCTCTCCGCTAAATTCCCGGTTCACTTCAGGTTTCGAGAGTTTCTCAGGAGTGGCATAACCCGGTTTGATACGGGCATCATACTCTTCGCCGTCGAATATGGCAGCGTGTATTACTGGACCCGCTACACCGGCTTTCCAGTCGTCGCAGTTAGTGCCGTAATATTCTTTACTACCATCTGTATAAGTGATTTCGAGAACGCCTCTGAAAGCTACTTTCTTACCAAACATACCCTCAGAGCCTGAAGGAGTGATGATTTTATCGGCCCACCAACCCGGAGTGACCTGAACGGAAATCACATTGTCGGAGCCTTTCTCTTTCGCAAGAGCATCAGATATATCGTAGGTGAACGATCGCTTCGTCTTTTTATAATGAGTGAATCCCGGTTTAAGGAACTCCTCTCCAATGTGGTGACCATTTACGAATAGTTCGTAGACTCCAAGACCGGTAGTCATTAGTTTGGCCGACTTGATATCGCTCTTGTTAGTTAAAGTCGTAACAAACCATGCGGCTCCATCGGCAGCACGCTCGTTATCGCTATCTATTACTCCTGTCACAACAGGCGCGTAGGCAGCGGAAATCCATTTCGAGTGAGACCACACTGCGCTTGGAAGAGCTTCAGTGCGCTTTCCTTTAGGAGCTGTATTTTGTGCCAGACAGTATCCGGCTCCCCAAAGCAACAGTATTCCAGTAAGAGCCCCGGCTACGATACATTTATTCATACTCTAATAGGGTTGTTGTCATTATTGGCGTAATCCGCGCCATTTTTCCAGCAAAGATTGCATATCGGCGGGTAATGGAGCCTCAAAATCCATCTCAACACCGGTTTTTGGGTGCTTGAACCCGAGCGTACGTGCATGAAGTGCCTGACGCGGGCAAAGAGAGAAGCAATTGTCGATAAACTTCTTATAGGCAGCAGATGGTTGACCTTTAAGCACTTTATCACCGCCATAGCGCTCATCGTTGAAGAGCGGGTGGCCTTTGCTAAGCATGTGCACACGTATCTGATGCGTTCGTCCCGTTTCCAGGCGGCAACGAACGAGAGTAACATAGCCGAATCTCTCCACCACCTCATAGTGGGTCACAGCCGGTTTCCCTATTTCAGGATCCTTCATTACGGCCATCTGAAGGGGATTGCGAGGATTGCGGGCTATATTTCCCGTGATTGTTCCGGAGTTCTCTGGGAAGTCACCCCATACGAGTGCAAGATATTCCCGGCGAGTCGTTTTATCGAAAAATTGCTTTCCGAGGATTGTCTTCGCTTCCGGAGTCTTTGCGATAACCAGAAGTCCGGAAGTATCTTTATCGATTCTGTGGACGAGTCCGAGGCGCGGATCATCTACATCATAGTCCGGCGTATCGCGGAAGTGCCAGGCAAGGGCGTTTACGAGAGTGCCGCTATAGTTGCCGTGGCCGGGGTGCACCACAAGGCCAGCCGGTTTATTTACCACCAGCACTTCCCGGTCTTCATAAACTATGTCAAGAGGAATATCTTCAGCAATGATTTCAAAGTCATAGCGCGGACGGTCCATCACGATGCTGACCACATCGAGAGGTTTTACCTTATAGCTCGACTTTACAGGTTTCCCGTTTACCAATAGAAATCCGGCATCGGCAGCCTGCTGAATTCTGTTGCGTGAGGTGCGCTCCATGCGGGTAGCAAGAAATTTATCTACACGCAGAAGCTGCTGCCCCCTATCAGCTTCGAAACGGAAATGCTCATAGAGCTCGCGTCCGTCGGGAGTTATTATCAGTGGCTCAGGCGCTTCGGAGGCGTCATTCGGCTCCTGAAGGGTTGAAGTATCGTCAATCATTGCTGCAATCCTTCGTCAGCATCAGATTCTACATCTTCAATTATCAACTCGTCGATGGAAGCATCATCAGACGCCTGAACGGCTACATTCTGCAGGAGCTCTTCATTCTGCAGGGAATCGCGAAGCTCGCCAAGGCGGCCGTCGCTTGCTTCTACAATGATTGCTGCGTTTACAGGCACGCGCTGGGTTTTCTTCACAGTTCGCCCATTTGCAGTGATCTTTACGATACAATCATTGTCACCTAAAACTTTAACAATTTTTACGTTTTTGAAGCCAAGTTCTTCCAAACGTGCTAATCCCTGACGCAGACTGAAGTTCTTTAGAGCATCCTCCATCGGGCGGTTATCATCATCAATAATCACCTCCTTTGGGTGAACCGCATTTATATAGAGAAAAATCTTTCGGCCGGGCTTAACTAAAGATCCGGCTTTAGGAAATTGCTCTATTACGTGGCCAGGTTTCACGTCATCGCGATAAATCGAGTCGCGGATATCTACCCTGAATCCGTTGGAATGAAGGGTCTCGACCGCCTGAGTATAGGTCATATTCTCAACGGCAGGCACCTTATCCGACTGACCATGCTTAGTGAATATTGCCGTGCAGAGGTATGCAATCGACAGGCCTAATATGGCTACTATTATGATAATCAAAATATTAGCGATAATCGGGTGAGCCGCCATAAAGCCGCTCGCCCGATTTCGCCAAGTGTTTACATCTGGGGTTTTCACGCCTTAAAAGGTTTTAGACCCCAAAGTTACAAATTTTCTACTTCTTCTGCGCAGACTGCACTGTAGTGTTTGTGTAGGCTACTGCACCATCAGGCAGCGATGCCTCATCGTCAACTACATAGAATTTGAACTCCAGATTTGCCCAGGCTACAGATTTATCAACCTGGAACACACCCATCTCCAATCCGAGAACATTAGGCCCGTCGGGCACATCTGTTACGTTGAACGATGCCTCATAAGGGGAAAGCACTGATGTGCCCTGGAACACTCCGTTGCAATAATATCTTACAGAACCCAGAGCTGCCTCCTTGGTAGCTCCCACAGGAGTAACTGTAATGGAATTTATCTTCAAAGGAATGTCACGTACGGCATAAAGCTGACCGTCGGCCTGATAAAGACCTTCGAAGCTTACGGTAATGTCTACGTTGGGGAGATCTTCATCATCATTGCATGATGACAGAAACAGAAGTGGTAATGCCAGAAGCATCAGGGGAAGGAAATGTTTTTTCATAGCTTAATTAAATTTGGTTTTGTCTCCATAACGCTTTGTCGCCGATATTAGTTCATGCGTGATGGTATGGATCTCCCCGAAGTATCGCCGCTCCCCGGTAGAGCTGCTCAATGAAAAAGAGGCGGGCCATCTCATGGGTGAAGGTCATTTGTGAAAGAGAGAGCATGGCATTGCTCCGGTCGTAGACCTCCTGAGCAAAGCCGTAGGGACCTCCGATAGCAAATATGAGCCGCTTTAATCCGGAAGCCATATTCTTCTGAAGCATCTCTGCAAATGCTTCGGAAGTGACGCCTTTACCGCGCTCATCAAGAAGAATAAGGCGGTCGCCGGCATTGATCTGCGATAGAAGCAGTCGCCCCTCCTCGCGCTTCTGTTCCGCCGCTGTTCGGGCCCGTCTGGCATCGGGCAGCTCGATAAGACTGAATGGCAGATAGCGCCTGAGACGCTCCATATATAGGTCGATGCCTTCCCTCAGCCATTTGCTCTGAGTCTTTCCTATGGTGATAAGCTGGATTTCCAAAATAATTTCGTTATCTTCGCGCAAAATTAAGCAAAACTTCAATCAAATATGACATTGCATACGAAATCCGAACTTATCGATGAATTGATAGATCTGGCCTTTGCTGAAGATGTGGGTGACGGTGACCATACCACCTTGTCAACGATTCCTGCCTCAGCCATGGGGCGTCAGCGTCTGCTCGTGAAAGGCGAGGGAGTGATAAGCGGCGTGGAGGTGGCTAAGAAAGTGTTCCAGCGTCTTGATCCTTCAGTAAAGATCGATGTAATGATTCCTGACGGCAGTCATGTAAAGCCGGGCGATGTAGCCTTTATAGCAGAAGGCCCGGTAAGGTCACTCCTGATAGGGGAGCGCACGATGCTCAATATCATGCAGCGCATGAGCGGTGTGGCTACCATGACGGAAAGATATCAGAGAGAGCTTGAAGGAACTAAGGCTAAGGTGATTGATACCCGTAAAACCACCCCTGGCATGCGGGTGCTTGAAAAAGAAGCCGTTGCTGCCGGCGGAGGTGGTAATCACCGCATGGGTCTCCACGATATGATCCTGATTAAGGATAACCATATAGACTTTGCCGGAGGTATTCGTCAGGCAGTGGAAGGAGCGAAAAAATATCTTAAAGAGAAGGGAAAGAATCTTAAGATAGAAGTGGAAGCGCGGAGTCTTGACGATGTGCGTGAGATTATCGCTATCGGCGGAGTTGACCGTGTGATGTTTGATAACTTCTCTCCTGAGCTGACAAAGGAAGGTGTTAAGATTGTAAGGGAGCTGGCTCCTGACATGGAGATTGAATCGTCAGGCGGTATTACTCTTGATAATCTCAGGGCTTACGGTGGAGCCGGAGTTGATTTCATTTCTGTAGGGGCTCTTACACATAGTGTTAAGGGACTGGATATGAGTTTCAAGGCATTATAACAAAATGCTGACGATTTGTATAGCCGGCGGAACAGGTTCGGGCAAGACCACAGTGCTTCGCAAAATTGTGGAGTCTCTTCCTCCAGGAAGTGTCAGCGTGCTTCCGCAGGATGCGTATTACAAGGATAATGCCCACATACCCCTTGAAGTGCGCAAGGGGCTGAACTATGATGAGCCGGCGGCGATAGACTGGCCTTTGCTGATTTCTCATATCAAGGAGCTGCAGGCCGGTAGAGCGGTCGATATGCCGACCTATGATTTTATCACGTGCTCACGCCAGAAAGAGACTGTAAGGGTAGAGCCGAAGGAGGTGATCGTGGTAGAAGGAATATTGGTGCTTACGGTCAAGGAGCTTCGGGATCTGATGGACGTGAAGGTATTTGTAGATGCTGATGCCGATGAGCGTCTTATCCGGGTTATTGAGCGCGATTGTGTGGAGCGTGGCCGTACTCCAAAAATGGTGATTGATCGCTATAGGTCGATGCTCAAGCCGATGCATGAGCTTCATATTGAGCCTTCAAAACGGTATGCGGATCTGATTATTCCTCAGGGTGGCAGCAATGATGTTGCTATCGGTCTGCTGACCGATTATATAAGGTCTTTGATAAGATAAGGATAATGAAGATCTTCCCGTTAAAGAAAAAGCCAATAGGCGATCTCGGCGCTCCCGAACCTGATATGCAGGAGAGGGTAGAGGTCACTTTGGAAGAAACGCCGGACGGAGTTCTGGAAGAAACATCAGTGACCCCCGAGAAGGGCATATTGCGCACGGAGAATCTGGTGAAACGCTACGGAAGGCGCACAGTGGCAAATCATGTCTCGATTGATGTTACCCAAGGTGAGATCGTAGGTCTTTTGGGTCCCAACGGTGCAGGAAAAACCACTACGTTTTATATGACGGTAGGGCTCATCACTCCTAATGAGGGTAAGATATTCCTTGATAATGAAGATATAACAGGATTTCCGGTTTATAAGCGAGCTCAGCTCGGTATCGGTTATCTTGCCCAAGAGCCTTCGGTTTTCAGGAAATTGAGCGTTGAAAATAATATCCGTGCAGTTCTGGAAATGACGGGTACCTCCAAGGAATACCAGAAAGAGAAGCTTGAGAGTCTGATCAAGGAATTCAGGCTCGAGAAAGTGAGGAAGAATCTTGGTGACCGTCTGTCGGGCGGAGAGAGACGACGCACGGAGATTGCCCGTTGTCTGGCGATTGATCCGAAGTTCATTATGCTCGATGAACCTTTCGCCGGTGTCGATCCTATTGCGGTTGAAGATATCCAATATATTGTCTATAAGCTCAAAGAGAAAAATATAGGCATTCTTATCACTGACCATAATGCTCCTGAGACGCTGAGTATCACCGACCGCGCCTATCTTCTTTTTGAAGGGAAGATCCTGTTTCAGGGCACGAGTGAAGAGCTTGCTTCTAATCCGATTGTAAAAGAGAAGTATCTGGGACGCAATTTCGTGTTCCGGCGTAAAGACTTCAGTGGTCATACCTTCAGTTGATATGGAATACACCAGAGCCCGATATATGCCCGGATTCAACTATGGAGCGCGTATCATAGTGCTTGCCATAGTATTTATCTGTGGGGTAGTGCTGACAGGAGTCATCGACAGTTTCATGAATCTTGGAAATTCAGCCTCCAGGATCGATCTTCTATGGAGTGTCGTGCTGCAGAATATCTGCACATTCGGAATGCCGGCTCTTCTGTCAGCATGGATTCTTACAAGACGTCCTATGGAGTTCACGGGACTTGCCCACGGATTTTCATTTAAGGCTTTTGTCGGACTTTTAGTCGTATTTGCTGTCGGTTTGCCTTTCCTTAATCAGCTCGTGGCATGGAATGAATCCGTAAGGCTTCCTTCAGCCATGTCGGAGGTGGAATCTCAGTTGCAGGCTATGGAGGCTGCAGCTAAAGCACTTTCAGATAAACTCCTTGCTACAGAAAGCGTAGGTTCAATGCTGGTAGGAGTTCTTGTAATAGGCTGCCTCACAGGATTCTGTGAAGAACTGTTTTTTAGGGGAGCTCTTCAGAGGCTTTTGCAACGCAGATCGGTCGGGCCTCATGCCGCTATCTGGATTTCGGCTATAGTCTTTAGTATTATGCACTTCCAGTTTTATGGTTTTGTACCTCGTATACTGTTGGGTGCTTTCTTTGGCTATCTTCTTCTCTGGAGCGATTCGCTGTGGCTTTCAGCAACGGCTCATGCTCTCAATAACAGTCTGGTAGTAGTTAGCAGTTGGCTTGTCACTAAGGGGATTGCTCATGATCCCGACAAATTCGGAGTTGCAGACGGAGGTTTTCCCTGGTTCGCTTTGATCAGTTTCATTATAGTAATGTCGATTCTTCTCTTAGGAAAGAACTGGCTTTTCAAGAGTAAAAAAATAATGCGCTATGGCTAAGAAAGCTCAGGGAGTAGGATTCGGTGAGCTTTCTCTTTCTATCCGTAGTGGCCACTTCGCTCCGGTATATCTGTTAATGGGCGAAGAGCCTTATTATTTGGACAGAATTACGGATTTGCTTGAGGAGAAGGTTGTAAAGGAATCTGACAAAGATTTTGACTGCGACATATTCTATGGCGCAGAAGCTGATCTGCATTCTGTGGCGATGGCTGCTCAGCAGTTTCCTATGATGGGTGAGAAAAGGCTGGTGGTATTGAAAGAAGCGCAGGCTCTTACACAGGCCAAGACAGTGCTCGATCGGCTGGAATCTTATGTGGCGCGACCTACATCGTCTACTGTCTTTGTAGTTGTCTACAAAGGGGATAATCTTAATTCAACTTCTAAGATTGTCAAGGCAGCAGAGAAGTCAGGGGCGGTGGTATTCCGTAGTGATAAACTGAAGGAGTGGGAATTGCCTCGGGCCGCCAAAGCCTATTGTACTGAAAAGAAAATAGCAATCGACGATAAATGCTGCTCCTTGCTTGCCGATTTTGTCGGTAATGATTTGAGCCGTCTGTTTGGTGAAATCGACAAGCTGATTGTGGCCGGAGCGCAGCAGACCGCTCGCATCGATGCGGAGCTTATAGAGCGGAATATCGGTCTGAGTAAGGAGTTTAATAACTTCGAGCTTGTTAATTCGCTTTCAACTCGGAATTATGTTAAGGCGATGCAGATTGTAGATTACTTTACCCGGAATCCGCGTCAGAATCCGTTGGTCATGACCGTAGCGTTGCTATTCGGTTACTTCTCCAAACTCTGCATAGCTCTTTCCCTGACTGACAGAAGCGATGCCGCGCTGATGAATGCGCTGCAGGCTAAAAGTCCGTATGCACTACGCGAAGTGAGGGAAGGAATGGGGCGCTACACTTTTGATCAGGCGAGAAGGATTGTTTCAGAGCTGCGCTCTGCCGACTGCAGGTCGAAGGGCATCCAGAGCCTGCAGAACGAACATGCTATCCTTAAGGAACTTGTGTTTGCAATTTTCGCTGTATGATATATTGGTTTTCTGGCACAGGAAATTCGCGTTTCGTTGCCTTGTCGCTGGGTGCTTTACTATCTGAATCTTCAAGGAGGATTACCGATGGCTACCTGCCGGAAGAATCCGATACCAGATTAGGCCTTGTATTCCCTATCTATTCCTGGGGTATTCCCAAACCGGTTCTTGACTTTATAAAAGCATTGCCTCCACGAATTAAAGAGGTGTGGGTCGTTTGCACATGTGGCGACGAGACCGGTGCCGCTCCTGCAATGTTGAGAAAAGCTCTGGGGAAGAGAGATATAAGTCTGAGAGGAATATGGAGTGTCACAATGCCCAACAACTATGTGTTGCTTCCAGGTTTCAATACGGATCCTAAAGAGGTAGATCTCAAAAAGCTTTCAGCTGCGCCGGAAAGAATTCGGGAAATAGCAGGAAGAATTAAGTCAGAGTCCTGGGAATCGGACTATGTGGCGGGCCCATGGCCCCGTTTGAAAACCAGATTGGTTTATCCTCTTTTCCGCCGCTGGGGAATTATCAGAAAGCTCTGGCATGTAGAAGATTCATGCATCGGGTGCGGCAAATGTGCTGCCTCTTGTCCGATGATGAATATCACAATGAAAATGCGACGCCCTGAGTGGGGCGCCGCATGTGTGTCTTGTCTTGCATGCTATCATGTCTGCCCTCAAAAGGCGGTTGCCTATGGCAGCATGACGGCCGGGAAGGGGCAGTATGTCTGTCCTGTCAAGCCAGATTAAGCAGTTCCATAATCTTATTGCCTGCTGCGTTGAGGCCGTCGATTTCCTTTCCTCCTGCCTGGGCAAAGAAAGGCTGACCGCCGCCTCCACCTTTAATAATCTTGGCAGCTTCCCTAACGATTGCTCCGGCATTGTAGCCTGCTTTTACGAGATCATCGCTGAGCATGAGGGTGAGGAGCGGTTTCTCTCCAGGACTGACAGTAGTGCCGATGAATACGGTCAATCCGGTAGCTTTCTGCCTAATGCCGAATGCTACATCTTTCACTACGTTAGGGATTCGAGGACCCGTCATCCGGCATACGCTGACTCCGTTTTTCTCTTCTGCCTTCTCCAGACAAGTGTCAACTATCGCTTGTACTCGTTCAGCCATGAAC
Organism: uncultured Muribaculaceae bacterium; assembly: GCA_947632485.1. Taxonomy (GTDB): domain Bacteria; phylum Bacteroidota; class Bacteroidia; order Bacteroidales; family Muribaculaceae; genus Lepagella. Next base: position 22,915 of record CANRPJ010000001.1, read on the forward strand.
TCCTCTACCTGATGGCGAAGCTCTGAATTATCATTTATAGCTTTGGCGATGGCCTGACGCACATCGGAGGCATTTCCAAGCAGACCTGCAACATCGCGCATCGTATCCTGAAGATCATCGAGCATAGCTTCAGCTCCCGATCCCGTCACAGCTTCAATTCTGCGTATACCGGCAGCTATGGAGCTTTCCGAGATGATACGCAGCATACCGATATTACCCGTGTTTGCCACATGGGTGCCACCGCAGAGTTCTACACTTGAACCAAATTTAATCACACGCACCTTATCGCCATATTTCTCACCGAAGAGAGCCATCGCACCCATCTCTTTCGCCTCAGCGATAGGCACCTCGCGCTTCTCCTCCAGAGCCATAGCCTTGCGCACGCGGCTGTTTACAAGGTGTTCAACCTTACGGAGCTCTTCGTGCGTTACTTTCTGGAAATGAGAGAAGTCGAAGCGGAGCACGTCGGGCGATACATAGGAACCTTTCTGCTCCACATGATTGCCGAGCACCTCGCGTAGGGCTTCATGAAGCAGATGAGTGGCTGAATGATTGGCCGCCGACGCAGCTCGTTTCTCAGAGTTTACAACAGCTTTCAGGCTTGCCTCCGGATTGGCAGGCATTTTCTTTGCCATATGCACTCCGAGATTATTCTCTTTCTTGGTGTCGAAAATCTCGATTCTTTCGCCATCTGCCATTTCCAGATAGCCCGAATCGCCTACCTGACCGCCCATTTCAGCATAGAAGGGTGTGCGAGAAAGTATTATCTGATAATACTCCTTGCCTTTCTGCTTCACCAGACGATAACGGAGAATTTCAGCTTCGGTCTCCAGCTCATCATAGCCTGTGAAGACCTGCTCACCTTCACGAACTTCTACCCAGTCGCCGGTCTCTACGGCAGCAGCATTGCGGGCGCGGGCTTTCTGTTTCGCCATTTCCGAGTCAAACTCATCATGGTTGAGCGTCATGCCATTTTCGCGGAGAATAAGTTCTGTAAGGTCAAGAGGGAAGCCATAGGTATCATAGAGAGTAAAGGCGTCGATACCGCTGATTTCTTTCTTATTTTCAGCTTTCGCCTTTGAAATCAGGTCATCGAGCAGTCCCATGCCTTTGTCGAGGGTTCGAAGGAAAGCATCTTCCTCCTCCTTCACCACCTTCTTGATAAGCTCCTTCTGTGCAGGAAGCTCGGGATATGAGGCTCCCATCTGCTCCGTGAGTTTATCTACGAGAAGATAAAGAGTCGGCTCTTTGCGGTCAAGGAAGGTATATGCATAGCGCACAGCCCGCCGCAAAATGCGTCGAATCACGTAGCCGGCTTTCGCATTAGAAGGCAACTGGCCGTCGGCGATAGAGAAGGCTATTGTGCGTACATGGTCAGCTACCACGCGCATAGCTATGTCAACTTTCTCATTTTTGCCGTAGCTCTTGCCGGTCACTTTTGAAATCTCTTCCAGCAGGGGAGTGAAAACATCGGTGTCATAGTTCGACCTCTTGCCCTGCATCGCCATGCAGAGGCGCTCGAAGCCCATACCCGTATCAATCACCTTAGCCGGAAGCTCCTCGAGACTACCGTCGGCCTTTCGGTTATACTGCATGAACACCAGATTCCAGATCTCGATCACCTGCGGGTGGTCTTTATTCACGAGCTCAGCTCCTGATATCGCTTTACGCTCCTCTTCCGACCTCAGGTCGATGTGAATTTCGCTGCAGGGACCGCAGGGACCCGTATCACCCATTTCCCAGAAATTGTCATGGCGCGAACCATTGATTATGTGGTCTTCAGGAAGATGGGTCGCCCAGATAGCGGCTGCTTCGTCGTCGCGTCCAAGCGCGTCGGGGGCATAGCCTTCAAAAACTGTGGCATACAGTCGGCTTTTATCGAGCTTGAGCACCTGCGTAAGGTATTCCCATGCCCAGTCGATCGCTTCTTTTTTGAAATAGTCGCCGAAGCTCCAGTTGCCGAGCATCTCGAACATCGTGTGGTGGTACGTGTCATGGCCCACCTCCTCAAGATCATTGTGCTTGCCGCTTACCCGCAGACATTTCTGCGAATCGGCCACTCTTCGGGCCTGAGGAGCGCGGTTACCTAAGATCACGTCTTTGAATTGGTTCATACCGGCGTTGGTAAACATCAGCGTCGGATCGTCTTTTACCACCATCGGCGCAGAAGCCACAATCGTATGGCCTTTGCCGGAGAAAAAGTCTTTAAAAGATTGGCGAAGTTCGTTGGCTGTCATTATATGATGCTTCATTGTTTTCTGCTTGCAAAGTTAGCGGGAATCGAGTATTTTTGCAAAGAATTATGGGCAGAACAGTCCTATACCGCTACAATCCGGAGACCGATAACTACGAGAGGGTCTATCTTACCTTGAAGGATCGCCTGCGAGGGGTTGCCCGTGTGGCTTTGTTGGGCCTTATAATCGGAGTGGCGATATATCTGCTTATCCGTTTCGGTTTTGAATCTCCGGAAGATGCTGCCCGCAGAGGGGAAGTGGGTAGGCTTGAAAGCCAGTATGCCCTTCTTGAGAAGCGCTTGGAGAATGCCCTTACGGTTATGGAGAATATCAGGAGCCGCGATGATAATTTCTATCGCGTGATGATGCAGATGGATCCTTTGAGTAGGGGACGACGTCTAGCCGGACTCGACAATGAGGCGCGCTACAGGCGCCTGATGGGTCTGAGCGATGCGGAGTTAGTTACTCAGATCACCCGGCAGATGGATTTGCTCGACCGCCAGATCTATGCGCAGTCATTATCTTTCGACCAGCTTCGCGAAATGGCAGGGAAAGAGCAGGAGAAACTTGCCTGTACCCCTGCGGTGCTCCCTATTAACGTGAAAGACTATACTGTGGCGAGCGGTTATGGTTATAGGCGTGATCCTGTCTATGGCTCTACGCGCTTTCATGAAGGTCTCGATTTCGCCGCTCCGAGAGGCACGAAGGTGTTCGCTACAGCTGACGGCGTAGTGGCCGAAGCAGGGTGGAAAAACGGTTATGGAAACTGCGTCGATATTAATCATGGATATAATTATCTTACCCGCTACGCCCATCTTAGCAAGATCGATGTGAAGGAGGGTGAGAAAGTGACCCGCGGACAGGGTATCGGCGAAGTGGGGTCTACTGGTCGCTCTACCGGATCGCATCTGCATTATGAGGTAAGGTTTAAGGATAAGGCGCAGAATCCGGTGAACTACTACTTTATAGATGTCACTCCGGAGCAATATAATGAGATGATACGCCTGGCAGAAAATGCCGGCCATGTGATGGACTGATGACTGACGAACTCGATAAGAAATACTATAAGATAAAGGACGTTTCGGAGCTGCTTGGAGTGCCTCCGAGCACTCTGCGCTACTGGGAAAAGGAGTTCCCAGGGTGTAATCCGGTCAGAAGTCCTCATAATCAGCGCTACTATCGACCTTCTGATATTGAGACCTTACAGATAATCAGGTTTCTTGTAAAAGATAAGGGCCTGAGAATAGAGGCTGCGAAGGAGCAGTTACGTCTTAACCGTAAGAATGTGGCCCGAAGAATGGAGATAATCGGGCGTCTTGAAGGGTTAAGGGAAGAATTAGTGATAATGCAGGAGGCTTTGAAGCTCAGGGCCTCAAAAATGAATATATCTGATGAAGAAACAGTTGATTGATTTCGAAATAGAAAGCCGCAGGGAGGCCGGTGCCGGGTGCGTCTTGCTTAAGATGCGTCCTCTCGGCGCAGAGATGCCTCAGTGCGAGCCGGGTCAGTTTGTGGAGATTCTGGTAGATGATGCCTCATGCACCCTGTTGCGCCGGCCTATATCGATTTGCGATGTAGTCGATGACCGGTTAGTACTGTTGGTCAAAGACGCCGGAGCTGCTACTCACGCTTTGTGTGAGGCAAGCGTAGGTAAAAAATATAGCGTGCTGCTCCCTTTGGGACGCGGTTTCTGGGTCGATGATAATGTCAAGAAGGTGCTTCTTGTTGGAGGAGGTGTGGGCACGGCTCCTCTGCTTTACTGGGGAAAGGCACTTACCGCTCGAGGAATTCAACCTACATTTCTGATTGGGGCGAGAAAGAGTGCTGACCTACTACTTCTTGATAAGTTGCGCGAGATCGGTTCCCTGAATCTAACTACTGAAGATGGATCCGAGGGTACGAAAGGCATGGTAACCGCCCATCCGGTTTTCAAAGAGGATTTCGACCTGATCTGCTGTTGTGGACCCCTTCCCATGATGAAGGCGATTGCTGCGATAGCTAAAGAAAGGGGTATCCAGTGTCAGGTGAGTCTTGAAAATAAGATGGCTTGCGGTCTGGGCGCCTGCCTTTGCTGTGTAGAAGATACTACGTCAGGCAATAGATGTGTTTGTCAAGATGGACCGGTCTTTAATATCAATGAGTTGAAATGGTGAATCTTAATGTTGACTTAGGGCGCGGACTGACCCTGAAGAATCCTGTTATGACAGCGTCGGGCACATTCGGCTATGGACGCGAGTTTGAAGACCTGTTGGATCTTGGTCGGCTTGGTGGAATAATAGTTAAGGGCACGACTCTTCACCCGCGCGAGGGTAATCCGTATCCACGAATGGCGGAGACGCCGTCAGGCATGCTTAATGCCGTTGGGCTCCAGAATAAAGGCGTCGATTATTTCCTTAGCAATATTCTTCCGGAGATTAGCCATTACGATACCCGGATTCTGGTCAATGCGAGCGGATCATGTCTTGACGATTATGTCGAGGTCTGCCGCAAGCTCAATGAGGCTCAGAGAGTCGATGCTGTAGAAATAAATATCTCATGTCCGAATGTGAAGCAGGGCGGTATGGCTTTCGGCACCACGGCGGCCGGAGCAGCTTCGGTCGTGAAAGCTGTAAGGAAGGCCTACTCCGGTTGCCTGATTGTGAAGCTATCGCCCAATGTCACTGATATCACGGAAATAGCGCGGGCCGTTGAAGCGGAAGGCGCTGATGCGGTGTCTCTCGTAAATACATTCCTCGGCATGGCTATCGATGTAGAGCGCAGAAAGCCGCTTCTAAGCACTGTAACCGGAGGATTGTCAGGACCTTGTATCAGGCCGATTGCTGTCCGAATGGTATGGCAAGTGGCAAAAGCGGTGAAGATTCCGGTTGTGGGGCTTGGAGGAATCATGTCTGCCAATGATGCTCTGGAGTTTATTCTTGCAGGAGCATCAGCGATACAGGTAGGAACAGCAAATTTCGTGGATCCTTCGGTAAGCGTAAAGATTGTAGAAGGAATAGAAGACTATTGCTGCCGCCACTCGGTCGATAATGTGACTGATCTTATCGGTCAGATCTGAAGTGGTTTAGAAGATTAGAATTGAAGTATCTTGCGTCATGAGTAACCTCTTCTCCCACAAACGGGGGAAGAGGATAGTCGTGGCGAGATTTCGGTAGCTCCACTTCTGCTACTATCAGGGGAGCGAGAGGAGGAGCGAATTGGTCAACTTCCCATATCAATCCTCCGAATGGCACGATAAATCTCTCCTTCCTGAGAATCGGTTTTTCACACATCTCGAGAAGCTCACGCGCATCTTCCTGCGGAATTTCATATTCAAATTCCAGCCTGGTGTCTACCTCTGTGCAGCCCTTCACTGTAAGAAATCCCTGGTTATCTCGAAGTCTCACCCTTACAGTCCGCTCCTTTACTTTCGAAAGATAACCTTGTTCAATCTTATAGCTCTTCACTGCAAGCTCGCGAAAACTATTGTCTTTTACGATGTATTTATGCTCTATTTCTCTTCCCATTCACGCTCCTTTAAGTTAGTAACGGCAAAATTAGCTAATTTTGCACTACTTTCTAAGGTTTAACTCCTCGGTTTGAACTATGGCGTCGCTGATCAGAACCCTTGTTTCTATTTTAGCCTTCACACTTTTGGCGTGGGCTGAGCCAATAGGAGCTGCCACTCCTCGAATGAAGGTGCGGGGTGTGGTTACTGACTCTGTCACCGGCGAAAAGTTATCCTTCGTGAACGTATCTGTTGAAGGTACTCACTTCGGTTGTCTGACAGATGGACAGGGTGCCTTTGAGATGTCGGTGCCTGCAAAACAGTCTACCATTATAGTCTCCTCAATGGGATACATGCCATGGAAAGCAATAGTAAACCCTGGGAAACCTATTAATCTTAAAGTCAGGCTTCAGCCGGGCGCAATAGAACTCACAGAGGTTACGGTGAAACCTAAACGCAGAAAATATTCCAAGAAGAATAATCCTGCAGTAGAATTGATGGAGCGGATCCGTAAGGGAGCGGCGAGCTATGACCCGGAAGATGAAGATTTCTATACCTACAATAAGTATGAAAAGATGGCGATCGGCTTTGATGGTTTCAATCCTTCTACTGGTGAGCTGAAGCTCCCCAAAAAGTTCGGGTTCCTCAAAGAATATTCCGATACCAATAAAATCACAGGCGATTCAGTACTTATCCTGTCGGTCAAGGAGCGGTTGGCTACTGAGCTCTATCGGAAAGATCCGCGCAGTAGGAAAACTGTGGTCACCGCTGATCGGAGCGAAGGTATCAACCAAGGTTTTGACCAGGAAAATATCCAGACATTCCTGCGTGATATTTTTAGGGAGATTAATATCTACGGCAACGATATCACGCTGATGCAAAATAGATTTGTCAGTCCTCTTTCAGCGATTGCGTCAAACTATTATAAGTTTTACCTTTCTGATACCTTATCGTTAGGAAGCAGTCGGTGTGCCGTACTGAGTTTCGTGCCTCATAATCCTCAGTCTTTCGGCTTCAACGGGAAGTTGTATGTGCCGCTCGAAGATTCAGTTCCTTATGTGAAGCGGGTTGAGATGAGGGTTCCTAAGTCGATCAATCTGAATTATGTCACTGATCTGATTGTGGCACAGGAGTTTGAGATTGATTCGGTTGGTAGGAGAAGGAAAACGGTCGACGATATGGCCGTAAATTTTCGTATTCTTCCTGCCACTCCAAAACTCTATGCCAATAAGAATACCCTTTACAAGGACTTCTCTTACCGGCAGCCATCGGATCTTATCGGATACTATGACAAGGAGGGTGAGACTCATTTCCTTGCTGATGCCGACAAAAAAGATGACTTGTTCTGGCAAACCATGCGCTTGACTGACCTCTCGAAGGGAGAGAGTTCTATGCCGACCATGATTGGGCGATTGAGAAAAGTGCCGCTCTTCTACTGGACGGAGAAGATCCTTAGCGTGATAGTGAAAGGATATGTGCCTACCGGAAATCCAAGTAAGATCGACCTTGGTCCGGTCAATACCATGGTGAGTGGAAACACCGTGGAAGGAATGCGGTTCCGTGTAGGAGGAATGACTACAGCCAACCTGAGCAAGCGGATCTATTCAAGAGCTTATGTAGCTTATGGCACTAAGGATCATAAGTGGAAATATAGCGGAGAGCTCGAATATAGCTTCGCCGACCATAGGTATCATTCCCGCGAGTTTCCGATGCATGCCCTGAGGCTCACGCATTCCTACGATGTGGATATGATAGGCCAGCACTATCTTTTCACAAATGCCGACAATGTATTCCTGGCATTAAAGAGAATGCCCAGCGATAAGGCTACCTATAGGCGCCTCACAACCCTTGATTATATTCTCGAGAGGCGCAGCGGCTTCTCTATCCAGGCGGGAATCCGCCATGAGGAGCAGCAGCCTACCCAGTGGCTTCCTTTCATTAACGGAGCGGGAGAGTCCTTCCGGAAATTCTATCAGGCTGCCTTTACCCTTCAGTTGAGGTATTCGCCGGGAGAAACTTTTTATCAGGCTGCCTCGATGCGTATTCCTATCAATCTGGATTCTCCGGTGTTTCTCATAAGTCATGAGTTCGGCCCAAAAGGATTTCTGGGGGCGGATTTCACTGTAAACAAGACTGAGATTTCGGTGCAAAAGAGATTCTGGTTCTCCGCTTTCGGATATACCGATCTGATTCTTAAAGGCGGAAAAATATGGAGCCAGGTTCAATATCCTGCATTGACCTGGCCCAACGTTAATCTTTCCTATACGATTCAGCCTGAGAGCTTCACCCTTATGAATCCCATGGAATTCGCTACCGACTACTACGCTTCTTGGGACGCTACTTATTGGATCAATGGCGCGCTGTTGAATCGCGTCCCTCTCATCAATAAATTGAAACTGCGCGAGGTAGTGGCTTTCCGGGGATATTGGGGAGGTCTTACTAAGAAGAACAACCCGGCTTATAATTCCAATCTGTTCCGTTTTCCTGAAGATGCCAATGTCAAGACTCTTGGGAAGATGCCTTACATGGAAATCAGTGCGGGACTGGATAATATCCTTACGGTGCTTAGGGTAGACTATGTGTGGCGATTAAGTTACCGCAACACGCCCGGTGCTCCCGACGGCGGTGTGCGCATCGCCATGCACTTCACTTTCTGATTACTTATAGTCTTTAAGCACTCCCTGAAGCTTCTTGCGGACGAAGAAGATGCGGCTCTTCACGGTGCCGAGGGGCACACCCAGCGTCTCAGCAATCTCATTGTATTTGTAGCCGCTCACGTGCATGCTGAAGGCTTCGCGATATTCGGTCGGGAAATCGGCCATTGCCTTTGAAATCTCTTTCACTGCTACGGAACCTTCCGGAGTGTCGAGGCCTGAATCCTGCGAAACGTTGAGGTGGAAAAGATCTTCAGTCGTGTCGATTACGGTAGCTTTCCTAACCTGCTGCCTGTAATTGTTGATGAAGATGTTCCTCATTATTGTGAAGATCCAACCCTTGAAGTTTACGTTGTCTACGTATTTCTCTTCATTATCAAGAGCTTTGAGGGTGGTATCCTGAAGAAGGTCCTGAGCTGCTTCGCGGTCTGTAGTAAGCTGATATGCGAAGTTGAGGAGGTGTCCCTGGAGACCCAGGAGGCGGTTGGTGAATGATTCTTTGCGTGCCATTGTTATAGTTGTTATCGTTGTTGTGTATGTATAACATTCCCTTTCGTCCGATTGTTCCGGAAGTTCCCATAAATTTTGATAATTTTTTTCAGGCCTTCCGGTAATCTCTTTCTATGTTTGTGGTCTTCACGCAGTTCTCTGTTCCGCTAAATACGTAGATTTTTTTTAATTTTGTGGCTGAAAAAATGAGAGTGGGGCTTCATTGCCCCGATGTGCTGATGAGATTCGACGAATTAGATTTAAGCGACGACGCCCTTGATGCGCTGGATGCCATGCGGTTTGAAAACTGCACTCCTATTCAGGAGCTGGCGATTCCGGCTGTGTTGGAAGGGCGTGATCTTATGGCCGTGGCGCAGACCGGTACCGGAAAAACAGCGGCTTATCTGCTTCCGGTTATAGATGAGCTTTCTCTCGGAGGTTATCCGGAAGATGCCGTGAATTGTGTTGTTATGGCTCCCACGCGGGAGCTCGCGCAGCAGATTGACCAGCAGCTCCAGGGCTTCTCCTATTTTATGCCTCTGAGTTCGATGGCCGTGTATGGCGGTACCGACGGATATACCTACGACCAGCAACGGAAAGGGCTCAAATCCGGAGCTGACATAATTGTGGCGACTCCCGGACGCCTTCTGGCTCATCTCAGTATGGGATATGTAGACCTATCCAAGGTGTCCTACTTCATTCTCGATGAAGCTGACCGTATGCTTGACATGGGCTTCTACGATGATATCATGCAGATTGCTTCTCACATGCCCAAAGAGAGGCAGACGCTTATGTTTTCGGCTACGATGCCTCCCAAGATCAAGCAGCTCGCGCAGTCAATTCTCAATGATCCCTTTGAGATAAAGCTGTCGATGTCGAAGCCTGCGGAGAAGATCGATCAGTCGGCCTACGTATGCTACGAGACTCAGAAGATACCTATATTGCTGAAGCTTTTCTCCGAGAATAAGTTTGAGCGCGTTATCGTATTCGCTTCTTCTAAGCTTAAGGTAAAGGAGCTGACCAGGGCTTTGCGAGGCAAAAAGCTCGACGTAGGGGAGATGCATTCGGATCTTGACCAGAACAAGCGTGAGGAAGTGATGCTCGGCTTTAAGGCCGGAAAAATCAAAATACTGGTAGCTACAGATATAGTTGCGCGCGGCATAGATATCGATGATATAAACTGCGTTGTGAACTTTGACGTGCCTCATGAGTGTGAAGACTATGTGCACCGCATCGGGCGCACTGCGCGCGCCGACAGCGATGGCATGGCTATCACGTTTGTATCGGATAAAGACCGGTCACGGTTCCGCCAGATAGAGCAGTTTCTCGAGAAGGAGGTACCTAAAAGAGAAGTGCCCGAAGAGTTTGGGGCTACTCCCGACTATGCGAAAGCCTCCACTGCAAGGGGCAATGAGAAGGGGAGTCGTGGCCGTAAGCGCAGAAACAACAGACGGGGTGGTAATAAGCCAGCCTCAATGGTGAGGAGCAGACCTGCCAAGACAGAAGGAAAACAACCCGGCGCTGCAGCAGCTCCTATCGCTTCCGAGAATGTCGCAGCAGAGTCAGAACAGCCTAAGCGTAAGCGTCGTTCCCGCCGCCATCGCAGAGGGAAGCAGAGTCAGGGTGCATCAGATTCTAAGGCCAAAGTCACGCAGGAATCAGCGCAAGGTTGAGCACCTCTTCCATACGGTTTACGTAGTTGAACTTGAGCCCTTCCAGATAGCGGGGCTCAATTTCTTCTATATCCTTTCTGTTCTGCTCGCAGAGTATGATCTCCTTTATGCCGGCACGTTTGGCAGCAAGGATCTTCTCTTTGATACCGCCTACGGGAAGCACCTTGCCGCGAAGAGTGATCTCACCTGTCATGGCAAGTTTCTCCTTGACGAGTCTGCCAGTGAAGGCTGATGCCAGCGCTGTGAGCATGGCAATGCCGGCTGAAGGGCCATCTTTGGGAATAGCGCCTTCAGGCACATGGATATGGACTGCCTTCTTGGCGAAGCTGCTTTCATCAAGAGCCACTACCGAGGCATGAGCCTTAAGCCATTGCAGAGCGATCGTGGCCGACTCTTTCATTACGTCACCAAGGTTGCCGGTTAGGGTGAGTCGCTCATCTTTAGCCGGAGCTAATGAGGTTTCAATAAACAGAATCTCACCACCTACCTTAGTCCAGGCCAGACCTGTCACCACGCCAGGCACTTCGTTGCCCTCGGATAAGGTAGGATAAACCTGCTCCACTCCCAGAAGTTCTTTCACCTCTTTAGCCCCTATGGTTCTGGGCCAATCCATACCGGTTGCTTTTTTGCGGGCTATGCGCCGCATCAAGGTAGCAATCTTTTTATCAAGTTGCCTTACCCCAGATTCGCGCGTATATCTCTCAATAAGCTCTTCGAGACCCTTTTTTGTGATCTGAAGATCCATCTCCTCCAGACCGTGTTCTTTCAGATTCTTTGGGAAAAGATGACGAAGGCCTATTTCTACTTTCTCTTCTGTAATATAGCCGGGCACCTCCACCAACTCCATGCGGTCAAGAAGCGGCCGGGATATACCGGAAAGACTATTGGCAGTAGCGATGAAAAGCACTTTAGACAGATCATAGTCCACATCGACATAGTTGTCGTGGAACTTCGAGTTCTGCTCCGGATCAAGCACCTCAAGCAGTGCCGTAGAAGGATCGCCTTTGAAGTCTTTACCTATCTTGTCGATCTCATCAAGCACGAATACAGGATTCGACTTTCCAGCCTTGATTATCGCCGAAAGAATGCGTCCGGGCATAGCGCCGATATACGTGCGTCTATGTCCTCTCACTTCCGCCTCATCGTGCAGACCGCCGAGCGAAACGCGTGCGTACGGCCTGTTAAGCGCCTCTGCCACCGAGCGACCGAGCGAGGTCTTTCCTACCCCCGGAGGGCCGTAAAGGCAGAGAATCGGAGCTTTCATATGAAGCACAGCTATCTGCTCCAAGATCCTCTCTTTCACCTTTTCAAGACCATAGTGGTCACGATCAAGGATTTTCTCGACTTCTGCAGTATCAAATTCACTCTCAGCCATATCTTCCCACGGCAGGTCGAGAAGAGTTTCCAGATAGGAATACTGCACGGAATATTCAGGATTCTGCACAGCATAGCGGTCGAGCTTATGCAGCTCCTTCTCAAATCGCGCTTTTACTTCCTCCGGCCATTTTTTCTCAGCAGCCCTTTTCCGAAGGTTCGCGCTGTCTTCCTCTTCCGGAACCTGCCCCAGTTCCTCCTGCATCTTCCGGATCTGCTGCTGCAGGTAATGCTCCTTCTGCTGCTGGTTGATATCTTCTTTAGTGCGTTCTTGAATTTCATTCTGAAGATGAATGAAACTCATAGCGGTCTGGAGTTTCTTGATAAGAAGCTCCACGCGCTCTTTCAGGCTATTACATTTAAGCAATTCAACCTTTTCATCAACTCCACCGGGGAAATTGGCAGCTATGAAGTTGATTGCCCTCAGGTCATCGTCGCATTGTCTGAGTGCGAACCTGAGTTCCTGAGTCTTTTCTGGACCAATTTCGTCAAGGAGCGACTGATAGGTATGCATGAGGGTAGTAACCAACACAGCCATCTCCATATCGTCGGAAGCCGGTTCATCTTCCGGATTCGGATAGCAAACAGCAGTAAGGTATGGTTTACGCTTTAGAATGGTACCGAGTTCACAACGCACGCCGATTGTCATCAGCGCAGTCTGGTTGCCGTCGGGAAGCTCAATAATCTTTTCTACCTTACCAAGCACTCCGATATGGTATAGATCGCGCGACCCCGGATTTTTCTTCTCCGGGTTAATTTGAGTCACGAGGATCACCCATGATCCGTCTTTCATGGCATCTTCCGCCAACTTAACAGTGCTTTCATCTGTGAGCGGCACAGGCACAGCACAATAGGGGAAGAATACTTGCCCCCGTATTGGCAGCACGGGCGCCGACATAATATCATCGAGCTTCAGATCCACGGTCTTTTCATTACGCCCTATGGAGATAGAGGCGACCGATATGTTTGGGCCATTTACTTTTCCGGACTTTGCTGCACTCAGGCGCCCGGAAAATGCCGCCATAAAATTTGCGTTATTGCTGTTAAAAGTATTCATAATTGTAAGAAAAATTAATTTAATGGTTAAAACTCAGTACTTAACATATTTGCTATAGCTGTTAATTTGATAATGCAAAGTTAACTAAAAAAATCGGAATCTGCAAGCTTTGACTGATATTACTTTCAGCGGAAAGATATAGTCCAAAGAATCAAAAATTTTACTACTTTTGTAGAGATTATACCAGATTATTTATTCTAACCTATCATAAAATGAAGCGTAGACTTTTGGTCCTTGCACTTGCAGCTGCTGGAATAAGCGCTGCCAATGCAGCTACCCCTCTGTGGCTTAGAGATGTAGAGATCTCTCCCGACGGTAGCGAAATAGCCTTTGCCTATAAGGGCGATATTTATAAAGTGCCTGTCGGAGGAGGCTCTGCTATAAGGCTTACTTCTCAACCTTCGTATGAGAGTCGCCCTATCTGGAGTCCTGATGGTAAGCAAATTGCCTTTGCAAGTGATAGAAACGGAGGTCTCGACATATATATCATGCCTGCGAAAGGTGGAACTGCCACCCGACTCACGTCCAACTCCGTGAATGAAACTCCCGAGGCGTTTACACCAGATGGCAAATATGTGGTGTTCTCAGCATCAATTCAGGATCCGGCACAGAGCGCCCTTTTCCCCTATAGGTCTATGTCTGAGCTGTATAAGGTGCCGGTAAACGGCGGACGCACTACCCAGATTCTCGGAACCCCCGCTGTAGAGATAAGCTATCTGCCTGATGGCGAGTCATTCATCTATGAAGACGTGAAAGGCGGTGAAGATAAATTTCGCAAGCATCACACGAGTTCGGTGACCCGTGATATATGGCGTTATGATGCTGCTACAGGCAAACATACGAATCTTACGCTTCGAGGTGGCGAAGACCGCGACCCGGTTGTGAGTCGCGATGGAAAGACGGTATATTTCCTCAGTGAGCGTGATGGGGGCTCATTCAACCTCTATTCCTTTCCAATCGACAATCCTTCCTCACTTACGAAACTGACTAACTTCACCACTCACCCTCTGCGCTTCCTCTCGCAAGGCGCCGATGGCACATTCGCCTTTACTTACGATGGCGAGATCTACACAATGAAGGGCAATTCAAGCCCGCAGAAAGTGAAGATAGATGTGGTGATAGATGAAAACGAGCCGGTCAATACTCTTCGTGTAGACGGCGGACGCGGAGGAGTGGTAAGTCCCGATGGTAAACAGATTGCTTTCATAAATCGCGGAGAGGTGTTTGTAACCTCTGTAGATTACGCCACTACCAAGCAGATTACCCATACCACAGCCGGTGAGAGTGATATCGCATGGGGGCCTGATTCCCGCACTCTCTACTATGCTTCAGAGCGCGATGGTGCCAATAATATCTATAAGGCTACCATTAAGCGGGCAGATGATCCCAACTTCCCCAATGCAACCGTGATAGAAGAGACTACTCTATTTAAGGCTGATGGTAAAGACCGCACAAATCCTTCAATTTCTCCCGACGGCAAGCAGATGGCATTCGTGCTTGACCGTACGAAGCTTATGGTGAAAGATCTGGAGAAGGGTAGTGTCCGTCAGCTTACAGATGGATCTACTGAGGCTTCCCGCTCTCATGGTTTCGGGTCGCAATGGAGTCCAGACGGCAAATGGATTCTGATTGAGGCTACCGATCTGCGCCATCAGCCTTACAGCGATATAGCTATTATAAATGTGGCCGATGGAAAGATGACCTACGTAACGAAGACCGGTTATACTGACAGTAATCCTTCCTGGGCATTGGACGGCAATGCAATCATCTTCTCTTCAGAGCGCTATGGTATGCGTAATCACGCTTCCTGGGGCACGGAAGAAGACGTAATGATTACCTTCCTGAATCAGGAGGCTTTCGATAAGTTCCGCCTCAGTAAAGAAGACTATGAGCTTCTAAAAGAAGTAGAAGCCGCTCAGAAAGGCTCAGACGGCAAGGCCTCCGCTTCTTCTGAGAAGAAAGATGAAGCCAAGGCTAAACCGGAAAAGAAGGATATCGTAGTGGAACTTGACGGTTTCGCAGACCGTACACTGAGGCTTACGCCTAATTCCTCCCACCTCGGCGATGCCATTCTTTCTCCTGATGGAGAAACACTTTATTATCTCGCTACTTTTGAGAAAGGTAACGATCTCTGGAAAGTGTTACCCCGTAAGCATGAGGCCAAACTGGTGGCAAAAAATGACGAAAGGGGCTCCCTTCAGGCTGATGAGAAAGGCAATATATTTCTTGTAGGCAACCATTTCAAGAAATTTGATACAAAGACAGAAAACTTCACTCCAATCAGCGTAGCAGCAGAGGTTAAGATTGATCCTGCCAAGGAGCGTGAGTATATGTTTGATTATATGCACCATGAGGCAAGGGAGCGCTTCTATAGGCCTGAAATGGGGATTGACTGGGACGCTTACTGCAAGGCATACAGGAAATTCCTGCCTCATATCAATAACAACTATGATTTCGCGAACCTCCTGAGCGAGGTGCTTGGCGAGCTTAACGTAAGCCATAGCGGAGGCCGATATTCAGCTCCCGGTGCAAAGGATCAGACCGCTTCGCTTGGTCTGCTCTACGACTGGACTTTCGACGGCAAAGGCCTTAAGGTCGACGAAGTAGTGACAAGCGGTCCTTTTGACCGCGCATCGTCGAAGGTAAAGCCGGGTGTAATAGTGGAAAGCATTAATGGTAATCCCATTGATGAAACAACCGACTACACAGCTATCTTCAACAACATAGCCGGTAAGAAGACTCTTGTAGCTGTCTATGACCCCTCCTCGAAACAGCGTTGGGAAGAAGTGGTGCTTCCTATCAGCACTGCGCAGATGACAGATCTGCTTTATAACCGCTGGGTTAGGCAGCGCGAAGCAGATGTGGCCAAATGGAGCAACGGTCGTCTCGGTTATGTACATATCAAAGGTATGAACGATGAGAGCTTCCGTAAGCTCTATGCGAAGGTGCTCGGTGAATTCATTGATAAAGAGGGCATTGTGATCGATACCCGTTTCAACGGTGGCGGTCGTCTTCATGAAGATATCGAGGTGATGTTCAGCGGTAATAAATACCTTACGCAAGATGTGCACGGTGTGCCTACTGCAGATATGCCATCGCGGCGCTGGAACCGTCCGAGCATTATGGTGACAGGAGAGGCCAATTACAGTAACGCTCATGGCACCCCGTGGGTCTACAAGCATCTCGGACTTGGTCGTTTGGTAGGTATGCCGGTTCCGGGAACCATGAGTTCGGTCAACTGGATTACGATGCAGGATCCCACAATGGTATTTGGAGTGCCGGTTACGGGATTCCGCACCGCGGAGGGTAATTATCTGGAGAATACTCAGCTTGAGCCAGATGTGAAGGTAGCCAACGATCCGGCCACAGTAGTGAAAGGTGAAGACAAGCAGCTTCGCACGGCGGTAGATGAACTTCTCAAGGAGATAGAGAAGAAGTGATATTTTAGTACCTTTTGTAGCAGCGCCCGGAAAAGATCCGGGCGCTTTTATTATCTTTGTGCCGACAGCAAAGAGAAATAGCTATGGCCGCAAAGGAGAAGGAAAGGGTTTTCAGGTTCAAGCAGTTTGAGGTCAGACATTCCTTGAGTCCGATGAAAGTAGGAGTTGACGGAGTGATCCTCGGAGCTTGGGCACGCGTGCCGGAAGAAGGCGATCTGCTCGACGCCGGTACCGGTTGTGGGCTTATAGCTCTTATGGCAGCCCAGCGAAGCAATTGCTGCATTACAGGGATCGATATCGATTCCGGCGCTGTTGAGGAGGCAGAATCAAATTTCCATGCTTCGTCTTGGGCTGACAGGCTGAAAGCACTACAGGCAGATTTCTCTTCGATTGAAGGGAAATGGGATTGCATTATATCAAATCCGCCCTTTTTCGATGCCGGTCAAGTAGTGGATTCTGCCAGAATGGCAGCGAGACACGTAGGCTCGCTGAGCCCTCTGAACTTAGTGGCAAAGGCGCCAGAATTGCTCAATGAGGGAGGAACTCTTTCTCTGATAGCTCCCTGCGATGCCCTTCAGGCGATGAAAGAGCAAGCGCAGAAGGGAGGCTTGAATCTTTCGCGTGTGGCTTTTGTAAGCACAGTCGCGGGCCAGCAGCCGAAGCGGGTATTGTGCGAATTCAGTAGAAATGCTGAGGAAGCAAGCGCTACCTGTTTCGCCATAGAAACCTCTCCGGGGCTCTTTACTGATGAGTATATCAGCCTTACTCGCGATTTTTATTTAAGGTTTTGATATTCTTTTACGACTAAAACCTCTTATTTTGCGTTATAATAACGGAGCACCACATTAAACCCTCTGGCGGGTAGTGTTGTCCAATAGAAAAATAATTAACAGATTGTTATCATGAAGAAGACAACAACATTATTGCTTTCGCTTCTGCTTGCAGGCGGCGTAGCCGTGAATGCGCAGGACTACGATGACGACATCTATTATAACCCTAAGAAAGACAAAGGGGAACAGATAGCCAAGGAGCAGGCTGAGGCTCAGCGCCAGGCAAAGAAACAGAAAGAAGCGCAGCGGCAGTCATATTATATTAAGGATATGGCGAATATGGACGTTGATGCTTATAATCGTCGCGGCCAGTACTATACGTCGCCGGTCGATACTATCGGCAGCGCTTCCAGCCAGGGTGAAGACTTTGTCTATACCCAGCAGTTGCAGAAATTCTACAATCCCACAATTGTAGTGGATAATGCCAATCAGCTCGCCGATGTGCTCAATAATTCCGTTGGCAATGTCCAGATAGTGGTGCAGGATAACGGTAATCCCTGGCTTGTTCCCAGCACCTGGGGCTGGCCCTATTATAGCTCGATTTACTCCCCTTACTGGGGTTGGGACTACTGGGGGCCATCATTCAGCTGGAACTGGAGCTGGAACTGGGGTCCTTCGTGGGCCTGGGGACCGGCATGGAGTTGGGGACCGGCATGGAGTTGGGGTCCGTCGTGGGGTTGGGGTCCTGCTTGGGCCTGGGGACCCTCATGGGGCTGGGGTCCTGCTTGGGGCGGAGGTCCCGGACGTCCGGTAGCTGACTATAGACCTCAAGGTAACCGTCCGGTGGGAGCTCGTCCGGGTTGGAGCACAGCTACCCGACCTACCGCAGGAGCGCACCGTACTATAGGAGGCTCTACAGGAAGCCGACCCGGGTGGGGAACAGCTACGAGCAATGGCCAGGTAACCAATAACAGGGGCTACAGCACAAACAACCACCGTACTTATAATGGTAATAATAACCAACAGCAGACCCGGCAGAAGCAGACCTATCAGCAGCGTACTACCACGAGATCCAACAGCGGCTTCGGAGGAGGTAGCTTTGGCGGAGGTAGCCGTAGCTCCGGCGGAGGCCGTATAGGCGGCGGTGGCGGTGGTGGCCACAGAAGATAAGCGATTTCAAGGAGAGATTTTTGTTAACAGAAATAAGTTAAAAACGATGCGCAATACTAATAGACTCAGCTTGTTGCTTCTTTGTATGGCAGGGCTTCCGGCCGTAGCAGCAGCTCAAAGTGCGATGGACGGCTTTCAGTTCAGTCAGAATGACCTTAAGGGCACGGCGCGTTTCATGTCGATGGGCGGCGCGTTTGGCGCTCTCGGTGGCGACCTTTCGGTTTTGTCGCAGAATCCGGGTGGTATAGGCGTCTATAGAAATTCTGAGATGGGATTTACCTTAGATCTTGATGCTCAGAAAAGCACGACCGATGCCTACGGCCTGAAAACTGGTGCTGACAAGACCAACTTCATGCTCAATAACATAGGCGGAGTAGCTACTTTGAGGTTGGCAAACGCATCTGGATTGCGCAATATCAATTTCGGCTTCACATATCAGAAAGCTGCATCGCTCAACCGGAAGTACAAGGGTTCTTTCAACAACCTCAACAATTCGATGAGCAATTACATAGCAGGAGTGACCAACAGCGGGGGAGCGACAGTAGGCGATCTCACAACGACTTCTTCCTACGATCCTTATAACCCTGACGACGGAGGTTGGGCTGCTCCCTGGCTTTCTGTGCTCGGTTACGACTCATATCTGATTTCGCCTACCGGCGACCCTGACAATCCTAAATGGGTTGGCCAATGGGGCGACGGAACGAGTGGGAACGGTTACTTCGATGTAGAAGAGATGGGGTCGGTCGATGAGTATAACGTTAGTTTCGGTGGCAACGTCAACAATGTGTTCTTCTGGGGTATGGATTTTGGAATCGTAGATTTCAACTACACCCGAAACACGCTCTGGGGTGAGAATCTCGATAATGCCTATGTGGAGAAAAATGGAGCTCTGACCAGAACTAATTCCGACTGGAGCCTTTATAACCAATATGCTGTAAGTGGCAACGGATTCAATTATAAGCTTGGATTCATTGTGAAGCCCGTGCAGGAACTTCGACTCGGTTTCGCCTTCCACACACCGACCTGGTATAACATGAACAGCACCTTCTATGGCGATGTGGACTATAGCAATGCTGTGTACGGCTCCGGTATGGCTCAGACCAACAATGGTTATGACGGCTATAACAGTTATAATTTCCGTACGCCCTGGAAGCTCCTCTTCAGCGCAGCAGGCGTAGTTGGCAATTCTCTGATTCTTTCGGCCGACTATGAGTGGGAGCCGATGTCGGGCATGAGATTCTCCGAGGCTAACTGGGACGGTTATTATTACGGCTCGATGGACGATGAGTATTACTATACCAACGAAGATGTAAAGAGCATCTACAGGTCGACCAACACTTTCAGAGTAGGTGCGGAATACCGCGTGACTCCGCAGTTCAGCCTTCGTGCAGGATTCGCCAATGTATCGAGCCCGGTGAAGACCGAAGCAAAGAACGGAGCTGTAGATATGTATCCAGCAGGAACCAATCCTTCCTATACGTTGGATAACACCACTACTTATATTACCTGTGGTCTCGGTTATCGCTACCAGCGGTTCAGCATCGATCTGGCCTATGTATATAAGCACCGTACGAGCGACTTCTATGCTTATCCTCCGGATACGAAGGTAAGTCTGTCGAGCGTGCCTACGGCATCTCTGACCACAAACCACAGCCAGATAGTGCTTAGCGCATCGGTTCGCCTGTAGCAAGCAGGGGACGCGATCCCTCAGCTGAGAAATAGTAGAGGAAGTTCGGGCCGCCATCGCGGAGTCCGAGCTTCTTTTTTAATTGTTCCGGAGTCACGGGCGCGTTACGACTTACTATATTCCATTTCTCTCCTTTCATTGACTTGGCTTCTTTTGAGTTGGGAGAAAAGATGCTTTTGATTCGCAGCACACGGCCGGGAAAATTAGTATAACAGGTATTGGAGACGAAGAGATGAGTGTTAGCAGCCAGTTTGCATAGATCAGGAAATTGATTCTCCAAAGATTTCCATGCCCCCATTTTCATCACTGCGGGGTCGGGTTCGTAGAGCCATGAGCCGGCAGTGAGGAGTTTCGGCAATTCTGCTTTAGGGGCTGCGGAAGTGCCTAAATCGCTTAATGATACAGAGAACCGGATCTCTTCATCATATCCTAATATTACAGCGATAATCTCCGGAGTGCCATCAAAACCGGCACTCATCTCAATCAGCACTTCCTTGCATTCACCCTTAAAACTTACCGCAAAGATGCGTGAACAATGTGGTAATTCTCTAACTGCCTGAGCAATATCGAGCATCGGAGAGGCTTTGATTAATACTTTGGGCGCTTTTTCAGTGAGTAATGAGGAAATTATGGTAACGTCGGGCAGACAATCTTTCAATGCGTAGGTACGTCTTTTCTGGCTGTCGCGTCTCGCCGGATCAACTATTATGTAGTCCCAATCGTCATTCTTTTGCAAAAATTCTACAGAGTCACCCTGTAAGACTGTTAAATTGTCTAAATTCAGGATATTAGCATTATAGGCGGCTGTAGCTGCTCTTACGGGGTCGAGGTCAAGAGTAGTGACGTAGCACCCTTTGCCCGCTATCTCAAACGCATCAATTCCGAGGCCACACGTCATATCGAGCACTCTGGATTCTGGAGCTATAAGAGATGCGTGGAAGCTGGCTACAGTCTGGTGAGTGGCCTGCTCCGCGCTAAGAGCATCAGGAAAAATGAATTCGCGCCGGGCGATATAATCTTTCAGCTTTGAGGAAGCTTTTCTTCGGGCCTCTACTTGTGTGATCGCGAAATCTTTATCGAATCCTTCGGTATTTCTGTCAGATGAAAGCCTAAGTGCCACAGGGTCAGTCGTGGCATTACGCTCTACAAAATCGAGCAGCAGGGTGTTGAATTCCGGTAATTGTAACATCAGAGCGCGAAGATAGCGAAAATTCCGCGGGATTTAAGGCAAAAAAATGCTATCTTTGCAGCCTAAAGTGACTATCGATGCGTAAGAGCATATATATATTGTTGAGCTTTTTTCTTCTGTTGCCTGCATTAGCTGAAGGCCGGGAAAAGATAAAAGAAGATTTCGTCGTGGTTATAGATGCGGGCCACGGCGGTAAAGATATTGGAGCTTCCGATAATGGAGTGAATGAAAAGGATATAAACCTTGGCGTAGCTCTGAAACTGGGGCAGAAGATAAAAGAGAAACTGAAGGACGTGAAGGTAGTGTATACGCGCGACAACGATTCCTTCATATCCCTGCAAGGAAGAGCTGACAAGGCGAATAAGGCAAAGGGTAATCTTTTCATCTCAATCCATACTAATTCAGTCGATAAGAAGAATCCTAACCGTAAGACTGTGGCGGGAGCCTCAACCTATGCCTTAGGTCTTCATAAGGATAAGAATAATATGGAAGTGGCACGGAGAGAGAACTCTGTGATTCAGCTTGAGAAAGATCACGAGCAGAAATACAGTGGCTTCGATCCGGAGTCAGATGAGAGTTATATAATCTTCGAGATGGCTCAGAAGAAGAATCTGAGCCAGAGTCTTCATTTTGCCGGAAAGGTGCAGAAGGAGATGGCTCAGGCGGCGAGAAAGGATCGCGGCGTGCATCAGGCCGGTTTCTGGGTGCTATGGGCTACGGCGATGCCAGCCGTGCTTGTAGAGCTGGATTTCATCTGCAATCCGAACTCCGCCAAGTATATGGGGTCGGAGGCCGGACAGAAGCAACTGGCCGAGGCTATTTTTAAGGCCTTCGAGAGCTATTATAAGGATTACAAGAAGAGTTTTGCCGGAATTACTCTTCCTGGCGAAGAGGTAGAGCAGCCGAAGGAGGCGAGCCCGGCATTGCAGTTGGCATCTTCTTCCAAGCCACCACGCGAAGTGACGGCAGCTCCTGTCCAGACTTCATCGCGCAGCTATAGCGCAAAGAGACGTCGCCGCTCACAGGCAGCTCGCGAGAAATCTCTACGACAGAATTATGAAAGCGACAATATAGTCGTATTTGCTGAGACTGATGCATTCGATGCGCTTGAGGGTCAGGTGGTAGAAGAGGTTCTTATGGCATCGGTTGTAGAAGAAGAGAAACCGGAATCCCCTGTCAAGAAGGAGAAGAAAAGTAAGCAGAAAAAGGGGCGTACGGTAGGCGGCAAGAAGGTGGAAGTAGTGCTGAATGCGAGTGATGTAGCTGCCCGTCGCAAAAAAAGCAGTAGCGGTGTAATGGCCTCCCTTAGCGGAAAGCGCCAGGCCGGATCGGTAGCCACGGTGTTCAAGATTCAGATTCTCACTTCAGACCACATGCTCAAGAAGAATGCTCCTGAGTTTCATGGTCTTAAAGATGTAGCCTATTTCAAGGAGGGTAATACCTACAAATATACGATAGGAGAGAGCGAGAACCGCCGGGAAATGGACGCGCTTCTGAAGAAGGTGCGCGACAAGATACCCGACGCATTCATTATAACGAGTACTAAAGATAGCAGGAATCACTGATATATTGGAAATTAAGCTATGAAGAAAATTTTCAGCAAGGAGTTTATAATCGGGCTATGTGTGATAGTAGCCCTTGTGATTCTCTTTTTCGGAATTGACTATCTGAAGGGTATAAACCTCTTCCGACCCGCCAATTTCTACTATGCGAGCTACAGTAATGTGGCTGGTCTTACGGTGGCCGCTCCGGTGAATGTAGACGGTTTCAAGGTCGGTCAGGTAAGAGAGGTTACCTTTGACTATGAGAATCCCGGCAAAATAAAGGTTCTGCTTGCACTTGACAGCAAACTGAAAATACCTGAAGACTCCTATGCCGCTCTGGAGAGCGGTCTGCTCGATGGCGCTTACGTAACAATTCATCTGGGTAAGAGCTCCAAGATGATTGAAGTGGGTGGAGATGTGCCTACCCAGATCACTCCGGATCTTATGTCGGCAGTAAGCAATGATCTGTTGCCGAGCGTAGCCTCAATCCTTCCGAAAGTCGACTCGCTTCTTGCGAACCTGAATAGGGTAGTAGCTGATCCGGCGCTACTTCAGTCGGTAGAGCGCCTTGATGGTATCTCTGCCAATCTTCTTGCTATGTCGGGATCGCTAAAGACTTCGATGGGTCGTCAGGTGCCTGCTATTCTTAATAATGCCGGAAGGATTACTACTCATCTGGATACGATAACGAGCGATCTCACCGCGCTCTCAGCTCAGCTGAAATCACTTCCATTGCAGTCGACCATGTCGAATGTAGAGAGCGTAACGGGAAATCTGGTAGCCTTCTCAGAGAAGCTGAATAGCTCGAAGGGTACCCTCGGTAAACTGATGAATGACCCTGAGCTGTATGATCAGCTTTCCCGCGTATCGGCCGATGTTGATTCCCTGATTGTAGATATAAAGAAAAACCCGAAACGCTATATCAGCATCAAACTGCTTTAAGGATACCGGGCTTATTAAGAAAGATTATGAATAAGGAGAAAAGGCATTCATGTCTTTTCTCTTTTTGTTTAGCCCTCTGCGGCAAAGTTGATTCTTGAGTAATCACCTTTCGACTTGAAGATAAATATCAGATAATAAGGTTTATAATTCATGAATTCTAAGACGCTGCAGTCACTATGGTCATAACTCGCTACTTTTCAGCTTACTATATTTGTAAGGGAAAATCAAAATTTACGGGCGCTTTTTTTTTCGGTCAAAAAGGGCGAAATTTGCAATCCTTTCGCGATAATTATGGAACTGAACCACCTACAGAAATGGCAGCGTTGTCTCGATAAGATTCGGGACAATATCGGCGTGCAGAAATTCGACACGTGGTTTTCCCGTATCAAACTTGAGGATTATCGCGAGGCCGACGGTAAGAAACAACTTACTCTTTATGTACCCTCAAATTTCTACTATGAGCTTCTGGAGGGTAAGAGTGGACTTCCCGGAATCGGGACTTCTCTCTGCCATCTGCTCCGGCAGACCCTGAAATGCGAGTTCGGACAGGGGGTGAGTCTGGCCTACAGCATACCTACCGTAGCCGGGGATAAGGACTCAATAGTAAAGGTTACGGCTCCCACTCCGAGTCCTGTGCTTACTAATCCCCTTGGCAATAAGGTGAAGGCTGCTGCCCTTGGAAAGGGTAGTGCGAGTGTGAGCTATGAGGATTTCGATCCGCAGCTTAACTCCACCTATTCGTTTGATAACTATTGCGTAGGCGAGAGCAATAAGCTTCCTTACACCATAGCGAAGTTCATAGCTACCCACCCTGATAAGACTGATTTTAATCCATTCTTCCTCTATGGTGGTGTCGGTGTGGGTAAGACCCATCTTATTCAGGCTATCGGTATCAGTCTGAAAGAACAGATGCCTACGGCAAGGGTGCTCTACACTACGATGCGTCTTTTCGAGCATCTTTATGTGAAGGCTGTGCTTGCCAAGGAGGTGCCCGACTTTCTCAATTGGTTTCAGACCATCGACGTGTTGCTGCTCGATGATGTGCAGGAACTCTGCGGTAATAAGGAAGGCACAGCGAGCATTCTTTTCCCGGTGCTCAACTATCTGCATCAGCATAACAAAAAGCTGATTCTTACGAGCGATCGCCCTCCCAAGGAACTCGATGGCATTGCCGACCGGTTGATTGACCGTTTCAAGTGGGGTGTAGTGGAAGAGCTGCCAAAGCCCGACTATTCCCTGCGTAAAGAGATTCTTCAGGCTAAGGCGCAAAGAAGCGGTCTCGAGCTGTCAGATACCATTATCGATATGATAGCTAAGACTGTTACGGGATCCGTGCGTGAACTTGAAGGGGTGGTGCTCGGTATTCTCGGTAGGGCTATAGCCCTCAATGTTCCTCTCACGGAGGGTCTGGTAGCTGAGGTAATCGAGCGCACGGTGGCGGT
This sequence comes from uncultured Muribaculaceae bacterium, assembly GCA_947632485.1. Classification (GTDB taxonomy): domain Bacteria; phylum Bacteroidota; class Bacteroidia; order Bacteroidales; family Muribaculaceae; genus Lepagella. The sequence goes on from CANRPJ010000001.1 coordinate 48,064, forward strand.
AGAGCGCAAACGCACAATCAATTTCGATATGATTGTAGAAGCTACAGCCGAGGCATTCTCGCTCAATCCAGATGCGATCTTCACAAAGAACCGCACCAGAGAAGTAGCTGACGCGCGACAGGTAGTGATGTATTTATGTGGGCTTCACACCTCATTGTCGACCCCTGCTATCGGCCGAAGACTCAACCGCAAGCATACTACCGTGCTCCACGGTCAGAGAGCCGTGGCCGACAGAATGCCTCATGAACCGGAACTTGTATCGGCTGTGAAGAAGATTGAAGCTGCTCTGATGCGCTAATCTTCAGTATCAAAAGCCACTTTATCCTGAATAAGCTCCATTATTGGATCCGCTACTCCCAGATTGCGGAGAATAGGCGCATCCTCTTCAAGCGCCTTTACAAATGCCTCTACGCCATGGTCGGGATAGTTGGCAAACTGCTTGTAGAGAGCTATCGCTTCCTTATAGTTTTTCGAGGCAAGCGCCACATGGCCGGCGTTCAGGTAGTCGTTGGGCAGAGGGGAGATGAGCAGGAGCCGGTCGTAGTAGCTTTTGCTCCTGTCAAGGTGGCCTAACAGGAACTCGCACCAGGCCACTCCTCTCCATGCCTCGGCATTCTCTTCTTTGAGATAGTCGGCTTTATAATACTGCTTAAGAGCCAATTCAGGCTGACCGCTTTCCAGAAGAGTATTGGCATAAGCCATTGTCATTGAAAGATTTTCAGGCTTCAAAGTCATAATTCTGTCAAAATAGCTCAGTGCCTCTTTATAGTCGCCTCTTTCCCTGCTGAGAGCAGCAAGTCTTTTCAGGAGCCATAGTCCTTCCGGCTTCTCCACTTCTGCTCGCTTATAGTATTTCAGGGCCTCTTCGTGGTCACCCTCGATCTGGAAACTGTAACCTAACTTTTCAAACAGACTTCCATCTCCCTCGCCACGCTTCACCAGCTCCAGATACATAGCCTTGGCTGAGGCATAATGGCGACGGTTGAAATAGAACTCGGCACCTCCAAGCAGATTCGCATTAGTGATATATTTATTGAATATGACCGACAGGTCACTAAAGCCTATCGCGTGGGAAAATGGATCCGTAAGGCCGGTACTGCCCTTAAACCCGCGGAAAAACCGATAGAGATTGCGAAGATATTTCAGGGAAGCTGTATCGAAGGCCTTCGATTCTCCTTCTACCTCTGGCGCAGCGTCTTTCATAGCCTCTATCTGAGCCGACATCTGATTCTTCAGGAAAGATTTCTGCGATTCCGGAACTCTATCGAGTGAAAGTATCATTGAATACTTGTCGGAATCACATAGCATCTCCGATTTGGTTAGCATTTCCGCGAGTTCTGCCTTTATCGTGTTGTCGCCTGCAGTCAGCTCCGGGTGATCAGTAGCAAACGGGAGCATCCAGTTGCCTATCTGCTGGAAGAAGGGGAAATTCTTTAGTGCAGCGAAGGTCACTGCCATCACATCGGCTCCTTCCATCTGGAGATCCGTCAGTTCGCGGAGCTTGTTAGTAATGCCGGTGCTGTCGAGCATCTCTTCCCATTCCGGATTTTCCTGAAGATCAGCCAGATCAGATGAGCCAATAATATCTTTCATTCTGCGTCGAAGCTCCGGCTGCATTTTCATTAGGTCAGGCATCACTTCGTCGGTAATCTTTCGGCTTACGCGATCGGTGTCGCAGGTCGACATGAGATTATGCATGGCTGCAACCGCTTCTTTGAGGTACTCAGGATTCTCAAGAAGTGACTCTATCCTGCTGCTCAATTCTTTATCAAGATCTATCCGCTTCTTTTCCACCGAACACAACAGTAGGATCGCTACCATAGCCTGAGCTCTAAGCGTCACGTCGAGATCAGCGTAAACATCAGTCAGCAACTTTAGAGAACGCGGATCGAAAAATGCAAGTCCTCCGAGGAGGAGAGCGGAAATTATCAGGCTCCTCACCCAAAGAGGTTTTTCGTTATCTTTAAGCAAATGCCCCAGGGTCTCTACATCACCTGCAGATAGGGGAAAGGTAGTGAATACCACATTGAAAAGCACGCTTCCGGCGCGATAGGAAGGCTCGTTTTCGAAATCTTTCACCGCCGTCTCTACTGTGGTAGCTTTATACCGCTGCATTCTCGCCTCTGCAAAGTATCGCTGCGGGGCTACGGGCAACTGGTGCTCACGCGCCATCTTCCGGGCAGCATCAATCAGCGCAATCGCTACGGAATCTCGCATCTGCTCCCGCTGCGGATCATTGGCGCCTTCTGCAAAATAATAGAGCATCTGGCGGTATCCGCTTTCAATAGTCTCGATATGGCGGAGCATAGAGGGGTCTGATGCCGCTGCGGCTGCCAATTTTGCACATTTGAAAGCTCCGTGGAGTGAGCGTGTCATAGCTGCACTGACAGCAGCTTGGCACAACTGAGGTATTCTGGGGTTGCTGTAATCGCTCATCGTAAATGTAATCCTTTATCATAAGCATAACAAATAGCGTTCCAGAAACGCAGTCCATGTGAAAAAAAAATGCTAATTTTGCACTGAACAAGATAATCAACACGATAATGGTAATACAACGTTGGCAGTCCGTGCTGCTCTTTATTGCTGCCGTGATGATGGCATGCTTTGCGTTTATGTCGCTTGGTCAAGTGCAGACGGCTGATTTCACCTTCAATTTCACCTCTCTGGGCTTCTGCTATGAGGGTGAGGCCACTGACGGGGCTCCTTCCGGGTGGCTTCTTCATACCTGGTATTTCTTTATTGTATCGATTCTGACAATCGTGATTCCCTTGATCGCGATCTTTCTTTATAAGAATCTGGCGCTTCAGATGCGCGTATGTCTTTTCGAAATTCTGTTTATCATTGCAGATATGGCTATCTGCGGTGTGGTCGGGTATAATTCTATAGAAGGAGGCTCGATCGGGTGGTCATCGGCTATATGCGCTCCCGTAATAGCGCTTATCGCTGTGATCATGGCATGGAACAGAATAAAGAGCGACCGCGACCGTCTGCGTGCAGTAGACCGCATTCGATGATTCGGATAAAGATGCAGAATCAGGGGCGCTAACAAACAATCAGAGACAATGGCAAAAGAACTGAAGAATTTCACAAAACGTTCGGATAATTACTCCCAATGGTATAATGAGCTCGTAGTTAAGGCTGATCTGGCAGAGCAGTCGGCTGTGCGTGGCTGCATGGTAATCAAGCCCTATGGCTACGCTATATGGGAGAAAATGCAGCGGCAGCTTGACGATATGTTTAAGGCTACGGGACACACCAACGCCTACTTCCCTCTTCTGATTCCGAAATCGTTTCTGAGCCGTGAGGCTGAGCATGTGGAAGGGTTTGCAAAGGAGTGTGCCGTGGTCACTCACTACCGCCTGAAGAAAAATCCGGAAGGAGATGGAGTAGTGGTAGATCCTGCTGCGCGTCTGGAGGAAGAGCTGATTATCCGGCCTACTTCAGAGACTATAATCTGGAATACCTACAAGAACTGGATACACTCTTACCGTGATCTTCCGTTGCTTATCAATCAGTGGGCCAACGTGTTCCGCTGGGAGATGCGTACTCGTATGTTCCTGCGTACGGCGGAGTTCCTCTGGCAGGAGGGTCACACCGCCCATGCCACCCGCGATGAGGCTCAGGCTGAGGCTGTGCAGATGCTTCACGTGTATGCCGACTTCGCTGAGAAATATATGGCGATGCCGGTAGTTCGCGGCGTGAAGAGTGCTACTGAGAGATTCGCAGGGGCTCTTGAAACATATACCATTGAGGCATTGATGCAGGACGGCAAGGCGCTCCAGGCCGGCACGAGCCATTTCCTGGGGCAGAATTTTGCCAAGGCATTCGATGTTCAGTTTATGAACAAAGAGAATAAACCTGAATATGTCTGGGCTACTTCTTGGGGAGTCTCAACTCGCCTGATCGGAGGTCTCATAATGACCCATAGCGATGATAATGGACTGGTGCTTCCTCCGAAGCTGGCTCCTATTCAGGTAGTTATTATTCCCATCTACAAGACTGAGGAGCAGCGTAAGGAGATTGGAGAAAAGGTAGCTCCGATAGTGGCTGAACTGAGGTCGAAAGGGATTAGCGTGAAATTTGACGATGCTGATAATAAGCGCCCTGGATTCAAGTTTGCCGATTATGAGGTGAAGGGTGTGCCCGTAAGGCTTGCACTCGGTGCCCGCGACCTTGAAGAGGGTACGATTGAGCTGATGAGACGCGACACTCTGGAGAAGGAAACAGTGCCTCTGGAGGGTATAGCCGACAGAGTAGTAGGTCTGCTCGATGATATTCAGGAGAATCTTTTCCAGAAGGCCCTGAAGGCTCGTGAAGCCAATACCCGCACGGTCGATACCTATGACGAGTTCAAGAAAGAGATCGAAAAAGGCGGATTCATTCTCGCTCATTGGGACGGCACTCCTGAGACCGAAGCCCGCATTAAGGAGGAGACTAAAGCGACTATCCGATGCCTCCCTCTCGATGGTGATCTTACGCCGGGAGTATGTATGGTGACAGGTAAACCCTCGGCTCGTCGGGTGCTTTTTGCTCGCAACTATTAAAATCTTAATACTATGAAATTTAGAAAAAAACTGATCTTGTCGGGCGCAATGTGCGCATTGTGCGGCAATATGTTTGCCCAAGGTCTCACTGCGGAAGATTATTGCGATCCGGCTCAGAATCGGCCGAAGCGCATTGCTGAGATGCGTCCGATGGCAGATGGTCTTTCGTATTCAGCCACTGACGGCAGAGGTAAGACCATCGATGTATATAGCTATAAGACTGGAAAGAAGACATCTACTCTCTTTAATGTAGATGAAGTGAAGGGCGATGTGAAGATTTCTCAGTTTGCCGGCTATAAGATCAGCGATAACGAGAAGACGATTCTGCTCTGGGACGATGTTAAACCGATCTACAGACGCAGCTATACGGCTAAATACTACGTGTACGACGTGATGCGCGGCACAATGAAGAAGGTGTCGGAGAAAGGAGGCCAGCAGGCTGCTCTACTGAGTCACGATGGGCGAAAAGTGGCCTATGTGCGTGAGAACAACATCTTCATCTCCAATCTCGAATACGGTACTGATCTTCAGATTACTACTGATGGAGTGGTAAATGAAGTGATCAACGGAATTCCCGATTGGGCTTACGAAGAGGAGTTCGGCATGAGCAATACGATGAGATGGAGCGCCGATGACAATACCCTGGCATTCATCAGATTTGACGAAAGCAAAGTGCCGGTCTACAGTTTCGACGACTATCGTAGCTATTGTGTAGAAGACCCTGAAGGAGATCTCTATCCGGCTGCTACCAGATATAAGTATCCGTTGCCTGGTTTCCCGAATTCGGTGGTAAGTGTTAAGGCCTACGATCTTAACAACCGCACTACTAAGACAATGGATCTTCCGATCGGTGAGACTGATTATGTGCCCTCTCTTGAGTTTGACGGCGAAGGTACCCAGCTTATGGCTATGATCGTGAATCGCGATCAGAATGAGCTTAAGCTCTTCCGTGTCAATCCGGGCAGCACAGTGGCTCGCCAGGTTTACACTGAGCGTTCAGAGGCTTGGCTTGAGCCGGATTATTATCAGGGTGTGACTTATAATAAGCTCACGTTCGTTATTCCCAGTAAGAAATCAGGTTGGGTTCACCTTTATGAGTACGACTACAACGGCAACCTGAAACGCCAGATCACGAATGGTGATTTCAACGTGACCAAATATTATGGACGTAATGCTGTTGGCGATGATTTCTTCCAGTGCACTAAGCTTGGTGCTGTTAACAGGAATGTTGCCCGTGTTTCCGCAAAAGGAGTCATGACGCTACTTCACAATGAGGCTGGTACTGAGAGCGCTGCTTTCAGCCGTAGTTTCGATTTCTATGTGCGCTCCTACAGCAACGTAACCACACCTCCGCAGTATACTCTGTGGTCGATTAAAGGCACTAAAGTGGCGGATCTCGAGTTGAATCAGGCTTATGCTGCCCGCTATGCCTCCGCGCCCAAGATGGAGCTGCTCAAGATTAAAAATGCAGTTGGCGAGGAGATGGACGCATGTGTGATCAAGCCGACAAATCTTACCGGCAAGGCTCCGCTTCTGATGTATCAGTATAATGGTCCCGGCTCGCAGCAGGTCACTAACTCATGGCGTATGGAGGGTATCTTCTACCTTGCATCGCAGGGTTACGTTATAGGTATCGTAGATGGGCGCGGCACCGGCAACCGGGAGGCCTCATGGGAGTATGCCGTATATAAGCAACTCGGACGGTATGAGACTGAAGACCAGATTGCAGGTGCGAAGTGGTTTGCTACTCAGCCTTATGTCGACGGTAATCGTCTCGGCTGCTTCGGCTGGAGCTATGGCGGCTATATGACCCTGATGGAGCTTACAGCCGATAATTCTCCGTTCAAGGCCGGAGTATCGATGGCACCGGTTACCGACTGGAGATTCTATGACAGCATCTATACGGAAAGATTCATGCTCACTCCCCAGCAGAATGCTGCCGGCTATGAGCAGGCCTCGGCTCTGCACAGATCTGATAAGCTCAAAGGTCGGTTGCTCATTATGTCGGGTACGAGCGATGACAACGTGCATTTCTACAATACACTGAAATTCACTTCAAAACTCAACTACGAAGGTAAGATCTTCGATATGATGGCTCTTACCGGTTTCGAGCATAGTCTTCCTTATTGCAACGCTCGCACGATGCTTTTCCGCAAGATTGTGGATTTCCTTGACGTCCGTTTGAAGTAATCCCTATCAGACTGATTGCAAGATGCAGGATTTTAGTAAAGTAAACAGTCTGCAACTCTACCGGCTCTGGAAAAACCTGTCGGTAGGGTTGCTTATGCTGATCGTCATGATGGCGTGCAGCAAGATTCTGGCCCCCTATTTTGTCGTAATTGCTGGATTGGCATGTGCGGCAATTTTATATGGTCGAATCTATGCCAGCAGGGCTCGCAATGAGGGTGGCTGTTTGTTAGGCCTATATGTGATTTTTGTGTGCCTCTTAGTATATAGCTTCGTGGTGGTAGTGCTCAATGTGCTTCACATGTGGGCTATAATCAAGCTCCCTCTGGAGATGACCTTCCTGAAAGAGCCATTCCTTCCCTCTCTTTATCTGGGGCCGGTATGCTTCTTAACCTGTCTGGTTCTTCTGTTCTACCGGAAGAATCTTTCCATGTGTATGGATTGCCGGTTGCGCAACGGCGGTCCGCGCGAGCGCGGAAAGCTGGGCATAATACTCGATTATGAAAGCACTTTCCAACTGCGCAATTTCATTGTGCTATTTGCAATCCTCACTATTGTAACCTGGGGTTATTATCTGATCTATTACGTGGATATTAACCTTAATCAGCGCGACTGGTACGTTTTTATCTGGTTCACCATTATTCTGTTCGTGCTTGATGAGATCTATTTCATGGTTCGCTACTATAATCTCTATCTTGACCTGACAGAGGGTAATGAAGTAGTAACACCTGAGGATCTTAACGATATGACTGCGCGAACCTACCTGCGCTACTACGTGATTTGTGAGGATTCAATCTACCTGGATTCTAAATCATCAGATCTGGTAGAGTCGTATCGTGAAGTAATAGATACTCCATTCGTGACGCGACGCAACATGAGCGGTGTCTCAATAGATGAGGTAAAGACTCTCGTTCACCGAATGAGCGGAGTTAACGACGGTGAACTTCGCTTCTTCTATGGCCGTAGGAGTAATGACATCAGGCGTCAGAGTCTTTTGAGGTATTTCTATTTCCTTGATGGTACGGTTGAGGATCATACACCTTTGAAAGCCGGAGGCGAGTGGGTGCCCTTCGATGTGGTGAAGAGAATCTACTCTACATCGCCTTCGAGTCTTGGGTCTATTCTTGTTTCAGATATCTCCCGAATGTCTACCATCATGCTTACCTCAAAGATTTTTGACAATGAGGGTCAGAGAAAGGTGCAGATCAGGAGCTATCGTCCCTCTTTCTCCTTGAAAGAAGTGAGAAGCAGTAAGATGGATTTCCAAGATGACAAATGGATCCGTGTGGCCATTTTCAATTCTGATACTCCTTTCTTCCGCCTGAAGAAATGGTGGCATAAGGTTATCGGGCGACAGGGTTCTACCTGGAAAGAATGAGACCTCTGGTCATTGTAGGACCGACTGCGAGCGGCAAGACGCGCCGCGCGGTAGAGCTTGCACGCAATTTCTCTGGAGAGATTATCAGCGCCGATTCCCGTCAGGTGTATCGCGACATGACGATTGGTACCGGTAAGGATCTGGAGGAATATGGCGATGTGCCAGTGCATCTGATCGATATCCAGCCTGCCGGCTATCGCTACAATCTGCACCAGTATATCCGCGATTTCAGGAGAGCTTATTCCGATATTCTCAGCCGGGGAATGCTCCCGGTAGTATGCGGAGGTACCGGACTCTATGTGGAAACTGCACTAAGTGGAGTAACGCTGCCAGATGTCCCTGCCGATGAAGCTCTTCGAAGAGAACTTGAAGAGTACTCACTTGAAGAACTTACGACCAGGCTCGCTGCCATGAAGCGTCTACACAATACTACTGATGTAGATACCAAGGCCCGTGCTATTCGGGCGATAGAAATTGAGACCTACTATCAGATACACCCCGAGCTTGCCGCGCAGGCAGATAGAGCCCGCTCACAGCGTCTCGATGCGCTGATTATCGGAATTGATATTCCCAGAGAAGAGCGGAGAAAGCGAATATCGCAAAGATTGCACGCTCGCCTTGAAGAAGGACTTATAAAGGAAGTGGAAGGCCTGATTGCCTCGGGAATAGCTCCAGAGGATTTGATTTACTATGGGCTGGAATATAAGTTTGTGACTCTATATGTAACTGGCGCGATTGACCGCGCTTCGATGGAGCATGATCTTGAAATAGCCATTCATCAGTTTGCCAAGCGGCAGATGACCTGGTTTCGGGGCATGGAAAAAAGGGGCTTCCAAATAAATTGGTTGCCCCATGATATGGATTCAGATGCTTTTGTAGATGCCGTGGCCCGCTTATCTCGTCTTCATGAAGGCGATCAGGTCGCGCGGCGATAGTTTCTTGCCTCTCATCAATAGTGCTGAGGTGTACATCTTTCCGGCGAACGCTATCGTGGCAAATGCCGCGCCATAGAGAAGCAGAACCGAAATCGCCGATTGCCACCAGGGTTGAGTGCCCGCTACTGCGCGAATACACCCGACTGTAGGTGAGGTAAATGGGATAAGTGAGCACCACATGGCGAGTTGCGAGGAGCCATGATCTACCGCAAACATGCCGGTATAAAACGCCCCGAGCAGCACAAACGTTATGATGGTCATATACTCTTGATTCTCATTGTTCTTTCCGCTCAAAGCACCGCAGGCGGCAAACATGGCTCCATAGAATATATAACCGCCGAAGAAGTAGACGAGTCCCCATAAAAGCATTGATAGAGCGTCTAAGCTGAAAATATTGCCGAGCGGAATATCGACTCCAAGCCAGAAGCAAACGGCGAGGCCGATACTGCCTCCCAACGCAATCCATAGGGCAATCTGGGTAAATCCGAGCAATCCTACCGACACCACTTTTGCAAGAAGCATTGTGCGTCCCGGCACCATTGTTGCCATTATCTCAACTATGCGGTTGGTCTTTTCAGCCTTAACCTTATTAAAGATCTGCGCTCCGTTGATCATCAAGAAAAGAGTCAGGAGCAGACCGCAGAGCATTCCGGCCGCCTGCAGCCCTGTAATGTCGCTGTCATCAGAAGGTGCCGTAGGGGCGGCAGCTGTAGAGAGCACTTTGGAATCTTCCGACATGAAGCCTATGAAGATTCCGAATGCTACAGCAATCAGGGGGAAAACAAAAGTGGCGATCCAGAAGCTCTTCGACCTTAGGTCGGTGGCGTATTCGTTGCTGATTATCAGCTTCAACTGTTTCATCTTCAATTATCTTGTTATGCTGTTACGGTTCCTGCATTCTCATTCTGCTTCTCCATGCCAGTCGTGCGGGCTATGAAAATTTCGGCAAGCGTCGGAAGTTTCTCCTCGAAATGAATTACCTCTCCCTGAAGAGCTACCGCTGATAGTACCTCTCCGTTGCTTGCATCATCGCGTTTTTGGAGTAGATAGCCGAATCCCTTCCTATGGCTGTGAGCCTGTGTAGGTTCAATGTTCAGTATCGGGCCGCTCGAGGTAAGGAGCGGAAGGTTGAGAGGTTTCCGGGTGGTAAGAAGAAGCTGCGAAGCATCTCGGTTAGCCTCCTTTATATCATCGAGAGCTCCGGATAGAACCAGATTGCCGTGGTTCACGAGCACGATGTCGTTACACATCTCTTCGACCGAAGGCATATTATGGGAAGAGAGTATAATTGTGGTGCCCTCCGAGTGAAGCTTCTCGATCACTTGCTGTAGGAGAGCGCTGTTTATCGGGTCGAAGCCGCTGAAAGGCTCATCAAGAATCACGAGGCGAGGCCTATGGACCATTGTAGCTACAAACTGCACCTTCTGCTGGTTTCCTTTCGACAGCTCTTTAATCCTACGCTTGCGGTCGTCCTGGAGATTAAAGAGGGTGAGATACTCCTCCATTGTAGCGCGTAGCTCTTTAGGATCAGCACCCTTCAGGCGTCCGAAATACATGATTTGGTCTTCTACTCTCATTGAGTCGTAAAGACCCCGCTCCTCCGGCATATATCCAATCAGGTGAGAAAGGTGCAGACCGTGATCCTTACCTGCAATTTTTACGCTTCCGGAATCAGGCAGCAATATGGCGCTTATTATGCGTAGCAGAGTTGTTTTTCCGGCGCCGTTAGGCCCCAGAAGACCGCAGATGGAACCTTCTTCCACGCTGAAGCTGATTCCGTTGAGCGCTCTTACAGAGGCATATTGCTTTGTCAGAGAGTCAATCTCAAGTATCTTCATCTTTTAAGTGAGGTTTTTCTGATGTTTATTTGGTTAGATGCAGCAAAAACTCTGAAAGTTTCAGTTGGCTGTATTTTTGTCAGAAATTTTTATCTTTTCGGTGCCACCACTCTTTCACCTGCAGCCGAAGCGAGGAGGCTTCGGGTCTCCATCATCTCAATAAGTGATGCCTGAAGCTGAGTCACCGCACCCCAGTCGTTACGTAATGAGGCTTCGCGAATCTGCGCTTTTGTCTGGGTTATATTTACGTCGAGTATCCCTTGTTTCCATACTAAGATAGCTTGCGGAAGCAGCTCCGGCAGTTTGTCTGCTTCAGTCTCTGCGGGAGAGTGGCGCTCATAGATGCGGCTCAGCGAATGAGTGCGGCAAAGGAGTTTTGAAGCCACTGCGCGCACTACGTCGTCTTCATGGCTTGCTAAGAAGCGGTCGGCATAGTTTTCGGAAAAGGCTCTGAGTTCTCTTCTGCGTTCCTCATCTATTTTTGCCTCCAGTTCTGCCTCGGCCTTCTGGATTGCGCTCATTCCTAAAGCCTTGCTGCCTATTTCCTCAACTCCCTCTCTGCGCATCTGCTCCAGAGCCGGAGCAATTTCTTCCTCTTTCAACCTGAGATCAGCCGCAAAACTGGTCTGGAGGTTTACTAAGATATCGAAGAGTTGTTTGAAAACCGGCACGGTAAACTCGAAACCATCGGTCTCCATTTCCCCCCTCACATAGTCTACCACGCTCATCATCATCTCGTTGCCATCGGCATCTACGGCGTCGCAGAAGTCCATCATGCCATAGCGGGCACAAAGAGTGATCACAGGCTGTTCGTAGGGAGCCAGTGGATATGATTTCGGTGTATTGTCTTGTGCTATATTGAGTGTAGTCACTACAGGTTTCTCTTCCTGTTTGCTGACTCCGGCCTCCTTGCGGGCTCTCTCCTTTTTGTAGTGCTCGGTTTTTTCACGAATTCTTGCAGCCACTTGAGTCACAAGCAGCCTTTCCGGCACATTCAGGGCTGTGCTGCATTCCTGGATATACACGTAGCGGCGGGCCTCGTCGGCCACACAGGCCAGCGATTCCACAACCGTATGAATAGCTTCTGTGCGCTTTCGCGGGTCGTCAGCTGCGCCTTCGAGCGACACGCGCGTCTTAAAGCGGATCACGTCGGTTTCATTCTTCTCCACAAAAGCCTTAAACTCCTCGGCCGTATGCTTGCGGGCGAATGAATCAGGGTCATCATTATCAGGAAGGAGGAGCACTCCTACATCAAGCTGATGACTAAGGAGCATATCGGTGCCTCGCAGTGCCGCATGGATACCGGCGCTATCGCCATCGTAGATCAGTGTCACCGCTCCGCAAAACCTGTGGATCAGCGCAATCTGGCCATCAGTCAGGGCAGTTCCCGAACTGGCTACTACATTTCTCATGCCGGCCTGCCACATCCCGATTACGTCCATATAGCCCTCTACGAGGAAGCATCTCTTTTCGCGGCTAATGGCATTCTTTGCCTGGTAGATACCGTAGAGCTCCTGGCTCTTATTGTAGATTGGTGAAGCAGGAGAGTTTATATATTTCGCTTTTCCTCCTTTGAGGTCTCGTCCGCCGAAGCCGATCACTTTTCCAGAAGTGTTCTGAATCGGGAAAATCACCCGCCCCCGAAATTTGTCGTACCATTCGCCGGTAGAGCTTTGACCCAGCAGACCTATCTTCTCAAGGATTCCCAGATCGAAACCAGCCTTTTTCGCTTCAGTAAGCAGAGCGCGTCCGGAATCGGGCATATAGCCGAGTCTGAACTGAACCACAGCCTCCTGGGTCACTCCGCGTCCGTAGAGATAGCTCAGGCCTATATCGCGCCCCTCATCAGTGTTATGAAGCCAGTTTTCCATCAGCTTCATAGCCCATTCATTGGCGGCATACATGCTGTCGGCCTCGTTCTGCCGCAGCTTCTCCTCATCAGTTAGCTCCCGTTCTTCTACCGGGATGCCATATTTCTTCGCAAGGTGGAGTAGGGCATCGTGATAGCTAAGTCCCTCTTTCTCCATTATGAAATTCACGGGGGAGCCGCCTTTATGGCATGAGAAGCAATAGCAGAAATTGCGTTCGCGGCTTACGGAGAAGGAGGGCGTTCGTTCGTTATGAAACGGACACAGCCCCATATAGTTGCGGCCGCGGCGAGTGAGCTGCACATAATCCTGCACCACCTCGACTATGTCGGCGGCTGCCTTGATTCGTTCTTGAGTAGCCCTGTCGATCAAGATGTTCAGGATTCGGAAAGCTCGGTGAGACCTTCCAGAATATGATGGATTCGCTCATTGGTGCTCAGGCGCGTTGGAACCAGAGGCAGACGCAACTCATTCTCTATAAGTCCCAGAGCGTTAAGGGCGCATTTCACTCCTGCCGGATTGCCATCGACAAACATGAGATTAAACAGCTCGGTAAATCTGTAGTGGATCTTCGCCGCCGTCATGAAGCTGTCTTCGAGGCATAGACGCACCATCTTGCCGAAGGTTTTTGGGAAAGCATTTCCTATCACAGAGATTACCCCTACAGCGCCAAGGGTCATGAGGGGGTAAGTGATACCGTCATCACCCGAAATAACCTGAAAACCATCAGGTTTATAACGGATAATCTCTTCAATCTGGCCGAAATTGCCGCTTGCCTCCTTTACTCCGATTATCTGTCCGAAGTCGCGGGCAAGCCTCAGGGTAGTTTCGGCAGTCATGTTTACTCCTGTACGCCCCGGCACATTATAGAGCACTACCGGCAGCGGAGAAGCCTCGGCCACTGCGGCATAGTGCTGATAGATTCCCTCTTGAGAAGGCTTGTTATAGCATGGCACCACCGAGAGAACTGCCTCATATCCTGACATATCGGTAGTGAGCAGCGACTCTGTTAGAGCTCTCGTGTCATTGCCTCCCATGCCGAGCACCAGGCGCAGCCGCCCGCCTACCCGGTCGCGCACGAAAGTGCGGATATCATCTTTCTCTGCTGAAGAGAGAGTAGGGGTTTCTCCGGTTGTGCCCAGCACTACCAGATAATCCGTGCCGCTGCTTATCTGTCGCTCTATCAGAACGCCAAGAGCGTCCCAATCTATCGATTTGTCATGCTTGAAAGGGGTGACAAGCGCCACACCCATGCCTTTAAGATTGAAATCTGCCATTATGGTAGGGATCGGTGTTTCCAAACGCAAAGTTAAGAAATCCCCGCGGCTTTACCACCGCGGGGACCTCCAAAAAATCATTCCTCAGGTTTATCAGATGCCTTCTGACTCCAGAGGGGTTTCTTCCACCTTGTTGTCACCTTTTCCCTCTTTCACGAATGCCACGCATATTGAGCCGATACCGAGCGAGATGCCCGCAAGAATAATCATCATATATTCCGGAGCAAGTTCGCCGGGCGAGGTAAGGAGCGAAAGAATCCAGCCGCCGGCTAAAGCCGCTACTATCTGCGGAATGCAGATAGAGCAGTTGAAGAGACCGAGATACGCACCGATATTGCCACCTTTCAGTGAGTTGGTAAGAATAGTAAACGGCCATGCCAGCATTGCTGACCAGGCGCAACCTATAAGCAGGAAGGCAATGAAGAGCAGCCACTGATTAGTGAAGATACCCATCAGCACAAAGCCTACGCCACCAAGCAGCAGCGAGAGCGAGTAGGAGAATTTGCGGCTGCCGAGACGCGGAAGAAGCATCGCCCATAACACTGAGCCGAGAGCCTGCACTGCGTAGAGCAGACCGACCCAGTTGCCGGCGGCATTATATTCAGGGCTCGCGGCATTCAGCACCGTTTTTGTCTTATACGTGCAGAGTTGTGGATCGGAAATGCGGTGAGTAGTTGCGTCTTCTACGGTAAGAGCCCCCGTCGTTTTGTCGCGGGCAGCTATCGATGCAGTAGTCAGATCAACGGGACCCCTGAGTCTTGAGAGATAATCCTTTACCTCATAATCTTTCTCAGCTTTCACAGTCTTTCCGTCGATTGTAAGGTTTGTGCCGCCGGCAGCCTGCTTCTCGTTAAGGGTCACCTTCGGGCGCGCCTCCGAATCGAATGCCACCATCTTGTCGCTAACCAGAGTGTCTCCGCCCGCTACTATTGTGGATGCCGGATAGAACTGACCATCGACTTCCACACCGGCCACATGGGCTCTGCCTTCCGAAACAATCATAACCGTATCGTTGATAAGCAGATACTTTCCTTCGAAAAGCTGAGTGGCATCAGCCAGACCGGTAATGCTCTCTGTAGTAGGAGTATTGAAAGCATTATATGCCACTGTGTTAGGAGAATAGGTCCACATAAACAGAAATCCGAACCAGCAGAAGAATTGCACTAAGCTCACGGTCCAGAAGGTTTTGGGAGCCTTCACCAGAAGTTTTATAAGATTGCTGCTTTCAGCTTTCTCACCGGCCTTCTCTTCGATTCCATTATACTCATTGTAGAGCTTCGGAGGCCATTCCTTTATCTTTACGAGCGAATAAACCACGCAAAGCATCAGAATAGCAGCGCCGATATAGAAGGACCAGATCACGGTAGGAGGCACTACACCATTGGGAGCCGTATTCTTCATACCTATCCAGGCAAGACAGATAGGGAAGATAAAGCCCACTACGCTTCCCGCATTGCAGAGAAAGCTCTGGATAGAGTAGGCCAGTCCCTTCTGCTTCTCATTGACCATATCGCCTACGAGCATCTTGAAGGGCTGCATAGCCATATTGATAGAGGTGTCAAGAAGCATCAGCGCAATCAGTCCGAACAGAATCGCACCTGATACGGTGAAGCTGAAGCTGCCTGCGTTTGGAAGCAGACACATTACTATCACTGCCAGTGTAGCGCCAATCATTAGATAGGGGAGGCGGCGCCCGAAGCGCGTCCATGTGCGGTCGCTCAAAGTGCCGACCAGAGGCTGCACGAGAAGACCCATCAGCGGCGGCAGAATCCAGAAATAACTCAAATCGTGGGGATCAGCGCCGATTGTGGTGAAGATTCGCGATACGTTGGCGCTCTGCAGGGCATAGGCAATCTGCACTCCGAAGAAACCGAAGCTCAGATTCCATAGTTTCCAAAAGCCCAGATCCGGCTTAGTCTTGATCATGGTAAGTCAGTATGTAAGTTTAGCTATTAATCTTCTGTTAATTATCTTCTTGCGAAAGCAGCCATGCAATCTCTTCCTTCCAGATGGCGGGATCGGGAGTTTCCAGAATCAGCGGAATGCCATCGAAGCGGCTGTCGCGCATGAGGCGCCGGAAGAATTCGGCTCCTATAGTGCCTTTACCTATGCTTTCATGGCGGTCAATCCTCGACCCGCAAGGCTTCTTGTCGTCGTTCAGGTGCATACCCCGGAGCCTTTCTGCTCCTAATATATCATCAAAAAGTCTCCAGGTATTATTGTAGCCCTCTTCAGTAGCGAGATCATAGCCTGCAGAGTAGGCATGACAGGTATCGATGCAAACCCCTACGCGGCTCTGGTCTTCTACCATTTCGATTATTCTGGCAAGCTGCTCGAATGTGTGGCCGAGATTTGTGCCCTGACCGGCCACATTTTCCAATACGGCTGTCACTCCTTTTGTTACCGACAGGGCCTCGTTAAGGGCTTCGGCTATAAGTTTCAGGGCTTCATCTTCCGTAGAGAGATTCACATGGCTTCCGGGGTGAAGATTGAGCAGCTCAAGACCAAGCTGCTCGCAGCGCTGAAATTCTCCTATCAACGACCGCAAGGAGAGCTGGCGCTTCTCAGGATCAGCAGTGCCGGGGTTCACGAGATAGTTCGTGTGAGGCAGAATGCGGTCGGGAGTATATCCGGCTTTCTGGCAACACACCTTGAACTCTTCGGCCTCCTCATCAGTAATCTTCTTGCTTTCCCAGCGCGAACGGCTGCCGGTGAAGAATGCAAAGGCCCCGGCCCCGATTTCCAGAGCTCGTTTAGGCGCATTTACAATGCCACCTTGAGTGCTTACGTGTGCACCTACATATTTCATTCCTAAGTTTGGTTAGATTGGACTTACGACTACAAAGGTAATTCTTTTTGCGAATATTTGTTACCCTTTCTGCGGCATTGTGTTTTTTTTGCTAACTTTATAGTCAGTTTCAAAATCAGCTGAGAGAAATGACTCTTCCACACCTTTCTAAAACGCGCCTTCAGCTCTACGCCTCGCTCAGTTCGGCGAAGATGCGCCGACGCAACGGGCTCTTCACGGCGGAAGGACGTAAATGTGTGGCCGACACCATCGATGCTTTTCGGGTGCGGGCACTTCTGATGTCGTCGGAGGCTATTGAAGAAATGCCTGCATTAGCGGCTATGCCTGAGGCGGTTGAGGCAACCGCGGCAGAGATTGCAAAGGTGTCGCAGCTTTCTACGCCTCCTGATGTGATAGCCGTCTATGAGATTCCGGAGAGCAGAGTGATTAGTCCGACAGGTGGGTTGAACCTTTTGCTCGACGGAGTGCGCGATCCCGGAAACCTCGGCACCATAATAAGATCGGCCGACTGGTTCGGTGTGGAGGCTATATTTTGCTCCCCTGACTGTGCTGACGCTTTCAATCCGAAGACCGTGCAGGCTACAATGGGAGCTCTCGGAAGGGTCAGAATTGAATATGCCGATCTCACTGAAGTGATTGCCCGGGCTCCGGAGCTGCCCGTATATGGCATGATGCTTGAAGGAGAAAATATTTATGGAGCTGCTCTTGAAGATAACGCCTTCATCGCTATGGGCAACGAAGGCACGGGGCTCTCTGAGGCTATGAGAAAGAAAATCACCAAGGGATTGCTTCTACCTCCCTTTCCACCCGAGCGCCTCGGCACCCCCGGCTGCAGCGAGAGTCTCAATGTAGCTGTAGCCACATCGGTTACCTTGGCGGAATTCAGAGGCCGGGGAGCCCGAAAAAGAATAAAGGAATAGGATATGGCAGTAACAAAGTATAAATCAGTATATTTTTGTAACTCTTGCGGTTATGAAAGCCCGAAATGGCTTGGCAAGTGTCCTGCTTGCGGAGAGTGGAACACCATGACAGAGCAGAAGGTGGCTACCAAATCATCGTCAAGGAAAAAAGGTTCGTTGATAGAGTCTACGTCTGTACCTCTTCATATAGATGAGATTGAGGCTGAGTCACAACCCCATATCAAGCTCCCTTCGGGAGAGCTCAACCGGGTTTTAGGCGGAGGCCTGGTTCCGGGCAGTCTGACTCTTCTTGGTGGCGAACCCGGTATCGGCAAATCTACGCTGCTGCTGCAAAACATTCTTTCCATGCGTAAGCGAAAGGTGCTCTATGTGTCGGGTGAGGAGAGTGCTACTCAGCTCAAGCTGCGTGCCGACCGAATAGGGCGCCCGGGCTCTAATGTGCATGTGCTGTGCGAAACGGATCTTGATCAGGTGTTTACCCACATAGCCAATCTTAATCCCGATCTGGTGATTATTGATTCGATCCAGACCATGCAGTCAGCTGATGTGGAGTCAGCTCCCGGCAGTGTTACTCAGGTGCGCGAATGTGCAGCCGCGCTGCTGCGCTATGCCAAGCAGTCGGGAGTCCCCGTAATGCTTGTAGGGCATATTAATAAGGAGGGCTCGATAGCGGGTCCGAAGGTGCTTGAGCATATTGTTGATACCGTGCTGCAGTTCGAGGGCGACCGCCAATACCTCTACAGGATAGTCAGGGCGATCAAGAACCGATTCGGTAGCACTTCGGAAATAGGAATCTATGAGATGGTGACCCAGGGTCTCAGGGAGGTTAAGAATCCTTCGGAGATTCTTCTATCTCAAAATCGCGACGAGACCATGAGCGGAACCTCTATTGGAGTTACAATAGAAGGTGTGCGGCCCTTCCTTGTTGAGGTTCAGGCGCTTGTTTCCACGGCAGCATACGGCACTCCACAGCGCAGTGTCACCGGATTCGACCAGCGGCGTCTCAATATGCTTCTGGCGGTGCTTGAGAAGCGGGCCCGCTTCAAACTCGGGCAGAAAGATGTGTTTCTCAATATAGCTGGGGGTCTCAAGGTATCTGATCCGGCTCTTGACCTGGCAGTAGTGGCAGCGGTGATGTCGAGCAATTTCGATATAGCCGTGCCGGGAGATTCGGCATTTGCCGGAGAGGTAGGCCTGAGCGGTGAAATTCGCGCGGTTACGAGAATCGACCAGCGCGTGTCTGAGGCGCGTAAACTTGGTTTCAGACGCATTTTCGTGCCTCGAGGCAGCCTTAAAGGTCAGGATAAGCCGGAAGGCATCGAGGTGCGTGAATGTCATAAAATAGAAGATATGCTTCGAGAGATTTTCTCCTGAATGCAAATCTTTTTGAGGAATTTTGATGCGGAATCGCCGGAGGTTACGAAATTATTAGTAAATTTGCCATGTTTTTGCAAGCGTAATGAGCATCGTAAGCTATAAACATGTGGATGTTGACCGTGCTGAGCGCACAGTGCTGAAAGATGTCTCGTTGCAGCTTTCAGAAGGCGAGTTCTGCTATCTTGTAGGCCGTGTAGGAAGCGGCAAGAGCAGCCTGATGAAATCGATGTATGCCGAGGTGCCTCTCCGTGGAGGCGAGGAGGCGAGCGTGTTGGGGTTTGATGTTATGAAGCTCAAGCGCAGGCAGATTCCTATGCTCCGTAGAGGTATCGGCATAGTGTTTCAGGATTTTCAGCTGCTTCAGGATCGTTCGGTGCGCGGAAATCTGGAGTTTGTGCTCCGGGCCACCGGCTGGTGCTCGCGTTCCGATATTGACCGCCGCATAGAAGAGGTGCTTGCCTCGGTAGGTATGGTCAACAAGAACTATAAGATGCCTCACGAGCTGAGCGGCGGCGAGCAGCAGCGAATAGTGATTGCCCGCGCGTTGTTGAATGAGCCTAAGCTGATTCTGGCCGATGAGCCGACCGGAAATCTTGATCCGGAGACCGGCTATCAGATAGTAGGGCTTCTTCACAGTCTGGCGTCGGCCGGCAGGGCAGTGCTGATGGCGACCCACAACCGGCAGCTTGTGGAAGATTTCCCGGCGAGAGTGGCCCGTTGCGTAGACAAGAGGCTGCTGGAAGAGAATTGATCGCCATGAAGGCGATAAGATAAAAAAGCGAAGTTTGGACGTGAGTCCGGGCGAAGCTATTCTTGGTAAATTTTAATGGTTAAACTAATTGAAGCCTGGCCGTGAGGTCGGGCTTCAATGATTTTATCAAACCCTATGGCTGTTAAAATTGTTGAATGAAAAGGATTATGTAACGGTAAGTGATAAATCTATGACAGGAGAAAAGAAGCACCTCGTGATAATTGGAGGTGGATTTGCCGGGCTGAATCTATTGCGCAAGACCGACAAATCGAAATATAACGTCACGCTCGTAGACCGGAATAACTATCATAGTTTTCCTCCGCTCTTTTATCAGGTGGCATCGGCCGGACTGGATCCTGCCGGAATCAGCTATCCGCTGAGGCGGGAGGTGCACCATTATAAGAAAGATGGTGTGAATTTCAATCTCGGTGATGTAAAGGAGATCGATACGGAAAATCATACGATCACCACTGACCGGGAGGTAATAAGTTATGACATAGCGGTGATAGCCGCAGGCACTACCAATAACTTTTTCGGTATTGAGGACCTTGAGCACAGAGTCTACACTTTGAAATCGACCGGCGAGGCTCTTACGCTCCGGAATGAAGTGCTTAGGCGTCTGGAGGTGGCTTCTATCGAGCCTGACGCTTCTAAGAGGCGCGAGTTGCTTAGATTTGTAGTGGTTGGAGGAGGTCCCACCGGGGTAGAGATAGCCGGTGCGCTTGGAGAGATGAAGAGATATCTGATTGATCGCGAATATCCGCAAATCGATAAGGAGGAGGTATCCATCACCTTGATAGAAGGTAGCGGGAAACTGCTCGGCGCTATGGGCGGCAAAGCATCGGACCTTGCCTATAAGTATCTAAATAATCTTTTGGTCGACATAGACTTGGATAAGCAGATGAAGAGCTATGATGGTCAGAAGATTGAATGTGCAGATGGCACTGTATATGAATCGTCACTGGTGATATGGACGGCGGGAGTGACAACAGTCGATATCACTTTTGCAAAGGGTCAGCCTCAATATGGGCGAGGACGCCGTATTATGGTCGATGAGTTCAATAAAGTAGAGGGTATCAATGATTTATATGCTATTGGCGACATTTCGTTGATGACTTCTGACCCGAATTTTAATGGCGGGCACCCCCAGCTCGCCCAGGTAGCTATCCAGCAGGCCAGAAATCTTGCATCTAATCTGAACAGAGAAAATCGCAGGAAGTCGTTCAGATACCACGATAAAGGGACAATGGCAACAGTAGGACGAAACCGAGCCGTGGTCGATCTTAAGCATCTCTGTTTCGGTGGCTTTAAGGCATGGTTTATCTGGATGTTCATTCACCTGATGTCGATTTTAGGTGCCCGCAACCGAATCACTGTCTTGATCAACTGGGTCTGGAGCTATTTTACTTATGGCTCCTCGCTTCGCATGGTCTTCATGGCTTCGCGCATGCCGGACTGGGCTAAGAAAGCATAGCTTAAGGGTCGAGCCGGAGACAGGACCCTTGACAGCCTTGACACGCTTTTGGGGTCAATATCCTGATTTATAATATTATAAGCATATTTTGGTGTCAAGGTGGCATAATTTTATTGCTACCAGTGTCGGTTATAGCCAAAAGAGAGTTTTATTTTGAAGAAAAGCAATTGTCGGCGCAGTTTGTCTATGTCGCAGGAAAAGGCTATCTTTGCAGAGGCAAGAAAAAGGATTTCAATCCTGATGATATTTCAACAACAATAAGCGAAAGCTGACAATTATGGCAGAAAAAAAAGAAAAACTCTTTGACATGTTTCCGCCGATTTCCACTGAAGAGTGGATGGCGAAAATCAATGTCGACCTGAAGGGTGCCGATTTCCAGAAGAAACTGGTATGGCGCACCAACGAGGGCTTCAACGTGCAGCCTTTCTACCGTAGGGAAGATCTGGCGAACCTCACTACGCTGGGTTCGCTTCCCGGACAGTTCCCCTACGTGCGCGGTACCCGCGACAACAACGACTGGCTGATCCGCCAGGAGGTGACCGGCGCAACGGCTCAGGAAATCAACGACAATGCTCGCCACGCACTGGATCGCGGCTGCGATTCAATCAGCGTGAAGCTCGGTGAGGTAGCTGCTCAGGAGCTTCCTGCAGTGCTTGCAGGCATCGACCTCAAGAAGGTGGAGGTCAACGTGAACTGCTGCCCCGGCTGCGCTGTAGAGGTGGCCGAAGTGCTTGTAGACTGCATCAAGAAAGTCGGTGCTGAGAAGGAGTTCCGTGGTTCGGTAGCTTTTGATCCGTTCCGTCGCCTGCTCCGTCATGGTCTGGAGTTCAAGAAAGACATTAAAGAAGAGGCTCTGAAGCTCTATGAGGTGGTAAAACCGATAGAAGGTCTCCGCTGCTTTGCCGTAGACAGCTTCTTGCTCAATAACGCAGGTGCCTATATCACTCAGGAGCTCGGTTACGCTCTTGCATGGGGTGCTGAATGGCTCACGATGCTTACCGAAGCCGGTCTTACCCCCTGCGAGGTTGCTAAGCGCGTGAAATTCAATATGGGTATCTCCTCCAACTATTTCATGGAGATAGCCAAATTCCGCGCAGGTCGTCTGCTTTGGGCAGAGATCGTGAAGGCTTACGGCGCAGAGGAAGAATGTTGCAAGATGTCGGTTCACGCTATCACGAGCCAGTTTAACCAGACGATCTACGATGCTCACGTGAATCTGCTCCGCTCAATGACTGAGACCATGAGTGCCGCAATTGCCGGTGTGGATTCGATCGAGACGCTTCCGTTTGATCTTCAGTATGAGAAGCCCGATGAGTTCAGCGAGCGCATAGCCCGCAACCAGCAGCTCCTCCTCCGCGAGGAGAGCCATCTGAATAAGGTGGTGGATCCTTCGGGTGGTTCCTACTATATTGAGGTGCTTACTGATTCTATTGCTACCCAGGCCTGGAAACTCTTCAACGAGGTAGAGGAGCAGGGCGGCTTCCTGGCAGAGCTCCGTAAGGGTGAGATCCAGGCAAAGGTAAATGAATCGGGAGTGAAGCGTCATCTCGACGTGGCTCGCCGCAAAGAGATCCTGCTTGGCACCAACCAGTATCCTAACTTCAACGAGACCGCTCTCCAGAAGATCACCAAGACCGGTTGCAACTGCGGTTGCGGCTGTGGCGAACCGACCGACGGCGCTGTAGAGTCGCTCAACTTTGACCGCGCAGCCAGCCAGTTTGAGGCTCTCCGCCTTGACACTGAGCGCAGCGGTAAGCGTCCGAAGGTGTTCATGCTTACGATCGGCAATCTCGCCATGCGTCTGGCCCGCGCTCAGTTCAGCGCTAACTTCTTCGGCTGCGCAGGCTATGAGATTATCGACAATATCGGCTTCAACACCGTGAAGGAAGGTATTGATGCCGCTATGGAGAAGGGTGCCGACGTAGTGGTGCTCTGCTCAAGCGACGATGAATATGCCCAGTATGCTCCCGAGGCTTATAAGGAGCTTGGCGACCGTGCCTTGTTTGTGGTTGCCGGCGCTCCCGCCTGCATGGACGAACTCAAAGAGAAGGGTATAGAGCATTTCATTCACGTGCGCGTCAATGTGCTCGACACGCTTATAGAGTTTAACGCTAAACTGCTGAAGTAAGACATGAGACCGAATTTCAAAGAAATAGATATAAAGAAAATCTCCTCTGGTGCAGCTCCTGCAGCAAAGTCAGGTGAGGAGTGGCTCACGGCGGAGCTTATCCCCGTAAAACCGGTCTATACCGAGGCCGACCTCGAGGGTCTGGAGCATCTGGATTATGCAGCCGGTCTGCCGCCGTTCCTGCGCGGCCCATATAGCGGTATGTATCCGATGCGCCCCTGGACAATCCGCCAGTATGCAGGTTTCTCTACCGCTGCTGAGTCAAATGCATTCTATCGTCGCAACCTGGCTTCGGGTCAGAAGGGTCTGTCGGTGGCATTCGACCTTCCGACTCACCGTGGTTATGACGCTGACCACGAGCGTGTAGTAGGCGACGTAGGTAAGGCCGGCGTATCAATCTGCTCGCTGGAGGATATGAAGGTGCTCTTCGATGGTATCCCCTTGAACAAGATGTCGGTTTCGATGACTATGAACGGTGCAGTGCTCCCCGTAATGGCATTCTATATCAATGCCGGTCTGGAGCAGGGCGCTAAGCTCGAGGAGATGGCCGGTACGATCCAGAACGATATCCTCAAGGAGTTCATGGTGCGCAACACCTATATCTACCCGCCGGCATTCTCGATGAAGATTATCGCCGATATCTTCGAGTATACTTCAAAGAATATGCCGAAGTTCAACTCCATCTCGATCTCCGGCTACCACATGCAGGAGGCCGGCGCAACCGCCGACATCGAGCTGGCATATACTTTGGCCGACGGTCTTGAGTATCTTCGCGCTGGTGTAAACGCCGGTATGGATATCGATACCTTTGCTCCGCGCCTGTCGTTCTTCTGGGGTATCTCGATGAACTATTTCATGGAGATTGCCAAGATGCGCGCAGCCCGCATGCTCTGGGCCCGCATCGTGAAGCAGTTCAACCCGAAGAATCCCAAATCGCTCGCTCTGCGCACACACTGCCAGACCTCTGGCTGGTCGCTCACGGAGCAGGATCCGTTCAATAACGTTGGTCGTACCTGCGTAGAGGCTATGGGCGCTGTGCTCGGCCATACCCAGAGTCTCCATACCAACGCTCTCGACGAGGCAATCGCTCTTCCGACTGACTTCTCCGCCCGTATTGCCCGCAACACGCAGATCTACATTCAGGAGGAAACTTACGTCACGAAGCAGGTTGATCCCTGGGCAGGTTCCTACTATGTAGAGGCTCTTACTGATGAGATCGCACGCAAGGCATGGGCTCTTATCGAAGAGATCGAGAAGCTCGGAGGCATGGCCAAGGCTATCGAGACCGGTCTGCCCAAGATGAAGATCGAGGAGGCAGCAGCCCGCACCCAGGCCCGCATCGACTCCGGCAAGCAGGCTATCATCGGTATCAACCAGTATCGTCTTGACCACGAGGATCCTATCGATATCCTTGAGGTAGATAATACGGAGGTACGCAAGGAGCAGATCGCACGCCTCGAGACTCTCCGCGAGGGTCGCGACGAAGAGGCTGTGAAGAAAGCTCTGGAGGCTATCACCGAGGCAGTGAAGGATCCTTCGAAGGGTAATCTGCTCGACCTCGCCGTGAAAGCAGCCGGTCTGCGCGCTTCACTCGGTGAGATTTCCGACGCTTGCGAGGCAGTAGTAGGCCGTTATAAAGCCGTAATCAAAACTATTTCAGGAGTGTATTCAAGCGAAGAGAAGGGTGATCCCGAATTTGAGGAGGCCCGTAAGGCAGTGGCTGACTTTGCAAAGCGCGAAGGTCGCCAGCCTCGTATCATGATTGCCAAGATGGGTCAGGACGGTCACGACCGCGGCGCCAAGGTGGTAGCTACCGGTTATGCCGACTGCGGCTTCGACGTAGATATGGGTCCGCTGTTCCAGACTCCCGCCGAGGCTGCGCGTCAGGCTGTGGAGAACGATGTGCACATTCTCGGTGTATCGTCGCTTGCCGCCGGTCATAAGACCCTGATTCCGCAGGTGATCGCTGAGCTTGAGAAGCTCGGCCGCCCCGACATCCTGGTAACCGCCGGCGGTGTGATTCCGGCTCAGGACTATGATTTCCTTTATAAGGCAGGCGTGGCAGCCATCTTCGGTCCCGGCACCCGGATTCCGAAGAGCGCTATCGAGATGATCCGTCTGCTCAACGAGGATCGCGCCCAGAACTAAAGCTCTGAGGAGACAATAGATATGGAGCCGCCTGCAATTCTGTGGGCGGCTCCTGTTGTAAAGACGCTTCAAATATATTATCTTTGCAATAAAGAACTAACCAGCCATGAGTAATTTTATCCATCTGCACGTACACAGTCAATATAGCCTCCTCGATGGAAAATCGACGGTGGCTGAACTGGTAGATACTGCGCGCGCCGACGGCCAGAGAGGAATGGCCCTGACGGATCATGGCAATATGTTCGGCATCAAGGAGTTTGTGAATTATGTCAAGAAGATCAACTCCGGACTCCCTGATGAAGAGAAATTCAAGCCGATTCTGGGCTGCGAGATGTATGTGGCCCGGGAGCGTCTTTCGGACCGAGGTGATAAAACTGACCGTGGCTACCATCTGATAGTACTCGCCAAGAATCAGAAAGGTTACCACAATCTCGTAAGGCTGGTAAGCAAAGCCTGGACCGACGGGTTCTATATGCACCCGCGCACAGACCGCACAGAGCTGGCAGCGCATTCCGAGGGCCTGATTATCTGCAGCGCCTGCCTTGGCGGTGAGCTACCCCGCATGATAGAGGCCGGCGATGAGAAAGGAGCAGAGGAGAGGGCTGCATGGTATAAGAGTGTGTTTGGCGATGACTATTACATAGAGCTTCAGCGGCATAAGACTCTAAAGGAGAATGCCGACACATCTACCTATGAGAAGCAGGTGGTGGCTAATGAAGCCCTGATACGGATAGCGAAGAAGTTGGATATCAAGCTTGTGGCTACCAACGATGTGCATTTCGCAAAGGAGAGTGACGCCGAGGCTCATGACCGTCTTATCTGCATGAATACGGGTAAGAAATTCAATGAGCCCCGTATGCACTATACCAAGCAGGAATGGCTTAAGTCGAGTGCTGAGATGTCGGATATATTTTCCGATATTCCGGAAGCATTGGCTACTCCAAGCGAAATTCTCGATAAAATCGAGGTGTATAGTATAGACCACGCCCCCATCATGCCGGCCTTCTCGATTCCGGAGGATTTCGGCACGGAGGAAAGCTATAGGGCGAAATTCACGGAGCAGGATCTATTCGATGAGTTCACCCGCGATGAAAATGGCAATGTGGTGCTCTCCGAAGAGGAGGCGAAAAAGAAGGTGGATCGCCTTGGAGGGTATGACCGTCTCTACAGAATTAAGCTGGAAGCCGACTATCTGGCAAAGCTTACCTACGACGGCGCGAAAAAGAGGTATGGCGACCCGCTTCCTGACGATGTGAAGGATCGTCTGCGCTTCGAGCTTCATATTATGAAGACGATGGGTTTTCCCGGCTATTTCCTTATCGTGCAGGATTTCATAGCTGCTGCAAGAGAGCAGCTGGGAGTGAGCGTAGGGCCTGGCAGAGGCAGCGCAGCCGGAAGCGCCGCGGCCTATTGTCTGGGTATCACTCAGATTGATCCGATGAAGTATGACCTTCTTTTCGAGCGATTCCTGAATCCTGACCGCATCTCGCTTCCTGATATTGATGTGGATTTCGATGATGACGGCCGTGCCGATGTGCTTCATTATGTCACCGACAAATATGGCGCTGATAAGGTAGCTCACATCATAACCTATTCCACGATGGCCACAAAGTCGGCTATCAAGGATATGGCGCGTGTGCTTGATCTGCCGATACCGGAATCCAACCGCATAGCCGGTCTCGTGCCTGCCAGGCTACCTGACGTAGACGGTAAAACTACTAAGATCAATTTCAAGAACTGCCTCCGCTATGACAAGGCCTTTGCCGCTGAGGCTGAGAACCCGGATCCGGTGGTGCGCGAGGTGATGAAATATGCCGGCCAACTGGAAGGCAATGTGAGGGGTACAGGTGTGCACGCCTGCGGAGTGATAATCGGACGCGACCCAATCACGGACTGGGTGCCGGTGTCGACGGCTGTAGATGCCGATGGCGAAAGAGTTATCACCACGCAGTATGAAGGTAGCGTGATCGAGGAAACAGGCCTGATAAAGATGGACTTCCTCGGCCTGAAGACCCTGTCCATTATAAAGGAGGCTCTTGAAAATATAAAGCGCCACCGCGGAATTGATCTTGATATTGACAATATTCCGCTCGATGATGCTGCGACCTTCAAACTATATTGCGAGGGGCGCACTACATCGACTTTCCAGTTTGAAAGTGCCGGAATGCAATCTTCGCTGCGGGAGCTTCAGCCATCGAAGTTTGAAGACCTCATAGCGATGAACGCCCTCTATCGCCCGGGGCCGATGGAATATATCCCTTCTTTCATAGCCCGCAAGCATGGGAAGGAGCCGATAGTGTATGATATTCCGGTAATGGAGAAGTATCTTAAGGATACTTACGGCATTACTGTATATCAGGAGCAGGTGATGCTTCTCTCGCGATTGCTGGCCGGATTCACGCGCGGTGAAAGCGACGTGTTGCGTAAGGCTATGGGTAAGAAGCAGCTATCCAAGATGGCTGAGCTGGAGGTGAAATTTTATGAGGGCGGTGAGAAAAACGGCTATAATAAGGAAACTCTGGAGAAAATCTGGAGCGACTGGAAGGAATTCGCCAAGTATGCCTTCAATAAGAGCCACGCTACCTGCTACAGCTGGGTGGCTTACCAGACAGCCTATCTGAAAGCCAACTACCCGGCAGAATATATGGCGGGAGTGATGAGCCGTAACCTCACGGCGAGCGACAAGCTGAAAAACGCCATGGACGAATGCGTGCGTATGGGCGTAGAGGTGAAGGGGCCTGACGTGAACCTTTCGATGGAGAAATTCAGTGTGGCTCCTGATGGTAGTGTCCGTTTCGGACTGGCTGGAATCAAGGGTGTAGGTGTAGCGGCGGTTTCGGCGATAGTTGAGGAGCGTGAAACCAACGGTCCGTACAAGGATATATTCGATTTTGTGGAGCGTGTGCCCTCTGGAGCATGTAACCGGGCCGCTCTTGAATCGCTCGCCATGTCGGGAGCTTTCGATAGCTTTGAATTGCCGAGAGAGATGTTCGTAGCTGATGCGTTTGATACAACATGGAGCGATGTGTTGGTAAAATATGGGCAGCGCTACCAAGCGGATCAGAATAAGCTTCAGGCAAGCCTTTTCGACGATATAGAGCCTATTGAAACGGCTAAACCTCCCTTCCCATCGTATAGCGCCTGGAGCAGGCTGCAGCTTCTCGATAGGGAAAAGGAGCTGCTGGGCATTTACCTTTCGGCCCACCCGCTCGATGTCTACGAAATCGAGATTAAGTATGGTTGCAAAACGCGTTGCGCCGATTTTGATTCGGCCCGCAATGCAATAGGCACCGAGATATCGATGGGGGGGCTCGTAACTGATTTTACTACCAAGATATCTAAAACCGGCAGGCCATACGGTATAATGAGTCTTGAAGACTATTCCGGTAAGGCTGAGATCTTCCTGTTCGGGCAGAATTATGAGGCTTATGCGCCTCTGGCAGTGAAGGGAGCTGCTCTATATGTGAAAATGAAGGTAGAGCCTCCACGCTTCCGTCCTAAGCCGGGAGATACTAAACCGCAGAGGCCCGAAACAAAGATTGAAAGGATATCAGCGCTCGACGATCTGAAGGGAAAGATAGCCAATGTGATGGTTCTGAACCTTGAGCTCGACGGTGAGGAGATTGCAATTCTCGATTCCGTGAAAGCGGCTTTGGAAAATGAAGATCCCAAGCGCCGTAAAGGACAGTTGGTCATAAGTCTTTTCGATCCTAAGAACCGGCGGGTGATAAAATTGAGATCGAGAAAGAAGGTAAATCTCGATAAGGAGGTGATCAGACTGCTCGATTCGAATGAGATGCGTTATTCTATAGCGACTGCATAGAAAGATATAATCATTAAATACTTAACAACAAACTAAAGATGGCTACAAAATTCACTGACGCAACCGCTCGCGAGGCTATAGCCTCCGGCAAACCTGTTGTGATTGATTTCTGGGCAGAATGGTGCGGTCCATGCATCAAGCTCGGTCCGGTAGTAGAGGAACTGGCTGAGAAATATGCCGGAAAGGTGGAAGTAGGTAAGATCAATATCGATGAAAATGATGAGATCGCTTCCGAAAACCGCGTGCGTAATATTCCGACCGTGCTCTTCTTCAAAGATGGCGAGTTGAAGGATCGCAGCGTGGGTCTGGTAAAGCTTTCCGATCTCGAATCGAAGCTTGAAGCCCTGCTCTAAATCCATAGAATTGATTGCAATAAAGCGGCCTCCCGGCTTCGGGGCGCCGCTTTTGTTGCGTGGGGTTGGGTTTGTCGGGTCAATTAGCTAAATTTGCAGATATTTATAGAAGAGAATGAAACAGCGTTTCTACATATTGCTGATATTTGCTGCCTGCGTAGCGTTTACGGCGCCAGAATCCGCAGCGCAAACGGAGTTGCCGAAGGTTGAGATCTTAGGCAAGAAGTACTATTACTATACTTCAAAAAAGGGCGATTCGCTCTATGGTATCTGCAAAAAGCTTGGGTGGAAAGAGTCAGTGGTGCGGGAGCTTAATCCGGCAGCCGTGACCTCGCTTAAGAAGGATATGAAGATTTATTATCCTACTGGCGATGCTATGCCTGAACCGCTTGACGAGACAAAGGTGTTGAAGAATGATGGTCCCGGGTCGATCGTGCATCAGGTAAAGAAGGGAGAGACGGTCTACAGCATATCGAGATTATATGGCATTCCAGTGGAACAGATCTATGCCTCTCACCCGTCGGCACGTACAGGTCTGAAGGCTGGGGAGACTATTACGATAGAGCAGACTCCAGATGACACAGCTTATTATTTCTATCAAGTGAAAAATGGCGATACGCTCTATGCCGTGGCAAAGGAATACCGCACTACTGTAGAAGACATTATGTATCTGAATCCGGGAGTGTCGGAACAAAATTTCCGCTCTGGAACCACTATAAAGATTCAGCCGGGATCTAATGCCGACCGGGTAAAGAGAGAGCAGGTGGAGGAAGAGCAGCTTTCGGGCTTCGGAACTTACAAAGTGAAGAAGGGTGATACCTGGGAAAGCGTGGCTGAGAAGACCGGCACCGACGTGGAAGAGTTGAAATCGGCCAATCCGGGGTCGGAACTGAAGAAAAACGAGCAGATGGCAGTTCCGGCTACTCAGACTGTGACCGTGGTGAAGGAAATTGAGGAGATAGATCCAAGAGAAGAGACCTCTGAAGGAAGAGAAGAACTTTATAATGAGATAAATAAGATAGATGAGACGCTTGGTCCAGATAGAGTGAATGCGTTGATTCTTCTTACTGAACCAACCTCGGCCCGTGATCTTGATTTTACGCGGGGAGTGCTTTTGGCTGTAGATAAGCTGAAAACGTCAGGGCTTCAGATAAATCTGAACGTGATTAAGGGAACGGTTCCAGCTGATGTGCCCGATTCGATTCTTAATACTGTGAATCTGATAATATCTACCTGCGACGGAGAGCTCCCGGCTGCTTTGACTGATTTCGGTCTTGAAAACAAGACGGAGATAATCAATGTATTCGACGTGAAGAGTGAGGCTTATGTGAATAATCCTTTCATAGTTCAGCTGTTGCCACCTTCGAGCTATTTCAATGCCGCTGTGAGCGACTATGTGAAATCTGAACATGGCAACAGGACACTTCTTCTCGTAGGAGGAATTGACCAGGCTGACCAGATAGCCTCTGAGATTCAGGATCTTTTCGTGCATAAGAAACATATATCGGTTGAGGATCTTGCCAACTATGTGTTTGATCCGGAGGGAGAATATATGGTATATAGCTATGCCACACATAAAGACGATGTAACTTCACTCCTGTCGGCTCTGGAAGCTGCAAAAGAGGAATCGCCGGGAGCTGATATAGTAGTGATGGGACGTCCCAACTGGGTCACTATGACCGAAAGCCTTAAAACCAGGTTTGGAGAGCAGGGAGTGATTGTACCTTCGCGATTCTATTTTGATAGAGACGATGTGAAAGCTGAGGGATTCCTTAAGGATTTCCAGAAGATGTTTGATCGCGAACCGACTCCGAGTTTTCCGCTATATTCCGTGACCGGCTATGATGTGGCTTCATGCTTCCTTCCGGCAGCAGCCCGCAACGGCGGTGATTTCAACGTAGGGATAAATGATTACCGGGGGCTTCAGAATGATATAGCGATTGAGCGTGCCAGCAACTGGGCCGGATTCCTGAATCCTGCAAGCTATGTTCTTAAGTTTACTCCTGCCGGTGTTGAGAAAATTATGGTAAGATGAGAAAGAAGATCTTATTGATTTCCCTTTTAGCAACATTCTGGGGCGTTGTATCGGCCCAGACCCATTATAGATCGAGCCTTTATGCCGGCGTGAAGGGAGGACTGGAGATGTCGAAGATGTTTTTCAATCCCAACGTGAAGCAGAAATTTCCGATGGGCGCTACAGCCGGTGTTACGTTCCGCTATGTAGAAGAGGCTCACTTCGGCCTGCAGGCGGAGGTGAATTTTGCTCAGCGCGGCTGGGAATATAACTTTGAGGAAGCACCATATTCCTACCGGAGGACTCTTAATTATATCGATGTGCCGGTACTGGCTCACATTTATTTTGGCAGCCGGGGACGTTTCTTCTTCAATGCCGGACCGCAGGTGTCATTTCTTTTAAGCGATTCCTATTCAGCCAATTTTGATATCTATGACTTCAGTGCGCTTCCTGATTTTCCAAGGAATGATCGCACGAACTCACAGTTTACGGCAGTGCCTCAGAATAAACTCGACTATGGCATAGCTGCGGGACTTGGAGGAGAGTTTAATGTAGCCTCACGCCATATCATTTCTCTTGAGGCGAGGTTTTATTATGGACTTGGAAACCTTTATAAGCCTGAGCATGCCGTAATGTTTCGCGCTTCGAACCAGATGGGTATCAGCGTGACCGCCGGCTATTGGTTCAAGTTCAAATAGAGAACCATATTGCGAGATAGACACAAACTGCAGGCATAGCGAAGAGCAAGGAATCGATCCTGTCGAGAACTCCGCCGTGGCCAGGCATTATGCAGCCGGAATCCTTTATCTGAAGAAGACGCTTCAGGCTGCTTTCAAACAGGTCGCCGTAAGTACCTGCAACCGTGACCAATGCTCCCATTCCGAGCCATAAGCCCAAATTGGAAGGCAGCCTGAACCAATCGGCAGCATAGATGCCGAAAAGTGCCGCCGCAACCAAAGTGAAGAACAGGCCTCCAGCAAAGCCCTCCCATGTCTTATTCGGTGAGATTCGTTCAAATAATTTCCGGCGTCCGAAGAGGCTTCCTACCGTGAATGCGCCAGTATCGTTGATCCAAAGGAAGAAGAAAACGGCAAGCACCGCCATAGGGGAGGCTATCCAGCTTCCCAATGCTACCATGAAGGCTAACGGCGCACCGACATAAACCTGAACAGCCATTACCAACGCAATCTGCTTTACGCTTTCCGGTTTCGCGGAATATAGACTCATGCAGAGACGCACGAGAAACAAAACTATCCAGCATCCGCAAAAAATCAGGTCGATAGGAATCATGACCATCGTCATTACTGCGACGATATCGATGATGCGGCTCCACTTGAACCCTTCTTCTCCTCCGGTAATTGTAAGAAATTCAGAAGTTGCCAGAACAGCAAGGAGAAGGGCGAGCAGGGGTAATCCCCAATCTGAGGTAAGCAGAAGGCCTACAACAAGTGCTATATAAACCACCCCTGAGATTGCTCTTACCAAGGTTTTATGAGGATTCAACGCCATACTTAAGGATTTTCCGCAAAGTTAAGCAATTTTCAATATAGTTGAAAAAGCGAAGAAGACCTATTGTGGCCTTCCTCGCATTTAATAGTTTTATGGTTCAGGGAGATTTCAGATCAATTGTCATCTTCGTGAATCGGTAGGGCAGCGAGCTTGTTATTATGGTTAGCCACAAACTTCAAGATCGCATCTCT
Organism: uncultured Muribaculaceae bacterium; assembly: GCA_947632485.1. Classification (GTDB taxonomy): domain Bacteria; phylum Bacteroidota; class Bacteroidia; order Bacteroidales; family Muribaculaceae; genus Lepagella. The sequence goes on from CANRPJ010000001.1 coordinate 81,588, forward strand.
TTCAGGAGTATCTCCGATATCTTCTTTGATACGACGGATAGCATTGATGAGAGAGGTGTTACACTGATATATGTGACGAAAACATTTAGCCACATTTTCAATGGCCTCCTCCGAGAACTTGCGATAGCGCATAATGTAGGTATTCACACCATAATAGGAGATGGGATTATGTGCCATAACCGCGAAAGGCGGAACATTGCCAGTTACCCGGCAACCGCCCTTCACAAGCACATATTCGCCGATCTCGCATCGCTCATGAACAATAACAGAAGAAGAGAGGATAGCGAAGTCACCAATAGCGCAATCGCCGGCTATCTTGCATGAATTACCAATCACGCAGTGGTCGCCAACGCGAGAGTCATGGCCTATATGAGTCTGAGCCATAATAAAGGTGTCATCGCCTATCACGGTAGAGCTGCCTTCGCGCGAGCCGCGATTTATTATCACTTGCTCACGGATACGATTGTTGTTTCCTATTTCAAGATAAGATCTCTCTCCTTGCCATCTGAAATCCTGAGGTTCAGCTCCGACAACAGCTCCTTCATAAACCACATTGCCATTACCCATACGCACACCTCGCAATACAGAAGCATGGCTGCGGATATGGCAGTTATCACCGATCACTACGTCGTCGTCGATAAAGGCGAAGGCGTCAATACGCACGTCGTTGCCAAGTTTGGCCGACGGGCTAATGTAAGCGAGAGGATTGAGTTGAGTCATAGCAATTACGATTTTAGTGGTATTAAAAGAGGGTTATCTGCCGCCGCCGGCAGCCTGATAAAGGCTAATAAGAGCTGCTGCGCGCGCATGCTGGCAGGCGAGCCCTGAGAGCTGGGCATTCAGAAGCGACGAACGGGCCGTAAGAAGCTCAAGGTATGTGCCGCGGCCAACCATGAAGAGAGTCTGCGTATACTCCACAGCCTTTTCAAGCTCCTGGATCTGATTCTGCACGAGTTTACCCTTCTCAGCGTTTTTAGTGATCTTGACCATAGCATCGCTTACATCGGCTGCAGCTCCCAACACAGCATACTGGAAGTTATTCAGAGCCTGCTGTTGCTGGGCTTTAGCAGCTTCGAGACGCGCTATGTTCTGTCCACGCGAGAAAATGGGTGCCGTTAGGCTTCCTGCTATCTGGACAAACCATTTACCGGGATTCACAATCATGCCTCCAATAAGGTTAGTGAAACCACCGGTGCCTGAGATCACGAGCGACGGATAGAAGGCAGCCCGAGCTGAATTGGTGGCATAATAGGCTGAGGCGAATGCTCTTTCTGCTGCCCTTACGTCGGGACGTGAGGCCAGATAATTAAGCGTCATGCCGTCTTTAATCTCTACCGGTAGAGAGAAGTCGAGGCTTCCGCTCACTTCCCAGTTCTGAGGATAAGTATTGACCAGGAGTGAAAGGGAAGTCTGCATGAGCTGAATCTGCTGCTCCATGTCGGGGATCGTAGAGAGAATGTTGTAATAATTAGCTCTACTCTGCACTACAGCGGCTTCGTTAGTGCTTCCAGCCTGCTTCATGAGCTCCATGGTGTGAACCTGATCTTTCCAGATCTCAGCCGTGCGTGTGGTAAGCTCAAGCTGCTGCTTGAGAAGAACGATGGAGTAGTAGGTGGTTGCTACTCCACACACGATCTGTGACCTCACAGCCTGGGCATAATCTTCGCTCTGCTCGAGAGCCGTACGTGCCTGGCGCTTTGCATTGAGAATCTTGCCGAAAATATCGATTTCCCATTGCGCGCTTAAGGGCAGCTGATAGCTCCAGTTCATGTGGGAACCTCCATAGCTTGCGGAGCCACCGTTAGGCGTGAATGCGAGCGAGGGGAAATAGCTTAGTTTCGCTCCTTTGAGCTGCGCCTGCGCTATATCGATATTGAGCTTGGCGTTCTGAAGATCCTTATTGTTAGTCAGAGCAGCTCTGATAAGAGTCTGCAACTGCGGATCGGTGAACACCTTCTCCCAGCTGAGATAGGGGAGCGTGAGGCTATCAGGAGCCTCCTGGAGGCTATGCGCATAGTCGTCGACTATGGCATTGCCTTCAGGGAGTTCGTACTTATTGTAGATGTGGCAGCCCGTGAGACATGTCAGAGCAGCCAGACAAATGATATATCTGAAAAATCTTTTCATCATTCAGGGTTTGTTGCTGGTGCAGTTCTACCATACTGTTCGAGTTCCGATGAGAGATCGGAATTGTTATTATCCGTCCATTTTTGAGGAGAGAGTTTCTCCTGCAATGTCTGGAAGGCCACAAAAAGGGCTGGTACGATAAGTACCTGGAAGATCATACCGATCAACATACCTCCGATAGCACCTGAACCGAGAGCCTGGTTACCATTACGACCTGCACCGTGGGCGAACATCATCGGCAGAAGACCGATAATCATCGCGAGAGAGGTCATAAGGATAGGACGGAGTCGGGCACGTGCACCTTGAATGGCCGATTTGACGATACTCATGCCGGTCTTGCGGCGGTCGAGTGCGAACTCCACGATAAGGATCGCATTCTTACAGAGAAGACCGATAAGCATGATGAGCGCAATCTGGAGATAGATATTGTTGGCTATATCCATCATGCGAGCGAAGATGAAGGATCCCATCAGACCGAACGGTACCGAAAGGATAACTGCCCAGGGAAGAATGTAGCTTTCATACTGCGCCGAAAGTACGAGGTAGACAAACAGAAGCACAAGAATGAACACATAGCCTGTAGAACCACTTGATCCACTTGCCTCCTCACGTGTCATGCCGGCGAACTCGTAGCCGTAGCCGTCAGGCAGAGTCTCAGCCGCGATCCTCTCAATAGTGGCTATCGCCTGACCAGAAGAAACGCCTGCTGTAGGAGTACCGGTGACGGAGATTGCGGTAAACATATTGAAACGGTCGATCATGTCAGGACCATACACGCGAGTCAGCTTCACGAAGTTGTCGATAGGCGCCATTTCAACACCGTTTCTTACTTTGATCTGCTTGAGAGTCTCCGGCGACACGCGGGCATCAGGCTCCGCCTGCATCATGACGCGGTAAAGCTTACCGAAACTGTTGAAGTTTGATATGTACATACCGCCGTAGTAACCCTGCAGAGCGGAGAGCACTGCGTTCTGAGTCAGTCCGGCCTGCTTTACCTTCGCTACATCAATCTCAACGAGATACTGCGGGAAAGTTGGGTTGAAGTTCGAGTAGGCCATCTGGATATCCGGATCAGCATTGAGAGCGGCAATGAATTTCTGATAAACCTGGAAGAATTTGTCAAGGCTACCGCCTGTTTTATCCTGAAGTTTTATCTCAAAACCATTGGTAGCGGAGTATCCGGTAATCATAGGTGGCTGGAAGAACATGATACGTCCGTCTTTCACCTGACCTGTTTTCATGAAGAGCTGTCCGAGAATGGCACTTGCACTCTCCGTGTTCTCATCGCGCTGATCCCAAGGTTTCAGCTTGATGATGAAAGAGCCATAGGTGTTGCCCTCACCACCCACGAAGCTATAGCCGGTGATGGCGGTACGGCTCTGAACAGCCGGGATAGAACCGATAATGCTGTCAACCTCATTCATCACCTGCTGGGTGCGCTCCTGAGAAGTGGCCGGTGGCATGGTTACTGCACCCATAATCGTACCCGTATCCTCGGTAGGCACGAGGGCAGTTGGAGTGATTGCCATAAGCCATACCAGCACTACGATAGCTCCTGCCACGCACCCGAAACCTATAATTTTATTAGAGGTAAACCACTTTACGCCTTTCTGGTATGCGTTGAGCAATTTATCAAACGATTTATTGAAGGCGTTGATGAAAGCAGGCTGGAAAATACCGATAAGAGCCAGGAGAGCTACGACCACTGCGATGCAGCTAAGAGCTACGTCCTCGAATGTGTACCACCCGAGCACGAGGAACACTATAGCTGCAATAAGGAAAATCAGAGTGATCAGCGGTGGAAATGAGAAACGCTTCTTGTAAGATGCGGCGATTGTCTTGGCGGCCTCACCATAGGCATCGCTCATACGCTCTTTGAGGTTCTTCTCTTCGTGACCCTTAAGGAAGAGTGCGCAGAGAGCAGGGGAGAGGGTAAGGGCGTTGATAGCGGAAAGACCGATGGCCATTGCCATGGTAAGACCGAACTGGCGATAGAAGATACCGGACGTGCCACCCAGGAAGGAAACGGGGATAAACACGAGCATCATCACAAGGGTGATAGATATAAGAGCTCCGGCAATCTCGTTCATTGCATCGATAGAGGCTTTGCGAGGTGACTTATAGCCTTGGTCAAGCTTGGCATGCACCGCCTCCACAACCACAATGGCATCGTCGACCACAATCGCAATTGCAAGTACAAGTGCCGACAGCGTAAGAAGGTTGAGAGTAAAGCCGAAGATGTAGAGAAGGAAGAAAGTACCGATAAGTGCAACTGGAATTGCGATCATCGGTATAAGGGTAGAACGGAAATCCTGAAGGAAAATGAACACTACCAAGAACACAAGCACGAATGCCTCGATAAGCGTCTTCACCACCTCTTCAATAGAAGCGAAAAGGAAGTCGTTGACACTCATGGTAGTCATAAGTATCATTCCGGCAGGAAGCGACTTGCGGGCATCCTCCATGAGCTTTTCGATGTTCTCAATAACTTCGGTTGCGTTGGAGCCTGCCGACTGGAACACTATTGCCGATGAGCCGATATGGCCATCGTTAAGGTTAGCAAAGTTGTATGTGAGACGTCCGAGTTCTACATCGGCCACGTCTTTAAGCTTAAGGATCTGGCCATCAGAAGAGGCTCGAAGGATAATATCTTCAAATTCAGATGCTTCAGAAAGGCGTCCCTTATATTTAAGCACATACTGGAAACTTTGATTTCCTTGCTCACCGAATTGACCCGGAGCTGCCTCGATGTTCTGCTCAGCGAGCGCGGCCGTAACGTCGGAAGGCATGAGCTTGTACTGGGCCATCACATCGGGCTTGAGCCAGATGCGCATTGAATAGTCAGAACCGAAGGCCATAGCCTCACCTACACCCGCCACACGCTTAATCTGTGGAAGAATGTTGATGGCCATATAGTTGTCGATAAACTGAGTGGTGTACTTATCATCGGGATCATACATACCGATTACCATAAGCATCGACGACTGACGTTTCTGAGTTATGACGCCCACCTGATTGACCTCAGAGGGAAGGAAGGAGGTTGCCTTAGAGACACGGTTCTGAACATCGACGGCAGCCATGTCAGGATCCATACCCTGCTTGAAGTGCACCTCGATTGAGGCTGAACCATTGTTGGTAGCAGATGAAACCATATAATCCATGTTCTCTGCACCATTAATCTGCTCCTCGAGAGGTGCGATCACAGAGTTAAGCACCGTTTGAGCGTTTGCTCCAGTATATGTAGTGCTTACAAGTACCGTCGGGGGCGCTATATCAGGATACTGCTCAATTGGCAGTCCCATCAAGCCCAGAATACCGAAAATTACGATGAAAACTGAAATCACCGTAGATAGTACCGGGCGGTTTATGAATGTTGCTAATTTCATTTCTGAATCTTCACTTCAGTCGTTATCCTGTTTATTTACCCTGAGGAGCTCCTGACTGCTCTGGAGCAGCGCTTCCGCTCTTGGGCGTGATGATCATGCCATCATTTACATTAGTACCTACGCCTTCCACTACAATTACATCGCCCGGCTTAAGTCCGGAAGTAACGATATAGTTTTTCCCATCGTTGTTTGCCGATATCTCAATAGGAGTGGAATGAACTTTGCTGGAATCTCCTACTACATAGCAGAACTTCATATCCTGGATTTCGTAGGTGGCCTTCTGCGGAATGAGAATTGCGTTTTGCGAGAAGGAGGGTATCAGCACCTGTCCTGTGTTGCCGCTGTGGAGCATTCCTTCCGGGTTAGGGAAAGAAGCCTTAGCCGTGGCGCTACCGGTATTGGAATCAAGCACACCGGAAATTGAGATAATCTTTCCCTTATAGGGATAGGTCTCTCCATTGGCAAGGCGCAGCGTAACTTCAGGAAGAGAATCCATGGCTGCCTTGATGCTCCTGCGTCCACCATCTGTCATCTCAAGAATCTCCTTCTCGTTGAGTGAGAAATAGGCCTCCATATTAGAATTTTCTGAAAGCACCGTAAGAAGAGTAGAGGGAGATACGAGTGCACCTTCCTTGAAATCGATTGTGCCGACAACTCCAGCCGACGGAGCCGTAACCGTAGAATAGGAGAGATTGCGGCGTGAAGAAACGAGATTTGCCTGTGCCTGATTCAACTGAGCCTTGGCCGCATTAAGAGCATCGACAGAAGTTTGGTATGACGATTGGCTGATAATATTCTGATCAAGCAGAATTTTATTGTTGGTTGCGTTGGTCTGCGCTGTATTTACATTAGCCTGAGCCACTGCTACAGCTGCATTAGCAGCATCTACGGCAGCCTGAAGCTGCACCTGGTCGATTGTGAAGAGCACCTGACCTTTGCTTACCTTCTGACCTTCCTGTACGCACACTTTAGTGAGGAATCCGCTTACCTGCGGACGAATTTCCACATCGTTCTTACCGTGAAGAGAGGCCGGATAGGCAGTCTCCAGAGAGGTATCCTCCTCACCAATAGTAATCACAGCAAGTTCGGGCGCCTGCTGACCTGCAGCCGCCTGCTGACCTTGGCCTCCGCCGCAGGATCCGAGCGTAAGAAGCGGGGCACCTGCCAGCATTGTCCAAATCAAACTCTTGTTCTTCATAAGTTTATTATCACTGTTTTTGTTTAGTTCTATAGTTGTAACAGACAAAATTACAAAATATGGTCTTTCCTACGTCAGCTATAGGCTACATTAAAGGAAAAATTGACCAACAATACTCGCTTTTGGAAAACTGCAAGTTGATTTAGAGTTTCCTGCGAAGCAAAACACATTCCGCTCTTAGGCGGAATGTATTCTGGCTATTTGTTAAAGGGTGGGGGAGTTCCGGCATCGTCATCTTCGTCGGAGCCAGTCTCCTCACCTTTGTCATCACCAATCTTGCTATCATCTTTCTGATCAGGAGGAGGGAGCAAGCCTTTTTTCGCCTCTTCCTTACGATTGATCTCCATAATCTCGTCAGTGCGCGATTTCCACGGCCTTTCGCCGAGCACGCCCTGCACGTCGTCGTGGAAAATCACCTCACGCTCCACAAGCATATCCCGTAGCTTATTATGCTGCGCGGCATGTTCACGCAGAATAGCTTTTGCGCGCTCATATTGCTCATTGACGATTCGCATCACTTCCTGGTCAATCACTGATGCCGTGCCTTCTGAGAAAGGCTTAGTAAAGCCATACTCCTGACCTGTGGAATCGTTGTAATTGAGATTCGGGAGCTGAGGGCTCATTCCATACATCATAACCATAGCACGGGCAATCTTTGTGCATCGCTCCAGATCATTGCTTGCACCGGTGCCTACCTGGCCGAGAAATACCTCCTCCGCAGCCCTGCCTCCGAGAAGCCCGCACATCTTGTCAAGAAGAGCCTGTGTAGGCATGATCTGTCTCTCTTCCGGAGCATACCACGCAGCTCCAAGCGCTCTGCCACGCGGCACTATGGTGACTTTTACGAGAGGATCACCATATTCAATTAGCCAGCCTATTGTAGCGTGTCCGGCTTCGTGAGTGGCGATAGAGAACTTCTCATCGTCGGTTATAATGCGAGATCTTTTCTCCAGACCACCTACTATGCGGTCAATAGCGGCCATGAAATCATTCCATTCTACCTCTTGCTTGTTGTTGCGAGCAGCTATAAGAGCGGCCTCATTGCAGACATTTGCTATCTCAGCACCGGAAAATCCTTGAGTCTGGCGCGCAAGCTGTTCTACATCGAGATCGGCAGCTACCTTTATATTACGCAGATGCACATTGAAAATCTCCATTCGATCCGTCAATTCCGGAAGATCCACATAAATCTGACGGTCAAAACGGCCGGGACGCAGAAGCGCCTTGTCAAGCATATCAGCGCGGTTTGTGGCTGCAAGAATGATTACACCATTGTTGGAACCGAAGCCGTCCATCTCTGTAAGCATCTGGTTGAGGGTGTTCTCACGCTCATCATTGCTTCCCATATTGGGGTTCTTGCCGCGAGCCCGTCCTACAGCGTCAATCTCATCGATAAACACGATACAGGGAGCTTTCTCCTTAGCCTGCTTGAAGAGATCGCGAACTCGAGCCGCACCTACACCTACAAACATCTCGACGAAATCAGAACCCGACATTGAAAGGAAGGGTACGTCAGCCTCACCGGCTACAGCTTTTGCCAGAAGAGTCTTACCCGTGCCCGGAGGGCCAACGAGAAGAGCTCCTTTAGGAATCTTTGCACCGAGCTCAGTGTAGCGCTGAGGATTCTTCAGAAACTCCACAATCTCCTCTACCTCGACCTTAGCCTCAGCCAAGCCGGCTACATCTTTGAATGTGACGGTAGATCCATTATTCTTGTCGAATACTTTTGCCTTTGATTTTGCCACATTGAAGATACCTCCTTGTGCACCTCCTCCGCCTGCCATGCGCTTCGACATATAGACCATGAAGAATATGAACACCAGTATGGGACCGAAGAACCAGAAGAACTTCATCAGGTCGGAACCTTTCTCATAGTTGACCTTTATTTCAGGTTTCCCGGCAGCCACGAGCGCGGCATTCCAAGCATCAATCTTATCCTGCATTTTCTCTGCAGAAGGGATTGTACACTCTATTTTCTTATCCCCGTCAGAAGTGGGATTGTCGACAAATTTTTCAGCTTTCGCTCCTTCCGGTGTAAGATAGCCTTCCGCTATGCCGTTTTGCGACAGCACTACGATTTTCTCTACGTAGCCTTCCGTAGCAGCCTTTTCGAATTCAGTCCAGTCCACTTCTTTGGTCTGGCTTCCGTCCTGGAAATAGTATAGTCCTATCAGCGAGAGGATAATAATACCATACATCCAGTACATGTTGAGCAACGGTTTCTTGTTGCCACGCTTTTTATTATTGGGTATCAGGGCGCTCACTTGCGAATAATATATTTGTAGTTAATACTTTGATCTGTAGTTTAGTCTTCTGTCCACGAAATTTCAGCATCGCTCCAGAGCTCTTCAAGAGCATACCTGCTGCGCGCATCGGGAGTCATTACATGAAGAATTATCTCGCCATAGTCAGCAGCTATCCAGGTAGCTCCCGCTCTACCGGACGTGGCAGCGGGGTGAATACGGAGCGATCGGGCCACCTCATCGCTTACACCATCGGCAATAGCGGCAACTTGTGTAGGGCTTCTGCCTTCACATACTACCATCATTCCTACGGGAGCTCCCTCAATCTTCGACAGACTGATTAAAGCTATTCTTTCGGCCTTTTTTGATGATGCCGCCTTTATGATCGTTTCTTTAAGGCTATCGGTCTTTGAGGTTATATTACTCTTTTCAGGCATATATTATGGAATCAGCATTCACAGTTAGTTTATATATGTGGGCATATAAACCCATCTACATAACAACAGAGAGGCCATTTTGGTCGAAGCCTCACCGTAAAAACTTTGCGAAGTTACTATTTTTTCAGCAAATCAGAAAGGTGGCTTACAGCCCTGTGACAGCAAGACGTCCGGAGGCAGCTCTTCTATGACCCTCACCATCAACATACTCCACACGATATATGTAGATTCCTCTTTCCACTCTGTTCAAGCCATGATCCTTCAGATCCCAGGAAAGTCCTTGCTCCACCTTTTCCGACTGCCACAGCATATGTCCCTGCAAATCGTAGATGCTTATACTAATGGGTTTTATGTTAGCTACTCCCGTCCCGCTAACAATAAATTCTACTCCTGTAGTAGCAGGATTGTGATCAGGACGCACTACTATTCCTGACTTGATTCCGCGTGCGGAGATACCGAAGTCGACAGAAGCTACCGAGGAATTCTTGTTATTGTCCCATACTTTCAGGGTCAGAGAGTGATTGCCTGGCTGCAATTCAGGAAGAGGATAGGAAAGCACCACACTGCTGGGGTCATCGGCCACAGGTGTGCAGAACAACGCTGCATCGGTAAGGATCATATCGCCACCGTCAATCTCAATTGTCATAGAGTTACCTATTGAACCGGTTCCGAGATAGATACCTGATTCATCGCTAATGTCTGCATGGAGTACAGCACCTTCCGCTATTATATCACCGCTGGAGAAAGCTTCACTTCCGATCCAGAGATTCTGGATTGACGGCCCTTCGAGATCTTCGTCTGGATTCTCTTCCCAACCGTAGACGTAAAGATTTTCTGTTGCTCCGGCTGCATCCTGTCCATCAGTAGATGCGGCATAAGCGGTAAGGAGAGCAGGACTATAGTTACCGGAGATATCGACGGGGAGCAAAAGTTCTGCTTTCCAAAGTCCGTCTCTCACTGATGCCCGGCTGGTAGAGATACGCTCATTCCTGTCATTGTAGAGCATTTTGCGTCCATCAGCACCGTTGCCAAGAGTTTCTACAGGAATCTCAGCATCAAAAAGAGATGGCTCTATAAAACCATTGAAATCTGATGCGAGAGTACCTTCTGAAGTTAGTATCCTTCCCGTTACGGCAACTCTTGACCCAGCTTTCAGCATCGGGAGGTCTCCCGTAGCGGCAGCCTCCGGAACGGAGATTCCCGCTATAGAATCGATCTCGACATGGAGCTCCGGGCGGAGAAGACGCATAGCAGGATCGCCCATTAGCAGATAGCGCAGTTTATTGGTATCCGATCCGGTCTGACCGTTTTTCCCATCTCGATAGATTTCTCCGATCGTGCGCCCCTTGCCAGAGTGATCTTTTGTAAGCATTCGCCTCATGGTTGCGTTGTTGAGCACTCCATTGGAGTTGATATAAACCACGCGGCTGGCGGTTATCACTCCGATTGCACCTCCATCTGGTAAAGCCCACATCAATTCGGCTCCGCTGAGATCCGCATCATCGTCCCAGCGTCCGAAATCGCATGTGGCGGCATATACGAAAGGAGGGCAGTCGGTCTTCAGTCCTGCAATATCGGCCCAATTAAGAAGTCCCTCATGTCCCCAGCTCTTGGTGTTAGCGTGACCGATGTAATCAATAAGGAGAACGCCGTTTTGCCAGGTCTTCAACATCTTCTCCTTCGCTTCAGGATAGGCTGAGCCGGTTGGAGTAAGGCGTAAAGGGTATGAGTCGAGGTACAATTTACTTATATTGAAGTCAGAACCATTACCTTCAGCCTGCAGATTGCGAACTATGCTTTCTGCCTGTTCCAGATGCACGCCCTTATCCTGATCATCAGCGATTACCAGTGCTGAATTTCTCCAACTTCCGAAGTCGGAGTTATTCACATAACGCTCAAGTTTGATGGCAGCCTTTAAAGCTTCTTCAGGAGTAGAAACGGGCATACGACCAACTGCTATGTCAAGTTTAGCCGATGCCATGTCAAATCCTGTACCTGTATCATCGAGCATAGCAATGAGGTCATCAGTGCTGAAAGAGGTAGTTTGTGATTCCTCGTTTTCAGATTGCCAGATCAGTACCGGTTCAATGCCATTGTCATTTTTGCCTATCTTTCGAGGGTTATTGGTAGGTTTACCCATAAGAAGGCACCATCTGAATTTATCGCCACCCCGTTGGCGCCACATCATCATGAGGCGTCGATAGGCATTAACATCAGGAGTTCCGGAGGAGAACTCATTATAGATTTCTGTCGGTGTGAGGATTGCCACTTCCAGACCATCTTTATCTTGATGAAGGGCCGCTACCTTTTCAGCTGCTTCGCGGAATTGCTCCGGCGCTATTATGAGCATATCAGGCACGCTCATAGCATGAAGGTTCTGATTATTACCGTTAGCTGCTATCGGTGACTCTGGAAGCTTCATTCCTTCTTTCCAAGCTATATATCTTCTCTTCTGACCCTTAGGGTGAGCAAATGTCATAGTCTCCCCCTCAATCTCACCTTCGATTTCAATTGGTGAAGTAGGATCGGTAATATCCCACAGATGAGCATTAGAGAAACCCTCAATTTTTGCTGCCGGGGCCTCTGCCTCCAGCTCAAACAAAAGAGGCTCCGAATCAAGCAGGAGTTGCCTCAGATAGCTTGCTACTATGTAATCAAGTCTTGCGGTAAATACAGCTCCTACTGGAATATACTGAATACCGACCGTAATATCTTTCCCTTCTACGTCAGCTTTCTTCTCTGTGAGCTGCGTGCGAATGAAGCGTTCGGAAGTAGTGACAGGAGCAATATTATCAGAAGTTGTGGAAGGAAGACGCTGACCGTTGGCAGATACAAAAAGTGAGGACGACCCATTAGTAGTACGGGTGGCAAATTTTACAGCTATGTCAACTTCTTTACTGATCTTTCCAGGTAAACTCAGATTGAAATTTTGCAAGTTATTGGCCCTGAAGTCTTCACCCAAAGCAAGCTGGCCCGTATTGGCGGCCATTGCAAGTTCCTTCTCATGCAGAATCCGCTGGGTGAAGCTATCAATAGCTTTTACTCCCTGTTCAGGAATCCTCCTCTCTAATTTGAGTTCAGATCCTTCTGGTTTCCGATCAGAAAGGAAATAATAGCCTACGGTAGAATAGGGATTACGGGTTCTTTCATTTCCCGAAACTATATCAACTGTTCCAACTCCAAAGAAGTAGATACCTTCCGGCGTGCGAACACATGCTACTGGAGGCAGGTCGTCTGGCGCAGAAGCAGGCTCCGATTCTGAAATAGCGATTCCGCCATAGCCGTAGATGTAAGCTGTTTCAGGAGTTAGACCGATTTTTGACAACTGATTCCGGCTGATAAACTGCAAACCCGTTTGCTCTACTGCGACTTTATGCCAGCTTCCTTGCGAAAGAATGCTTTCATTCTTCCATACGAAACCCTGTGCAGTAAAGGCACTGCACAGTGCAATTATGGTTGAAATCAAAAACTTCTTCATTTCGCTTGCTCCTTTCCGCCGAAGTTGTAGTCCCAGTCTTTTCTGGACCCGACATAGGCATTGAGATCTACATCTCCCTTTATTCCTTTAACGCGTCCGTGATGATCATATTGCCAAAAGGTCCAGTCTGCATTGATAGGAACCCGATTGAAACTGCAGATCCATAGAGGACTTCCTTGAAATTCCTCTGCTATATAATCATAATAGCCGTCGCGGTTAGTATATAGCATTACCCTATGACCCAGAAGATTAAGGTAGTCTACCATATCGCGGAGTCTGCGTTTCACGTCAGTAGTATCCACTCCATGCGCATTGCCCGCTTCTTCTACATCGATAGCTATTCCAAGGTCAAGATGCCTATGGTTCAGAGCTTCAAGGAAATTCCTTGCTTGCTTCACTCCGTCTTTATCAAATCTGAAATAGTGGTATGCCCCGGTCTTGAGACCCGCTTTCCTCGCTTTATCGTAATTAATGTTAAAGTTGGTATCTTTATGTTCGGATCCTTCTGAGGCCTTGATAAAGATAAACTCGATTCCATCTGAAGCAGCGGCATCCAGATTTATCGTGCCGTTGTGCGACGATACATCGATTCCTCTTACCGGATAACGCTCAGGATCTACATAGGGCGGGTTAATTAAAAATTGGTTGGCCGCCAAAAAAAGAGCAAAGATGACCAGAAGGCTTACCATGAGCATATCGATGGCAAGTCTTAATTCTGAACGTCTTATTTTACCGGGCAACTTGAGATTCATACGTTCAGATCCTTTCGTTGCGGGCTGCGTCGATTCGCAACAGAATGAAAAGGAGAATGGTGAAGCCTAACAGTGCGGAGCCGCCATAACTGAAGAAGGGGAGTGGTATGCCAATCACCGGACACAATCCCATCACCATACCGATATTGATACAGACGTGGAAAATCAAGAAACTCGCTACGCAGTAGGCATATACCCGTCCGAAAGCATTACGCTGCCTTTCGGCCAGATGGATAATTCTGAGTATAAGAGCTACAAATAGCGTCAAAACGGTGACAGAACCAGCGAATCCTTCTTCTTCACCAATAGTGCAGAATATGAAGTCAGTGTGCTGTTCGGGCACATATTTCAACTTCGTCTGTGTGCCGTTCAGAAAACCCTTACCGGTGAGTCCTCCTGAACCGATAGCAATCTTGCTTTGATTCACATTATAACCCACTCCGCGAAGGTCTTCCACAATACCTAAAGCCACTTTTATTCGCATCTGCTGATGAGGCTGAAGCACATGGCCAAACACGTAGTTGACTGAGAAGAGAAAACCTACTGACAGTACTACGGTAGCTATTGTGATTACAAACTTCTGAATCTTGTATCTGAACATTACGATAGCCACATAGCTGCAGCCGGCACCAAGCAGTGAAAGAAAAAAGACTTTACCATTTACTATTATGCCGAAAGCAGCCAGCGTTCCGACTATTGCTCCGCTCGCTAAGAATCCGAGAATTACATTGCGCGCAATTATGAAATCGCGGCAATAGAAAGCGAGCATCCCGAGAAACACCAGACTAATGATGAGAAATACGGCAAATTCACCTGCGGGAATGCCAAGAAGCAGAGGTTCGGTGTATTTTACTGCAACTACAAAATATGTAATGGCTCCGAGCACAGCGCATAGTACTAATCCGCTCATGCCTTCGCGATAGAGCACGAAAAATAAGGAGAAATATACCAGGGCGCTCCCTGTCTCTTTCTGCATCAGAATAAGCATAACCGGCAGGAAGATAATGATCAGAGCCCTCATATAGTCTGACTTCTTGCCGTTTAGATTAAAGTTATAGCTATCAAAGAGTTTGGCTAAGGCAAGAGCTGTAGCAAACTTTCCGAATTCGGCAGGCTGAAGGCTGATGGGTCCGAAAACAAGCCATGAGCGCGAACCCTTAATATCAGGAGCGATAAAGATAGTTATGACAAGCAATAGCAATACTACACCATATATCGGGTAGGCATAAGCTTCATATAATCGACTGTCGATCAATAGTAAGGAGAGGCCTACGAGAAGAGAGATCCCTATCCACATGAACTGCTTGCCGGAGAATTCACTCATATCGAACATGCTCGCATTATCGAAGTCATAGCTCGCCGCGTAGATACTTATGGCACCTCCAACTACAAGAAGCAGGTAAAGCCCGACTGTAAACCAGTCGAGCGACCGAAATACCGATACTCCGGTATCAGTGTTTTTTGACCCCGCTGCTGATGATAGTGTTTGCATTCATCATTCTTTCTTCCAGGCCTTTCCGCGCAGGGGAAATATCGCCTGTGAGATACTTTTCCATTATAAGGCTACCGATCGGAACTCCATAGGTGGCACCGAAGCCGGCATTCTCCACATATACGCACACAGCGATCTTGGGATTATGATACGGCGCGAATCCTATGAAAGCCGAATGATCCTTTCCGTGAGGATTTTGTGCAGTACCGGTCTTACCGCATACCTCTATTCCCGGTAGAGCAGCTCCACGGCATGTGCCTCCGAGCACAGCCATTCGCATGCCTTCAGCTATAGTTTCGTAATGCTTACGGTCAATTGCGGGTCTACGCTTCTCAATGAACGAGGCGTCGAGCACCGTATCTTCAACCTCCTTTACTATATGAGGAGTCCGGAACCAACCGCGATTTGCCACTGTAGCACAAAGATTTGCAATCTGAAGCGGTGTGGCAAGCACTTCACCCTGTCCGATCGATACTGATATTATGGAATTCCCGCTCCACTTCCCTTTCCTCGCTTTGTCATAGAAAGCAGAATTAGGTATGAAGCCACGACCCTCGTGAGGAAGATCTATTCCCAACTTATAGCCGTAGCCCATCTGGACCATGTAGTCTTTCCATTTATCAAACTGATTGGTTACTTTGGTGCCACGCTTATCTATCATGTTCTTGAATCCCCAGCAGAAATAGGCATTACAAGAGGTCTGAAGTGCCGGTTTGAGAGCGATAGGCGACCCATGACCATGACAGCCTACACGCAAGCCGTTGATATATCCGTGATAACAAGGATACATGGTCGATGGCGTTATGACTCCTTCCTGCAGGAATATCAGACCCTGAGTCGGCTTGAAAGTGGATCCCGGAGGATAACCGGCCTGAAGTGCTCTGTCATATAGAGGTTTATACGGATCCTGCACAAGCTCAGCATAATGGGCTCCTCTCTGCTTGCCGATAAGGAGTGAAGGATCATAGCCTGGTGAAGAAACCAAGGCGAGCACTTCGCCCGTTTCCGGTTCGATAGCTACAATGGCGCCAATCTTTCCTTGCATCAGCTGCTCTCCATACGCCTGCAGCTCCATATCGAGCGATAAGGTTAGATTTCTACCCGATACAGGGGCTTTATCGTGACGTCCGTCTTCAAATTTTCCCTGTACTCTGCCGTTGGCGTCTTTCATCAGGATCTCAACGCCTTTCACTCCTCTGAGATGCTTCTCATGGCTCTTCTCCACGCCGAGATCGCCCGTATAGTCGCCAGGGCGGTAATAGCGGTCGTTTTCGAGATCGGCTGCCGAAACATCACGGATATTTCCCAACACATTGCCGGCATTCGGATATGTATATTCACGCAGCGTTCGTTTCTGCACGAAGAGACCGGGAAACTCGAAAAGTTTCTCCTGAAGGCGGCCATATTCCTCCTCTGAAATCTGACTCAGAAGCTTTTGAGGAGTGTAATCGGAATATCCGGGATTTTTCCTCACATCTTTCATTGCGGCCCAACGCTCCCTGAACTCCTCTATCGAAAGCCGGACCACTTTGCAGAAAGCCAGCGTATCGAATTCCTTAACATCGCGGGGCACGAGCATCACATCATAGGCCGGGCGATTATATACCAGCAGACGACCCTTACGGTCATAGATTAGCCCTCGGGCAGGATATACCGTGCGCCTTAAAAAGGCATTACTGTCAGCATGCTCCTTATATTTGCCCTCGCCAACCTGAAGCGCAAAAAGACGCGCCACGAAGATAGCCGCAATCAGGACTACAAAGCCTCCGATCACGAACTTTCTCCTCTCAAGTTTATAGTCTTTTCTCACGTTTGCCTTTCATTAGACTGTCGATACCGATCAACAGCAAAAAAGTCATGGCCGTACTGTAACCGGCCATTATGGCTATCTCCTTAACGTCAGCAAATGAGAAATATTCTATGCTAAATATCAATATGCAATATATTGCAACCATTGTTAGCAAATATTTGCAATAATCCCATACGCCCATTGAGGAAAGCGAAGGTGTAATCTCATCAGAATGATCGTCATGCTCCATATAGGCATAGAACACCGGACGCTTAAGCATAGCAAGCAAAGTGCAGGCGAGAGCGTTCATTCCGGGAGTGTCAGAGCCGATATCAACTATCAGGCCCAACAGGAAGGCGATTGTAAGCAATAAGCTTTGATTTAGCCATAACGGTGCCCATATTATCACATAGATAAACACGATGGGAATCGCCACATTGAATAAGACGATGTTATTGCAGATCAATAGCTGGATCAGCACCAGAACTACCGAAAGCACTATCAACTGCAGAGCTGTCTTCATCTTATTACCTTATTCTCCTGAAAGTCAAAAGTCTCGAGAGAATCAAGCTCCGACTTCAATTCATCTCTAATTACTCTGACGGTGCTCAGACGATCGAAATCTGAAGCAAGCTTGACCCTAAGGGTAAAGAAGTTATCATCGGCTCCTTTCACTCTGGCCACTACCACCCCAACCGGAATACCTTCCGGAAAGGTTGTAGAATAACCGCTGGTCACTACGCTGTCGCCTTTATGCCATTTTGCGTGGCGCGCTACCTCGGTCATATATGCTACCGTAGGGTCGCCACTTTTCCAGATCAGGGAACCCACAAAAGGGGTATCCTTAAGTTTCACGGAGTAGTGCTGACCTTCATTGAGTACGGAACTGACTCGTGCCGTGCGCGAGCCAACGGCATTTACAATACCTACAATCCCTTCATTCCCTACTACTCCCATTCCACGCTCAACCCCATCGTCAGATCCACGCTGGATCGTGATATAGTTATTGGGTCTACGAGTACTGTTGTTTATGACCTTGGCTGCCACATAATCGAACCGAGGGGCATACGTAGAGTCTCCAACTTCTGCTCTTAAGGTTGCCAGCTCGTCCTTAAGATTTAACACTTCGTTCAGTAGGGCAGCGTTGGATTCTTCCAATCCTTCGTTGATGCTTTTTAGAGCAAAATAACCTTTTACGTCGGCTACCGCTTCATAGGTGCCGGCAGTCAGGGAGTTTGCCGAAGTCAGATATACTGACCTCTGGTAGTCGTTGGAACGGAAAAGAAGCATACAGCTCAGCAGCACATAGATCAGAAAAACGAACCATGAGCTATAGCGTATGAGAAAGTTCAGGAGACTTCCCATTTTCTCTACGGTCCCTCCCGAAAGGCCTGATGCGCTGGATTAGCGCATCAGGAATGAGAAGCGATTAATGTTTTTCAGGGCTACTCCGGTGCCTTTTGCCACGCAAAGCAAGGGATCATCAGCTACGATGAACTTAATGCCCATCTTGTCGGTAAATCTCTTTGCCAGACCTCTGAGCAGAGCGCCACCGCCGGTAAGATAGATGCCGTTGCGCACTATATCGGCATAGAGCTCCGGGGGAGTCTGCTCCAAGGCCGCAAGTATAGCGGCCTCCATGCGGGATATAGTCTTATCGATGCAGCGGGATACTTCCTCATAGGTCACGGAAACCTCCATCGGCAGAGCTGTCATCTTGTTAGGACCGGTAACAAGGAACGGTTCGGGAGCTTCCTCCTCATCAAGCAAAGGAATTGCGGAACCAACCTCAATCTTAATCCTTTCAGCCATTGTTAATCCTACCTTAAGATTATGGACGGTGCTCATGTGCTCCTGAATATCATTGTTCAGGTCGTTGCCAGCCACTCGAATACTCTTATTGGTCACGATGCCACCCAGAGAGATTACGGCAATCTCAGTGCTGCCGCCACCTATATCAACAATCATATTACCTTCTGGAGCCTCTACATCGAGACCAATTCCGAGTGCGGCTGCCATCGGCTCATAAATCATCCATACATCGCGACCGCCAGCATGCTCGCTTGAATCGCGTACGGCACGAATCTCTACCTCAGTGCTACCTGAAGGCACGCATACTACCATGCGGAGCGACGGCGAGAACCAACGGCGCCTGCGAGAGCTTGCCATCTTCACGAGACCGCGGATCATCAGCTCCGCTGCACGGAAATCGGCGATTACTCCATCGCGCAGAGGGCGGATAGTAGAGATGCCGGGAGGCTCCTTGCCTTCCATCTGATGAGCTTGAGTGCCCACCGCCAACAAAGAGTCGTCCTTGTTCTTTATCGCTACGACCGAAGGCTCGTTTACGACAATCTTGTCATTATGGATTATGATGGAATTGGCAGTGCCCAAATCCATCGAAATCTCCTGTGTTAATGAAAACAAACCCATTTTTCAGTTGTGTAAGCAGGTCGTTTTTGAAAAATTTTTTATGTCTGAGTTTAGTGCTTGAAGTGGCGGATTCCGGTCATAACCATTGCCATGCCATTCTTCTCACAGTAGTCTACAGATTCCTGATCGCGGATTGAACCTCCAGGGTGCACTACGGCCTCTACTCCTGCCTCATGAGCAATCTCAACGCAATCGGCGAAGGGGAAGAAGGCATCGCTGGCCATAACCGAATCCTTCAGATCGAATCCGAAGCTTTTAGCCTTCTCGATAGCCTGTTTCAAGGCATCTACGCGTGAGGTCTGACCGACACCGCTCGCCATGAGGGTATTGTCTTTGGCAAGAACGATGGAGTTGCTCTTGCTGTGCTTCACGACCTTATTGGCGAAAATGAGGTCGGCCGTTTCCTGTGCGGTGGGTTTACGGCTTGTCACGTTCTTGAAGTCAGCCTCTGATGCCACATGGGTATCAGCATCCTGAGCCAGCACACCGTTGAGAGCACTGCGATAGCGCTTAGCCGGCATTGTAAGATCCTTTGCCTTGAGCACAATTCTATTCTTCTTGGAGAAAAGCACCTCAAGCGCTTCGTCAGAATATTCCGGGGCAATGATTACCTCGAAGAAAATCTTGTTGATCTCTTCAGCCGTAGCTTTATCAATGGCACGGTTTGCGATAAGCACGCCACCGAATGCAGATACCGGGTCGCAGGCGAGAGCAGCAGTCCAGGCCTCACCGATAGTGCCTCGGGTAGCGATACCGCAGGCATTGTTATGTTTGAGCACAGCGAAAGTGGGTTCGCTGAACTCGCTGATAAGACCTACGGCTGCGTCGATGTCGAGAAGGTTATTGTAGGAAATCTCCTTGCCATGAAGCTTATCGAACATAGCATCGAAATCGCCGAAGAATCGTGCCGCCTGGTGAGGATTCTCGCCGTAGCGCAGAGGCATGGCATCGTTTACGCTGAGGCGCAGTGCTGACTGATCTTCTTTATCGAAATAATTGAAGATAGCGGAATCATAACCGCTTGACACGGCAAAGGCCTCTTTCGCGAACCAACGGCGCTCGCTAAGCGACGACTGTGCGCCATTCTTTTCGAGCATTTCCCGGAGTGCACCGTACTGTCCTTTTGAGGCTACGATTATCACATCGCTGAAGTTTTTAGCTCCGGCACGGATAAGCGAGATTCCGCCTATATCGATCTTTTCAATTATTTCCGCTTCTGAAGCGCCTGATGACACAGTAGCTTCAAAGGGATATAAGTCTACAATAACCAGATCAATTTCCGGGATATTATATTTCTTCAGCGTCTCGCCATCTTCGGGCAATGCGCGACGGCTAAGGATACCTCCGAACACTGCCGGGTGAAGCGTTTTTACGCGCCCACCGAGGATAGCAGGATAGCCCGTTAGACCTTCTACGGCATCACATTCATAGCCGAGTCCTTCTATGAATTTCTGCGTTCCGCCCGTTGAGAGAAACTTCACACCGTCTGCGGCAAGCAGTCGCAGAATCTCATCAAGTCCGTCCTTATGATAGACGGAGACCAACGCAGTCTTTATTTTCTTGAAATCTTGCATAATACAAATTGGAAAACGTGCCTACAAAGTTAAGAATTTTTTTTATCTAATACAACGGGGACGCCCCGGCCAATCCGAGACGCCCCCTGAAATCTTAAGGAATGCGTGATTAGAAGTAGGTATCGAGTGCGTACTGGATACTTTCAATCACATAGTTCAGGTCATTGTCATTCTCCGTCTGCATGCTCTTAGCCTTGTCGGTCATAGCCTTTGCAGCTTCAAGATAGTTTACCTTCACGTCCTGGCGTGCTGCCTTGGCTGCATCGTCATTGCCCTGGATTGAGTTCAGCTTCTCTGTGCCGGAGCGATAAAGCTTCTTGCTGGCGTTTTTCAGCGTCTCATAGTCCACGTTAGGAAGAGTAGCTGCCTTACGGTAGGAGTCAAGCGACTTATCTTCATCGCCAGCACGGTCATATACGAAGCCAGCCAGACCATAGATTGCTGCGTTGTTAGGATCTTTAGCAAGCTCGGCATTGATAATCTCGTAAGCGCCGTTGAAGTTCTGATTGAGTACGAAGTCGTTTACAAGATTGTTGACGAATACCGGCTGCGACATGCCGAATTTCTCATATCCGGCGCGAGCCACACTGGCTATCTCCTTCTGAGCCTGATCCACAAGCGTGGTATCCTTCTGAGCCATATTCTGCCAGCAAGCGATTTCATATATGTAAGCCTCGGGCTTGTCGTAGCCTGCTTCGCGAGCTTTCTTGAATGCCAGGGCGCTCTCTGCTACGTGCTGGCCGCTATAGGCTGCCAGACCTGCATTGAAGTAAGATACAGAACGCGTAGAATCGGGCACATTGGGAGCATCTTTGCCAAGAATGGGCGAAACGGGAAGGTCACCGTAAAGCATAAATGCCTCGTATGCCTCAGGATAGTAGGCCTTGCCATTGAAGAAGTTGGCACCTGCACCCCAGAAGTCGTTGGCATGACCGGCGATCTTGCTGATGATGTCTTTCGAATATTTAGGCTTTACCTGACCCTTTTCGTTGGGAACCGAGTCGAGCGGAAGAGCCTGAAGGAAATATTTGTAGCCATCAAGAAGAGCACGTCCGTTGGCTACATTGTCAACTGAAGGATCGTTGGGGTTGATCATGGATTTCTTCTGACCCTCGTCGAACACCTCAAACTCCAGTTTGCCAGCCGTGTAATAGGTCTTGGCATCATTTTTTGTAGTGGCATCGTCCATAGCTCCCTTCAGCAGGGTGCGGGCCTGATTTACGTCCTTCATTCCCAATTTGGCGGCCTGATCCACAGCCGTCTTCTGCGCGCAAAGTGAGCCTACGGCTGCTAATGAAAGCGCGAATGCAAAGAACTTTTTCATCTTTTGATTATTAAAGTTTTAATTTATTCGTCTTGATTTTCTTCTGATTCTTCTATCGCATCGAGAGCTTTGTCCGCTTCGCGCTCAATCTTACGCTCCGCTTTAGCTACAGCCTCTTCGCTTCTCTCTTCGCTGATCTCTTCCTCCACTTCCTCTTCCGGATCATGATCTACCTTGCACACGCTTGCTATCGCATCGCCACGCTTGGTGAGATCAATCAGCTTTACTCCCTGTGCAGCCCTACCCATCACGCGAACATCTGCCACGTGCAGACGTAGAGTTACACCGCTTTGATTGATGATGACCAGATCGTTGGAGTCGTTCACATTTTTAATCGCTACCAGAGCTCCGGTCTTTTCAGTTACAGTAAGGGTTTTCACACCCTTTCCTCCACGGTTGGTGATTCGGTAGTCTTCAAGTTTAGAGCGCTTGCCATAGCCATTCTCCGATACCACCATCACCGTCTCATCGGGAGCGCCCGTCATAGTAATCATGCCTACTACCTCATCGTTTTCACCAAGGGTCATACCGCGCACACCGGTGGATACACGACCCATCTCGCGGACCTTCGATTCATGGAAACGGATTGCGCGGCCTTCACGGTCTGCCAGAATCACCTCTGCATTGCCATCGGTCATGCGCACCTGTATCACCTGATCATCTTCGCGGATCACGATTGCCTTGACACCATCGGCACGAGGACGCGAATAGGCCTCGAGCGATGTTTTCTTGATCAGACCCTGCTTGGTGCAGAAAATCAGATTATGGCTCTTCGTGAACTCAGGATCATGGAGATGCTTCACGCGGATAAACGCATTGACAGCATCATCGCTATCTATATTAAGAAGATTCTGGATAGCGCGTCCTTTCGAGGATTTTGCACCTTCAGGAATCTCATAGACCTTAAGCCAGTAGCACTTACCCTTCTGCGTGAAGAAGAGCATATAATTATGGTTCGAGGCTGGATAGATATGCTCGATGAAGTCTTTATCGCGGGTAGCACTTCCTTTTGATCCAAGCCCACCACGCGCCTGAGCACGGAACTCATTGAGTGGCGTACGCTTGATGTAGCCAAGATGCGAGATTGTGATAATCATCTCATCATCAGGGTAGAAATCTTCAGTGTTGAAATCTGCAGAGTTTACGTTGATCACAGTGCGCCGTTCGTCGCCAAACTTATCCCGCACTTCGATCAGCTCATCTTTCATCACCTTCTTGCATTCCTCATCATTTTCAAGAATGGAATGGAGACGGGCTATCTCTTTCATAAGCGCCTCGTAGCGCTCGCGCAGAGTTTCAATTTCAAGGCCTGTAAGCTGACCCAGACGCATATCTACGATGGCCTTAGCCTGAACTTCATCAAGTTCGAACCGCTCCATAAGCCTTTCGCGGGCCTGCTCCTGAGTAGATGATTTGCGGATAATTGATATCACCTCATCTAAATTATCGCAGGCTATCATCAGGCCTTTCAGGATATGAGCTTTTTCTTCAGCTTTACGGAGCTCAAATCTGGTTCGCCTGATAACCACATCATGACGATGCGCCACGAACGATTCAAGAAGCTCTTTTAGCGTCAGCAGCTTAGGACGTCCGTTCACGAGAGCTACATTATTCACGTTGTAGCTCGTCTGGAGCTGCGTCATCTTAAAGAGCTTGTTGAGAACGACGCGGGCATTGGCCTCTCGCTTGATGTCGATAGTAATATCTACCTTTCCGCGGGCACTTGTATCGGTAATATCAGCTATACCTTCAATCTTCTTTTCCTCAACCAGATTGGCTATACCTTCTACAAGTTCCGACTTAATCACTCCATAGGGGATTTCGGATATCACGATGCGGTCGCGTCCGTTATCGTCGGTCTCTATCTCAGCCTTGGCTCTCACCAGAATTCGTCCGCGTCCGGTTTCGTAGGCATCACGCACTCCACTAAGACCATAGATTTCTCCGCCTGTAGGGAAGTCAGGAGCCTTGATATATTGCATCAGACCGTCGAGATCGAGATCAGGATTGTCAATGAGGGCAATCGAAGCATTGAGGGCTTCTGTCAGATTGTGAGGAGGCATATTGGTAGCCATTCCTACCGCAATGCCTGAAGCGCCGTTGACGAGAAGGTTCGGGAAGCGCGTAGGAAGCACCGACGGCTCTGTCAGAGTATTGTCGTAGTTCTCTACAAAGTCTACAGTGTCACTGTAAAGATCGCGCAGCATCTCTTCACCCATGCGCTCGAGCTTCACCTCAGTGTAACGCGCGGCAGCGGGGGAGTCTCCGTCAATAGACCCGAAATTGCCTTGACCGAACACAAGAGGGTAGCGCAACGACCAGTCCTGAGCAAGGCGAACCATAGTCAGATAGATCGAAGAATCGCCATGCGGGTGATATTTACCCATTACCTCACCGACTATACGAGCCGATTTCTTAGTATCGCCGGAGTAAGAGTTACCGAGCACGTCCATTCCATAAAGGACGCGTCGATGAACCGGCTTAAAGCCGTCTCTCACATCTGGAAGCGCGCGCGACACAATGACCGACATCGAATAGTCGATGTAGGCCGAGCGCATCTCGGAGTCAATGTCAATCGGGATTATCCTATCGTCTTCTTGCATAATGTTTACTTTATTGTGGCCCAGAAGGCGCATGGCGTCTCGCATGGGCATAATAACGTACAAAATTACAAAAAAATTTCCACAATCAAAAATCTGCTGCCTCCTACTTTATCCTGCCCATAGCTTTTTATCCGCTGACTGAACAAGACCTCTCCATCATTGTTTAATTAAAGTTAATTGATACTTAGATGGCAATATTTGCTTGTTCTGGCACGATTATTGCTATATACATCAGTAAAGACTGACTTATTTATGATGCGAAATGACTATTCCAAGCAGTTCAGGCCCATACTGGAGGTGGCATTCGAGGAATGTCGCAGATTCGGTTCGCCGGTAATTACCAGTGACCATTTTATGTTGGGCGCACTGCGAAACCCTGATAACTATGCGGTTAAAATCCTCAGGCAGCTGAAGGTGCCTGTGGAGCAGATTATCATGGAGCTGGAGGCTCATATTAATGAGCGCACCTCAGTGATTGAAGCTACTACGCTTTTTGAGCAGCAGTACAAGATTGCAGTGCCTGCTATCAGACATCTGCAGCTGGCTACTTCTGAGGCCCGCAAGATGGGGGCACATACAATCGGAGGAGAGCATATAATACTGGCTCTGATGCACGATGAGCGCGGTATGGACAGCGAGTTTCTCAAGCATATCAAGAAGGAATATCTGAATTTCGATATCTCGGTTCAGAATGTTTCATTTGATCCCAGAATGGGTCATGACTTCACTGAAGAAGATGATGATGACGAAGCTCCGGGTTCAGACTCCCCGTCGAAAGGCCGCAGCCCGAAAGCCTCGTCAGGCTCTGACACGCCGGCTCTTGATAAGTTCGGCTATGATATGACGGCTGCCGCTGCCGCCGGTAAGCTCGATCCCGTAGTGGGAAGGGCTAACGAGATTGAGCGTCTGGCTCAGATCTTGTCGCGCCGGAAGAAAAATAATCCTGTGCTTATCGGTGAGCCCGGAGTCGGTAAATCTGCTATTGTAGAGGGTCTGGCTCTGCGTATTACTCAGAGAAAGGTGAGCCGCTTGCTTTTCGACAAGCGCGTTGTGGCTCTCGATATGGCGGGAATGGTAGCCGGCACCAAGTATCGCGGACAGTTTGAAGAGCGAATAAAGGCGGTAGTAGATGAGCTGAGCAAGCACCCTGAGATTATTCTCTTTATCGATGAGCTTCATACGATAGTGGGAGCTGGAGGCGCACAGGGCTCAATGGACGCTGCGAATCTGCTGAAACCGGCTCTTGCACGCGGCGAGATACAATGTATCGGTGCTACCACGCTCGATGAGTATCGCCAGAACATTGAGAAAGACGGAGCTCTTGAGCGTCGTTTTCAGAAGGTGATTGTAGAGCCTACTTCTCCTGAGGAGACTCTGGAGATTCTCCGTCAGGTTAAGGAGAAATATGAGGATCACCATAATGTGAACTATACCGATGAGGCTCTTCAGGCATGTGTGAATCTTACGGAGCGCTATGTGAGCGACCGCAATTTCCCCGATAAGGCTCTCGATGCCCTTGATGAGGCGGGTTCGCGTGTGCACATAACCAATATCGTGGTGCCCGAGGAGATTGAGCGCCTCGAAAATGCGATTGAGGAGACGAGCAAAGAGAAGCTCGCGGCTGCCAAGGCTCAGGATTTTGAATACGCCGCAGGCCTTCGCGACAAAGAAGCGAAGCAGCGGGCGGAGCTCGAGACAGCTAAGAAAAACTGGGAAAAGAGCCTTGACAGAGACCGCCAGGATGTAGATGAGGAGAAGGTTGCCGAAGTAGTAGCGATGATGACAGGCGTGCCTACTCAACGAATAGCTCAGGCTGAAGGATCGCGTCTGCTGGAAATGGGGCAGAAGCTTGAAGGGCAGATTATCGGACAAGACGATGCTATCAAGAGGATTGTGAAAGCTATCCAGCGCAATCGTGTAGGTCTGAAAGACCCCAACAAACCTATAGGCACATTCATGTTCCTTGGTCCCACAGGTGTAGGTAAAACTCATCTTGCCAAGAAACTTGCAGAATATCTCTTCGACTCTTCCGATGCGCTTATCCGCATGGATATGAGCGAATATATGGAGAAATTCTCAGTGTCGCGTCTCGTGGGCGCGCCTCCGGGATATGTAGGTTATGAGGAGGGCGGACAGCTTACGGAAAAGGTTCGTCGTCGTCCTTACTCAGTAGTACTGCTTGATGAGATTGAGAAAGCACATCCCGATGTGTTCAATATTCTCCTCCAGGTGCTTGATGAAGGTCGCCTCACCGACAGCCTCGGGCGCAAGATCGATTTCAAGAATACGATCCTGATAATGACGAGCAATATCGGTAGCCGTCAGCTCAAGGATTTTGGCGCAGGTGTAGGTTTCAACACTGGTGAGGTCTCAAAAGAGATGGCCCATAGCGTAATATCCAAGGCGCTTAATAAAGCGTTCTCTCCGGAGTTCCTGAATCGAGTTGACGATATCGTGATGTTTAATCCTCTCGATAAGCCTGCGATTTTCAAGATCATCGATATCGAGCTCAGAGATTTCCACAAGCGTGTGGAAAAGCTTGGCTACAGGCTTAACCTCACCGATGAGGCCAAAAACTTCATTGCGGAAAAGGGTTATGACCGCAATTTCGGTGCGCGTCCTCTTAAGAGGGCTATTCAGAAGTATCTGGAAGATAGCCTTGCAGAACTGATGCTTCAGCTCAATGCAGAGGGTAAGGTAGGAGGCACTATCGATGCTACCTACACCGAAGGTGACGAGGCTCCGAAACTAACATATCGCGACGCTACAGAGTGAAACGAATAGGAATAATAAGCGACACCCATTCATACTGGGACGATCGCTATGCCACTTACTTCGCCGGCTGTCAGGAAATCTGGCACGCCGGCGATGTCGGTGATATAACGATACTTGAACGGCTGTCAGAAATAGCTCCGGTAAGAGCTGTGAGCGGTAATGTAGATCATGGCGAAGTGCGTCGCCGCTGTCCAGAGGTAGATATTTTCCAATGTGAGGGCGTGAAGGTGATGCTTCGTCACATAGGAGGTTATCCTGGCAAATGGGCTCCGGGAGTGAAGAAAGCCTTAAAGGAGGAGGGCATAAAACTTGCTGTATGCGGTCATAGCCATATCCTTAAGGTGATATATGACCGCGAGCTCGATCTTCTCCACATAAACCCCGGAGCGGCAGGTCTGCAAGGCTGGCAGCAGGTGCGCACCCTGATAAAGCTAACCATCGACGGCTCAGATATGCGCGACTGCGAGATTATCGAGCTTGGGAAGTCGGGACAGAAGAATCAGAAGAGCGAGGCCACCTGAAAGGTGATAAAGGCCAGAAGCCATGCCAACGCCGTGTTGTAAAGAGCTGAGAAGGCTGCATAGCGCCAGGAACCGGTTTCCCTCGATATGGCTGCCAGTGTGGCTATACAGGGGAAATAGATCAGTACAAACACCATGAAGGCCAAGGCTTTTTGAGGAGTGAACGGTGATTTTCCGGTTACGGGTGAAGGCGTTTTGAGTCTGGCCGACAGGGCATCGGCATCGTCATTGCCTACATAGAGCACCCCAAGAGTGCTTACCACGACCTCTTTTGCCGCTGCTCCTGCCATCAGCGATACGCATACTTTCCAGTCGAAATCCATGGGCTCTACAACGGGTTCGCAGAAGCGCCCGACGTAGCCTAAAATGGAGTGAGACTGCTGGTAGTCATAAAGCACGAGATTTTCCTGTTCTTCCGGAGCTAAGCCATCGGCAGTAGCCGACATCTCTGACAGGGCCGTCTGCGTATAGCTTTCGGGCACCTGTTCTTTCGTATATCTGGGGAAATATGAGAGAGCCCAGATAATAATAGAGGCCACGAGGATAAGGCCGCCCATTTTCTTGAGATATTGCTCAGCCTTACTCCACATATTGCGCAGAGTAGCCTTCGCTGTCGGAATGCGGTATGGCGGCAGCTCCATCACGAATGGAGTCTCATCAGGACCGAACCAGAATCTTCTAAGGAGTCGGGCAGTAATAACGGCTATCACTATACCGAGCAGATACAGTCCGAAAAACACCCATGCGCCCTGCTTCGGGAAAAAGGCTCCCACAAGCAGCACGTAGATGGGAATCCTCGCCGAGCAGCTCATGAACGGATTTACGAGAATCGTGATAAGTCTGCTTGATTTGCTCTCAATTATGCGGGTGCTCATAATCGCCGGCACATTGCAGCCGAATCCCATCACCAAGGGAATAAAGGATTTGCCGTGTAGCCCCATCTTGTGCATGAGCTTATCCATGATGAAAGCCACGCGGGCCATATAGCCTGAATCCTCCATAAACGATATGAAGAAATAGAGAATCAGAATGTTAGGAAGGAACACAATCACTCCTCCCACACCTCCGATTATTCCATCGAGAAGGAGATCTTTCAGCGGGCCTTCCGCCATACCGGTTCCGACCATGCCTGAGATCCAGGAGACCAGATTCTCTATCCATTCCATAGGGTAGGAGCCGATCTGGAAGGTGGCCCAGAAGGTGAGCCACATCACGAAGAAGAAAATCGGGAATCCGAATAACTTATTGGTTACGAAGGCATCAATTATCTGAGTGGATTTTTGTTCCTTGTTCGGATTCTCAAGAAAGGTCTCGGCCAGCGCTCCCTGAATAAAGCCGTATTTCTCAGCGGCAATCACGGCGCTTGCTTTCTCTCCCAGACGCCTGGAAATCTTTTCAGCCTCGATGTCACGTTGCGAAATAAGCTCCTCATAGCCCGGCACATCGGCAAGCATTCTCTCTACTTCCGGGTCGCCTTCAAGCAGCTTGATGGCAAGATAGCGCGGTGAGAAATGAGCCGTGACTTCCGGGTTCGCCTTGAGGGCATCTTTGAGGACACTTACGCTCTTCTCTACGTCAGACCCCATTTTCACGTGGATATGGCGCATATCGGGGTTCCGAAGCTCGTAGACATCGATAATCGTATCAAGAAGCTTATCAATACCTTTTCCCAGCTTTGCAGTGGTCGGCACGACAGGCACCCCGAGAAGCTTTCCGAGATTCTCGTAGTCGAGCACGCTTTTGCTGCGCTCGAGCTCGTCGTACATATTCAGATCGATCACCACACTGCGGTTCATATCGATCAGCTCTGTGGTGAGATAAAGATTTCTCTCCAGATTGGAGGCGACTACCACATTTACGATCACATCAGGCGTATTCTCCCTCAGATACCGGAGCACATAGAGCTCCTCCGGGGAATAGGCAGAAAGGGAATAGGTGCCGGGAAGATCCACGATGTTGAGCCGGTAGCCCCGATACTTCACCTGGCCTTCTTTAGCGCCTACAGTAACTCCGGCATAATTGCCCGTATGCTCGCGGGCGCCGCTAACAATATTGAACAGCGAGGTCTTTCCGCAATTTGGATTGCCGATCAAGGCTACGTTGATCACCCTGTCACCACGCACCTCGAGCAGCTCGCTATCATCGTGGGTCGCAGTGTCAATACCGTGAGGTTCAGGAGCATGACGGTTCCAATCTTCTACAGATGTAACCTCTATCAGAGCCGCTTTAGCACGCCTCAGCGAAACCTCATAGCCCATCAGGGAATATTTCACGGGATCCTGGAGAGGCGCGTTGAGAAGCACTTTCACCTTCCTGCCGCGCACAAACCCCATCTCCATGACGCGTTTGCGGAATGCGCCATGACCCAGTATTTTTGTAATCACACCTTCTTGACCCGGTTCCAGATCTGAAAGTCGCATAAGTCTCTTCTCCTTCTTTTCTTCTGCAAAAATACTGATTTTATAGCCTGTGGCGGCAAAGTGGCTTAAAAAATACCTAATATTAGGTATCTTTAATTTGTGCTACAGATCCAGAGAATTTTCATTTAGCAGAAAATCATAGATTCCGATTGTGGTAATTCCTGCCTCGTTTGTCAAAACAGGAGTATCCTCGCCGACAATAATTATTTTCCTGAATGAATCGTCGATATTGCGCAGTGAGGCTTCTTCCTGTTTCTACTTCTCTTCGTCCGGCATTCGATAAGAAGACTGGATATAGTAGCGTCTGCTGCCCATATTGCATACAAAATCCACCTCAAACCGTTTTCTTTCCCGGCTTCCATCATCTTTTCTAAGTTGAACCGGTACAACACCAACGTCAACATTGAAACCACGCACACGCAATTCGTTGTAGATCACATTCTCCATCAGATGTGAAGGCTCAGTCTGCCGGAAATTAAGCAGGGTATTACGCAGCCCGCAGTCCGTGAAGTAATACTTTTGCGGGCTGTCAATATACCGTTTCCCTTTGACATCATAGCGGCTTGCCTTCTCCACAAGGAATGAATCACAAATATACTCCAGATACGATGTCAGCGTCATACGGTTGACTTTCATATGTTTTACACTCTCGAATGTGTTGGTGAGTTTAGTCGGATTTGTCAACGCGCCGATATCAGATGCAAGAATATTGAGCAGATCATTAAGCATCTCTGTGTTCTTGATACCGTATCGCTCCTTTATATCCTTGATATAGGTATGTGTAAAAAGCCCCTTCAGATACTCGTTCTTTTCTTCCTCAGATGATTTCTGAACAACCTGGGGCAGCCCTCCGAAAAGCATATAGGTTGTCAGTGCGCGGTCTTTCTGTAGGTTCATATAAGGGAAGACCTCACCAAAGCTTAGGGGGTAAAGCTTTATTTCGTCTCCTCGCCCTCTGAATGTAGTGATTACATCTTTTGATTGGAACCGCGCGTTGCTGCCTTTTACATATACGTCGGCATTATGCATATTCAGATTACTGTTGAGCACATCTTCAAACTCATTTACATGTTGGATTTCATCAATCATTATGTAATGGACGGCGTCATCGGTCAGCCTTGAGTCGATGTATTCAAGCAGTGAATCCGGGTCGCGTAGTTTTTTGTTTCGCCTGTCCTCAAGGTTAATGGTTATGATATGGTCGTTGTCCACATCCTGCTCCTTTAGCCATACGGCGTAAAGGGTTGACAACAGGAAAGATTTGCCACAGCGTCTTACGCCTGTGACAATCTTAATCATTCCGTTGTGTCTGCGTGAAATGAGCTTCTGTAGATATAGGGGTATAATGCCTTTTGTCAAATATTGTGCCTTGTCACACTTATTGACAATGCGAATATAGCTGTATTTATTGATTCTACCAATAGAAAAACAAATAATGGGACTAATTATTTATCATGCAGCATTCCGGAGGGTGCTATTTTGCGTTGAACGGTCAGCCCTATCTTTGCGACAATGAATTGAAAATTGCCGAATACATATTGAAATAAAAGCGCAATGAGGCAAATCGCCCCTATGATGAAGGCGATGCAACAAATGGTAAGGGTCTTTGAGTTTCCAAAACCTCCCTCAAAGTGCATAATGCGCGGTAAAGTTCCTTATTCAGCGAAAGTTCGCCACTCCGAAGCGACAGTCCGAATACAACAAGCCTCCTCGGTGGTGTCCGAGAAGGCGTATGAGTTAGCGATTGAAGCCGGACAGTGGAGACCGAGGCTCCGTTCACGAAAGCGTGGCTGCGCTGCCGCAACGCCCAAATCATCTTAAATCACAATCTATTCCGTTCACTGATGCCGGCTCCTTTGCCTTTATATTTGCTCATTATAGTGTTGAAGGAGTATCGAATAATCAGACGGAGTGCGTGATTGTCGCTATAATTCCATTTGTCAAGGGTCATTTGAGTACCATAGGTTATCATCGAACTTCTTGCGGTTTTGAATATATCGGTGGCTTGAAGTTGGAAAAACCAATTCTTTAGACTTTTTGACGTACCTATATTTAT
This sequence comes from uncultured Muribaculaceae bacterium, assembly GCA_947632485.1. Taxonomy (GTDB): domain Bacteria; phylum Bacteroidota; class Bacteroidia; order Bacteroidales; family Muribaculaceae; genus Lepagella. The sequence continues at coordinate 114,196 of CANRPJ010000001.1, forward strand.
CTGCCACGATGGTTTCAATGTGACAACATCCATATCTCCTCGTGTGCGCCCGGAAATCTCACCGGTGACATTGAAGCCTTTTCCCAATGACACATTGTTGAAGAAGTTGAAAAACAATATCGGTGTATTAAGTTTCTTTATTCCGTGTGTGGTTTCCATTGAGAAGTGTTGCCCAGATAGGTTCAACCTAAGACGTGGAGACCAGCGTAAAATCCTCGGTGACAAAGAAACCACGATGTCATATTTTGAAAGATGGTTGAAGTTGTCGTATGTCATAATATTTTGTGGAGCATCAGGCTTATAGGGACGGATTACGCTGATGATGGCATCTTTATCGTAGATGTAGGATGCACTGAAGAATATCCATTTGTATATTCCGGCAAGCGACACGTTGTGAATCTGTTCTGACGTAAGCAAGGGATTACCCGTTTCGTAAGTAAAACGGTCGTCATACTGGATGCTACTGCTCAACTGGCTATACAGCGGGCGTTTGGCTTTTGCCTCGTATGACAGCGTGAATTTTGCCCTCCCTATCGGGAATGTGAAATCTACATTGGGGAAGAGTCTGCCGTATTTTCGGCTTTGCCCCTTGACGATTGTTCCGTTCTGAAAGTAGTCAGATGTCGTATGCTCATACCTCAGTCCGGCGTAAAGCTCTACATTCCTGATTGGGATATTCACTGCAACGAAACCGGCACCAGTGGTTTCCTTTATTCTGTCATTGGCATCAGGAAGATTGTCACCTTCGTTGATGAAAATATCCTTACGGTCTGTTGCCGTCACTTCATAACCGAACTCGAGAGTATTGCCCTTGAACGAATATTCAGCAACCCCCTTGGAGGCGAACATTGAACTTCTGATACGATTATCACTTCCGATAAAACTATTACCTCCGAGCAAACTGTTTTCTACAATCGACTGCCGGTTTTTGTTACGTTGGGAATAGTAGTCATTGTTGATAGAAATGTTGAAAGCTTTTATTTTGCCCTGATAATATAGGTTTACCAGATGAACCGGGACAGAGCTTCTTCTCCAATTCGTTTCATATATAATCTTGTCTTCCTCAACGTCGTTCCTTGCCACCGTTTCATTCGTAAGCCACCTTGATTTGGAATCGGGCATTGCAGTGTATTCGTATTTTACACCTATATAATGACGACTGTTTATCTGCCAGTTCATACCAAAATTTGCGAGATAGGTGGTTGATTTGGGATAAATATGTATGTCTGAATCAATGAGGTAATAATCCAAAGGTGTGCTAATAGTCGTCCGGTTGTGCTGTTCCTGAAAACGTCGGGCAAAATCATAATTGAAAGTGCCGAATATATCGAGACCACCGCTCCTGTAATTTAGAAACAGATTGTCGGACTGAGAAAAATAATGAGCTTGCCGTCCGGTTGCAGATACAGATCCACTCAATCCGTCTCCTTGTTTCTTTATGGTTTTGACGATAATGACTGCTTTTGTCTCAGCCCCATACTTCGCGCCGGGATTAAAGACGACCTCCACATTCTGGATTTCTTTTGAGGAAAGACGTTCAAGTTCAGATTCATCAACGAGTTTACGCCCGTTGATATAAATCTGAGGCGTGCCACGTCCAATCACCTCAAGATTTCCTTCATTGGATATTATACCTGGCAGTTGAGAAATAACATCGGCACATGTACCAAGGTCACTGAGAGGTGTTCCTTTGATGTCTGTTATCAATCCGCCCTTGCTTAGACGTTGCATACTTCGTGTGGCAGTAACCACAACATCTCCGAGCTCAACTGAGAATGTCGAATCATTTGCGGTTGCGCTGTCGTTGGTCTGAGCCTGCGCCTGAATAAAGATTGAAGACACAAGCATTAGTGTAAAAATCAGATATTTCATACCTTTTGCTGTTTTTGATGCAAAGGTATGATGTAAGGCTACGGAGACCAAAGAAACTCCGTTTCACAATCGTTTCAACTTTTTAATCGCATTTCAGAAATGTTGCTTCTGTCAATGCAACATTAAGTAAATTAGTGATTTATCTTAAAGCTCGAGCAAATCAAGAATTTCAGTTGGCAGCTTTGCTCTCAGACGAGATTTTCGTGTTCTTATAGCAGTTTCGGTTGCTCCAAGACAAGCGGCTATTGTGGAATTGGACTCCCTGAGGCAAGACATGATGCAGGTGACTATATCCTCCAAATTTAGTTTTACACCGGTCATCTTCAAATCGACAATGAAATCCGCGAAACAGCCAATCAATGTTTTCTGCGTGACCTCACGTTCCTTGACCGATGGGTAATTTCCAGTATTCCTATATTGCATCGTCATACGGTCAAAGTCGGCTTGCAACTTGGACTCACGGAATTGCTCGATACATATTTTCATTCTGCGACGAACCAAATCAAGAGATTTTTCCGTCTCTTCATCGTTTGCTTCGGCCACAATCTGTTCAACTTTTACGCTGTCGAGACGCTGTTTCAGTTTCAGAAACTTTCGTTTTGATTGCCATACATATATGCCGAATGCCATTGTTATGATTAGAAATATTCCTAAACCAATATTTATCAGCAGTTGTCTGTGTGCTTTAGACTGAAGCAACTGTATCTGAAGCTGATTGTTGTAATCCCTTCGTTCCTCTGATATTTTCCTTTGTATGGCAGTGACCTCACTGATAGAATCATTTGTAACGGTGCCTTCGGAAGGATCAACGATTCCTTTGTCAAGTAACCCTATACATTGATTCAATAGTATAAGATTGTTGTATGTATTTATTGAGTAACGTGCTGGGTTCTCGTTATACATACTTTTTGATACCTCCGAGTAGTAACGGGCTGAGTCCAATTGTGAATTATTCAGATAAATAAATCCCAGTGTTATCAGTTTCCCAAGGCTTTGCTTCTTTATCCGGTTGAGATAACCCACACTCCTTTTGAAATCAGACGCAGGGTTGCCGGCGTAATTGAGAGCGTATGTTGTAAACAAAGGATTATCAGCATCGGTGCCAGCCAAAGCCCTTTCCATATAAATGGCAGTTGAGTCATTATGACCGATGAAAGAATAGAAAAATCCAATGTCATGCATGGCTCGCGCCCGTTCTTCTTTTGTCTTTGACACTTTCACTGCCTCCTTCGCGTAAGTTATTGCTTTCGCATAATCCTTGTTCATTGACGGCAATGCATACAAATTAGATAATTCGATAAAGAGTTCCGACTTTGAGGGGTTTGTTGTTTCTGATGCAATATTAACTGCTTTATTAAGAAACATCGAAGCTGAATCTTGATCGCCAAGCCAGCGCATCTTAATGGCTGCCAGTTGATACATGTCAAGCAAAGCCACGGTATCCATGCTTGTTTCATAATAACCCAAGGCGTCATCAAAACCTTCAACCATCAGGAAAGACTCTCCTTTGCGTAGCTTGGCTTTGGCTGTCAACATCACAGCTGATGCTTTAATCTCGCTTGACAAGTCGGTTCGATTACTAATATCGTCAAGAATCAGCAATGCCGAATCGGGTGCATTTTCAAAAAATTTTTCAGCTATTGCAAACTGCTCTTTGTCTATTGGGCCGTTTTTGCACCCGACGAGCAGCAGTAGGCAATATAATATTATGATTATCTGTTTCATAAGTTACTATGATTAGCCGTTATCACATAAAGTGTTATCACATAAAGTGTTTGAGAATCCAGTTTATGACACGCCAACGAGTGGTTACTATTTTGAGTTTATTCTTTTTACTGATTGCTTTTTCGATCTCCTTAACCACTTTATCTAATGGCATTACCCAAAACAGCCCTTCTCCTTTCGCCATTCTTGTGTCAACGAGACCTGGGCGTATTTCGGTTACAACGATAGATGAACCTTTCGATTTCTGTTGGAGCGACTTGGTATAGTTTATCTGAAATGCTTTTGAAGCACTGTAAGATGGAGCTATGGGCGTAGGTTGTAATCCTCCAACTGAGGTTATGGTTACAAGATGTCCTGATTTCTGTTTCTCAAAAATCTTGTATATTGAATCGACCACATTAGTCCATCCATTCACATTTACAGAGAGGGTGGCAAGCTCAGTTGATAAATCCAAATCGGGATTCAATTCCCCGACTCCGGCACAAATAATAGCCAAATCAAGATACCCGAATTTCGACATTATATCCTTTAGCATGGTATCAAACGAAAGCAGATCAGCAACATCACACCGAAAAGCGACAGTGCTACCTGGGTTCTCTTTAATTTGTCTTTGCAGAATTTCATCTCGTCGTCCTGTAATAGCAACGGTGTTTCCCTTTGTGGTATAATGTTTCCACAACTCATATCCAATTCCGGATGTAGCTCCTATGATAAGTATATTCATCGTTTATTATAGTCTAAATAATTCACAAAGTTACAGCCAATAATAATAAAAACTCTCAACAAATGTTGAGAGTCAAGGTTTTTAACACTATTTTCTGTCATTATTTGGCAGATTTTGCGGTGGGTCTTGTTCTTTGACTGCGCACCGGCTTTTAGCCGACATGTGCTACAAGCGCAGTTTCGAGTTAAGCACCGGTAATGCCACCACCGAATCAGTCTCGCGACCTTTACGCCGGAAATAACGTTCGAGTGCACCAATCCTTGCTATTCGGCTGACTATGGCGGCTATACGCACATAGTCCTCGCTATAGTCATAGTCATTAATGAATTTAGAGACAAACTTCTCAAACTCATTATCTTAGTCACGAAGAAATTGTATTCTCAATTTTTTCATAGAACGATATCTTATTTCATCGGCAGAATCTCGATCCAGTAGTCGTCGGGATCATTGATGAAATAGAGCCCCATCTCTTTATTCTCAAAGCAGATCGCTCCCATAGCCCTGTGATACTCGCGAATGGCATCGTAATCTCCCTCTACTCTCACTGCGAGATGCGATTCGTTTTCACCCAGCTCATAAGGTCCTTCATGGTCGCGCAGCCAGGTCAGCTCCAGGCGGAAGTGCTGGTCGGGAGTACCGATATAGGTAATAATGAAAGCTCCGTCGGGGTGGCGGATCTCTCCGAGTTTCACAAATCCAAGAGCTTCCTTATAGAATTTCAATGAGCGGTCAAGGTCGGTAACATTGACGTTCATGTGATCGAAACGCGCTTTTATTTCCATTTCATTGGTACATTTATGATGAATTGTAAGGCAAAATTATAAAACTGATTGCATGGAAAGAAAAAAAATTGTAGTTTTGTGGTCGTAGGCAAGCGCAATGCGCTCCGACAGTGAAACGGCAACAAACAAAACAATATACTAAAACTATGAGCAAACCTTATGTACTCGGCATCGATATAGGTGGCACCAACACTGTGTTTGGTATTGTCAATGCACGCGGTCACATCGTGGCCAGCGATTCGATTAAAACTAAAAAGCACACCAATTTCGATGATTATGTTGCCGAGCTTCATGAGTCGGTAGAGCGTCTTCTTGAGGCCAACGATGCAAAGGATAAGATTCAGGGCATAGGAATCGGCGCCCCTAATGGCAATTACTATACGGGCGAGATCCTCAATGCGCCCAACCTGCCGTGGGGTCCCCGCGTGCAGCTCGCAGAAAAGGTGAGTCGCGCTTTCGGTGGAATTCCAGTAGCAGTGACCAATGATGCCAATGCAGCCGCTCTCGGAGAAATGACCTATGGCGCAGCCCGAGGCATGAAGGATTTCATCATGATTACGCTTGGCACTGGTGTGGGCTCAGGTATCGTGATCAATGGCCAGATTGTATATGGTCACGACGGCTTCGCAGGTGAGCTTGGCCATGTGATCGTGAAGCGCAGCAACGGTCGTATGTGTGGCTGCGGCCGCAGCGGTTGTCTTGAGGCTTATTGCTCGGCTACGGGTGTGGCCCGCACGGCCCGTGAGTTCCTTGAACTGCGCACAGAGCCGTCAACGCTCAGAAATCTCAATATCGATACCATTACATCTAAAGATGTGTATGACGCTGCTATGGGCGGCGATAAACTGGCTAAGGAGATTTTCAATTTCACAGGCACGATTCTTGGAGAGGCGCTTGCTGATTTCGTAGCTTTCAGCAGCCCGCAGGCCATTATCCTCTTCGGAGGCCTGGCTAAGAGCGGCGATCTGCTGCTCAAGCCCATTCAGGAGGCTCTCGACAAAAATGTGCTCAATATCTTCAAGGGTAAGGCCAAACTGCTTCTCTCTGAGCTGAAGGAGAGCGATGCAGCGGTGCTCGGCGCCTCTGCTCTTGGCTGGGAGGCTAAATACCGCGCTGATATGGCATCGCAGATTCCGATGTCGGTCGATACGCCTGAAGTAAAGGAGTAAGTCCTACCATCTATCTATATTGTGAAAGTCCCGAGGCGATTGTCCCGGGACTTCTTCATGTTGGTTGACTATGCTGCAGGAATCAGAAGAGCTTAAGCTCGTTATAAAGGGTGTGGACAGGAAGTCCCATCACATTATAATAGCTTCCGTTGATGCCTTTTACAGCCACGCAGCCTATCCATTCCTGAATTCCGTAGGCTCCTGCTTTGTCGAAGGGAGTGAAATTATCTACATAATAGTCGATATCCTCATCTGCTATTTCTGCAAAATTCACTTCTGTCACTGTAGTGAAGGAAGTCTGACGGTTACCGCTGGTTATAGTTACCCCGGTAGCCACCTCATGCGTCTTTCCCGACAGGAAATGAAGCATCTCCTTGGCCTCTTCCGCCCCCGACGGCTTTCCCAATATCTTCCCATCGCAAATCACCACCGTATCGGCCGTAATTATCAGCTCATTGTCGTGGATCAGCTTACGGAAGGCGTTTGCCTTGATAAGCGACAGATATTGCGCCACATCGTGGGGTGCCAGATCCTCAGGCCAGTTTTCATCTACATGGCCCACGGTGACTACATCAAACGGCACACGCAAGGCCGCCAGGAGTTCCCGGCGGCGAGGCGATTTGCTGGCAAGCAGCACATGATATTTCGATAAGTTTTCGAGCATCGGTGCCAGTGCTTAATACATCGGGGTGAAAGGCGCGGAAGCTACGAGCTTATCGGTAACATTGCCAATATAGGTCGACGAATTCGAGGTGTCGAGCTTCATTACCGATGCACCCGGTTTGAGATTGCACTGGGTAAGATCTACGTAGTAGTAGCCGGGATTTGTAACCAGGTCGAAATAATAGCGCTTGTCGCGGAGATTGGAATAGCTGCGCCATTGCGTGGAGCTTACGTTAGGTTCTCCCTCGATCGTGTAAGTATAAGGCACGCAGGAGGGCACGAGCACGCTGCGGGTGATCGATACGCCGAGATCCGGATCTGACGTAGCCTCTACATGGTGAGCGAAATAGTCGGCGCGTACGAAGCGGTCGGGACTCTTAACTGTGCCGGGCATCATATTGGTTCCTCCCACTCCTTGCCAGTATTTGTTTATGGCGTTCATCTGCGGCCAGTTAGGATCATTGGTGAGAGCCCTTACATCGCCGGCCTGATAGACCTTCACATCGCCATGGTCAAATTCCAGAATCGCAGTATTGCCTTCGGCATCGGTTATGCCCCAGTGAAGAGCTGAAACGGTTCCGCCATCAAACGTAGCTCCGCTGATATTGAAATCATGCTTTTCCAGAGTGGCTACCACTTCAGCTGTCGTGGCATTCATATCGAGCAGCCAGGCTACAAACATAGCCAGCGACATAGGCGGGCGATCCATAGTAGAAGGATTGTCGTAGACGGTGCCTTTGCAGAACAGTCCGTTGACCGAAAGGCCTTTTTCATTCATGCCCTCGGTTACTCCGCCATCGTAGCCTACAGCGTAGACAGCACCGTATTTAGAGGTCCATTCCACTGCGCCCGGAAGGCTATGGCCCTTCTTGTGCATTCCGGCGGGATATACGTAGAGATTTGTCGGAATCGGTGTTTTCCAGTCGAGCGAGCGCCCGATGATATAGAGATTGTTATCTCCTTTATAAACTACTCTGGTGCAGGCACCGGCATTCTGGGTAAACATGCTCATTCCGGCCGTCATAGCGGCAGCTGTAAGAGTTGTGGCTAATGCTTTAATCATTGTTTCTATAGTTTTACCATAGAAACGCTTGCGGCCGCCTTGCGGTTCGCTGTCAGATTCTGCAGATCAGCGCCACAGCCTGAGCCGCTATCCCTTCGCGACGGCCTGTGAAGCCGAGACCTTCGGTTGTAGTAGCCTTTAGGCCTACGCAATCAGGCTCTATTCCAAGCACTTCTGCAATCCTTGCCTGCATGGCGGGGATATGAGGCGAGAGTTTGGGTCGTTCGGCTGAAATCGTTATATCAACATTCACCGGCTCCCAACCGGCCATCCGGAGCTTGCTGCACACCTCTGCAAGAAGCACCATCGAATCAGCTCCCTTATAAGCAGGGTCAGAATCGGGGAAATGGTAGCCTATATCCCGCAATGCCGCTGCGCCGAGCAGGGCATCGCTGAGGGCATGGGCGGCTACATCGGCATCGCTGTGGCCGAGCAGACCAAGCTCGTGGGGTATTTTCACTCCACACAGCCAGAGATCCCGACCCTCTACAAGCCGGTGCACATCAAAACCGAATCCAACTCTAAAATCGCATTTCCCCATATCGCTGCTTTATGTTGATAAATACTATTTTCTTCTGCCGATCAGATCCTTCAGGCCGTCCATGTCGAAACTGAGTGTGAATCGCAGGGTCTGGTCGAGAGGAGAGCTCGAGGCGGTGGCGAGCATATAGGAGGCATCGAGACGCACCACATTAAGAGAGAAGCCTGCGCCGAAACCGAAGTAGGAACGCCCGCCTTTCATGGCATTCTCATAGTTATAGCCCATACGGGCAAAGAACTGTTGATTGTAGGCATACTCCGCACCGAGCGATACGTTGATCTCCTTCAGTTCTTCGCCAAAACCTCCCGGCGCATCGGAGAAACTCTTGAATATGCCGGAGAAAGATGAAGTGTTCTCCCATTTGTTAAGCGCCTCCTCGTAGGCGAGCTGTCCTTCCGGAGTGCTCATGTCGAAGTCCTTGGTCCGGGGACGGGTGGGTACCAGCAGTTTATTCAGATCCAGTCCGAGGGCGAGGGTGTTATAGTCAGCCAGAGGGAACATGAAAGAGGTGCCGAGGCGCAGGTTGGTAGGCAGGAAGGCCGTGGTGGCTCCGTGGTCGTAGCTCACTTTGGTACCGATATTCGATACATCGAAGCCCCAAGCGAACTGGCACTCATTGCGCCCTATCATAGGATAGCTCACGAAATAGCCTGAGATATCGGCTGAAAAGGCGCTTGCCGCCGAATTAGTCTCAGCTGAAAGCGCATCAGAGTAGGAAAGGTCGGAAAGGATATAGCGCAACACGATGCCCATTGAGAATTTCTCTGACAGCTTACGAGAGTAACCGAGGTCCAGAGCCATCTCGTAGGGGTGGATCGTTTCGAGCGAGGTATCAAATTCATTGAGGGTAACTTCTCCGAGTGAAAAGTATCTGAAAGATGCCGATACGGCCTGATTGTCATCACGACCGATTTTCCAGAATCCCGTGAGGTCGGCAAGAAAGATATCGTTCACGATTTTTCTGAGCCAGGGGGTATAGCTCAGGGCCACTCCTCCGTTGCTGTAGGCAAACGCATACTTCGAGGGGTTCCAGAACTGTGAGTTTACATCGGGGTCTGTGGCAGCTCCGAGATTGCCTAATGCCGAGCCCCTCGCATCGGGAGCAATGCCGAGAGTGGTGACTCCGGTGCTCACCGGGTTGAAATCCTGGTCTTTTATGTCGGAGTCCTGCGCCTGGAGCCTGCTGCCCGCAAGAAGGGCTACGAGACACAGGGCTATGCGGATCAGTTTTGTCATTTTGATTGAGATTGCTTCACTTTCTATAACTCCGGAAGCGGGCAATTTATTGCCTCATTTCACTCTGAATCGGGCAGCTTCGCCATTTTCCGCTCCGAGCCAGCACGCTCTTATATCCATTCCGGGTTCGACCGGGACTCCCTCTGAGAGCGGAATCCAGACCACCAGATCTCCTATACGCATTGTCCGGTCGGCCGATGCCTTTACCACCGCTTCTTCCATTCGAAAGGCGTCATAGACAGTTTTCATGGCTGAAATCTCAAAACCTTCGATTCCGTCGGGGCTTCTGAATGCCCCGATCACCAGGGAGCCGTCGAAGCAGAGCGCCTTGGCAAGCGGCAGACCCTTTTCTCTCAAAGCCGACAATCTATCTATCCCTCTCACACTGAAGGCGGGAGCTATCTCGGAGAAATAGCGCGAGGCAAATTTCCGGGCCACATTCTTGCCCATTCTGCCGATGCGGGCGGCGAAACCCGGATATATGCGGAAATGCCTGTCGAAATCAGGCAGAAACACCGGTTTGCCCTGATTGATCATTGACGATGCGGGGAGGCACAGGAGAGCTCCTTCCAGAGTATCGTCGATTGTCAGAATATCCATCGTAAAAAAAGAGTCTTAGAAATCTACCGAGAGCCTTACGTTAAACTGGCGCCGGGTCAGATAGTTTGGCACTGCGAAGCGCACCCCGTCGGGAGCTGTTACCCAGAAATAGTTGCTTACGTTGGCTATGTCAAGCAGGTTGAAAATATCTACCCCCACCACTATGCTGCGGAAATGCCTCCAGAAATTGTAGGCTCTCACTCCATCTCGCGGAGCGCCGACAAGCTGATAGCTCAGTCCGATATCTATGCGCTTATAGGCCGGCGCACGGAACCAGGCCACGGAGCGGCTCGTATGGGGCGCAACGGTGGTCATGCCATCGGCTATGGTTCCTAAGATGCTGAATCTCAACTTAGGGAATTTCGGAAAATAGTCGTTGAAGAAGAGGGAGGCGGAAAACCGTCGGTCAGAAGGCAGGGGAGTCTTCACTCCGTCGAGCGTCTGCTGCGTTTTCATTACCGAGAAACTCAGCCAAGAATCGCTGCCGGCCACGAACTGGCCGAAGATACGCATATCAAGACCGGCCGCGAAACCGGAAGCATCGTTCACTCCTGAATATGTGAGTTTCAGATTGTCGTATTCATAGGAGATCAGGTTGCTCAGATTCTTGTAGTAGCCTTCAGCCGTGATGCGGAAGGGGCGCCCCAGGGCCTGAAAGGAATAGTCGGCACCCAGTATTGCCTGCACTGACCTTTGCGATTTGATGTCGCGGTTAAGCACGACCATGCCATTACCCATATCATCGGCTACTGCCTGCCGGTATTCCTTATAGAAGGGCGACTGATAATAGATTCCTCCGGCAAGCCTAAGCGTGAAGGGAGAGGAACCGGAAGGGGAGTAGGCTATGCTTGCGCGCGGCGAAATGAGGGTCTCTCCGTTGAAATCCCAATGGGAGGCACGAAGGCCCACGTTCAGGGTGAAACGCGATGCGCCGGCATTAAAATGGAAGGAATCCTCAAGATAGCCCCATAGGCGGTTTCCTGAAATATCCTGTTGGGAATGAAGGTTATAGAGCAGTCTTATGCCATCAGGGTCGGTAGGCAGACTGTAGCCTGCCGAGTCGCGTCGCTCCCATTCCGAGGTGCGGTCATGGAAACTCTCGTTTCTGAATCCTACACCATAGCGCAGGGTGTGGCTCGACAGCCGGAACCGCCCGTTAAGGCTCGCATCAAGCACTTTGGCACGCAGGCGCACCCGTGCATGCTCCATATATTTTCCTACTCCTCCTGCCGCACCGGCCGAATCATCATCAATACCGGAAGCCTGGTTGAGCCAGTATTCACCGGAGATATCGTAGCTCACCAGCTCATCGGAATATTGGCCTCCTACGGATAGAGTGTGCTCTGAAGCGCTGTTCGGTCGGAAGGTCACTCCTCCGGTCAAGGCTCCGGTATTGAACCGGTCGTTTTCCGAACCATCGAAATACACCCGGAACCGGCGCACATCGTCGATGGTGCCGAAAGCGGTCTCACGGTCAGCGGGTTTGAACTTATAGGTCGCGAGGTTCACATCGCCAAGCAGCGTCACGCTCCAGTGTTTGGATACATCGTAGCTTATCACTCCCTGATAGTCGAAGAATCGCGGATCATACTCGCCACGGGTCTCCAGACTGCTCAGTAGGGTATTGTTTCGCTTGAACCTCACCCCGTGCAACTGGCGGAACCGGCCTGACGACTGGCCTAACGTGAGCGATCCGCCGCTCAGGCTAAGGGATACGGAACCTTCAAAACTTCTCGGACGGCGGTAGGTGATATCCAGAGCCGACGACATCCGGTCGGGATACCTGGCCGGAAATCCTCCGGTTGAGAAACTTACGTCGGCTGCCATATCAGGATTTATCGCGCTGAGGCCTTCCTGCTGACCGTTGCGGGCAAGTTGGGGGCGAAGGATTTCCACGCCGTTGATGCTTACGGCATTTTCATCGTAGCTGCCGCCACGCACGCTGTAGCGCGATGATAACTCATCGTAAGCGTTGGCGCCTCCGAGGGTGGTAAGGAGGCCTTCTACCGATCCGCGTGCATCTGGAGCTGTGCGGAGTCTTGAGGCATCAAGATGCTCCATGCTGTCGGTGGCACCTCGCCTTCCCCTCACTTCTACCTCGCCGAGCTCATTAGTATCAAAAGCCATGCGCACGTTAAGCCTTACCTCCGATGGCGGAGAAACGAGCCTGCGGGTCAGAGGCCGATAGCCCATGCAGGAGAAACTGATTGTCAATGAGTCGCGCTTTTCAGTGCGAAGCTCATAGCGGCCTTCAAGATCGGTAAGGGTACCGTCGGCTGTGCCTTCTACTCCTACCGACGCTAATTCTACGGGATTGCCGTCGGGACCGGTCACCTTACCGCGCACGAGCACCGTCTCCGCCTGAGAAGCTGAAACGACCAGAAAAAAAGTTATGGCTGCGAGCCACCTTAGTATCATATAAAACAGAAACGCCGCAGGGAGGCAATTTAGTATATCGGCTTCGGGTAAGATAAAGGCCACTTGACGACCTTGACAACCAAAAGCGCTTAAAGCCCTATCTATCAGTATATAAACCTCAAAATCGTGTCAAGGCTGTCAATAGGCCTGTCCGCAGGGAGCTTCTTCCGGACGTGAGTCGGCTCGCATCGTAACCCGTCTTAGGATTAGGAAATTTTGTAATTTTGCATCGGAAAATTTGAAATGTTGACGCACTAAAGCTAATAGCTATGGAGAAAAGTAATCTGAAGGATAAGATCATATCCTTCGTCTGGCAGCATCTTTTGCTCCTGATATCCCTTTATCTGATGACTCTCGGCGTGGTGCTTTGCATCAAATCCGACCTCGGCAGCAGCGTGATATCCTCTCTGCCCCTCTCTTTCTCGATAGCCGGTGCTTCCAGCATGGTTCCCGCCTGGTCAGTAGGCGGATATACCATAGCCATGAATTTCGTGCTCGTATTCTTCCAGATTCTGATTCTCAGAAAGCGCTTTGACCTGGTGCAGCTGTTTCAGCTCGTGATAGGACTGGCTTTCGGCTGGCTGATAGACCTCAATATGTATCTGACCTCGGCGCTCGACTGCAGCACTCTGATGGCGAAGATCCTCGCCCAGTTGGGAGGTTGCACTATAATGGGAATAGGAATCGCTTTTGAGGTGAAATGCGGATCGGTTACTATGCCCGGCGAAGGTATTACGGTGGCAATCAGTCGCGTCACTGGGCAGCCGTTCCCAAAAATGAAGATTCTGGTGGATACCACTCTGGTAGTGCTCGCGGTTGTTAGCAGCTATATCTTCTTTGGCGTGTGGGCCTGGAACATAATCGGTCCCGGCACTCTTTTTGCGATGATCTATGTGGGTCTGGTGGTGCGGTTTGTAGCCTCCCACATAAGATGGTTTGAACGCATGCTTGCCTACCGTCCTGGTTTCCGCCGCTACGTCTACGGCCTCGCCCGCTTCATCAAATATCCCACCCGATAACAGATATTGACGGAACCGGGGAAAACCGTTATCTTTGCACTCCTATGAACGACCAGCAATTAGAAAATGGCCCAGAGCCAAATGAGGAGAAATATATAAAGCACCCGATGCTCCTGATGCTTAAAACCATAGCCACTCCCGTAGAGGGCTGGAAAGCGCTGAAGAGAGCTCATGTGCCTCCTGAAAATATGGCCTCGCAGTGCTTCTATCCTCTGCTGGCTTTTGCAGCGGCATCATGCTTCGCCAATTTCGTGTACGATCCGGACGCTACTCTTACGGGCACCCTTACGGAGGCCGTAGTAGAGTTCGTGAAGTTCTTCCTCGGATATTTTGCCGTGATTTCAGCCTGCAAGCTGCTTCCAGAGGAGATCAATCTGCGTGTGGGCATGCCGTTCGGACGCAACTTCGTGATGCTCGCCATGTCATCGCTCGTAATATGGAGCGTGCTTCTGGAATGGCTGCCTATGGCCTCGCCGGTTCTGTCGTTTCTACCCCTCTACACTGTCTACATGATTTTCAAGGGGGTTAAGTTTCTGCGAATCCCGGAAAACAGGCTTACGCTTGCAGCAGCGGTCATTTCATTGGTCACTCTGGTAGCTCCATATATTATCGGTATTCTCTTCAATCTGCTGCTCCCCACAGCAGCTAAACCCGACATCGATTTATGAAAGCCTCTAACGTAAATATCAAGAACCGGCGCGCTTCGTTTGACTATGAGATTGGCGACACTTACACGGCCGGCATAGTGCTCACGGGCACCGAGATCAAGTCGATTCGCGATGGAAAAGCCGGTCTGGCAGATACTTACTGCCTCGTGCAGGGAGGCGAAGTGTGGGTGAAGGGCATGTATGTGGCTGAATACTTCTATGGTTCCTATAATAATCACGCTTCCCGCCGCGACCGCAAGCTGCTGCTCACCCGCAAGGAGATAGGGCGCATAGCGAAGGCAGCCGCCGAGCCTGGAGTTACGGTGGTGCCTCTTCGACTGTTTATCAGCGACCGGGGCTACGCCAAACTGGTGATCGGAATAGGAAGGGGTAAGAAGAACTACGATAAGCGCCAGGCTATCAAGGAGCGGGAAGATAAGCGCAATATCGACAGAATGATGAAGAAGTAAGAATATCAACAGGTTAAGGTAAAGGTAATTAAGAGATGGAAGAATTGAAACATGAGTGTGGAGTGGCGATGATTCGCCTTCTCAAACCTCTCGACTATTATAAAAAGAAATACGGCACCTATGGCTATGGTCTGAGCAAGCTCTACCTGATGATGGAGAAAGAGCATAACCGCGGCCAGGAGGGAGCAGGCGCCGGCTGCGTGCGAATGGACTCGGAGCCGGGCAATGAATATGTGTGGCGCGAGCGTGCCGAAGGCGCCGATGCGATCCAGAAGGTGTTTGAGGCAGTGAATGCCCAGATGAAGGAGGGGCATGACGAAGGGCTGCCGGAAAGCGAATTGCCTTGGATCGGACAAGTCTACATGGGTCACCTCCGCTACAGCACTACCGGGCGCTCCGGCCTGAGCTATGTGCACCCTTTTCTGAGGAGAAACAACTGGAGAAGTCGCAATCTGCTGATATGCGCTAATTTCAACCTCACCAATACAGATGAAATCTTTTCGCAGGTGACTGAGACAGGGCAGCACCCTCGGCTTCTGGCTGACACCTTTCTGCTGCTGGAGCAGTTGGGTCATGGTCTCGACCGTGAGAATGAGCGTCTCTGGCAGATGCACCACGGCGCCGGGCTGCGCGGGCTCGAACTCTCCGAGGCCATAGCAAGAGATCTGAACACGGCCAATGTGCTACGGCGCTGCGCTCCGACATGGGACGGCGGCTATGTGGTATGCGGAATCGTGGGAAATGGCGATATGTGGGCTTTACGTGACCCCAACGGCATCAGGCCTGGATTCTGGTATGCCGACGATGAAGTGGCTGTAGTGGCCAGCGAGCGCCCCGTAATCCAGACGGCTTTTAATCTGGAGGTGGACCAGGTGAATGAGCTTAATCGCGGCGAGGCCTTGATAGTGGACCGCGACGGCACCTGGCGGCTTGAGCAAATTCTTCCTGCAGGGCGCGATGCGCGATGCTCCTTCGAGCGTATATATTTTTCCAGAGGAGGCGACCGCGATATCTACAGGGAACGCAAAGAGCTGGGGTTCGAGCTCGTGAAGCCGGTGCTCTCGGCAGTAGACCATGATTTCGACCACACCGTGTTCTCGTTCATTCCCAACACGGCGGAAGTGGCTTTCTACGGACTCACGGAAGGTCTCGAGCGGGAGCTCAACCATGAGAAAGTGAAGGCTCTGGCCGATCTCCGCCACGGCTTCTGCAGCGAGGCCGATGTGAAAAAGATTCTGGAGCGCACAGTGCGACGCGATAAGATAGCATGGAAAGATGTGAAACTACGCACCTTCATAGCAGAGGGCAATTCCCGCGACGATCTGGCAGCTCACGTCTATGATATCACCTATGGAAGCGTGAATCCGGAAGATAATCTGGTGGTGATCGA
Organism: uncultured Muribaculaceae bacterium; assembly: GCA_947632485.1. Classification (GTDB taxonomy): domain Bacteria; phylum Bacteroidota; class Bacteroidia; order Bacteroidales; family Muribaculaceae; genus Lepagella. Next base: position 130,515 of record CANRPJ010000001.1, read on the forward strand.
CGACAGCATCGTGCGCGGCACAACGCTGAAACAGAGTATCCTTAAGATTCTTGATCGCCTGGGGCCAAAACGGATTGTGGTAGTATCGAGCTCGCCTCAGGTGCGCTTCCCTGACTGCTATGGCATCGATATGAGCCGTATGGGAGAGTTCATTGCCTTCCGTGCCGCTATAGAACTGCTAAAAGAGAGGGGGAAGGAGCAGCTTATAACTGATGTCTACAATCGCTGCAAGGCTCAGGAGAACCTGCCGAGGCAAGAGGTGAAAAACTATGTGAAGGAGATTTATGAGCCGTTTACAGCTGAAGAGATATCCGACAAGATAGCTGAAATGCTCACTCCGGAAGGCACCAGAGCTGAGGTTAAGATCGTCTATCAGAGTCTGGAAGGTATGCACCGCGCCATTCCAGGTCATCGCGGCGACTGGTATTTCAGTGGCGATTATCCTACGCCCGGAGGAAATCGGGCCGTAAACCGGGCATTTATCAACTTCTACGAGGGAAATCCGTTGAAACGCGACTGATATGCGCAAGATCGAACTGCTGGCTCCCGCGCGCGATGCGGCCACGGCCCGAGAGGCTGTGCTTCATGGCGCTGATGCCGTATATATGGGCGGTCCAGCTTTCGGAGCGCGCCAGGCTGCTGCCAACAGTATCGACGATATCAGGAGCACTGTAGAATTTGCCCATCGCTACAGGGCAAGGGTCTACGTGACTCTCAACACGGTTATACTCGACAGCGAGTTAGCTGAAGCGGAGCGAATAGTAAGAGACTGCTATGAAGCGGGCGTCGATGCCTTGATAATACAGGATTTAGGGCTGCTGCGACTTGATCTTCCTCCGATAGCCCTGCACGCGAGCACACAGTGTGACACCCGCACTCCTTCAAAAGCCCTGTTCCTGCAGGATGCGGGATTCTCTCAGATCGTGCTTGCGCGTGAGCTCGGAATCAACGAGATCAGGGAGATCTGCAGTAAGGTAGAGGTGCCGGTGGAGGTTTTTGTGCACGGCGCTCTCTGTGTGAGCTATTCGGGTAGATGCCATGCCGGACAGGTATGGAAGGGGAGAAGCGCCAACCGGGGCGAATGTCCGCAGGTGTGTCGGCTGCCGTTTACTCTCAAAGACGGGAATGGCAAGGTGCTCGCCCGAGACAAGCATCTGCTCTCGCTTCGGGATTTCAACGCCACAGCCCGCCTGGAACAGCTGCTCGATGCCGGAGTATCTTCTTTCAAGATTGAAGGCAGACTCAAGGACCCCGCCTATGTGAAGAATATCACGGCCTGGTATCGGCAGAGGATCGACGAGATCATATCCCGCTGGAAGGGGGAGTTCTGCCGCTCATCATTCGGAAGCAGCGAAGTGACTTTTATCCCCAATCCGGAGAAAAGTTTCAACCGCGGCTTTACAGAATATTTCCTTACCGAGAGGCGTCCTCATGGCATAGCTTCTTTGCTTACACCTAAATCGCTGGGAGAGAGGATTGACAATCCTAAACTTCTGAACAACGGAGATGGCGTGAGCTTCTTTACCTCCAAGGGCTATGAGGGGGCAAGGGTGAACCGCGTAGAGGGAAGCAGGATTATCCCCGCACCCGGATCGAGGATTCCGGAGGAAGTAGAGCTCAGGCGCACTTACGACCGGGTATGGGAGGCGACTTTGGAGCGGCCTACTGCGACCAGGAAGATCGATATCGACGTGAAGCTCGATTCCACGGGAGCTACAGCTTCCGATGAGCGGGGAATGCGCATTAGGGTTCCATTGGGAATCGCCCCTGAAAAAGCGGTAAAGCCCATGGATTTCCGGTCGCATATAGCAAAGCTGGGAGCTACCGAATATCGCCTGCGCGATTTCACTCAGACGGGGCTTGAGGGACTCTTCGTCCCAGCGTCGGTACTGTCAGCGCTGCGTAGAGACATTTGTAAGGCTCTTGATCTTGCAAATGTAGCCACCTATCCCTTCGACCGCCGACGCGCCGAAAAGGAGGGAAGCGTGATTCCGGTAGAGAGTCATGACTATCGGGAGAATGTAGCCAACCGGAAGGCCCGGCAGTTTTATAGCGACCACGGTGCCGAAGAGATGCCGGCGGCGCTTGAGAGCGGAGGCAGATCCGGGCGAGGCGATGTGGTTATGACGTGCCGCCACTGCGTGCTGCGCGAGCTTGGCCGCTGCATGAAAGAAAAGGGTGCCGTAGCCCAGCCTCTGCGGCTCGAGTCAGAGGGCTTGCGGTTCTCATTGCGCTTTGATTGCGCAAGATGCGAGATGCAGGTGTTGCAGGATTGAAAAAAAAGCCGTACCTTTGCGCCGGTTTTCGGGCATAGTTCCGAAACCAAAAGTTAATTTACATTATTTCAAGTAAGTATGAATTACTACGAAACCGTTTTCATTTTAACTCCCGTTTTGTCTGACGACCAGATGAAGGAAGCGGTAGCCAAATTCAGAGATTTTCTGACGCAGAATGGCGCCGAGATCATCAACGAGGAGTTGTGGGGTCTGCGTAAGCTGGCTTACCCCATCGAGAAGAAAGGCACAGGCTTCTACTGCCTGTTTGAGTTCAAGGCTGAGCCGGATCTGATTAAGAAGTATGAGACCGCTTATCGTCGTGACGAGCGCGTGCTTCGCTTCCTTACGTTCCGTCTTGACAAGTATGCTGTAGAGTATGCTCAGAAGCGTCGTGAGCGTCGCGCCAAGAAAGCAAGTGAAACCCCCGCAGAGGCCGTTGCCGCTGCCGAATAAAAATAGTTGAAACAATGGCATCGAACAGCGAGATTCGTTATCTGACCCCTCTGTCGGTCGATACAAAGAAGAAGAAATACTGCCGCTTCAAGCGCAGCGGAATCAAATACATCGACTATAAGGATCCTGAGTTCCTCAAGAAGTTCCTCAACGAGCAGGGCAAGATCCTTCCGCGTCGTATCACCGGTACTTCCCTGAAGTTCCAGCGTCGTGTAGCTCAGGCAGTGAAGCGCGCCCGCCATCTGGCGCTGCTGCCCTACGTTACTGACCTCATGAAGTAAGAATCCACTACCCTAAAGATAAAGCAGATATGAAACTGATACTGAAGAAGGACGTAGTCGGATTGGGCTACAAGGACGATGTGGTAGAGGTAAAAGACGGTTATGGCCGCAACTACCTGATTCCGCAGGGCATCGCTATTATCGCCTCAAATGCTGCCCTCAAGCAGCTGGCCGAGGATCAGAAGCAGCGTGCTCATAAGCTCGCAAAGATCAAGGCTGAGGCTGAGGCTGCCGCAGCAGCTCTCGAAGGACTGAAGCTTACGATCGGCGCTAAGACGAGCAGCACGGGCACCGTATTCGGTTCCGTCAACAGCATCCAGATTGCCGACGCTCTTGAGAAGCTCGGCCACAATGTGGATCGTAAGATTATCTTCATCAAGGAGCCTGTGAAGGAGGTCGGTACATACGTGGCCACCATCAAGTTCCACAAGGAGGTAAGCAAGGATATCGAGTTTGAGGTAGTATCCGAATAACGGAGATTCACCAACACGAGATAAGATAGATTCCCGGAAGCTGGCACGCCGCTATGCTTCCGGGATTTCTATATGAGCAGGAATCCGATAAAAAGAGCCCTCCGATGCTTGCGCAAGCGGCGGAAATTTGCTATCTTTGTAGTCATTAAGAGGCCTGAGAAGAGGCCTTGATAAACAAGAAAACCAATACACTTCCAGATATGAAATTCAACGTAGGCAGCAAACCTTTTCAACAGCAGCTTTTGGCCGTGAGCAAGGTCATAAACTCAAAGAATGCTCTGTCGATTCTCGATAATTTTCTCCTCACCGTAAAGGGCGACACACTGACAATAACGGGCAGCGATCAGGAAAATGTGATGACCGCGAGGGTGGAGATAATGGAGTCGGAATGCGATGGAGAGATAGCCGTTTCATCTAAGATGCTCCTTGAGGTGCTCAAGAAGGTGGCAGGAGGTCAGGGACTGACTTTCTACGTAAACGATCAGACCAAGGAGATCGATATAAAATATCTGAACGGCCACTTCAACCTCATGGGCGAAGATGCAGCGGAATATCCGCGCAAGCAGCCTCAGGACTCAGCGGATCTCAAAGTAGTGGAGCTTCCGGCAGAGCTGATCCTCAAAGGCATCTCTTCCACGATTTTTGCCGTGAGCACAGATCTGATACGCCCCATAATGACCGGTATCTACTGGGATATCCACGAAGGTGATATCACTTTCGTGAGCTCCGATACCCATAAGCTGGTGCGCTACATAAACCGCGAGGTGGCTCCGGGAATGGAGACTTCGTTTATCATGCCTCCCAAACCGGCCAACATTATCAAGGGTCTGCTCGGCAAAGACGCAGGCGATGTAAAGCTGACCATGGACTCGAAGAGCGCTACTTTTGAATGGGATACCTATTCGCTTTCCTGCCGCTTTATCAATGGAAATTATCCCAACTATAATCGAGTGATTCCTCAGGAGAATCCTTTCGAGATGACGGTAGACCGCCTCGCGCTATTCACGGCCGCCGGTCGAGTGGCTCTCTGCGCAAGCATGGCCTCGCGCCTTGTGAAGCTTAACATTCAGGCTACAGAGGTGCTGCTTGATGCCCGCGATCTCGATTACAGCCATTCGGCCGAGGAGAGGGTGATGTGTGAGTATCAGGGCAACCCGATGACCATAGGATTCAATTCCTCATATCTTATCGATGTGCTGAATAACCTTGAAGGCGAGACAGTGACGATTCATCTGAGCGATCCCTCCCGACCGGCTATCTTCAAGCCTTTGGTGGAGAACGATAAGGAAGACCTTCTGATGCTCCTCATGCCGATGCAGGTGCTCGACTGATGTGTAATATCAACTGGCTGAACTGAAAATGAAACTCAATCTCACGAAACCGATCATATTCTTCGACCTCGAAACGACGGGTACAAGCATTACCCGCGACCGCATCGTGGAGTTCTCTTACATCAAGATCTATCCCGACGGAACCGAAGAGGAGAAAAGCAGGAGGCTCAATCCGGAGATGCCGATACCCGCTGAGTCGACAGCCATTCATCATATCACCGATGAAGATGTGAAAGACGCTCCCACCTTCCGGCAGGTAGCAAAATCGCTGCTTGCTATTTTCGAAGGCTGCGATATTGCAGGTTTCAACAGCAACAAGTTTGATGTGCCGTTGCTGATAGAAGAGTTTGACCGGGCAGGTCTGCGCTTCGACCTTACGGGACGTAGGTTTATTGATGTGCAGAATATCTTCCATAAGATGGAGCAGCGCACCCTCGTGGCCGCCTATCGGTTCTATTGCGGTAAGGAACTCGACGGAGCGCATTCCGCCACAGCCGACACCCGCGCCACTTATGAGGTGCTTCAAAGTCAGATAGAGCGCTACGATGAGCTCAAGAATGATGTGGAGTTTCTTTCTCAGTTCTCCGGTACCGGCAAGGCTCTTGATCTGGCGGGTCGCATAGTGCTCAACGATAAAGATGTGCCGGTGTTCAATTTCGGTAAACATAAAGGACGCCCCGTGGCAGAGGTGCTCCGTAAGGAACCGTCATTCTACGACTGGATCATGCAGGGGGATTTTCCGAAGAATACGAAAGATGTGCTGACCGGACTGAAGTTCTCCCTTCAGCAGAAATCGAAACGAAATGCTTAAAGGTAAGCATATTATATTGGGAATCACCGGAGGCATCGCTGCTTATAAGGCGGCTATGCTTGCGCGTCTGCTCGTGAAGGCCGGCGCGGAGGTGCAGCCCATAATGACGCCGAGCGCCCGCGAGTTTATCACTCCGCTTACGCTTTCTACCCTTACCGGAAAGCCGGTGATCACCGAATTCTTTACGGCAAATACCGGGGAATGGCATAGCCATGTGGATCTCGGCCTTTGGGCAGATGCCATGGTTATAGCCCCCGCTACAGCCTGCACACTTGCCAAGATGGCTTGCGGAGTGGCCGACAATATGCTCGTCACCACTTATCTCTCAGCCCGTTGCCCTGTATTCGCGGCTCCGGCGATGGATCTTGACATGTGGGCTCACCCGACTACAGCGCGAAATATTGCCGCTCTTAAGGGAGATGGAGTTGCAATAATTGAGCCGGCAGCTGGAGAGCTGGCAAGTCATCTTACCGGAAAGGGAAGAATGGAGGAGCCGGAGAAAATCGCTGCGACACTTGCCGATTATTTCCGTAAAGGAACGCAATTATCAGGTAAGAAAGTGCTTATCACAGCCGGCCCTACTCATGAGATGATTGACCCCGTAAGGTTTATCGGCAACTATTCTTCCGGCAAAATGGGCTTTGCTCTTGCGGAGGAGTGTGCTGCGCGGGGTGCGGAAGTAGTATTGGTAACAGGGCCGGTTGCACTTAAGAGCAACTCTGACAGAATCAGAAGAGTAGATGTAGTCTCAGCCTGCGATATGCTGGCTGCGTGCGAAAAAGAATTTGAGGACTGCGACATGGCGATACTCTGCGCAGCAGTGGCTGACTATCGTCCGGAAGTCAAAGCAGATAAGAAGCTGAAGCGTGAGGGACGTGAAGAGCTGGATCTCAGGCTCGTGCGCAATCCTGATATAGCCGCGACCCTGGGGGCGAAAAAGGGTGACAGGCTCCTTGTAGGTTTCGCATTGGAAACTGATTCGGAACACGAAAACGCACTCAGGAAAATTAAGAATAAGAATCTTGACTGGATTGTCTTGAATTCTCTTCGTGATCCAGAGGCGGGTTTCGGAAAGGATACAAACAAGGTGACTATTCTGAGCGCTTCCGGCAAGGAAGAGGCGTTTCCGGCGAAGAGTAAGAGGGAAGTAGCGGCTGATATCATTGATTCCGTGTTCGGTAAAGGCATAAACTGAACCCACAGGTTATGAAGCGCTCATTGGTAGCATCTATTCTCATTGTATTCGGTTCCATCTTAATGTGGAGCCAGGAGTTGAGATGTACCGTTGATATTAATACCGATGCTGCTGAAAATGCACCAAAGGAGACGTTTCAACAATTAAAGGAGGAGATCTCCTCATACATCAACGACCGGATTTGGACCAATGCGCAGTTCGCTCCCAATGAGCGGATAGAGTGCAGAATGTTTTTTACCATAAAAAGCTACGACGGCCAAAAAGCAAAAGGTGAGCTTCAGGTGCAGGCTTCCAGACCTGTCTACAACAGTGATTACATTACGGTATTGCTAAACTTCAAAGACCAGAAGGTTGAGTTTGATTACCGTGATGGCGATCCGCTCACATTCAGCGATTCTTCATGGGAGGGTAATCTTACAGGAATCCTGAACTTCTATGCTTATCTTATCCTCGGAATGGACTTCGATAGCTTCTCTCCTTCGGGTGGTGAGGAATATTATGCTAAGGCAGCCCAAATAGTGCAGATGGCCCAGAGCAGCGGGGAAATAGGCTGGCGCGCTTTTGAAGACACACGAAACCGGAGCGCGGTGCTTAGCGCTCTTACAGATAGCGGTACTTCCGGTTTGCGGAAACTACTATACAGCTACCATCGCAACGGACTCGATCAGATGTCGTCGGCTCCCGAAAAAGGGCGGGAGGCGATCACGGAAAGCCTTGGGGAGCTTACGGAAGTGGCCGAAAGAGCACCTATGTCAGTAGGTCTATCGCTTTTTTCCGATGCAAAGCTCGATGAGCTGGTAGGAATTTATTCACAGGCTGATTCAGCGGAACGAGATAAAGTCTGGAAAATTCTCTCCAAGATATATCCGGCTTCAAACCAACTGGAAAAAATAAAACGGAACTGATAATGCTAACCAACCTGAAGATACAGAACTATGCCCTGATTCGCGATCTTGAAATCGAACTGGGTCCCGGTCTGACTATAGTGACGGGGGAAACCGGTGCCGGAAAATCTATCATGCTTGGGGCCATGGCATTGATGCTTGGCGGAAGAGCCGATGGGAAAACGGCTGGAAATGGGAAAAAGACTGTAGTGGAAGGCACATTTACGGCTCCTGAACGCTTGAATGATTTCCTTACGCGAAATGATATTGATTCAGAGGGGGAAGAACTGATTCTCAGGCGGGAGATTTCCGCTTCAGGCAGAAGCCGCGGGTTTATAAATGACACTCCCGTAGGTCTCAAGGTGCTTGAGGAAGCGGGTGATCTTCTTATCGATATCCACTCACAGCACCAGAATCATGCGCTTACTGATCCAGCCGCCCAGATAAAGATAATCGATTGCTTCAGCAATAACGAAAAGGAGCGTGAAGCTTACCGCAAAGCGTATCTGGATTTTGTAGCTGCCGAGAAGAGTCTAAGGGCTGCTCGCGACTCAGAAGCACGCAGCCGGCAGAATGAAGAGTTTCTGCGATTCCAGCTCGAATACCTCGATAAGCTGAAACCTAAGGCGGGGGAGCTCGCCGTTCTTGAGCGCCGGCTGGAGATGCTCAGTAGTGCCGGTGAAATCAGCGAGCGAATAAACGGTGCACGCGATCTTCTGCTTGAAGGAGATGATAGTGCTATCGAGAAAATCTCCTCGGCAAGGAGCCTTCTGGAAGGAGTAAACTGGGAACTGTTTTCCGACCTGTCAGAAGAAGATGCGGGGCTGCTCCAGAGGTTTGAATCAGCCTATCTGGAGCTCCGCGATGCAGCTGAGAGCCTTGAGGGCATAGCTGAAAGAGTAAATGCAGATCCAAAGGCGCTGGAGAAGACAGAGAGCAGGATAGGAAAGCTATATGATGCTCAGGCTCGTTTCAAAGTGACTGAAGAGTCGGAGCTTCTCGCCATATATTCCGATTTGCGCAATCAGCTGAACTCCCTAGAGACAATAGGCGAAGACATTGAAGCACTCGCTGCCAGAGTGAAAGAAACCGGAGCAATACTGAAAGCTGCTTCCGCTGCTCTCACGGCGACCCGTAGGAAAGGAGCTGACTTCTTCGCAGTCAGGCTTGCTGAAACAGCCCGGCCTCTCGGTCTTAAGAATCTGAAGGTAGGTGTAAGCGTTACCAAAGCCCGATTAGGTATATCAGGTGGAGATGCGGTAGAGATTCTGTGTAGCTTCAATAAGAATCAGGAACTTGTACCTCTCGCTTCTACGGCGTCTGGAGGCGAGCTAAGCAGATTGATGCTGAGCATAAAGACTCTCACGGCTGAATATCTCGGTATGCCTACCATAATATTCGATGAAGTGGATACCGGAGTATCGGGCGAAACCGCCGACCGCATGGGTGCGATGATGGCAGATCTTGGAAAGGTGATTCAGGTGGTATCAATCACTCATCTGCCTCAGGTTGCTGCAAAAGGTAACGTGCATTTCAAGGTAGGAAAGCATGACGAGGAGGAAACTACGGTGACTACCGTAGTGCGCCTCTCAGAAGAGGAAAGAATCCGTGAGATCGCCCGAATGCTCGCCGGCGCAGAGATAAATGGTGCCGCCTTAATGAACGCCCGCTCACTCATGGGTGTTGAAAAATAAGAAACACAATCTCATCTTAATGGAGAAGAAAGACTATATTTTCGGCCTCCGCCCGATAATGGAAGCCATCGAGGCCGGAAAGGTAATCGATAAGATATTGGTACGCCACGACCTTAACGGAGATCTGGCGAAAGAGATGCTCACCATGGCCCGTAAGGCGGGAGTTATGGTGCAGAGAGTGCCGGGTGAGAAACTGAACCGGATCACGATGAAAAACCATCAGGGAGCCATTGCTCTGATCTCACCGATAGAGTATCAGCAGCTCGATATGCTCTTACCGGGACTATATGAGGAGGGTATCGTGCCTTTCATTCTGGTGCTCGATGGAATAACCGACACCCGCAACTTCGGAGCAATAGCGAGGACAGCGGAATGCGCGGCCGTAGATGCCATAGTAATTCCGGAGCGCGGAAGCGTATCAGTTACTCCAGATGCGGTAAGAACTTCAGCCGGAGCCCTGTTGAGAATCCCTGTATGCCGCGAAAGAAACATTAAGGATACGGTTGTGTTGCTACAGTCACACGGGGTTCATGTAGTGGGCGCTACTGAAAAGACCGAGCACAGCTATACAGCTACAGACCTCACTCAACCCATTGCTATTGTGATGGGAGCCGAAGATACAGGGCTTTCGCCAGAGGTGATGCGGCGCTGTGACTCTCTGGCTTCAATTCCGCTGATGGGTGACATCGGTTCTCTCAATGTTTCTGTAGCAGCTGGAATAATGATGTATGAAGCAGTAAGACAGCGTCTTTCTGCAAATGGATATGTTGATTGACAAAAATTGACTGTAAAAAAATCATCTTCCGGTTGTAGATACCTGACCGATGGGTTAATTTTGTAGTCAAATTACGAAGGACTTTGCATTATGATAAACCGCATTCTGATTCGCATCAAAGTAGTGCAGCTGCTCTATTCTCATCTTCTGATAGAGCGCCGATTCTCCCTTGAATCGCAGCCAACTCCTCCTACCAAGGAGAAGAGATTCGCATATAATCTCTACCTCGACTTGTTATATCTGCTTGTCAGGATTGCGGATAAGGCGGCAGGTCGCAGCGGCTCTCCGCTGTCGGAGAATCCTTTCATAAAGAATCTCCGTAATGAAGAGAAGATCAGGTCGCTGGCAATAAAATACCAGCAGGAGCCATTCCCATTTGAATCTGTAGTCGACCAGCTTGCCGAAAAGGTTAAGGAATCCAATATCGCCAAGAATCTTAAGCGTAAGGACTCATCTGATTTCAGCGCGGAGAGGGTAGTATGGCGCGATATATATACTACCATCATAGCTCCTGACTCTACTCTTGCCGCCTTGATAGCGAGACTGCCCAACTATTCAATGCGAGCCGAAGAGAGAGCGAAAGAGATGATAGAGACTACTTTCACTTCCTATTTATCTTCTCAAGGACATTCCGACGATGCTCTGAAGAGTCTCCGTCAAAGTCTTGATAAAGCGAGAGAGCTCTATTTCAGACTGCTCATGCTCATCGTGGATCTTACAAAACTGCGCGAATCGCAGCTTCATGACAATATGAAGAAGTATCTGCCTACTGAGGCTGACAAATATCCCGATATGCGTTTCTGCGACAATGCTGTGGCAGCCCGCCTTCAGGAGCTTCCCGAATTTACGGAGTATGCTGAGAAGCATTCTATATCGTGGCTTGCGGAAGACCGTCCTGCAATGGAACGCCTTCTTAAGGTCGTGATGGCCTCAGATATATATAAGGAGTATATGGAGTTTCCTGCCACCGATCTTTCAACTGACTGCAATCTTTGGCGAGATCTGCTGCGTCATGTGATCTTCCCCAATGTAGATTTCCTTGAGCTTCTGGAGGATCAGTCAGTGTTCTGGAACGATGATTTGGAAATTATCGGAACCTTCGTGATCAAGACCATCAAGAGGATCGAGGAGGGCGGAAAGGAGAATCCGATACTGGCAATGTATAAGGACGAAGAAGATGCCCGATTCGGCAAAGAGCTGTTTATGGCCGTGATCAGCAATCGTGAACAGTACCGCAGTCTCATCGACGAATTTGTAAATAAATCTCACTGGGACACGGAGAGACTGGCATTCATGGACGTAGTTATAACCATGACGGCGATAGCTGAGATTCTGGAGTTTCCGAAGATTCCGACCAGTGTAAGCGTCAATGAATATATTGAGCTTGCAAAATCCTACAGCACTCCTAAGAGCGGTGCTTTTGTGCATGGTCTTCTCGGCGCCATTACCGGCAAGCTCCGTCAGGACGGACTCCTCACAAAGGAGTAAACTAATAAATTTGGTAAGGACGGTAGTTTTAGCTAACTTTGCCATATATTAAAACCAACGAAACTAACAGACAACAATATGACAACACTGACTTCAATTCTTCTGCAGGGCAATGCCGGAGGCGGCGGTATGGGCGGTCTTCTGATGATCGTGGCTATGATAGCCATCTTCTATCTCTTCATGATCCGTCCGCAGCAGAAGAAACAGAAAGAGATCAAGAATGCCCGCGAGGCGATGCGTTCTGGCGACAAGGTAGTGACCGCAGGCGGTATTCATGGCAGAATCCGCGATATCAAGGATACTACCATGATGATAGAAATTGCAAAAGGAGTGGAGATTAAGGTTGACAAGACCTCCGTATATCCTGCTGCCGACGCTGCTCCTGCTCCTCAGAAGAAAGCAGATAAGAAGAAACAAGTAGAGGAGACAGCGGAAGAAAGCGCTGCAGAAAACGAATAAGATTTTCAACTGACCTTGCAGGAGCCACACCGTAGGCAAGCGGCGTGGCTCCGGTCGTAAAAAGGCACGTATAAAGTATCGGCAAAGATGAAGATAGATTCGCTTAAGCACAAATGGCAGCAATTACGCGAATCCGCTGATTTCAGGAATGCGCTTGTGTTTCTGGGATTTGTGGCTATAGCTGCGGTGCTATGGTTTACCTTTGCGCTCAACGATAGCTTCCAGGACAGTTTCGATGTGGAGGTGAAGATCGTAAACGTGCCCGACAGCGTAACCTTCATCACAGATGCCCCGGCAGGCATTCATGTCAGTGTACATGATAAAGGCACCGATCTTCTTCGCAACGGAGTAATGAAAACTCCAGTGCTAACAATCAATTTCTCAGAATTTGCCTCCGGAGGAGTGATGCGCTTCTCGAAGTCAGATTTATTTTCAGCATTGAGAGGAGTATTTGGTAACAATGCCTCAATAGCCTCTACCTCCGTAGATTCCTTATGCCTGCGCTACACTACGGAACCTGGAAAGAGGGTGCCTATTTCAGTGCAATGGGAAGCCGAGGCTGCCTCCGGCTTCATGGTGTCGGGCCAACCTAAGCTATCGCAAACAAGCGTGCTTCTTTTCTCAAATGCTGCTACTATCGATACGGTGCGTCGCGTAGAGACTAAACCTGTAGTGCTTCGCGATTTGTCGGAAACCGCGACTGTAGAAGCTCAGATAAAACCATTACCCGACTCGAAGACAATACCTTCCGTAGTAAAAGTTACAATTCCGGTTGAGCCTCTGGTGAAAAAGGAGTCAAAAATGATTGTGACACCCGTAAACGTACCTGCCGGAGAAAGCGTGCTCCTGTTTCCTTCTCAGGTCGACGCGGTCTACTATGTGCCTATGAGTAAGTTTAACGAGGCTCCTCCGCAGGTAGTATTGACAGCCGACTATACCTTTGTGACAGGAAGGCACACAGGGCGCCTGCCGGTAAAAATCGGATCTCACCCCGCCTGGTGCATGAATCTCAAGGTCGTGCCCGATAGTGTGGAATACACGATTGTAAGATAACCGAAAATGAAACTGACAATCGGAATCACCGGTGGGATCGGTTCGGGTAAAAGCGTAGTAGCAAGGATCTGCCGCGGCAAAGGTATCCCGGTCTACGACTGCGATCTGGAGGCGAAAAAGCTGATGGACGGAAGCGAGAGAATAAAGCGGATGCTGACAAGTGACATCGATAAATCTTGCGTAAGCGCTTCCGGAGAAATCGACAGGGCAAGACTTGGAGAAATCGTATTCCAGGATTCCGATAAGCTAATGAAGCTCAATGAAATCGTGCATCGCGAAGTAAGGGAGCATTTCAATCTTTGGCGAGATGAGCAGAAGGAGCGGTTAGTATTTGTAGAGACTGCTATTCCTTCCAGCTCCCGGTTTGAAGATCTCATGGATCAGATCTGGCTGATAGAGGCTCCGCATATTGAGCGGGTGAGAAGAGTGATGCAAAGAAGCAGCATCACTATGGCTGATGTGGAGAAAAGAATTAAGGCTCAGGATCATGAGTTTGAAAACCTATCTGCGGATAAGCTAAGAAGAATCGACAATGGGGGAGCAGAGTCACTGCTTCTTCAGATAGAGAAACTACTGAACGAATTATAACCTAAAGCGTTAAAAAGATATGTTGAAAAAAGTTTTATCAATTACCGGTCGTCCCGGTCTTTTCGAGATAGTCTCACAAGGCAAGAATGCCATTATCGTAGAGGATCTTGCTTCGAAGCGCCGCTTCCCGGCTCTTTCGCGCGATAAGATTGTAGCCCTCGGAGATATAGCAATCTATACCGAGCATGACGAAAAACCTCTTGCCGAGGTGTTCGAAGAAGTTTACAAGCACTCCGATGGAAAAACTGTAGACGTAGCTGCCATTGTAAAAGAGAAGAAGCTGAAGGAAGTGTTTGGAGAGATGCTGCCTGATTTCGATAGGGAGAGGGTGCATGATTCCGACATTAAGAAACTCTTCACATGGTATAATATTCTTGTCGGCGCCGGCTTTACGAAATTCGTAGAGGAGAAGGAGGAGACAGAGGATACACCGAAGGAGGACTAAGAATTAGAATAAGAGGAGACTTGCTATGGATATAAGAAATGCCAGTTATGAGATAAGCAGCGCAAAGGTGGCGCAGTGTCCGGATACGAAGGTGCCGGAATATGCTTTCATTGGTCGTTCTAACGTGGGCAAGTCTTCGCTTATCAATATGTTAACCCGTAGGAAAGGGTTAGCTAAGACTTCTCAGACTCCTGGCAAGACGCTTCTGATAAATCATTTCAGGATCAACGACGGGGAGTGGTATATTGTGGACCTGCCTGGCTACGGCTACGCGGCCCGCAGTAAAACTCAGCGAGATGAGCTAATGCAAATGATCGAGAGCTATGTGCTCGACCGCGACCAGATGACCTGTCTCTTTGTGCTGGTTGACATTCGTCACGCTCCTCAGAAAATCGACATCGAGTTTATGGACTGGCTGGGAGAGCACAGTGTGCCCTTTGCCATCGTGTTTACCAAGGCCGATAAGTTAGGTCCGGTTGCCGCTCAGAGAAATGTAGATGCCTACAAGAAAGAGCTGTTGAAGCGCTGGGAAGAACTTCCTCCCATTTTCATTACATCTTCCGATAAAGGTCAGGGTCGGGAAGAGCTTCTCGACTACATTGAAAGCATCAACAGGGAGATTGCCTCAGCTTCCGAGGAAGGTTAATACAGTCTCCACTACGCGCTCAACCTCGCGGTCGCCGACCCAAGGGCCGGCAGGCAGGCAGAGTCCGCGTTCGAAAAGAAGTTCGGAAGTACCGTCAGTATAAGCAGGCGCCTTTGCGAATACCGGTTGCATATGCATCGGTTTCCAGAGGCGTCGGCTTTCTATATTATGGGCTGCGAGAGCCTGGCGGAGCTCCTCCGGCTTCTTGTGGGTTGCTTCAGGATTGAGCAGGATATTACAGAGCCAGTAATTTGAGTCGAACCTCGAGTCTGGATTTGTCTGCAGACTTATTGCTTCATTTCCGGAGAAAGCAGCGTCATATAGCTCATGCACATGGCGATGATGGGCAAGATGCGCTTCCAGAATCTCCATCTGTCCCAGTCCTATTGCCGCGCTCACATTGCTGAGGCGATAGTTGTAGCCAATCTCCTTATGATGATAAAACGGTTCGTTTTCGCGGGCTTGGGTGGCAAGGAAAAGAGTGCGTTTAGCTGCCTCTTGACTGTGGCAGACCAGTGCGCCGCCTCCGCTGGTCGTAATCATTTTATTACCATTGAAGGATATCACGCCATATTGACCAAAGGATCCGCAAAATTTCCCGTCGTATTTCGAACCAAGGGCTTCAGCAGCGTCCTCAAGCACCGGAATCTCATATTCAGCTGCTATCTTAAGGAGCTCCTGATAATCTGCCGGCATGCCATAGAGGTCAACTATTACGATTGCCTTAGGTCGTTTACCGGTAGCCTTTATTCGGTCTTCTATCGCAATGCGGAGCAGTCGGGGCGACATATTCCAGATTTTCTTTTCGCTGTCGACAAACACTGGTTGAGCCCCGAGATACGCTATAGGATTAGCCGATGCTGAAAATGTGAACGACTGGCAGATCACTTCATCGCCTATGCCAACACCGAGCTGGAGCAGCCCCAGATGAATCGCAGCGGTGCCGGAAGCAAGCGCTACTACAGGCAAACCTTCAGCGTATGCGCTTAATGCTTCTTCAAATCTGGTGACGTGAGGACCTAAAGGCACAATCCAGTTGTCGGCAAATGCCTCAGCTATATATTTCTGTTCCCCTCCGCCCATGTGGCAGAGACAAAGAAGAATCTTCTCTTCGTTCATCTTAATCTTATTTACCAATTGCGTAATAAATAAAACCTTCTTGTTCAGCCTCTTTCCGATCGTAGATGTTACGTCCGTCAAGCAGAACCGGGTTCTCTTTCATGGTTTTTTGGAGCACCTTCCATGCCGGCACCCTGAACTCTTTCCATTGAGTAAGCAGAATGAGAGCATCGGCGCCTACCGTAGCTTCATACATATCTGCGCAAAGCTCAATCTCATCGCCAAGGCGCCTCTTCGCCTCATTCATCGCTATGGGATCGTAGGCCTTAACCTTTGCTCCTGCTTCTTTAAGCTGCTCTACCATTACCAGCGACGGCGCTTCGCGCATATCATCGGTTTCCGGCTTAAAGGAGAGACCCCACAAAGCTATCGTCTTACCTTCGAGGTTTCCGAAATGCTTCATCAGCTTATCGAAAAGCACCTTTTTCTGCTTTTCGTTCACCTCTTCAACCGCCAGCAACACCTTCATCTCATAGCCAAGACTTCGGGCTGTCTGGATTATGGCTTTCACATCTTTAGGAAAGCAGGAACCTCCGTAACCACAACCTGGATAGAGGAACTTCGTGCCGATCCTTGCATCAGCTCCTATGCCTTTACGAACCATGTTCACATCAGCTCCCACCAGATCGCATACATTGGCGATATCGTTCATGAAAGAGATTCTGGTAGCGAGCATAGCGTTGGCGGCATATTTTATCATCTCTGCTGAAGGGATATCGGTATATAGCATCCGGTCATTCGTCAGCAGGAATGGTCTGTAGAGCTTCTCCATCAATTTTTTTGCCTTTGGAGAGTCTACTCCTACCACAACTCGATCGGGACTCATGAAGTCTTTGAGCGCCGCTCCTTCCTTCAGGAACTCAGGATTGGAAGCTACATCAAAAGGTATGGATAGGCCGCGCTTCGCAAGCTCGGTGCTGATAGCATCGCGCACTTTGGCAGAAGTGCCGACCGGGACAGTACTTTTCGTCACTACGAGCTTATAATCCTTCATCAGTTTGCCTATCGAACGGGCTACCTCAAGCACATAACTTAGATCCGCGCTGCCATCTTCGTCAGGAGGAGTGCCTACGGCATTGAAAATAATCTCAGCTTCATCGATAGCATCGGCGAGTGAGGTGGAAAACTTGAGTCGTCCCGCTTTCGCATTGCGGATCACGACCTGCTCCAATCCCGGCTCATAGATCGGCACAACACCTCTCTTCAGACCCTCAATCTTCTTAGCATCAACATCAATGCACGTCACCTCTACGCCCATATCAGCGAAACAGGCACCCGTCACCAACCCTACGTATCCGGTTCCTACTATTGCAATTTTCACTTTTAAGCCTTCTTTGATTCCACAAAGGTAAGAATTATACCCGTTTTTTGCTAACTTCGCAGCAGCTAACAAAAAGATAAACCTTACACCATGAAAAAAATAGCTTTCGCCTCCGATCACGCTGCGTTTGAGCTTAAGGAAGCAATAATCGACTATGTTCGCTCTCTCGGCTACGAGGTTGCGGATTTCGGCACCCGTTCTGCTGAATCATGTGATTATGCCGATTTCGGGCACCCGGCTGCTGAAGCGGTAGAGAAAGGGGAGTGCGACTTCGGAATCGCAATGTGCGGATCAGGTAACGGCATGCAGATTACCCTTAACAAGCATCAAGGAATCCGCGCGGCTCTTTGCTGGCTTCCGGAACTGGCAGCTCTTGCCCGCCAGCACAACGATGCTAATTTCCTTGTGCTCCCGGGTCGCTTCATAACTCTCGACGAGGGAAAGAGAATTGTCGATGCCTATCTTGAGGCTGAGTTTGAAGGCGGACGCCACGCACGCCGCATAGAAAAAATACCATGCCCGAAATGTTGACACCAAAAAGCGTGCAGATAAGTCTGCGAAAACTTCGTTTTCACGCTTTCATAGGTGTAGGAGAGCGTGAACGCGTAATCGGAAACGAATTTGAGGTAAGCCTCTCAGTAAAGATTCCGTTTAACCCTGAAATGGGTGCCGATGATCTTGAAGCTACCATTTCGTACGCGGATCTCTACGAAGTCGTGACCGATGTCATGACTCGTCCTCGCAAGCTCCTTGAGCGGGTGGCCATTGAAATAGCTGAAATTATTAAGCAGAGATGGGCTGATATAGAATCCGGTGAAATTGAGATAATTAAAATAGCGCCTCCGATTCCTGGGATTACCGGCGAAGCTGGGGTGAAACTTTTTTTCTGAAAAATTTTGTGGATTCGTAAAAAGGCACTACCTTTGCACTCGCAATTCGGAAACGAATACAGGCCGGTCCGTTAGCTCAACTGAATAGAGCATCTGACTACGGATCAGAAGGTTGCAGGTTTGAATCCTGCACGGATCACAAAATCGGCTCCTTAGCTCAACTGAATAGAGCATCTGACTACGGATCAGAAGGTTACAGGTTTGAATCCTGTAGGAGTCACCTGAAGGGAACCCATGTAGGTTCCCTTTATTAGTATTATGGAAGTCTCGGCGATTCTTAACTGAATTTTTGGTTTTATTTATAGAATAAAAACCGCTATCTTTGCACAGGGAAACGAAAAAGTCTTCCCTACATAAATACAAGGTATAAAATGAGGAAAAACATTGTTGCAGGAAACTGGAAGATGAATACCACCGTTGGCGAAGGCGTAGAACTTGCTAACGAAGTGGCTGAAGCACTCAACAACACTCCCCACAACTGTGAGGTAGTAATCTGCGTGCCGTTTACTCATCTGGTAGCCGTGAAGGCTGTGGTCGACACAGATACTCTCGGACTTGGAGCGGAAAACTGCTCTGAACATGATAAAGGCGCTTATACCGGCGAGGTGAGCGCAGAAATGGTGAAATCTACGGGTGCTACCCACGTGATTCTGGGTCATAGCGAGCGGCGCCTGTATTTTGGAGAAAATAATGAGCAGCTGCTTACAAAGACACGTAAGGCTCTTGCCAACGGTCTTACGCCTATTTTCTGCGTAGGCGAGGTGCTCGAAGAGCGTGAAAATGGCACCTACAATGATGTAGTCAAAGGTCAGGTAGAAGCTTTGTTTGAACTCAGCCCTGAAGATTTCAGCAAGATTGTGGTAGCCTATGAACCGGTATGGGCTATAGGCACTGGTAAGACTGCTACCGCTGATCAGGCTCAGGAGATGCATGCACATATCCGCAATGTGATTGCTGAGAAATACGGTAAGGAAATAGCCGATAACACCTCGATACTCTATGGTGGAAGCTGCAAGCCTACCAACGCAAAAGAGCTTTTCGCCAAACCTGATGTTGACGGTGGTCTGATCGGAGGCGCAGCCCTTAAGGCTGATTCCTTCATGGGTATCGTAGAAGCTTTCAATTAAAGAAATTTATTGCTGAGTCTTTCATGCTCAACCCGGGGAAAGTAATCCTTTCGCTCGCTTTGGCGGCGCTTGCAGCTCCTTCGCTTCTGGCTCAGAACGAGGCGAAGGAAGGAGCTTTGGTGCTCAAGGCCATGGAAGTGGCTTCTGACGGAAATGTCAAGGTGACGATTCCCGATGATATTCTGGAGCTGCTCTTTAAGCCTATCGAAAGAAAAGATGAGACTCCGGCCCTGCATCCAGGTCTCAATAAGATGACCGGATATAGGATTCAGGTGTTCAGCGATGGGCGTAATCAGCATTCTCTGGAATCCCGTGCCAAGGCCCGTGGTGGCGCCATTCTCGCAAAATTTCCAAAGTACAGGGGACAGGTCTACACCTTCTCAAAATCGCCAAACTGGTACACACGCATTGGTAATTTCCGCACTACCGATGAGGCTTCTAAGGCTCTCGCAGAGCTCAAACAGGCCTTCCCGTCGTTTGCCTCTGAAATGAGAATGGTGAAATGCCAGATCACTTTGGTAAAATAACCCACTGACATCATGTCGCGTAAAGAAAATCATGACGAAGCCCTTGTGGAGCAGATCGCATACCACTATAGGGAGATTCTGAAACTCATTGGTGAGGATCCCGACCGCGAAGGATTGCTGAAGACCCCTTTGCGAGCAGCCAAAGCAATGATCGACATTACGGCGGGTTATCGCCAGAATCCCTTGGAAATTGCCCAGAAGGCAGTGTTCGAGCATGCCGGATCGCGTATAGTGATAGTTAAGGATATTGAGTTCTACAGTATGTGTGAGCATCATATCCTTCCTTTCTTCGGGCGCGTATCCGTAGGTTATCTTCCTAAAGGAAAGATGTTGGGTCTTTCGAAACTTGCACGCGTGGTCGATTCTTTTGCAAGACGCCTGCAGGTGCAGGAGCGCCTTACAGCGGAAGTTTGCTCGCTCATTTCGGAAGCTCTTCCCAATGAGGGAGTAATCGTAGTGTGCACTGCCCAGCATCTCTGCATGAAGATGAGAGGTGTGGAGAAGCAGGATTCTTCCACTACTACTATGGAATATACCGGCAAGTTCAAAGATGATCCTTCACTGCGGGAAGAGTTCCTCCGCCTGATTGGCAGAATGTAAGGGGAGCAACCTGAAAGATAAATTTCATTTAACCGGAGTATCGTTATGGTGCTCCGGTTTCTTTTAGGCTTTCTCGCCAATGAATAGTCGATAGAGCAGAGAAGGGCGGCAGATCAGAAATCTGCCGCCCTGTAGAATATCTGCTTAGAACCTAATCAGATTATTTGTTAACCTGATACTTGTTCCAGCCGTCTTTCAGGTAAGCGATTACCTGCTCTGCGGCAGCTACACCTGCATTGAAGTTAGCTTCTGCGGTCTGAGCACCCATCTTTTTCGGAGTGAAGAACACGCGAGCTGCGCATTTCTCTTCCATCTCCTTAGCGTTGTCGGGCTTCACGTCGGCCACATAGCGCAGATCCGTGCGCTCCTCAAGAGCCTTGAGAAGACCAGCCTCATCAATCACTTCCTTACGGGCGGTGTTTACAAGAACGCCATTCTTAGGCATCTTCATTACCAGATCATAACCGATTGAGCCCTTGGTATCCTTTGTAGCAGGAATATGCAGAGACACGTAGTCATTCTCCGAGAAGAGCTTATCTACATCATGAAGCGGCTTAACACCTTCAGCTTCCATCACTGCATCAGGCACGAACACGTCAAGCGCGGTAAGGCTCATGCCGAAGCCCTTAGCGATGCGGGCCACATTGCGACCAACCTGACCGAAAGCATAGATACCGAGAGATTTGCCCTTGAGCTCTGAGCCAGAAGTGCCATTATACTGGTTACGGCACATCATTACCATCATGCCGAACACGAGCTCAGCCACAGCATTAGAGTTCTGACCCGGGGTGTTCATAACGCAGATGCCGTGAGCGGTAGCTGCTGCGAGATCAATATTGTCGTAGCCGGCACCGGCGCGTACAATCACCTTAAGGTTCTTTGCAGCGTCCATCACCTCGGCATCAATCACGTCGGAACGCACGATCAGACCCTCTACATCTTTTACGGCTTCCAGAAGATCAGCACGAGTGCCTTTCTCTACGAGCTTCATCTCATTGCCGGAAGCATTAATCGTATTGGCGATAGCCTCAGCAGCTGCCTTTGCAAAGGGCTTCTCGGTGAAAACAAGTATTTTCATCTTTTCTCGACTTTCTTATTAATGTTTAGCCTCGAATTCCTTCATAGCGTCAACAAGCACCTTCACGCTGTCAAGAGGAAGTGCATTGTAGAGAGAAGCGCGGAAGCCGCCAACATCGCGGTGACCCTTGATACCTACGATACCCTTGCTCGTAGCGAACTCGATGAAGTCCTTCTCAAGCTCAGCATAGTCGGGCTTCATAACGAAGCATACGTTCATGATCGAACGATCCTCCTCAGCTACAGTGCCGGTGAAGAGACGGTTGCGGTCGATCTCATCATAGAGCACAGCTGCCTTCTCCAGGTCGATCTTCTCGAGAGCCTCAACACCACCGAGCTCCTTATAGTAGCGCAGAGTCATGAGAGCGGAGTAGATGGGGAGCACCGGCGGAGTGTTGAACATCGAGCCTTTCTTAATGTGCGTCTGATAGTTGAGCATCGTCGGGATAGCACGGCTTACGTGGCCGAGAGCATCTTCTTTCACGATAACGAAGGTCACACCTGCAGGAGCGATATTCTTCTGAGCGCCACCATAGATGAGAGCATATTTCGATACGTCGACCGGACGAGAGAAGATGTCAGAAGACATATCGCATACCATCGGAACGGGGCTGTCGAGATCCTTGCGGATTTCGGTACCGAAGATAGTATTGTTGGAAGTGTAGTGGAAATAGTCTGCATCGGTCGGGATAGTGTAATCTTTCGGGATGTAGTTGTAGTTCGTATCTTCCGAGCTGGCTACTACGTCAACCTCACCGAAGAGCTTAGCCTCTTTGATAGCGTTGGCAGCCCATTTACCGGTCTTCAGGTAGGCAGCTTTCTTCTCAAGCATGTTGAACGGCACCATAGCGAACTGGGTGCTTGCGCCGCCACCCAGCCAGAGCACGTGGTAACCTTCGGGCACGCCGAGGAGCTCTTTCATAAGGGCAGTAGCCTCATCGATCACAGCCTGGAATTCCTTGCTGCGATGGCTTACCTCAAGGATTGAAAGGCCCGTACCTGCGAAATCAAGAATGGCGTCGGCCGTGTTCTTAATCGTGTACTGGCTCATGATGCTGGGGCCAGCATAGAAGTTGTGTTTCTTCATGATTATGATTCTTTGGGTTAGTTAATTCGGTTTGTTGTGAAATCTCCTACAAAGTTAGTCATTTTTCGTAGTTCCTGAAACTTTTCCGCGTAAAAACATCATGCGATCGGCAAGCTTTTTTTCCGCCGGATTATCCCCAGCAGTCCAGAAGGTGGTATTCTGAAGAGCATCAGGTAGATACTGCTGCGCTACATAGTTGCCGGCATAATCGTGGGCATACTTGTATCCCGAGCCATAGCCCATATCTTTCATCAGATCTGTCGGAGCGTTGCGCAGATGCAGCGGAACGGGCAGATTTCCCGTCTGCCTCACTGCACCAAGAGCGCCATCAATCGCCAGGTAGGCTGAGTTGCTTTTGGGAGAGGTAGCCAGATAGATTGCGCATTCCGATAGTATGATTCTGCCTTCGGGCCAACCGATTTTTTGTAGCGCGTCGAAGGTGGCATTTGCCAGCAAAAGTGCGTTAGGATTCGCCAGACCGATATCTTCAGCTGCCAGAATCACAAGTCTGCGGGCTATAAATGCGGGATCTTCACCGCCGGCCACCATTCTGGCAAGCCAATATACTGCTGCGTCAGGATCGCTTCCCCGGATAGATTTTATGAATGCGGAGATGATGTCGTAGTGCATCTCTCCTTGACGGTCGTAGGCTGCCGGATTCTCCTGAAGCAGTTCTGTTATTCCGGCATCGGTTATTATAACCGGCTCTTTATCAGGAGTCGATTGTTCTGCCAGATCCAGAATGTTGAGCAGCTTCCGGGCATCACCACCAGAGAACCTGAAAAGCGCCTCTTTCTCCCTGATATCAAACTTCCTTTTCGACAGCACTTCGTCGCTGCTGACGGCTCGCTCCAGCAGCTCTTCAAGATCTGATTCTTCAAGAGGCTTCAGTGTATAGACCTGGGCACGCGACAGAAGCGGCCTTATTACCTCAAACGACGGATTTTCAGTCGTAGCTCCAATCAGTGTTACGATTCCAGCCTCAACAGCTCCGAGCAAGGAATCCTGCTGGCTCTTATTGAAACGGTGAATCTCATCGATAAAAAGAATAGGGCGTGAAGTCGTAAAGACGCTACGAGCCTCTTTTGTAGCTCTTTCTATTATCTCACGCACCTCTTTGACTCCAGCCGTGACTGCGCTAAGGGTGTAAAAGGAGCTTTCTGTCTGCTTTGCAATAATGCGGGCGAGGGTAGTCTTACCCACTCCCGGAGGACCCCACAATATAAAGGAATTGACGCGGCCTGATTCGATCATGCGCCGGATTACGGCTCCCTGCCCGACCAGATGGCGCTGGCCTACATAATCGTCGAGGCTCTGAGGCCTCATGCGTTCGGCCAAAGGTATGTTATTATTCGTCTGCATGAGTCAACAGGGGTTCAAGCTCCATCAGGTTGCCTACAGTAATGTCTGCCAGCTTCTCTACTTCCTCGCGTGGCAAAGTGCCTGCCACACCAACTACTTTCGCTCCCGATGCCCGGGCTGCCTCAAGACCTTGCCTGGAGTCTTCTACCACCACACAATTCTTTGGATCAATACCAAGAGCATCGGCAGCAAGAAGATAACCTTCAGGGTCAGGTTTCGATCTGCTAACCATATCGCCGATTATTATGACCTTGAAAAAGTCTTTTAGCCAGGGCATCTGTTGCCAGAGATGATCCATCTTCAGTTTATCGCTACTCGTAACCAGAGCCGCGGGAATACCTTTGTCCTTAAGCAAGTTAAGAAACTCTACGGCTCCCGTACAAGTTTCATAAATCATCTTTGCCTCCATCTCATAAAGTCTTCGCTCTACGTCGGGGCGGTCTTCCTTCCTAAACCATTTGGTCAGGATATTATCCAGTGTGCTCCCTTTAATCTCGTTTGCAAAGTTCTCATTTCCGGTAGGATAGATCTCTTCGATACTATCCCATATACGGGAATAGGGACCCTCGCTGTCGATTATGACTCCATCGAGATCAAACAGGAACGCGATATCAGTCGGTTTTTCGTTGTGCATCGTCTTCGTTTTGCCACAAAGATAGTAAATGTTTAATTTTGTAGCAATGATTAAGGAATTAGAGATAAAGACAAGCCCCGAGAAGGCGTCCACACCGGAGTTACTCCGTGGGGAGATAGCCCGTAAGCTTGGCGTCAAGATATCAGCCGTAAGCGACTGGCGCGTGGTGCGTCGTGCTATTGATGCCAGGCGTAGTCCGGTTACGGTAGTGTTGGGTGTCATTGCAGCGACAGGAAAGGATAAATGTCCTGTTGAGCACAGCGACTCTCCGGTTTATCAGAAAGTTAGCCCGGATGCGCCGCAGGTAGTGATAGTAGGTGCCGGTCCTGCGGGTCTTTTTGCGGCTCTGAGAGCTTTGGAGCTGGGAATGAAGCCAATCGTAGTAGAGCGTGGGAAAGAGGTAGACCAAAGACGTGTTGACGTGGCTGAAATATCTCGTTCAGGTGTGGTTGACCCTGATTCCAACTATTGTTTCGGAGAGGGTGGCGCCGGTGCATTCAGCGACGGCAAACTTTTCACCCGCAGCAAGAAACGTGGTAATATCCGCGAAATTCTTTCCACACTATACCACCACGGAGCCTCACGTGATATCCTCGTTGACGCTCACCCTCATATTGGAAGCGATCGGCTTCCGCGAATCATTAAATCAATGAGGGAAACGATTCGGAAGTATGGAGGTGAAGTAAGATTCGGAGCCCGTATGGAGAATCTGCTGATTACTGATGGCAAGGTGCAAGGTATAGTTCTGGCTGACGGAACCCGTATTGAGGGGCCGGTAATACTTGCAACGGGGCATTCGGCAAGAGATGTCTATAAGATGCTCCATGCCGGAGGCGTAGGTATAGAAGCCAAAGGACTCGCGATTGGGGTGAGACTTGAACACCCACAGCATCTGATAGATTCCCTTCAGTATCACTCTCCCAACGGCAGGGGACAATGGCTTCCGGCAGCGGAATACAGATATGTGACTCAGGTAGATGGCAGAGGTGTATATAGCTTCTGCATGTGTCCTGGCGGAGTGGTCGTTCCCTCAGCCTCCGGACCGGAGCAAAATGCGGTAAACGGAATGTCTTCCTCGGCGCGTAACAGCTATTGGGCTAATTCGGGCATGGTGGTAGAGGTTCACCCTGAGGATTTTCCGGAGTATTCAGATGAAGGCGAGATGTCAATGCTCGCGCTTCAGGAAAATCTTGAAAAGCGTTTTTATGAGGCAGCTGGGGCATCACAGAAAGCTCCGGCGCAGAGAATGACCGATTTCGTGGAGCGTCGTGATTCCAAGAACCTGCCGCCATCATCTTTCGCTCCAGGTCTTATAGAAGCCCGGGTTGATAAGTTGCTACCGGCTCAGATATCTGATAGGCTTCGTGAAGGTTTTAAGGAGTTCGGACGCCGGAGCAGTGGTTTCATGACGAAAGACGCTACAGTGATCGGACTGGAAAGCCGCACCTCGAGTCCGGTAAGGATACCGAGGAAACCTGATACTCTGGAGCATATATCTGTCGAGAACCTCTATCCTGCAGGGGAGGGAGCCGGTTATGCCGGAGGAATCGTATCGGCTGCAATCGATGGGCGACGCTGCGCAGAGGCCGTATTTGCAAAATTTGAAAAAGAAAGTAAAAACAATGACTGATACATTGATTCTAAACATAGAAACGTCAGGCGATATCTGTTCTGTAGCCTTAACCCGCAATGGTGCTGTTGATTTCGAGCGCGAGTCGACTGAAGGAATGAAACACGCTGAGCTTCTGGCTCCTTTTGCTGATGAGGCTATGGCTGAGTTGAGACGCCGCGGCGATAAGCTAAGCGCTGTAGCGGTGAGCATCGGCCCGGGTTCCTACACAGGCTTGCGTATAGGGCTCTCGATGGGGAAAGGACTTTCTTACGGCCTCGATGTGCCGTTGCTCGGAATTCCGACTCTTGAGGTTATGGCGGTGAAGGCTATGTTTCGTAACAGGGAATGGACTGGAGAAGAAATTCTTGTGCCCATGCTCGATGCCCGCAGAATGGAGGTCTATACTGCCGCCTACGATTTTGCCCTACATGAGCTTCTCGCTCCTCAGCCCCTGATTCTTACAGAAGACAGCTATACGGATCTGCTCACCAGCGGACGCGAAGTGTGGTTCTTCGGCGATGGAAGCGATAAATTCAAGGAGGTTTGTAAAAATCCTTCAGCCCATTGGATAGATGGCTTGAAGCCACATGCCCGCGATATGACAGCTCTTTCGGAAAAATACCTTCGGGAAGGGCGCACTATCGACCGTGCCTATAGCGTGCCTCTTTATCTGAAAGAGTATCAGGCTACCAAGCCGATAAATACGGTAATCGGTTCTAAATAATATCTCTAAATCCCGTAACTTGATTTCTCTTTCAGAAAAGTTTAATTGTTTTGTTTTTTACGCAAAGAGCGATTTTAATTGTTTGGATTTTTACAGAATTGAAACAATAAATTGTTTGGATTTTTACAGAACTACGCAACAACTACCTGAATTATAAAAATATATTGCTACCTTTGTGGAAATAAAGATCTAAAGATGGCAAGCTATGTATTTGAAAAGACTTATAGACAGTTATCTTGATAAATGGGCTATCAGTAAAGATCATAAACCTATTTTGCTGAGGGGCGCAAGACAAGTAGGAAAATCTACTGTAGTCAGGCATCTTGGAGAAGCATTTGATAGTTTTGTTGAGATAAATTTTGAGAGGCAGCCTGAATATAAGAATGTCTTTAAGCGAGATCTGATAGTAGATCGAATAGTATCAGAACTTTCGGCAATCAGCGCTATAAAAATTGTTCCCGGGCAGACACTATTGTTTCTTGATGAAATTCAAGAATGTCAAGAAGCAATCATGTCCTTGAGATTCTTTAAGGAGGAGATGGCTGATCTTCATGTTATTGCTGCAGGGTCGCTTCTCGAATTTGCTCTTTCTGAGCTTCCAACATTTGGAGTAGGACGAATTCATAGTATGTATATGTATCCTATGACATTTGATGAATTTCTTGATGCTAATGGTGAAACAATTTTACTCGACTATAAGAAAAACGCTTCGCCAGACCGCCCTTTACCAGAACCTCTCCATAACAAATTGATAGCCTTAATCAGATCCTATTTCCTTGTAGGAGGCATGCCTGAAGTAGTTGGCAAATGGGTAGAGACCCATGACTATCTGCAGTGTCAGGAGTTGCAAGATGATATAGTAAGCGGATATGAAGACGATTTTCCAAAATATAAGAGAAAGATTGATTCAGCGCTTCTACGCCTTACGATGAGAAGCGCAGCCGTACAGGTTACTAAAAAATTTTCCTATTCGGAAGTCGGTGGTGGTCACAGAATAGAAGAGGTTAAAAAAGCTCTTGAAATGCTTCTGCTTGCGGGTATTTGTATCCCGGTTGTAAGAACAGATGCAAATGGCCTACCACTCGGAAGCGAATCCGATTCAAAATATCGGAAAATATTAATTCTTGATTCTGGATTGATGTTACGTCTGCTTAATATGTCATCTATAGATATATCAAAGATTACGAGTGAAATACTCACAGAAGATCCCACCAATCTAGTTAATAAGGGGCCTTTGGCAGAAATGGTTGCAGGTCTTGAGCTACTGAGATATAAGACTCCCAACTTAAGGCACGAATTGTATTATTGGGTTAGACTTGCCAAAAACTCACAGGCAGAAATTGATTATGTAGAAGCATCTGATGGGATTCTTCCCATTGAGATAAAGGCTGGAATGAAAGGCGGTATGAAAAGTCTATGGATTTTTATGCGTGAAAAGAAACTATCTTCGGCCGTAAGGTGTTCGCTTGAGAATTTCAATCGATTTGAATACATTGATAAAGAAGCATCTGGAGAAGTGCGAAATGTAGAAATTTGTCCTCTATATGCTATTTCGAATCTTGTTAAACCATGAAGTCTTAATATAAGGAGTTCAAAAAGAGCTAAAACCAAGGTCAACAAGGCTCAGGCTACCAAGCCGAAACAAAAAATTTGAATTACCGAATAAATTACCTAACTTTGCAACTCATGGAAGAACTCCACATGATACCATATAACACCAGTATGCCTCCGTTGGTGCTCCATGAATACGGGCGCCACATTCAGGAAATGGTGAATTACTGCGTCGGGATACCCGATCGCGAGGAGCGCACGCAATGCGCTTATGCCATAGCGGAAGTGATGGCGAATCTCTTTCCCGATCTCGTAAACGATAAGGCCGATGGCCACAAGATCTGGGATCATATCAATATTATGAGCGATTTCATGCTCGATATCGATTTTCCATGTGAGGTAATCACCAGGGAAGAGATGATGCCCAAGCCGGAGCGGCTGCCATATCAGAAAGCTCCTATAAGGAGAAGGCTCTACGGCAGGAATATGGAGGCCGTAATCAAATCTGTGGCTGCAATGGGAAATGGGCCTGAGAAAGACGCTCTCGTATCGAGAGTGGCCCATCACATGAAGAAGCTGATGAGTCTCCAGAACAAAGAGGGTGTGGACAACGCACTGGTTCTGCGTGATCTCTACGACTATTCAGGCGGCCTGATAGATCTTGATCCAGCCACATATCCTCTTCAGGATTTCTACGAACCGACCCCGCAGCAACAGCAGCGACAAGGCAAGAAGAAGAAAAAGAACGGCAACAACGGCATCTGATCTTGATTTTTTGAAATGGCATCGTTCATAGTAGAGGGCGGCAACAAGCTCCAAGGTGAAATTTTGCCACAAGGAGCTAAGAATGAAGCGCTTGAGGTGATATGCGCCTCGCTGCTTACAGATGAGAAGGTTACTCTGACTAATCTTCCGGATATTCTTGATGTGCGCAACCTCATCAGTCTGCTTTCCGACTTAGGGGTTAAGATAAAGTGGAACGGACGCCATGAGTGCGAATTTCAGGCAGATAATGTAGATCCCGACTATATGTCGACTGCAAGCTATCTCAAGAAAGCGCAGTCGCTTCGCGGATCTGTGATGATTATCGGCCCGATGCTTGCCCGTTTCGGCAAGGCTGTGCTTCCCAAGCCCGGTGGCGACAAGATCGGGCGCCGGAGACTCGACACCCATTTCATAGGGCTGCAGAAACTCGGAGCCGATTTCAATTATGATTCCGAACGTAACTTATATTCTGTGGAGGCCCCTGACGGACGGCTTCATGGAAGCTTCATGCTGCTCGACGAGGCATCTGTGACAGGTACGGCCAACATCATTCTTGCCGCCGTGCTTGCCGAGGGCACTACTACAATCTATAATGCTGCGTGTGAGCCCTATATTCAGCAGTTGTGCCGTCTGCTCGTGAAGATGGGAGCAAAGATAGAAGGCATCGCCTCCAATCTTCTCGTGATTCACGGTGTGGAGAAACTGCATGGAGCTACGCAGCGCTGCCTGCCCGACATGATAGAGGTGGGTAGTTTCATAGGTGTAGCAGCTATGACTGGCTCCGAAATCAGAATAAAAGATGTAAGTCTGCCGGATCTCGGCATAATGCCCGATGCATTCGTGCGCCTCGGCATCAATGTGCAGGCGGAAGGAGATGATCTGCTTGTTCCGGAGCATGACCGCTATGGAATAGAGACCTTTATCGACGGTTCTATTATGACCTTCTCCGATGCTCCCTGGCCGGGCCTTTCGCCCGATCTGCTGAGTATCTTTCTGGTCGTAGCCACCCAGGCTTGCGGTTCAGTGCTGATCCATCAGAAAATGTTTGAGAGCCGCCTCTTCTTTGTCGACAAGCTCATCGAGATGGGAGCGCGCATAATATTGTGTGACCCTCACCGTGCGGCCGTGATTGGAAACGGACGCATCGGCAGTCTGCACGCTACAAATATGACATCGCCTGACATCAGAGCGGGAGTGGCAATGCTGATAGCAGCCCTCGGAGCAAAGGGCAAGAGCAGGATTCAGAATATCGACCAGATAGACCGCGGCTATCAGGAAATTGACCGACGATTGAACTTATTGGGCGCAAAAATCATTAGAACAGAAGATTAGATTACTGATGATCCGGTTTGAAGATACAGAGGAGATTGGAAAGTTTCAGCGTCCGCATGCACTGAAAGGGGAGCTGAACGCCGTGATCGATGTGGATCCGGTATTTCTCTCCGACGGCAATCCGGCTATCGTAGAAATCGACGGAATCCTGGTGCCATTCTATGCCACCGGGGTAAGACAAAAAGGCTCTTCGGCTTGCCTTGTGAAGCTCGACGGAGTAGATTCCGAGAAAGATGCAAGAAGTTTTGTAAATGCCCCTATCCGGGCCATGCGGTCGCAACTTGCCCGATACGAAACGGAGGAGGAGGAAGAGGGCAAAGGATCTTATGCTGAAGACCTTGTAGGCTTCACCATAACTGATTCCGATGCTGGCGAAGTAGGCAGAATAGTGGATCTCGACTTATCTACGGAAAATGCCTTGTTCGTAGTCGAGAATACTGACGGGGAAACTATTTATATTCCAATAGCCGACGACCTCATAGAGGAAATTGACGAAGAAAAACACAATATTGAGATGACCCTCCCAGAAGGGCTCGTCACTATTAATACCAAGCAGAAATAACCATGAGCGACAATTACACTTTCGATGAAGACAACGCCGTAAAATTCATTCGCGCGTCGCTTCCTGAGGAAATCCGTGAAAAATATACGGACGATGAAATCCTGTATGTGGTAGATATCGTATGGGATTACTACGAGAAGAAAGGTCTTCTATCGCTCGACAATATCGATACCGAAGAAGAGCTTCTTGATATTGACGATCTCGTGAAGTATGTGAAGAAAGAGCTATCGGCCGACAAGGAGGTCGTGATGGATCTTGATGATGTGAAATATCTCGTGAAGGGGGAGTTGCAATATGAAGAATCGCTTGAAGATACTTTGTAAGGCGGCCGCACTGTGCTGCATGCTCGCTCTTTGCGGGGCTACCTCCCAGGCTCAGAAAAAAGCGCCGGAAGGAAGGGTTGAGACCCTTGACGCCCTTCCGCTTATAGAGATGCTCAATTCCGTGGAGACGGGCAAGACCTCCGAGCTCGTTCAGAAATTTCAGAATAAGGAGGGCAAGACGCGTCTTATCAACGGTAAGTTCGGCCCCAAAAGCGGTTGCACGGTCGAGGCTCTCAGAAATAAGGAGGTGCTTCTCATCACGATTCCTGCCTCCAAGCTCTTTGGCCCCAATGCTACTGAGCTCCTGCCCAACGCAGGCGAATTTCTGGCTCCATTCAGACGATACCTAAAGGATCCCGACATGTATCGCGTCGTGATGGTGATGCACACTGATAATACCGGCTCTGAGCAATATCGCGAAGAAATCACGAATGCCCGCGCCGACAGCGTGTTTGAATGGTTCGAGAAATCAGGTGTCAACACCTCTTATCTCTTCCCCTATGCGCTTTCTGACACGATGCCGCTGGCGGAAAACACCTCTGTAGCCGACAGGGCTGCAAACCGCCGTCTGGAGATTTATCTCGTGCCGGGTACCAAGATGGTGGAGCAGGCCAAGAAGGGACGCATAGAATTCTGAGGCTCAGTCCATTCTGTCGCGATAGTCAGCATAGGTGAATTTGCGCAGCAGCTCAATCTCGCCGCTGCTCCTCTGAAGATAGATAGAGGGGTGGCTGATGCCATTAAACATATTGGTCTTCACCGTAGTATAGTGGTTCATATCCTTCAGCGTCAGGCGCCGGCCTTCATGGAGCGGCTCCTCAAAACGCCAGTCGCCTACGAAATCACCGCTCAGGCAGGAGTTGCCGCCAAGTCGATAAGGAATGCCCCGCTCGCTGTCATCTAGTAGAGCCTCCTCAATCGCAGGCTTATACGGCATTTCCAGGCAGTCAGGCATGTGGCAGGCAAAAGAGGCGTCGATTATACCTGTACGGATTCCGGAATCCTCCACCACATCGAGCACCGTCGTGACGAGATCCCCCGTCTGCCAGGTAAAGGCGCTGCCTGGCTCGAGAATCACCTCAAGATTCGGATAGCGTTGCCTGAACTCCCTCAGCAGGCTTATCAGATGGCCGGTATCATAATCCTTCCGGGTCATCAGGTGACCTCCTCCCATGTTAACCCATTTCAGATTAGGAAGATATGCTCCATACTCCTTCTCAAAGCTATCGAGCACCTTTTCAAGGTCATAGCTCGATGATTCGCAGAGGGCATGGAAATGGAAACCTTCAAGCCCTTCCGGCAAATCCGGACCTATCTGCGATGCCGACATGCCGAAGCGGGACCCCGGTCTACAGGGATTATAGATATCTGTCTCTATCACACTGCAATGCGGATTCACTCTCAGTCCCGGGCTAACCTTGCGCGGAGCCTTGCGGATCTGGTCGGCATAGCGGTTATACTGAGCAAGCGAATTGAAGGTTATGTGAGAGCTATGACGCAGAAACTCCGGGAAAGTATCCGGAGTGTAAACAGGGCAATAAGAATGGATCTCGCCTCCGAAGAAGTCTACGGCAAGCTGCATCTCATTCAGTGAGCTGGCAGTGCTCCCTACCGTGTACTCGCTGATTATCGGGAAAGTCTTCCATAAGGCGTTGGCCTTGAACGCCATAATTATCTTTACCCCCGCGCGCTCCGCCACAGAGCGGATCAGCTCGAGATTACGGCGGAGGCGGTCTTCATACACGATGTAGTATGGTGTAGGCAGAATCTGTTGGTTCATGGTATTAGTCAATTATCTCAAATCTGGCAAAGCGCAGAAGGAGCTTCTTCGTTCCGAAATTCACGAAATCCACTACTGCTACCGGGTCCGAATCTTTTTTCTCTACATTTACTACCCGACCCTCACCAAACTTGCCGTGGCGGATTTTAACTCCGGGATTCAGTCGGTTGATATCGACCCCAACCTGAGGGGCGCTCCCTGAACCAGATGAAGCCACAGGGCGCAACCGTCTCTGCTGCATAGGCCTGAGCCGAGCCGGGGCCGACGATATATTCGCGGGCCGGGAATGAGGCAGGAAGTCATGGCTTACGCCCGTGGAAGCTATATTCTCCGACGACTCCACTTCGAGAAATCTCCTATCAATGTCGGTAAGAAAGCGTGAAGGCCTTGTATTAGAGGTCTCTCCGAAGCGCATACGCTGAGCTGCATAGGTCATTGTGCAGGTCTCCTCGGCTCTCGTGATGGCTACATAGAGCAGCCTGCGCTCCTCCTCCACCTGCCAGGCGGAGTCCTTGCTCATGGCGGAAGGGAAAAGATCTTCTTCTACTCCGACAATCACCACATGCTTGAACTCAAGACCCTTGGCGGCATGAACGGTCATTAGCGTAACCTTCGGCGTATGGTCATTCTCTTTCTCGTCCTGATCCGTGGCAAGCGATACCTCCGACAGGAAGTCACTCATTCCCACCTCCTCGATGCCTTCCTCACGCCGGCTGTCAACGAAATCTTTCAGCGCAGTAAGAATTTCCTGAAGATTCTCCTGCTTTGAGATGGATTCAGGGGTATTGTCATGTTCCAGCACCCTTAGAAGCCCTGTCGTACGGATCACGAAGGCACCAGTCTCATAAGCATCGTGGGTGGCAGCCCTATCTATCGACTCCTGCACGAGCCTGGCGAAATCAGACAGTTTCCTGAGTGTGCCGCTATTTATATCGACCCCGGCCTCAAGAGGATTCTTCAGTATCTGCCATACACTCACTCCTTTCTCCGCAGCAGCAGCGCTTAGCTTCTTCATTGTAGTTTCCCCGATTCCGCGCGCTGGATAGTTGATCACTCGGCGCAGAGCCTCGTCATCATCAGGATTTACCGTAAGCCGGAAGTAGGCTATGGCATCTTTCACCTCCTTGCGCTGATAGAAGGAGAGTCCGCCATAGATGCGGTAGGGGATATTGCGCTTTCTCAACGATTCCTCAAGCACACGCGACTGAGCGTTAGTTCGATAGAGCACTGCGTAGTCATCAAAGGAATCATGGCGCATCATCTTCGACTGCGAGATATGGGTAGCCACTATATAGCCCTCCTCAAGATCACTGTAGGCGCGGATCACCTTCACCGGCTCGCCCTCCTCCTTCTCGCTGAATACCTTCTTAGGCATCTGACCCTTGTTTTTCGCTATCAGGGAACCTGCGGCATTCACAATATTCTGGGTTGAGCGGTAATTACGCTCCAGCTTGAAGATTCTCAGTCCGGGATAGCGTTTTTCGAGCGTAAGGATATTATCAATATTAGCGCCCCGGAAAGAGTAGATGCTCTGGGCATCGTCGCCTACCACACACACCTGCTGGGCAGGGCCGGCAAGCTGTGACACCACAAGATGCTGCGAAAAATTGGTGTCCTGGTACTCATCTACAAGTATATATCTGAAATACTCCTGATAATGCCTTCTCACATCGGGGTGATCGCGCAGGAGCACATTCATATTGAACAGGATATCGTCGAAATCCATAGCCTGCGCCAACCGGCATCTGCTCTCATAGCGCTTATAGATCTCATAGGTCATCGGCCTCTTGAGTCGCTTGTCGGTTTCGCGCAAATCGGAATCTGCGGCATAGTCCTTCGCGCTTATTAGAGCGTTCTTTGCGTTAGAGATAGTAGCGGCCAGTGTAGCAGGCTTATACACCTTCTCATCGAGCCCGAAATCCTTTACGATAGCCTTTATCAGTGAGCGCGAATCAGCTGCATCATATATGGTAAACGATGACTGATAGCCCAATAGGTCAGCATGGCGCCGGAGAATCCGAAGAAACACGGAGTGGAAGGTGCCCATCCATAGCTGTGAGGCCACTTTCTCACCCACTACAGCTGCCACTCTATCTTTCATCTCCCTGGCCGCCTTGTTGGTGAAGGTAAGGGCGAGAATGCGCCACGGTTCGTAGCCATGAGTGAGCAGGTCTACAATCTTGTAGGTCAGCACCCGCGTTTTCCCCGAACCGGCACCAGCTATCACAAGCGAGGGGCCTTCATCGTAGACCACTGCTGCGCGCTGCTGCGGATTCAGCAGATCAAGATAATTATAGCTTATATTGTCGGGCATTATTCTTCTTTATTATCAGATATTTCCGGATAGCTCGGCAAAGCCGGCAGAAATTCATAGCTTCCTCCCTGATAGTCCATTCTGCAACAAAAGTGTTCTAATCCGTTGGATACTATGAGGTAGTCGGCCTGAAGCACTGAGTTGTAGTTCACGATCTGATCGAAGGCTCTCTGCGTGATCTTCACCGTAGGCGCCTTAAACTCAGCGATAACCAGAGGTTTGCGATCCGGCCGCCATACTACCGTGTCGCACCGCCGCCGCATTCCATTAATCTCTACCCCCATTTCATTAGCTATAATGGAGGAGGGGTAGCGGAGCTCAGTAATCATGAGGTTTATGAAATGCTGCCTCACGTATTCCTCCGGCGTAAGCGCCACATAGCGGCGCCGCAGAGGGTCAAACACGCTGAGGCCTTCCTCGCTGCGCCTAATCTTCAGATTGCAGGGAGGCAGATTCAGAGGGGGAAGGGTCACTTGCGCACTATTGCTTCGCTCTGAGGCTGATATTCAGGATCAAACAGAGTGTTGAGCACATCGGCAAGCCTCAGGCCGGCCTTCAGAAACTGCTCCTCGATAACCGGAGTCCACTCGGCTATATAGTCATAGCTCACTTTGGTTTCCTCAGGCGTAGCATTATATACGAGCGAACAGATGGCCGATGTCTCTTTGCCCCAGTCGTCGAAGCCGCCGGAAAGGATTATCTCTTTCTGAGTGTCGCTGGCGCGATCTATCTGGTCAACCCATTCCGTATAGCTCCATTTGTGGGCCGCCTCGGGCAGTGCGCTGTCCCACATGCTGTGAAGGTTGGTATTGTTGTTGAAGAATTTCACATACCAGCGGTTTCCGCCTACATCTGAGGCGTGACCCATGTGGAGAGGCTGATGTAGATCGCCTAAGAGATGTACCACCATTTTGAGAGCCAATGTTTTCTGCTCCTTGGTAGCTTCCGGATTGGCAAGCAGGGCAGTCTGCTCGTTGAGGGCGGTTATGATATTGCCGGTTTCGAGCAGGGGAGCTTCCTCATAGGCTATTCCGGCATCTATGTTCTTATAATGCCAAGTTTTGGAATAGGCATATTCCGGAGTGTGGGAGGCATTGTCGAGCCAGTTGGCATAATATACCGGAGAGCGCCCGTCAAACAGCTCCTCTACGGCAGCGCGGGCGGTAGGAGTAAGGTGCTTTTCAGCCAAAGCGGCCGTCACATCATGACCTTTCTGACCCCAGCCAAAGGCAAGCTGAGATCCGGCACACATCAATACAGATAGAATTATAGTCTTTTTCATCGGTTCTCTAAAAAATGATCATTAATGAAGTTGTGTAGATTCGCACTACAAAGTTAACCGAAAATTCTGCGCCCTACAACTCCGGAGGTGAGCTTTTTTGAGTAATTTTGCCGCATGGAAAGTAATGCTCAGCCAGCGCCTGCCGATATGCGGCGCAAGCCTGATTGGCTAAAGATAAAGTTGCCCCGGGGATTTAAGACGAGCCAGGTGGTAGGCCTTCTGCGCGACCATGGGCTGCATACCATCTGCACCAGCGGACTCTGCCCCAACAGAGCTGAATGCTGGGCTGCCGGCACAGCCACCTTCATGATCGGAGGCAACGTCTGCACCCGGTCGTGCAGGTTCTGCAATGTGGCTACCGGGCGACCCGGTCCTCTCGACCCGCAGGAGATTCTCGATATTGTGCATTCCGTGAAGGAGTTGGCTCTAAAGCATGTGGTTATCACGTCGGTAGACCGTGACGATCTCGCCGACTGCGGAGCCGGCCATTGGGCTTCAATGATCCGCACGCTCCGAAAGGAATGTCCTGGCGTTACGATGGAAGTGCTCGTGCCCGATTTCAAGGGTCGTCCCGAGCTTCTGGATATGGTATTGGCTGAAAAACCGGAGGTAGTTTCCCATAATCTTGAAACCGTGAGAAGGCTTACTCCTGATGTACGCTGCTACGCTACCTACGATATGTCGCTCTCCGTGATCCGTCGAATCTCAGAAAGCGGCATCCGCAGCAAATCGGGAATAATGCTCGGTCTGGGCGAGACGCGCGATGAGATTCTCCAGACTATGGACGATCTTCTTGAGGCCGGGTGCGAGGTGATGACGATTGGCCAGTATCTGCAGCCTACTAAGGAACACTATCCGGTGCAGGCCTACATTCACCCTGATACCTTTGCCGAATATGCCGAAATAGGCCGCAAGAAAGGTTTCCGCTTTATCGAAAGCGCGCCAATGGTGCGCAGCAGCTACCACGCCGAGCGCCATGCCCGCTGATATTTCTGTGCGCGATCTCGGGCGAGTGCCTTATAGGGAGGCGCTCGAGCTCCAGCTGAAGCTTCAGTCAGAGCTGAAAGAGGCAAAGAAGGAAGGCCGGAAAGGGGAGGAGACGGTGCTCATGGTGGAACACCCGCACGTCTACACCCTCGGCAAGCATGGCAAACCGGAAAACCTTCTCGTTTCCGCAGAGCGTCTTTCCTCGCTTGGAGCGGAGCTGGTCAGTGTAGGTCGCGGAGGGGATATAACTTATCATGGACCCGGGCAACTTGTGGTATATCCGATTATTGATCTCGAGCGCCACGGATTGGGCGTAAAGGCGTATGTTGATATGCTCGAGGAGAGCGTGATCCGCACGATAGCAGCCTTCGGCATCAAGGGAGAGCGGGTAGAGGGGGCTACCGGAGTATGGATTGATAAGGATAAGCCGGGAGAGCGCAAGATCTGTGCTATAGGGGTAGCCTGCAGCCGCTTCGTCACGATGCACGGATTTGCCCTTAACGTGAATACCGATCTTAAGATGTTTTCGGCTATCAATCCCTGCGGCTTCGTCGATAAGGGCGTGGCCTCAATAGCGGGAGAACTTGGCCATGAGGTCGAGATGAACAGAGTAAAGACAATCTGGGCTGAAACCTTCCTTAGTCTCCTCAATGACCGATAACCGACCTTCACGGAGGGAAAGGCCACTTGACAGCCTTGACACGAAATCACACTTATATCTCTAACTAACAGCGCGTTAACCCCTAAACCTTGTCAAGGTTGTCAATAGCCCTATCTTAGGAAGAAACAACCCGGAGGGTTGTCTGAAGGTAACCGCGGGTGTAAACCCGTGGATTTCTCTATATGTGTAAAGTGGAGCCCTGGAAGGGTGACTTTTTTATCTGAATGATAGATATATAAGAACCAGACATTTCTTTAGAAACAACCACGCTGTGGGTTTGTAGTTTTAGTCTATGATAGTCCCCGAGTTTCACTCGGGGTTACCCTCAGATGCCCATTCCATGGGCATTACTCTCATTATAAGGCATATAGAGATAGTCATGTAGATATAAAATACCCCTATTTATTCAGATACACTCCCTCGCCCCATGCCCTAATATAGGTTTGAGGTATGAAAGATACGGCGAAATTAGTAATAATATTTGAAATATCAAACAGCGCAAGATAAAGATATAGGGAATTCAAACTTAAGGTAAAGGACAGGGCACTTGACAGCCTTGACAAGAAAATAGACTTATTTGACTATGAATCACGCATTTAACCCCAAATCCGTGTCAAGGTGGTAAAGGCTCCTATCCTTCGGCAGGGTGTTATGACTGGCCTTCCTGAGCCTCGGCCTCGCGCTCGAGGAAGCGCTTCACCTCCTGAAACAGATGGCTGGCAAATACGAAGTCATTGAGCGATTTGCTTGTGCTCCTGAAGATATTGCGGTCGTCACCGGTCCAGTCGCAGTGGCCCTTATTGATGAATACGATGTGCTCACCGATTCCGAGCACAGAGTTCATGTCATGGGTATTTATCACCGTGGTGATGCCGTATTCATGAGTAATATCGCTCAGGAGCTCATCAATAAGAATGGAGGTCTTCGGATCGAGGCCGGAGTTAGGCTCATCGCAGAAGAGATAGCGGGGATTCAGCGCTATGGCACGCGCTATGGCCACTCGCTTCTGCATTCCGCCTGATATTTCCGACGGGTATTTATTATCGGCCGTAGCTTCCAGGCCTACGCGGCGGATACAGAACTGGGCGCGCTCAAGCTGCTCCCGGTAACTGAGCGGACTGAACATCTTCAGGGGAAACATGACATTGCCCAACACCGTTTCGTTGTCAAACAATGCTGAGCCTTGAAAAAGCATACCGATCTCCATGCGGAGCTGCCGGCGCTCATTATTGTTCATATTCCGCAGAAGGCGGCCATCGTAGCGTATCACTCCCTCTTCTGGAGTAAGCAGCCCTATAAGGCATTTCATGAATACGGTTTTGCCGGAACCGCTCTGGCCGATAATAAGATTGGTCTTACCGGTCTCAAAACGCGCCGTGATGTCGAAGAGCACCTGCTGCCCGTCGAACCATTTAGATACTCCCTCAGCCTCAATCATTGCAACAGCAGTTTTGTGAGTATAACATCAGCCAACAGAATCAGAATCGAGCTGGAAACCACAGCATTCGTGCTCGCTTTGCCCACCTCCAGCGCTCCGCCCTTCACGTAGTAGCCGTAATAGGCTGCCACGCTCGTGATTATGAATGCGAAGAAGAAAGTCTTTATTATGCCGTACCAGACGTACCATTCGCGGAACATAGTCTGAATACCGTAGACATAATTCTCGACCGTAAGCATTGTAGTAAATTTTGCTACGGCCCAGCCACCAAGCAAACCCATAAACATGGAGAGCACCACCAGAACTGGAACAAATAGCACAAATCCTACCACCTTGGGAAGCACGATGAAGCAGGCGGAATTGATGCCCATTATATCGAGAGCATCAATCTGCTCAGTCACTCTCATTGTGCCAATCTCCGATGCGATGTTACTTCCCACTTTTCCGGCGAGAATCAGCGAGAGAATCGAAGAGGAAAACTCCAGAAGAAGGATCTCGCGAGTAGCCAGACCAGTTGAGTAGGAGGGTATTAGGGGAGAGACGATGTTAAGGGTCATCTGAATGGTAATGACGGCTCCGATGAAAATCGAAATAATGATCACCAGCGGAATCGAGTCTACTCCAAGCTTGGAAATCTCGGCTACCAGATTCTTCAGGAACACGCGCCATTTGTCGGGCGTCCTGAACACCTGGGTCATGAAGAGGCAGTATCTTCCAAATGATTTTATTGAGCTAACTATCATTGGCCCTTAAGCAGGCGGCATATATTCCGCCACTGCAAAGTTAGCCAAAATTCCGTGCTCGGCAATAGAAAACCCTAAACACCCCACCTTCAGGGACCTTAAATTAGACTTTTTGACCTATTCCTCCGAATCTTTTACTAACATAATCCGAGATTTCGAGAAAGAGAGTTCTACTTACGATCCAATTACGTGCGTTTTAATTACAAAAAACTTTCGCGTATTGAAAAAAGATCTCAATAATTGTTTTATCTTTGTAGACTTAATAAACGAAAGATAGAATATGGCAAGACCAATAGCTGAAACTCCGGTTTTGACGGGAAAAGACGCCGTGCGTTTCGAGAAGCTCAGGCTTGAGGTTGAAGGCATGAGTAAGGAGCAACGCGCTGAAAATTCCCGCAAACTTAATGAAGCGGTAGAAAAAGCAAAAAAGTATATCACCATCTGCTTGTAATATGAAATTAGTAAGACTCATGCCTCAGACCCAGCTTGGAGGGTTTGATTGCGGTGATGAGGATCTTAACAACTTTCTCCTTGAAGATGCCAAAGGCTTCCTCGAGAAGAGAATTGCGACTTCATATCTCCTTGTAGATGAGGATAATATTGTAGCCTATTTTTGTCTTCTGAATGATAAAATAAGCCGTCAGGATATAACTAACAGTCAATGGAAGAAGATAAAAGGAGGGTATCCGGAAAGTAAGCGTTTCGGTAGTTATCCTGCTATAAAGATTGGTAGATTTGCAGTTTCTTCAAAGTATAGAGGGCGCAACATAGGTACCGATTTAATGAATCTTCTTAAGGGAATGCTTAATAATAATCCTAATTATTCCGCTTTCAGGTATCTTACGGTTGATGCATATCTTTCAGCAATAGACTTTTATCAAAAAAATAAATTTAAGATTCTGTCTGAAAAGATTCTTAATGACCACACGCGTCTGATGTTTTTCGATATGTTAGAACTGGAATAGCTCATGCTTATCTACCATATTGATTCGCGTGTAGAGGCATTCTCTACTGAAAGATGTGATTCTCTGGATTTTCCGGTGCTGCTCCCACGAAAGCAGACTCACGGACTCCAATCTGCTGTCATAAATAGTCTCTCCGATGAATCCGTCACCGATGGTGTAGATGCCTTGATAACTTGCCAACCGGGTCTGAGAATAGGAGTCAAGACCGCCGATTGTGTGCCTCTGCTTCTTTATGACCCATCGTCAGAGGCGATAGCTGCCATTCATTCAGGCTGGAAAGGTACTCTGGGCAATATAGCGTGTATTACGGTTGCCCGGATAGCAGATGAACTGGGCGGCGATCCGGCGCGAATGAAAGCTGTGATCGGGCCCTGTATCCATATTGAGGCTTTCGAGGTGGGCGATGAGCTCTATGAAAAGTTCCTGTTAGCTGGCAGGGGAGCGTGGTGCCACAGGATGCCTAAATTCGGAAGTGACGCCGACGAGAAATGGCATATCGATCTTCCTGGGATCTGCGAGTCGCAACTGCTCGAGGCCGGAGTGAAGCATATTGAAAAGCGGCCGGAATGCACTTATTCTCACCCCGACCGCTTCTGGTCAGCCCGC
Organism: uncultured Muribaculaceae bacterium; assembly: GCA_947632485.1. GTDB lineage: Bacteria > Bacteroidota > Bacteroidia > Bacteroidales > Muribaculaceae > Lepagella. The sequence continues at coordinate 172,756 of CANRPJ010000001.1, forward strand.
CGTCTTGGACCGGACTTTGCCGATCAGCGGATTCTAAATTGTATCAGCCTGTTACCTTGATTGTCAGTCGAGGCAGGCATCGAGCGATTTCTCTATTGCCTTACGATCCATATCGCGGCCGATGAATACTATCTTCTCCATTCTGTCGCCATACTCAGGATCCCAATCTTGCTCCAGACCGGGCTCAAGCAGCATTATCTGTCGCAGTTCCTCTTCAGGCGCTGTGGCATACCATTGGCCGGCCTCTGTGAGCTTCTTCTGCCTGCCGGCCTGCTCGAAGAGATAAGACATATCAGGGTTCTGGCTGAAATAGCATACACCCTTGGCACGAATCACACTCGACGGCCATTCGGAGCCGGCAAATCTATCGAACTTGCTCAGGTCGAAAGGTCTGCGACGGTAATAAACGAAGGTTGAGATGCCATATTCCTCCGCTTCTCCCTCATCGTGATGATGGTGGTGGTGATGCTCATGCTCATGATCATGATGATGCTCATGCTCATGATGATGCTCCTCCTCTTCCTCATCTTCATCATCTATATTCTCAAGCTCGCGTACCCACGTAGCCGAAGTTGCAACCTTATCAAAATCAAAAAGATGAGTATTGAGCAGATCGGTCAGGGGGATATTACCGTAATCGCATTCAAGGATTCTTGCATGAGGCTGAATAGCACGGATTATCGCCTTAAGATGACCTATCCCATCTTTGGTCACTTCCGAGGCCTTGTTGAGCAGCACAATATTGCAGAATTCTATCTGCTGGATAATGAGATTCTCTATATCGTCTTCCTCAATACCGGTTCGCTTCAAATCCTCGCCGCAGCCAAACTCATCGCGCATTCTCAGAGCATCGACCACTGTGCAGATGCAATCGAGCCGCGGACGGGGAGCATCTTCATTGTCAGCCTGATTCATCATGCAGATAGTCTGAGCTATAGGAGCAGGCTCACAGATTCCGCTCGCTTCAATCACGATGTAATCAAACCTCTTCATCTCAAGAATATCGGCAATCTGCTTCATCAGGTCGGCCTTGAGGGTGCAGCAGATGCAGCCGTTCTGGAGAGCCACGAGGCTATCGTCTTTCGTATCTACAATTCCTCCTTTCTGAATCAGCGAGGCATCGATATTTACCTCGCCTATGTCGTTTACGATCACGGCAAACCTTATCCCTCGCTCATTATTAAGGATTCGGTTAAGGAGCGTAGTCTTTCCGCTACCCAGATAGCCGGTAAGCAGAAGTATTGGAGTTTCTTTCATATCTTTTTTATCTTTATTTAAGTTACAATTATTTCATGCAGAACCTGCCACCAAAAGCCCGAGGCTGATCATCAGTAGCATAAGATCCATCGCTTTGGCTCCGATATTGCGTTCGCGAAGCACAATCATACCATAGAAAAACGGTACCACCACGCTACCGCGGCGTAGCATCGAGACCACGGAAACCAGGGCTTCCTCATTAGAGAGCACGTAGAAATACAATGCGTCGGCTCCGGTCAGAAACAGCGAGATCAAGGGAATAGTCCATCGCCAACGGAATTTCACTGACTCCGATCTGCCCGTGCTCCTGAGCAGAAGCACCAATGCAATCATAATCACACATTGATAAAACGCAAACCAGGATTGCACATCAACAGGAGTGTACCGCCGGAGAAGGAATTTATCATAGAGCGCCGAAACAGCACCTAAGGCAGCCGCCCCTACAGAGAGCCACACCCACTTTCCGCCCTGGCCGGATCCCTCTTTGGCTCCTATACGGGAAATAAAGAACAGTGATGCGAACCCGAGAAGCAACCCCGCCCATTGCAGCGCATTGAGTCGTTCGCCGAAGATAATCATGGCTCCGACAAGCACCATCACGGGCCTCGATGCGTTGATAGGACCCTGCACCGTAAGAGGAAGATGCTTGATCGCGAAATAGCCCATTAGCCATGACCCCAGCACTATTATCGCTTTCAGAAGCACCAGAGCATGAGCCTGGGCACTATTACAGAATCCGAAATTGCCCTTAGAAGCTCCAGCTATGATGAAGGGCAGCATCAGAAGCAAACTGAATACCGTAGTAAGCATCAGCACGACAGGCACATTGTTGCCGCGTACCGACAGCTTTTTCATCACATCGTAGATCCCCAGACAGAAAGCTGAGGTCAATGCGAGACTAATCCACATCTTTTATCAGCGCCCTTGACGCATTAACCGGTCGGTTGCTATGGCCACACAGGAGTCTGACCATACATTTTCGCAGGTCTCGACCATATCTATTATTGTATAGATCGGGAGAATTACACCCATAATTGCCATAGCTCCAGGCACATCAGATATCAGCGATACCGTAAGGAAATAGCACCCCATCGGCACTCCGGCATTACCCACCGCCGAAATTACCGCTATCAGCACCCATAGCACTATCTGAGGGAAGGATAGCACGATTCCGGCATTCTGCATCACGAAAATCGACGTCACGGCTATGAAGGCCGCACAGCCGTTCATATTAAGCGTGGTGCAGATAGGAAGCACGAAGCGAGCCACCTTCGGCGATACCCCCATACGGCTCTCGGCGGTCGAGATCGTAAGCGGGAGGGTAGCGGCAGAGCTTTTGGTGAAGAAAGCCGTAAGAAGAGCCGGACTCATACGCGCCATTGCCCGGAACGGATTAACCTTATGAGCGCCGAGGAAAGAGGGGAGCACTACGAGCATCTGCAGCAGATTAGCCGCTATCACTACAAGAGTATATTTGCCCAGCGACTCCATAATCACTCCTCCGCTCATCTGCGTAGTGAGCTGGGCGGCGAAGGCAAGAATTCCCAGAGGCAATACAGCTATCAGCCATCTGATCAGCATAAAGAGCAGGTCTTGAGCTCCGGTCACAAGGTTCTTCAGCGTCTGCTTTGAATCCGATTCCGGAAGTCGGGAGATTCCTATTCCGAAAGCAAAGGCGAGCATCAGCACTCCAAGCACATTGCCAGCTGCAAAGGGCTTCACTATGTTGTCGGGAATCGTATCCAGCAGATAGTCAAGGTAAGAGCCCTGCTCTTCGCCGCCGGTTGCCGTACTGTCACCATTATTTAGGAAAGACTCCGCCATATTGCCGGGGGCTACAAGATAATAGACCGCCACGCCTACCACAGCAGCAAGGAGCGTGGTCAGCAGCGTATAACGTATCGTGCGCAGAAACATTCGCCCCATATCTTTTTCCTCACCCATCTTCATCATTGTGGCCGTCACTGCTATAGCAATCGTAGGAATGGCAAGAAGCTGGAAGAGACGAGTGTAGATCTTGGCGATCACAGTCATCGTCTGATTGATGCCTTCTATATTGAGGAGTCCTATTCCGGCTCCTAAAAGCAGGGCGGCTATCCATATCACCGCCTGTCGGTTGCGTGTAGTCATTATCTTTTCATTGCGGCCCGTGCCGGTTTAATTATACTGCAAAGGTAATAAATTGAACCGGATAAGAAACCGAAAGACGCTTGATCATTGTTGATGAAAAAGTTGTATCTTTGCAAAAATGGATTCCGTTGAGCTCAACACAATTCCTCAGTATGCCGATCTATTAGGTTTTGAGGTGCTCCACCCCCAGATCTCAGTGATCGACCTGGAGAAGATGCCTTCCGACCTTATCGGGAGAAAGCGTTTCGGCTTCTATTGCGTGCTGCTTAAGGATCATTATAACGGTAGAATCAGCTATGGCCGCGGCCACTATGAGTATCAGGCCGGGACGATGATCTTCACTTCGCCCGGACAGGTGATCGGCATTGATATGGAGGGAGAAGACAACCATTCAAAAGGTTACTTCCTCATGATCCACCCCGACTTTCTCGTAAGCACACCTTTGGCCAACAGAATCAAGGATTATTTCTTCTTCGCTTACGATGTGAATGAAGCGCTCCAGATGTCGGAAAATGAGAAAGAAACAATCCTTAACCTGTTTCGCAGTATAGAAGGGGAGTTGAGGGCTACCCACGACACTCATACGCGCACTATCGTGGTCTCCTATATTGAGACAATGCTTAATTATTGCCTGCGATTCTTCGACAGGCAGTTTGCCATGAGCAAAACCGACAGCACCAACATCATAAGCCGGTTTGAGAAAGTGCTTACAGAATATTATTCTAAAGATATGGCAGCCGAGCTGGGTGTTCCGTCAGTAAGCTACTGTGCCGGCTGCATGAATCTTTCGCCTAATTATTTCGGAGAGCTGATTAAGAAGGAGACCGGACGGTCGCCTCAGCAATTCATTCACTCCTTCATCATAGATAAGGCCAAGTTTCATCTCCTCTCTACATCAATGAATATAAGCGAGGTAGCCTATCATCTCGGCTTTTGCTATCCGCACCATTTCTCACGGCTTTTCAAGAAGCATACCGGTATGTCGCCTATCGAATTCAAGCATTCCGGCAATAATCTCAGATCCCTGTAGCCCTCCGGGATTGCTTCATCTCCAGCCCATAAACATCTTCACTACCTCCGGATCGTGATGATCGAAGAATAAGCTTTTACCCGTATCTAAGGTAGCTATAGCCGCCATATCCTCATCTGATAAGGTGAAATCAAAGATGTTGAGATTCTGCTCCATTCGTTCCTTGCGAACCGACTTTGGAATAATGATTATTCCGCGCTGAGTAAGCCATCGGAGAGCTACCTGAGCCACACTCTTGCCATATTTCTTTCCGATCTCCTCGAGAAGGGGATTGGTGAAAAAGTTGTTGCGTCCCTCAGCGAGAGGACCCCACGACATCGTCTGGCAGCCATAGTCCGCCATAATCTTCTGAGATTCAATCTGCTGATCAAACACATGGGTTTCCACCTGGTTCACCATCGGCGGAATCTCCACATTGCTTGCGAAATCAATGAAATGGTCAGGATAGAAATTGCTTACTCCTATTGCACGCAGCTTACCCTCCTTATAGGCTTCCTCCAGAGCGCGATAGGCTCCATAGCGGTCGCAGAAAGGCTGATGAAGCAGCATCAGATCCAGATAGTCTGTATCCAGTTTGGAAAGACTCTCACCGATAGAGGCCTTAGCTTTCTCATAACCGTAGTTGGAAATCCATACTTTCGATACGATAAACAAATCTTCACGCCGGATACCGCTCTTCTTCACCGCAGCTCCTACTCCTTCTTCATTATTGTAGGCTTGCGCGGTATCAATCATGCGGTAACCTACACTCAATGCATCACTTACACACCTTTCACACTCGGCCGGATCCACCTGGTACACACCATAGCCTATTATCGGCATTTCAATGCCGTTGTTTAGTTTTACCGTTTCCATAATCCTTCTTAACGTTTAATTTTCAAATCATTAAGCCAATTGTCCACGCTTTTCTGCGCTGCAGCCTGATTCTCCTGTGCCACCTTTCCTTGCACTGCCAGACCTTTGCCCACGGCTACCTCAGCTCCCTTGCAGGCACCCGCTATCTTGCGGTCAGTTCCGCCCATACCGCTTCCCTCATGGGTGATGAAAGGAATAACCGTTTTTCCGTTCCAGTCATGCTTCTCTATAAAGGTGTAAACGCACATCGGCACTTCTCCCCACCAGTTAGGATAACCCAGAAAGATAATGTCGTAGTCTTCAATATTTTTATCACCTTTTATAGCCGGACGGGCATTGGCTTGCTTCTCCTTCTTCGCTTTCTCAATACACTCGTTGTAATTGTGGGGATAGGGAGTGGCCGGCTCAATTTCAAAACGGTCAGCGCCTGTTGCATCGGCTATCATATCCGCGATAATATGGGTATTACCCTTTTCAATGACTCCTACATTATAGTTCTCTCCTGTGTGTGAGAAAAATACTACAAGTTTCTTACCTTCGGTTTTCATATTCTTGTTCTCTTTCTTGTTCTCTGGTTTCTTACCCGTTTCTGAAGCACAGGCAGCAGATAGAAGTATCGCTCCAAGTGCAAATAAGGTCACGGTGAGTATTCTTTTTATCATCTCTTTCTCCTTGAATGTTTCTATTATTACAACACTGCCAGGCCAAAAGATGCTTTAACACATTTCCACGAATGCTAACCCATATTCCTTTTTCTCACCCCTGCCTACAAAAGAATAGGAGAGCGACCCGTAGAGTCACCCTCCAATTCTATCTAAAGTTTCTGTATCTTTACTTCACTTCCTCGAAGTCCACATCAGTTACGTCTTTCTCGTCCTGATGGGGTGCCTGAGCTCCCGGCTGAGGACCAGCCTGACCTGCGCCAGCTGCCTGCTGAGCGTTGTAGATGTCCTGCGAAGCGGCCTGGAGAGCATCGGTCAGAGCCTTCTCAGCACTGTCGATATCCTCTACGAGCTGCTGCTTGTGCACCTCTTTCAGACGCTCCAGAGCGGCGTCGATCGTAGCCTTCTTGTCGGCCGGAATCTTATCGCCGAGCTCCTTGATCTGCTTCTCGGTCTGGAAGATCACGCTGTCGGCATGGTTGAGCTTATCAATGCGCTCCTTAGCCTTGCGGTCAGCCTCTTCGTTAGCCTTGGCCTCATCGCGCATACGGTTGATCTCAGCCTCGCTAAGGCCGCTTGAAGCCTCGATGCGGATACTCTGCTCCTTACCGGTTGCCTTATCCTTGGCCGAAACGTTAAGGATACCGTTGGCATCTACCTCAAACGTAACCTCAATCTGCGGAACACCACGCGGAGCCGGTGCTATACCGCCGAGGTTGAACTCACCGAGCAGTTTGTCGTCGGCTGCCATCGGGCGCTCGCCCTGGAGCACTCGGATAGTTACCTCCGGCTGGTTGTCGGCTGCCGTTGAGAAGGTCTCGCTCTTTCTAGTAGGAATCGTAGTGTTAGCCTCGATCAGCTTCGTCATTACGCCACCGAGAGTCTCGATACCGATCGACAGAGGCACTACATCAAGCAGAAGCACGTCTTTCACGTCGCCGCTCAGCACGCCACCCTGAATAGCTGCGCCGATTGCCACAACCTCATCGGGGTTTACGCCCTTGTTAGGCTCTTTGCCGAATATCTCCTTCACCTTTGCCTGGATAGCAGGAATACGGGTAGAACCGCCTACGAGAATCACTTCGTCGATATCAGCTGCCGTCAGCTTGGCATCTTCAAGAGCCTTCACGCACGGAGCCTTCACTGCCTCGATAAGCTTCTCGGCAAGCTGCTCAAACTTAGCGCGGGTAAGCGTCTTCACGAGGTGCTTCGGACCGGTCTGGGTTGCCGTGATGTAGGGGAGGTTGATCTCCGTAGAAGTTGAGCTCGAAAGTTCGATCTTAGCCTTCTCGGCAGCCTCCTTGAGACGCTGCATCGCCATCGGGTCCTGACGAAGATCTACGCCCTCATCTTTCTTAAACTCGTCGGCCAGCCAGTCGATAATCACGTGGTCGAAGTCATCACCGCCAAGGTGGGTATCACCATTGGTAGATTTCACCTCAAATACGCCGTCGCCAAGCTCAAGGATAGAAATATCGAAAGTACCGCCACCGAGGTCGAATACTGCGATCTTCTGCTCCTTGGTCGATTTGTCGAGTCCGTAGGCAAGAGCGGCTGCCGTAGGCTCGTTCACGATTCTCTTCACCTTCAGACCTGCAATCTCACCGGCCTCCTTAGTGGCCTGGCGCTGCGAGTCATCAAAGTAAGCAGGAACCGTGATCACTGCTTCTGTCACCTCCTGACCGAGATAATCCTCAGCCGTCTTCTTCATCTTCTGAAGAATCATTGCTGAAATCTCCTGCGGAGTATAGTCGCGGCCATCGATGTCGACCTTCGGCATATCATTCTGGCATACCACTTTGTAAGGCACGCGTTTGATCTCGTCTTCTACCTGGTCGCATTTCTCGCCCATGAATCTCTTTATAGAATAGATCGTACGGGTCGGGTTCGTGATAGCCTGACGCTTGGCCGGATCGCCTACCTTACGCTCACCGCCATCTACGAATGCTACTACTGAAGGAGTCGTGTTTCTACCTTCGTTGTTTGGAATTACTACAGGATCTTTACCTTCAAGTACTGCTACGCAGCTGTTGGTCGTTCCCAAGTCAATACCGATTATCTTTCCCATGATTCAGTATGTTTTATGTGTTTTATAGTTTTCTATCGTTTTTCTTTTTTATCCGGGAGCGATTTTATTTCGCTCTCGTCAATGTATTAACAAATAACGTGCTAAATGTTTTAATCTCCACGCGCGAAAAAGCGTTTCAGATTGAAATTCACCGATTTATATTATACTATTTTTACCACCCGGAATTGCATTTCTGCTTCCTTCTCTGACATTTTGGCAGAAAAAGCGACAGATTTTTGTTGAAAAATAGTGCACAAAACTATCCCGGCAGTGCCAAATATGATAGAAAATTTGTAACTTTGCCTCCTGAGTGTGCATCAAAGCGCACGCTCCACTATATACTATATGAAGCCACTTCAAGAGAAACTCAGTTGCTACGACGCGCCTCAGAAGGCGAAAGCCGCTGGAGTATATCCTTACTTTAGAGAAATCGACAGCCCGCAGGACACGGAAGTGACCATGAACGGCAAGAAAGTTCTCATGTTCGGTTCTAATTCCTATACCGGTCTGACCGACCACCCCAAGGTCATTGAAGCTGCCGTTGAGGCTACAAGGAAATATGGCACCGGAATGGCCGGATCGCCCTTCCTCAACGGAACCCTCGATATCCATAAGCGCCTCGAAGAGCGACTGGCCGACTATATCGGTAAGGAAGATGTGATGCTGTATAGCACCGGATTCGGAGCCAATCTCGGAGTAGTATCTACCGTGACAGGAAGGCAAGATTATGTGATTCTCGATGAGCAGGATCATGCCTCAATCATTGAAGGAAGAAGGCTTTCGTTCAGCAACTATCTGAAGTATAAGCACAACGACATGGAGAGCCTCGAGGCTCAGCTGAAGAGCTGCGAGCCCGATAAGATCAAATTCATCGTTACCGACACGGTGTTCTCCATGGAAGGCGATGTGGCTAATATGCCTGAAATAGTGCGTCTTGCTAAGAAATACAACGCTACGGTAATGGCCGATGAGGCCCACGGCATCGGAGTCTTCGGAGAAGGTGGCAGGGGAGTCTGCAACCATTATGGAGTGACCGACGATGTCGATATCATCATGGGCACCTTCAGCAAATCGCTCGCGTCGCTCGGAGGTTTTATCGCTACTGATAAGGAGATTACCAACTATCTGCGCCATCATTCCCGCTCTTACATCTTCACCGCAAGCATTACCCCCGCAGCCACAGCCGCCGTCAATGCAGCCCTCGATATCATGATTGCAGAGCCGGAGCGCCAGAAGCATCTCTGGGAGATTACCAACTACGCGCTCGAAAACTTCCGCGCAATGGGTTGCGAGATTGGTAATACATCTACCCCAATTATACCTCTCTTTATACGCGACGACTATAAGACTTTCCACGTGACCCGCGATCTTCTTGACGAAGGCGTATTCGTTAACCCTGTGGTGAGCCCTGCCGTAGCTCCTCACGACACTCTGATTCGCTACTCTCTAATGGCTACACATACGAAAGATCAGGTTACCCGGTCGCTCGAGGCCATTCAGAAAGTGTTCCGCCGCTACGGTCTTATAAAGTGACCGTTGCTACCAGGCTGCAAGTCCTGATAGCTACAGTTGGCCGAAGGATTGAAAATATACCGCCACTCCCGGTTGTGCCGGGGGTGGCTTATTTGATTGGGTGGCAGAAGCCGGGAGAAGAGATCCCTGAAGAGCTGGCTAAGCGTGCCGATATCAAGGTCATGGCATCGCCAGGTATCGGATTGAGCCGCAACCGCAATTTCCTTTTTGAAAACGCTACAGCCGAACTCCTCCTGATTTCTGATGACGATTTGATCTATGAGGCAGAAGCACTCGAGGGAGTAATCCGCGCCTTCGATTCCAACCCTGAATGCCAGCTACTTACTTTTCGTCATGCCGGAACTTCCAGGACCTATCCCGACGCTGGCTACGACTTGCTCAACCCTCCTAAAGGCACCTATACTACATCATTTGAAATCGCGCTTCGGAGAAATTCAGAAGTCGGGAATATGCGTTTCGACGAGCGCTTCGGAATAGGTGGCACACTCTTCAGTGCCGCAGAAGACGATCTTTTCATGCTTCGTGCCCGTCAGGCCAGAATTCCTGGTCAGTATCTGCCTTTGACATTATGTACTCACCCCGGTCCTTCTACGGGTCAGCGCATACCAGAGAGGGGAGTCCTCGAAGCCTGGGGAGCATATATAGCGCTGGCGCACCCGGCTTGGCAATGGCCATTGAGGCTATACCTCAAAGCCTTACGCCTCTCTCGATCCGGTCAAAAATCATTCTGGCCCTCCCTCCGCGGCCTCCTCTCCGGCCTCCACAAACTCCACTCCAACCCATAAATCCCAATAAATCCCAATAATTCCCAATAATTCCCGCTTAATCCCGATAAATCCTGATAAATCCTGATAAATCATGCTTTCGATAGCCTTTATCTCTTAAGATGCATCAGCCATTTTTGTCCGAGCCTTTGAGCTTCAGCTCAAAGCCCCGACCCCTCAGATAGCTCATAATCGGTCCTATATTAGTAGCTTCAATCGCATGATTTGCCCTATGTGAAGCAGAGCGTAGGAAAGAGGCGCTGTTGATTTAACATTATTTAGCTTTTAGCTTTATCGATAATCAATAAATCAGCCCTATCTTTGTATCGATAATCGATAAAACACAAACCTATGACCGAGTATCCGACCCACAAAAGCTATACCATCGCTTACAAGCAATGCCTGAGATTGTCACTTTTTGCAATCGCTTTCACACTCCTATGGAGCATTTGGTGTGCTGTGCAAACAATCTACACCTTTGAAGATCCAACATTACCAAATATGGAACCTTTACAAGTTATAGTATTCCTCCTATACTGCGCTTTACCTTTGACTTTGCTAATAGTTACGATAGTATTGAGTATGAAATTACTTAGAGGTCTAAAAAGAAAAGAGATGTTCTCACAAAAATGCATTCCCTGGCTTGTGGCGTGGGGCATAGTCTATGCTTTTACCGATTTCATCCAGAATAATGTTGGCATTTGGGGTCTTACAGGCGATATCTTCGCGGTAACTATATCCCCATCATGTATCGTCGTTCCGATATTTGTATTTATCTTCTCAGCTCTTTTCAGGCTCGCCGCAAAAGTCAGTGAAGACAGCAATCTAACAATATGATACGAGTTAACCTTGATAAAATGCTTCTGAAGCGGGGTATGACTCTCAGCGAACTCTCCTCGCGAATAGGTATTACCATTGCAAACCTATCTATATTAAAAACTGAGAAAGCTCGAGCCATTCGATTCACCACCCTCGACGCCATCTGTCAGGAGCTCCAATGTCAACCAGGCGATATCCTCGAGCAGGTTCCCAATGTCTCCCAACCAAACGACTGATTGACCCAAAATCTTAATAATCAAAATGAAAAAACATTTTATAACACTTTCTCTTTGTGCACTATCAACCCTTAGTGTCAAAGGTCAATCAAATCCGAATTTCTCACCCAAACAAAATCTTGAAGATTTCGAATATGCCCTCAAGCAACTCGAGCAAAGTTATTCCGGTTTCGACATCTACGTGAATGATATTACAAAATTTGAATACGATTCCCTTGTCTATTCATTAAGAAACGAGATCATTACCTGTAACCGTCCCGGCTGGGACGCATCTAATCAACTATACTCATGGTTTGATGATTCCCATTTAGGATTAGTCCTACCTTACGAGCATGCTATAAAATATTCATCTGACCGTCGTAAATATCATAACTATCCAGAAATTAGACCCTACGCACCCGCTTTAGTTGCTTGCGAAGTTGACCCTGATAGCTACTTAATTCGTATTCCGGAGTTTGATGGAGAGGCTGTTACTCACGAATGGATTGATAGTGTCATCAATGTCTTTGACCAAGGAACCTATCCCAACCTTATTATCGATCTTCGTGGTAACGAAGGAGGTGATGAAAGGTTGTGGGATCCTCTGCTTTCTGTAATTTTTGAACATAGCGGAACCGTAAAAAGCGTCGAGTTTAAGAAATCTGACGAAAACATTGCCTTTCTTGAGTCCATCAAAGAAGATTTCCCAGAAGCTCATATAATACTTGAAAAAATAGCCGAAAGTCCGGATCTGACTTATGTACCCCTAACAGAAACAGACGATTACCATATAGAAGTTCTACCCTATTCCGGTCATAAGCCTCAAAAAGTGGCGTTCATTATCGATGCAAATGTCGCATCTGCTGCGGAAGGACTATTGATTCAAGCTAAAGCCGTAAAAGACAATGTTATAATATATGGTCAAGACTCTACATCTGGCACATTGGATTGCGCGAGCGTAAGAGTAGATTGCGCTCTTCCCAATAGCAGAATTGCTTTATCTATCCCGATTTCACGTACTTGTGGATTGCCTCAGTCAGGAATAGATAAGACTGGCATATTACCCGATAAGATTATTCCAATCAGCTATCCTAAGACCTTAACAACCAACGTAGACGAGTGGGTTCAATACATTGCCACTGACTTAAAATAGCCCCCATAAATTCTTGTCCATAATATTCTTCACATCCCCGTAAGCTCAGATTCTTAAGATTATATCAGATTCTTAAGATTATAGAAGTGTCATCTATTTTTGTCCAAGCCTTTGAGCTTCAGCTCAAAGTCCCGTGCTTCCTCAGATTCCCTCTTATCAGGATAAATCCCGATAAATCAAGCTTATTCCCGATAAATCCCGTTTAATCTCGCTTAATCCCCACTTTTTCTCAAAATTTCTTTTGAAATATTTGGCGGTTTCTAAAAATTATTGTAATTTTGCTGTCGAAATCTTGCTGATGCGCACAGCAGATACCATTGTTTAACCAGTAACCACTTTATCATCTATGTTTTACAATAACTCACTGCGCTCCGCGCGCAATAACAGAAAAAATTCTCGCTGTTCCGTAGAAAAGCGTTATCTTTGGCCTTATGAAAAGACCGATCTCGCTTATCGCCGCCCTTCTGCTGGCAGTTCTTCCGGCTGCCGCATGCACATCTGCTATCATAGCGTCAAAGGCTGCGCGCCACGGCAGGCCACTACTCTGGAAAAACAGAGACACAAGCATTATCGACAACAAGGTAGAATACATCTCGCCGGAAAAACCGGGAGAGATGGGGTATGTAGCCCTCTTCAATGCGAAAGATTCCAAGCTCGAAGAGTCTTGGATGGGAATGAACGAGGCAGGATTCGCGGTAATGAATACAGCCTCCTACAATCTCAAGGACGACAATCTGCCCGAAAGCGCAATGGACAAGGAAGGGTTCATAATGACCAAGGCGTTGCGCACATGCAAGACCGTAGACGACTTTGCCCGACTGCTCGACTCTCTGCCACGCCCCCTCCGCGTGGAAGCAAATTTCGGGGTGATCGACGCTTCTGGCGATGGCGCCTTCTTCGAGGCAAACAACCATTCATATCAGAGGTTCAATCTTGCCGATGCCCCCGACGGAGTGATGATACGCACCAACTTCAGCGAAGGAGGCCGACCTGGAGAAGGACTTGGACAGGCTCGCTTCTCCGATGCAGAGTATCTGATACGCCCCCATGCAGGAGACATTACTCCGGAGTTCCTGACCGAAGAGGTGAGCCGCAGTTTCTACCACGCTCCTTCGGGCAAGGATCTGGCAAAAGGCTCGGCCCGGTGGATCACAGATGCGGGAGAGTATATCCCTCGCTACAAGTCGACTGCCACAATCGTGATAGAAGGGATTGTGCCCGGATCAGGGAAGGACCCTGTCGACGACTATATAATGTGGACCGGCCTCGGTTATCCCCCTTGTGCTGAGATTTTTCCAGTATGGTGCCGTCCGGAAGGAGTGCCCGCCGTGCTCCAGGGAGCTGGACCTGATGGTCATTCCCCTCAGGGCGACCGCGTTAAAGCGCGTCGCGATGAGGTGTTCTGCGGAAAGAAGGTGAAAGGTATTCCCCAGATCGATATGCAGAAGCTCGTGAATGCCGGCAACTCCGGCTGGATTCAGCGTCTGGTGCCCGAAAACCTCGCCACCTATGAGCGTGTGAGGCGTTTGCGCGAAGGTCTCGATGAGGATTGAGACGACCAAATTCCGTATGCCTCAGGGGCGCATGGTGTTGCGCCTTGTCGGTGCTCATGGCAGTCCCTGGATCATAGGTCTTGCCTCGCTCCTTCTGGCGGCGGCAATCGCTTCAGCCGCCAACTGGATGTTTGCAGTAGCCGGACTGATGCTGGTGCTGGTCGTGGCTCCGGGAATCATGGGTGTGCTTTATTTCGCCTATGCCTTGAAGCCAGCCACAGCCCTCAATGTGCTTCCTCACCAACTTCTTTTTACCGATTCCGAGGTTACGGTAATAATCGATCCGATGAAGCCTCTGGAAGGCCAGGAATCAGAAGAGCCGAAAAGGGTAGTATTCTCGCTCTCTGAGATAAAAGAAACCGCCGCTTATCGCGACGGCCTCTCGATCTCATTGGGTCCCAAGGGCTTCCTTTGGGTGCCTTATTACTCTCTGGAAGGAGCCGGTGCTCTCCGCGAGCTGACAGAAGGGTTGCGTCAGCTGCAGGCGAGTCCGAGCGTGGAGCGGAGTTGAGCTACCGCTGCTCCCGGTTCTTGCGGGTTGGCTGTGAGACATTTCACAAACAGAGAGCCGATAATGGCGCCTGCCGAGTTGTCGCAGGCCTGCCGGAAGGTGGTGGGATTTGAAATTCCAAAACCTATGAGGCGCGGGTGCACCAGATCCATGGCGTTTACGCGATGGAAATAGTCGAGCTGCTCTTCCGTGAACACCTTGCGCGTACCGGTTACCGACGCAGCCGAAACCATATAAATGAAACCGTCGCAATGCGAGTCGATTAGCTTGATTCGCTCAGGTTCCGTCTCAGGGGTGATGAGCATCACCATCGGTATTCCATAGCGGTCACACAGCGGTTTGAATGTGCGCAGATACTCATCGAAAGGCAGATCCGGCACTATCATGGCATCGATACCTACCTCGGCGCAACGCTTGAAAAGAGCCTCCAGGCCATAGTGCAGAAACGGATTGATATATCCCATCAACACGAAAGGCATCTCCGGCACTTTCTCTCTCGCTGCCTCGATCTGGTCGAGGAGCTTGCTCAGGGTCATTCCGTTGCGCAGAGCTGAGGCAGAACTCTCCTGAATTGTAGGTCCGTCGGCTATCGGGTCGGAAAATGGCACTCCGATCTCGACCATATCGGCTCCTCCTTCGTAGAGGGCACCTGTAATATCGGCAACCGAAAGATTTTCCGGATAGCCCGCTGTAAAATAAACTGAGAATATATCAGCCTTCTTTCTCCCAAAAAGGCGTTGAAGTCGGTTCGCATTCATTGAAAAGGCGCAGTTTTAGTATGAAATTGATAAGCAGATTGAGGTCTTTCATTCCTGGTTCGCTCTCAAACCTGCTGTTGATGTCGATTCCTGCCATTCCCCGACGCATGGCCGCCACTACGGCGTCTACATCGTCAGGGCCGATTCCGCCACTGAGCAGGTAAGGCGTGGACAGCTGATAGTTTTCAAGCTGGCTCCAGTCGAACTTTTCGCCGGTGCCTCCCTTGCCGCTGTCGAACACAAACAGATCGACAGCACCGTCATATTCGGCCGCCTTCTCAAGAGCATCAGGGTTGCTGAGATCGAAGGCTTTGAATACGGTAAGACCCTCCTTCTTAAGGGCTTTGCAGAGTTCAGGACTCTCAGAGCCGTGGAGTTGCACGATCTTTATGCCAAATCGGCGGCAGAGCGAGAGCAGCTCGGTAGGATCCATGTCAACTGTCACGGCCACAGGGCGCACGAACGCCGGCAGAGAGCGAACCACCTCGGGATCAAGACCTGAGGCATCGCGGGGAGATGACTGGTGGAACACGAAGCCCATCAGCATCGGCATCAGGGAGGCTGTGCGGGCTATATTTTCAGGGTTGCGCATGCCGCATACCTTGATCATCATGTCGGCATGGCGCGGAGTCTGGTTCATATCTCAGATTTGATTGGAGTTAATAAAATCATGCAGAGCCTTTGCCGGATCATCTGCGCGCATAAACGCCTCTCCGATCAGAAAGCCGCTATATCCGGCCTGGCGGAGCTGCTGCATCTGTAAGGCATCGGTGATACCGCTTTCAGCTACCTTTACAGCTTCTGGCGGAAGCTTTTCGAGCATCAGGCGGCTTTGGCCGATATCCGTATGGAAAGTGGAGAGATTACGGTTATTCACCCCGATCATGTCGGCATCAGCTGTGATGCGGTCAAGCTCCTCTACAGCATGGATCTCCAGAAGCACCTGCAGGCCGAGATCATGAGCCTTAGCAGTGAAGTCGGAAATCTCTGTTTTTGAGAGCACCGCGGCTATCAACAGCACCGCATCAGCACCATAGGCGGCTGCCTCCTCTATCTGCTCAGGAGCCACTATAAACTCCTTTCTCAGAAGAGGAAGCTCCGGCGCAGCCCGGCGAGCTACGATAAGATCCGACAGAGCTCCACCGAAAAAAGGAGTATCGGTCAGAACTGAAGCGCAAGAGGCTCCGGCTTCGGCATAACCGGCTATTACAGTAGCCGAATCGGCCGCCGCGTGGATCTCGCCCTTGGAAGGAGAGCGCCGCTTGAACTCGGCTATTATTCCGCTTCCCGATAGCAGGGCTCCCTTAAAGTCGCGATGCGAGCTTGACGTAGGCAGATTCAAATATGCACCGGCGGCGCGCTTTGCCGCCACCTCAATGCGCTTGCGGGCCACGATTGTGTCAAGTATCGAGGGCTTCATATCAGCTGTTGAGTTCTACGAATTTACGGAATCTCTTCAGTGCCGCTCCCGAGCGAATGCTCTCTTCAGCCTCAGCCCGGGCATCGGCGAGCGAGAGGGTGGGATCGAGAGTCTGGATAGCGAAGGCTGAATTGGCGATTACACAATTCTCCTGAGCTTCAGTAGCTTTGCCTTCGAGCACCCGGTCGAAGATAGCCGACGCCTCAGCCACGGTGTCGCCTCCGCTCAGCTCCTCTTGCGATGCCCGGCGCCAGCCAAGCTCTTCGGGGGTGTAAAGACGCTCACCGTGGGCTGTAAAGACCTTGAAAGGAGAGGTGAGTGACACTTCGTCGTAGCCGTCGAGGGAGTGCACGACAGTGCATTCAACTCCTTCACGCTGTGCGATATATCCGTAAAGGCGCATGAGCTTGAGGTTATAGACTCCAAGGAGCTGATGGCGAGGCTGCACCGGATTCACGAGCGGACCAAGCATATTGAAGAAGGTGCGCACTCCGAGCTGCTTACGCACCGGGCCTACGCTTTTCAGCGCCGGGCTGAAGAATGGCGCGTGCAGATAGCATACCCCTGCCTCTTCAAGCGACTTCTGGAGCCGGTCGGTATCGGCTGTGAATTTCACGCCGTGCTGCTCCAGTACGTTGCTCGCTCCGGATACGGAGCTGGCACCATAGTTGCCATGCTTCACCACCTTGCGCCCAGTACCTGCCACTACGAAGCAGGAGGCGGTAGAGATGTTGAAGGTGTTCTTACCGTCGCCACCTGTGCCGACGATATCTATAGCCTCGACTGAGCCGAAATCTACCGGCAGCCGGCGCTCGAGAATGGCATCACGGAAACCGGTGAGCTCATCGATAGTGATGCTGCGCATCAGAAATACAGTCATGAAGGCCGAGAGCTGACAATCGTTGTAGGCGCCATCGGCTATGCGGAGGAGCACATCGCGAGCCTCATCGTGGGAGAGGCTGCCTTGCTCGAACATTTTGTAAAGAAGGCTTTTCATTGCAAATCAGTGTTTAAGCCAGTTTTCAAATATCGTCATTCCCTGATCGGTGAGCACCGATTCGGGGTGAAACTGCAGACCCCGCACGTCAAGGTCGCGGTGCCTCATAGCCATGATCGCCCCATCGGCGCTCTCGGCTGTCACCTCAAGCTCTTCCGGGAACCCTTCGCGACCCACCACCCAACTGTGGTAGCGGCCTACATCGATCTTCTCAGGAAGACCTGCGAACAGGTAATCGTCAGGACGGGTGATCGTTATAGTCGATTTTACTCCATGGTAAACATCGGCCGTATTCACGAGCGTAGCTCCGAACCTCTCTGACAGTGCCTGATGGCCAAGGCATATTCCGAGCACCGGCATCTTGTCGGCATAGCGCCGGAGCACTTCCGGCATCAACCCTGCTTCCGAGGGGATTCCGGGGCCGGGAGAGATTATCAGCTTATCGAAAGCGCCGACGTCTTCAAGGCGGAAGGTGTCATTGCGCCATACGGTAGGCTCCACACCCAGACTGCGCAGCGAATGAACTACATTGTAGGTAAACGAATCGTAGTTGTCGATTATAAGTATCTTCATGACAGTGCGCTATTAGAAGGTCTGTGCAAACTCTACGGCCTTTACCAGGGCGCCGAGCTTATTATTGGTTTCCTGAAGTTCGTTTTCCGGCACCGAGCGGGCCACCACGCCTGCTCCTGCCTGAGAGTAAAGGCAACCGCGCCAGCTCAGGAAGCTGCGGATAGTGATTGCCTGATTCAGATTGCCGGAGAATCCGATGAACCCTATGCAGCCGCCATAGACCATGCGGTTGTGGGGCTCAAGGTCATCGATAATCTGCATGGCGCGCACCTTGGGCGCTCCGCTGAGAGTGCCGGCCGGAAATGTGGCGGCATAGAGGCGGAGCGGATCGGCATCAGGGGGAAGCTCGGCCTTTACACGCGATACCATGTGGATCACGTGGCTATAGAACTGTATCTGCTTCAGGAAGTCGACGCTTACGCGACCTCCGGAGCGGGCCAGGTCGTTGCGGGCAAGGTCTACGAGCATGATATGCTCAGCATTCTCCTTCTCATCTTCGAGGAGGGCACGTGCAAGCTCATGATCCCTGGTATCATCGCCCGTGCGGCGGAAAGTGCCGGCAATGGGATCGATATAAGCAGTGCGTCCTTCTACGCGCAGGTGAGTTTCAGGCGAGGATCCGAACACCCGGAAAGCGCCGAAATCGAAATAGAATAGATAAGGTGAGGGATTCACGCATCGTAGAGCGCGATACACGTTGAATTCGTCTCCCTTGAACTGTTGCCCGAACCGACGGGACAGCACAACTTGAAAGACATCGCCACGGAGACAATGGCGTATACCCTTTTCTACTATCGCCTTATAGTCGTCATCGCTGATAGGAGACTCGGCAGCTCCGAAAGTACGGAAAGGATATTGAGCCACATTATTATTGCGCAACACACTGACAATCTCATCGATGCCTGAGGCCTCGCCTGGCAATGAATGCTCAAATACGGTCATCGTGTTGCGGTAATGATTGATACGCACCACATAACGGAAAAGCATATAGAGCATATCCGGCACTCCTTCGAACACCGGATCGCGCTTAGTGATATCAACGCGCTCGAAATAGCGGACGGCGTCATAGGCCGTGAATCCGAAAAGGCCGTTGACATCGTCGGCAGCCTCACCTTCAATCGTGAAGGAATGCAGATAAGCATCAAGTTCAGCGGGCACGAATACCTCCGGAGTGATATCCTTCACGGTTTCAGAGCCATCGGGGAAGGAGCATATAATCTGCTCACCCTGCACCCTGAAAGAGCCGGCCGGACAGATACCTATATAGCTCACGGAATTATTGGCGGCATGATAATCCGAGCTCTCAAGCAGGGCAGAAGCCGGGTAGAGATCACGGATTTTAAGATAGGCCCCCACGGGAGTAGTAAGGTCGGCGGGGAGCTCGCTCTTATGAATTTTCAGTGTGTACATTCTGGAATCAATTTAGAGGTTCTTGCTATAGGCAGCCATATCCTTATCGCCTCTGCCTGAGAGGTTAACAATCACCACATCTCCGGGATTGAACTGAGCAACCTTCAGAGCAGCGAGAGCGTGAGCACTTTCAAGAGCAGGGATTATGCCTTCCAGCCTCGTAAGCTCAAGCGCAGCATCGAGGGCCTGACGGTCAGTGACAGCCACAACTTCTTCACGGCCAGTCTCAGCGAGATGGGCATGAAGCGGCCCCACACCGGGATAATCCAGACCGGCAGATATAGAATAGGGCTCAATTATCTGACCATCATCAGTCTGCATCAGCAGGGTATGCGCCCCGTGGAGCACTCCTTCAGTGCCAACAGTGATAGTGGCGGCAGTAAGCTCCGTATCAACACCAAGGCCGGCGGCCTCGGCTGCTACGAGACGCACCTCCTGGCTTTCAATAAAATGATAGAATGCACCTGCGGCATTGCTTCCGCCTCCAATACAGGCCACTACAGCATCGGGATTTTCATTTCCGGTCTGCTCCTTTAGCTGGCTACGCATCTCCTCGCTAATGACCGACTGAAAACGAGCCACCATTTCCGGATAAGGAGACGGACCTACGGTGCTACCTATTATATAGAAACTTCCGGGATCGCAGCACCACGCGCGCATAGCCTCATTGGTGGCATCTTTCAAGGTCATGTTTCCAGATGTGACCGGTATGACTTGAGCTCCAAGCATCTGCATACGCTGCACATTAGGCATCTGCCTCTCAACATCGGTCTTACCCATATAGACAGTGCACTTTAGGCCCAGAAGGGCGCAGGCAGTAGCTGTAGCAACGCCGTGCTGTCCGGCTCCGGTCTCAGCTATAATATTGGTGCGGCCCATTCGAATAGCGAGGAGAGCCTGACCGAGAGCATTATTTATCTTATGCGCTCCGGTGTGGTTAAGATCTTCCCGCTTGAGAAATACCCTTAATCCGAGCTTCTCGCTCAGGCGCTTAGCCTCGAAAAGGGGAGTGGGTCGCCCCACGTAGTCGCGCAGCAACCTATGCCATTGGGAAAGGAAATCCGGATCGTCAGCGTATTTTCTATAAGCCTGCTCCAGAAGTGCCACACTTCTGTGGAGCACCTCCGGAATGAATGCACCTCCGAAACGTCCGTAGTAACCACGCTCGTCGAGGGGCAATGGATTATGTGATTTTTGGGCCATTTTCTCTATATCTTTGCGATTTCGCTGCAAAGATAACAAAAAAAGAGCATGGTTGTATGTTTATCGTCAAAAAAAGTGTAAAAAATCGCGTAGAGGTTATTTGATGGAATAATTTTGCAAATTCGAGACTGTTCAGTGAGGTCAAAAGGGATTGAATGGAGAAATCTGGAGCCAAAAATTTGAATAATGATAATTTATCGCTATCTTTGTGAACGGCAATCTTCATTCAGTTCAACACACTATCAGTTTTACTACAGGGAGGAGCCGAATCTACTAACCTAAACTTTCAGAGATGAATTTGCGCGGATATTTTAGCTTAATAACTGTCTGCACGACAGCGATCGCAAGTAGTGTCTATGCCGATGAGAAGGCAGCCTATCTGGATCCCACCCTGCCGATAGATGTTCGGGTCGATAATCTGGTATCGCGTATGACCCTTGACGAGAAGATCAGCCAGATGACCCATACCGCAAAAGGAATAGAGCGGCTTGGTATTCCTGACTATAACTGGTGGAGCGAGTGTCTTCACGGAGTAGCGAGATCAAAAGAACGCGTAACTGTGTTTCCCCAGCCAATAGGCCTGGCGGCCACTTTCAATCCGGAAGAGCTTCAGAAAGCGGCGGATATGATTTCTGACGAGGCAAGAGCTGTATATAACGCTTCCGTAAAAGCGGGGAATACCATAGACTGCTATACCGGACTAACGTTCTGGACTCCCAACATAAATATATTCAGGGATCCCCGGTGGGGCCGCGGACATGAGACCTACGGAGAAGATCCTTATCTCACCTCGCAGATGGGCATGGCAATGGTGAGAGGACTCCAGGGTGACGATCCGACATATCTGAAGACGTCGGCCTGCGCAAAGCATTTCGCCGTGCATAGCGGTCCGGAGCCCCTGAGGCATCAATTTGACGCAGTGACTAGCAAGAAGGATCTGAAGGAAACTTATCTGCCGGCATTCCATCGCCTGGTGACGGAAGCCGGAGTGACAGGAGTGATGTGTGCCTACAACAGTTATGAAGGACAACCCTGCTGCGGCAATAATCAATTAATGCGTAAGATTCTACTCCACGACTGGAAATTTGACGGTTACGTGACGTCAGACTGCTGGGCCATAGCCGATTTCATCTATGGCCATAAAACTCACCCTGACTCGATATCGGCATCGGCCGATGCAGTGCTTCACGGTACTGACCTTGAGTGTGGCGCAGTCTACAAATCTCTGAAAAATGCCGTAGAGGCAGGACTCATAACTGAGCAGCAGATAGATATATCTCTGAAAAGACTTATGAAAATCAGATTCAGGTTAGGAATGTTTGATGACGACGCACATAATCCCTATGCAGGAATCCCGCATGATGTGCTGGAATCTGAACCTCATAAGCAACAGGCTCTTGAGCTGGCACGCCAGTCGATGGTGCTCCTTAAGAACGACAAAGGGGTGCTACCTTTATCGCCAAAGGTGAAAAAGATTGCTCTCATCGGTCCTAACGCAGACAACGGCACTACACAGCTTGGCAACTACAATGGCTTCCCGAGTGAAAACATCACTCTGCTCGATGCCTTGAAGGCGGAACCGGGAATAGAGGTGGCATACGCTCCGGTGTCGGATTTCATTGCGCTGAAAGACGGCTATGACCTCAATATGCTCGATGAGCTCTGTAAAGACGCTGACGTAATAATCTTTGCCGGAGGACTTTCTCCGACTCTGGAAGGAGAGGAAGGGGATGCAGGAGGAATTGAAGGCTTTCAGGGTGGCGACAAAACATCGATAGCCCTTCCTGCAGTTCAGACAGAAATTATGGAGCGCCTGTCAGCTTTCAAGAAGCCAATCGTGTTCGTATGCATGTCAGGCAGTGCGATTTCTTTCAACTGGGAATCTGAGAATATTCCGGCCATTATCCAGGCCTGGTATGGAGGTCAGTCAGCGGGAACGGCATTGGCCGATATTCTGTTCGGACGCTATAATCCGTCGGGAAAACTCCCGATAACTTTCTATAAATCAGATTCGGATTTGCCTCCGATGGAAGATTATTCCATGAAAGGACGCACTTATCGCTATTTCGACGGAGATGTGCTCTATCCCTTCGGCTACGGACTGAGCTACAGCAAGTTCAAATATGAGAATCTGAAATGCCCTAAAAGTGCGGATACTTCAGATGAGGTGACAGTAAGCGTAGACGTGAAAAACGTGGGCAAGCATTACGGCGACGAGATAGTGCAGCTCTATCTTTCGCATAAGGGTGAAATAGAAGAAGCTCCTCTCTGTCAGCTTGCTGGATTCAAGAGAGTCAGTCTCGCCCCGGGTGAGAAGAAAACCGTGGAGTTCAAACTCTCGCCAAGGGACCTGGCGGTGGTAGACGAGTATGGAGATATCCTGACCGGACCGGGCTCGGTAGAAATCTATGCCGGAGGCGTCTGTCCGACTTCTCCACAACGGTTCTCAGCCGGAACAGTTGATACCCGACTTGAACTCAGCGGAGAAGTGAAGAAATTCGACTATTAACCGTAAGTAACAGACCGTAAGGTTGCTCAGGCCAATAAGAAGAATAACGATGAGGCTTCACAACTCACGCGCAAACGGCATGAAGCGCGCATCCGCCGCCTGGTAGATAGCAGGAAATCAGAGGAATCTGTCATTCTGAAACCAACTGTCTCTACCGAAGAGTACCCGAATTACATTAACAACCCAACCAATCAGGCCAAAGCCACAGATTATAAGAATCAGGTAGGCCAGGATCGTCTGTAAGAAAGAAAGATTCTCCGTATTAATCAGCATAGTAATAAATGTTTTCTGCACTTAGATAACAAGTTAACAGAGATAAAGGATTAGCTATAATCTGTAAGTAAGTAATAAAATTTGAAATTCAGGCCATTCTTAAGGGTAGGGAAGATATTCCGAAACTTAAGGAAGATATGATGACACTACAAAAGACGATCGATGAAGTAAGCCATAGCAGCAAAAGGACTATCTTTCGCATAAGGGTGAAATTGAAGAAGCTCCTCTCTGTCAGCTTGCTGGATTCAAGAGAGTCAGTCTCGCCCCGGGTGAGAAGAAAACTGTGGAGTTCAAACTCTCACCAAGGGACCTGGCAGTGGTAGACGAGTATGGAGATATCCTGACCGGACCGGGCTCGGTAGAAATCTATGCCGGAGGCGTCTGTCCGACTTCTCCACAACGGTTCTCAGCCGGAACAGTTGATACCCGACTTGATCTCAGAGGAGAAGTGAAGAAATTCGACTATTAACCGTAAGTAGCAATACGATAGGCCTTTTCTTAGAGAAGGCCTATCGAATTTAAGAGCACGAGACCAATACCGATCGGTGCTACCCAGCGGAGCGCAAACAGCAGCACTCCATAGAACCGGCCTCGAATGGCTCCCTGATTGGTAAGCTCCTTCTTGAGAAAAAGTTTAGGCATCTTCCACCCGGCAAATACCGCTATAAAGATACCACCAATAGGCAGCATAATGTTAGAGGCCACATAGTCGAATATTCCGAATATGTTAAGGTCGTTGACCGTAAGGTTGCTCAGACAGCCGAAACTGAGGCAGCAGAGCGAGCCAAAGATAAAAGCGATAGCGGAGGTAAGCACAGTAGCCGACTTCCGGCTCATTCCTTTCTCCTCTATGAAGAATGCTATGGAAATCTCACTCATGGAAATTGTAGAGGTGAGAGAGGCGAGGAAAAGCAGGAAGAAGAAAAGGGCACTCCAAACGGAACCACCAGGCAAATGATGGAAGATAGAGGGAAGGGTTTCAAACACGAGAGTAGGACCTGCCTCAGGAGAGACTCCAAACATGAATACCGCCGGGAAGATTATCACACCTGAAAGTATGGCAATCAGGGTGTCGAGGCTAGCAGAGATGGTAGCAGTCCTAACGAGATTTGTCTGAGGCCGGAAATAAGAGGCGTAGGTCATCATGCAGCCCAGACCGATGCTGAGCGAGAAGAAGGCCTGACCTAAGGCTCCGAGCAGCACGGAGGGAGTGATCTGAGAGAAATCAGGTTTGAAGAGGAAGGTCAGACCCTCTTTCGCAGTAGGCAGCAGAAGCGAGTTGACACAGAACACGATAAGAAGCACGAAGAGGAGAGGCATCAAGATATTGCTGAATCGCTCAATGCCTTTAGTGACTTCCTTACGAAGCACAAGGAAGTTGAGAGACAGGAAAATCCACGTCCAGATTAAAGGTCGCCAGTTACCAGACTTAAATTCGTCAAAATGGCGGTGATAGTCGCTCTGCTCGGGGAAATCGAGGGCACCAATAGCAGACTGCGCGCAATATTCTATGGTCCAACCTGCTACAACGCAATAGAAACTCAGAATCATCAGCGAAGCAGCAATGCCGAGATAACCGACCATCCACCAACTGCTTTTAGGAGCAAGCACACGGAAGGCACCGAAGATATTACTTCGTGTGGCTCTACCCATGGCGAACTCAGCGCAAAGTACGGGCAGACCGAGAACAACGATACAAACGAGATAGCAAAGCATGAATGCCCCTCCGCCGTGGGTACCGGCTTCAAAAGGAAATCTCCATATATTACCGAGGCCAACGGCACTTCCGGCTGTGGCTGCTATGGCTCCGAGACGGGTAGCGAACTGAATGCGGTCGTTATTCTTCATCGTTTAGATCTGAAAACATTACTGTACTAAGATATTTCTCTGCGCGGTCGGGGAAGATGGTTACAATTCGGCCTGAGGAGATTCTCTGAGATGTGCGAATTGCGGCAAGCAATGCCGCTCCACTGCTCATTCCCGCAAAAATGCCCTCCTCTCTTATAATGCGACGTGCCATCTCTATAGCTTCTTCGCTTTCAACCGGCTCAATTACATCGATCTTCGCAGGATCGTAGATCGCCGGCACAATAGCTTCCTCCATATTCTTAAGACCTTGGATATAATGGCCTTTCACAGGATGAGCGCAAATAACCTTCAATTTAGGATTGTGCTGCTTTAGCACCCTTGAAAGCCCCATAAGAGTGCCAGAAGTGCCTATGGCGCATGCCAGATAGTCAACCTGTCCGCCGGTCTGATCAAGAATTTCAATTGCTGTCCTGTCATAATGGGCGAGATAGTTGGCAGCGTTTGAAAACTGATCGGGCATAAAGTATTTATCAGGATTTTCAGCCACGAGACGCCGAGCCATTCGTATAGCTCCGTCGGTGCCCTCACTCGCTGGTGTAAGCCTTACACGCGCCCCATAGCTTCGAATGATCTGGCGTCTCTCTCGGCTTACGCCGGCACTCATAACTATCTCCACATCATAACCTTTTACTATTCCTACAATAGCAAGGCCGATCCCGGTATTGCCGGAAGTAGGTTCAATGATAGTCATGCCTTTACGCAGGTGTCCTTCTGCTTCTGCCTGCTCAATCATTCTCACGGCAATCCTATCCTTAATGCTTCCGGTAGGATTGAATCCTTCGAGCTTTGCAAGGATTTCAACCTCTGGATTAGGGCATAACCGGTTAAGGCGCACTAACGGCGTTCTGCCAATTGTCTGGAGAATATTGTCGCAAATCATATCGTAATTAAACTTCGGTGCAAATTTAGTCAAGAAATATGATAGTATAAAAAGAAAAGCATATTTACCACACAATTAGTAAGAAAAATCGTATCTTTGCAAGTAGAAAACATATTTCATTCATTATGAGCCTTCCAAAAGATCCTTTTATGCTGCTGAGCGTGGTTAACACCAAGCTGCGCGATGAATATGAATCGCCGTCAGAAATGTGCGCTGCCCTGGGTGAAGATCTGTCTGCAATTGATAAGCGGCTAAATGATGCCGGCTTTGCTTACGATGCAGCTCAGAACCAGTATCGCTGAAGAAACGGCAAAAATCACCGCTTTCGACTTGAAAAAGCGGCAGATTTCTTCAAAATATCCTTGAAAAAACGGCAATAATCGCTAATTTTGCCTTGAAAAAGCGGCACCAAGCAGCGCAACCCACTAATAATCAACTAAACAACACAAAGCATAATGCTCTATAGACATTTATCCGCATATATTGAAGAGTTTTATAAAACTTCAAGGAATGCTTTGTTGCTTACAGGAGCACTTAATCTGTAAGATCTTTACAGAGATAAGTTACTCTGACTCTTTAAGATGCGGAAGGAGGTAAACACTGGTAATGGTGAATACCTCCTTCCTAATTATTGGGTAGAATATGCTTATCGGTTTGAACGCTTTATTGAGCCGGCAAGATTAGCATTGAATGAATCTTCGCCATTAAGCTGCTCGAGAGTGATGTGCATACGGTAACGCCAGTAATGCTCCGGATTCGAGGGCTCATTGATTTGCTCTTCGCGCGGGTCATGGCGACGGAGTTTAGGATCTGCCGAGAGCCAATCCTGCAATGGAATTATGCAAAGCATTGAAGGGCTTTCAAGATGGAGTTTCAAGATTTTCTCACAAATCCAAGGCTCTGCATAGAAAGGAGAACCTCCCGGCTCATGGAGCACTTCTGAATAATACCTCTGGGAGCGCGCAGGGTCAGATTCCCACCACTGACGAATACCCGGCATATCATGAGTCGATGTGGTGCACACGCTGAGATAGGGATAGCGCCAGGTGTCGGCAAATGTCTCCTTAGGATCTTTAGGCATACGCTGAATCTCCAGAGAGAGTATCTGAAGACGATGCATCACATCGGGCACACAGGAGGGTATCATGCCGAGATCTTCCGCACAGCATAGCATCCGGGTAGCATCGATGAGAGGGGGCAGCTTCCACAAAGCTTTTCCTTTCCAGAAATCATCATTGCGATGATAGAAGAAATCATTGTAAAGAGCATCGAAAGCACCTTTATTCCATTGGCTAAGACGACGGTACTGATATGTGAACTGTGCAGATATCCTCGGGTGATAATAGCCTTTGCGATAGGGATCTTCGATGAAAAGCACATCATCGATCAGCCCGAGCAGCGCATTACAGATCTTATCATTTTTCTCCGTCTTATCCTGTTGGGCAAAATAGGCAGCCACTTTTTTCTGAGTATCAACAAAGTCGAGAAGCTGATACCGTCCGTCACCAATAGGCTTCAGGAAGCGCTCCTTGACCTCCTCAGTGAAGGGAGCGAAGAAATCGTTGAGAAACCAATCCTCGATGAGCGGATTAGTGTGAAGGTCTACATCAAGATGAAATCCTCTTGCCGATAGCTCCTCAGGGCTGAAAGGAAGAGCAGGATTAAACACTCCCAGAAGCCCGTGAAGCTCGCTTTCCGGTATCTGCCAGATGCGGAAGAAACCGAGGATATGATCAATACGGTAGGCATCGAAATATTCCGCCATCTTGCGGAATCTTGCTTTCCACCATGCGAAACCGTCTTTCGCCATCTCGTCCAGTTGTAGGTGGGGAAGCCCCAGTTCTGACCGAACACTGAGAAGTCATCGGGCGGAGCTCCGGCCTGAGAATTGAGATTGAAAAGCTTAGGCGATTGCCATGCATCTACACTATGGCGACCTATTCCGATAGGCACATCACCTTTGAGCACGACTCCAAGGCTTCGCGCATAGTCGCGTGCACCCCGCAACTGACGGTCAAGGTGATACTGAACGAAACAGTAATAGCCGATTTCATCGCGTTTTTGGGCTATAAAAGTGGCTATTTTCTCTTTTTCATACGCTGAATAAGCGCCCCAACGGGTTTCATCGGGGGTACAGTATTCATCGCGGAGCACGCTCCAGGCAGCATACGGCAACAGCCAATGGCGGTTAGCCTCAAAGAAGGCAAGATAGGGGGCAGAGGTAAGGGTATTGGCACCATCTTGTTTATAAATGGCACGGAGCCACTCATTCTTTGTATCGTTAACTCTTTCGTAATCTACCTGCGGAAGCGCATTGAGCTCCTTGCGCACCTTTTCAAAGGCCTCAGCCTTAGCCTTATCTTTAAGCGTACCGACATCTTCGAGCCTCAGGAACATCGGGTGAAGCGCAAAGGTAGAATTAGCTCTGTAGGGATAGGAATCAACCCACGTACCGGTAAGTGTAGTATCATTGACCGGAAGAAGCTGAAGCACTTTCTGCCCGGTAGCGGCACACCATTCCGCCATCATCTTCAGGTCGGAGAAATCTCCTACTCCGAAGTCAGCCTCCGAACGCAGCGAGAATACCGGTATCGCAGTTCCGGCACCTCTCCAGGGCGCAAAGGGACTCACGGCCCGCAATCCGGCTATCACAATCTGATCGAGAGCATCATGCGACGGCAGCAGTAGATTACGGTTATCGCGCGCTTCCCACGCCTCGATTCTCCGGGTTTCCTTATCTAAAATCAGCAACTTATATTCGCAAGCCTCAGGCATTCCGGCAAGGGGCACATCGAGAGTCCATAGAGGGAAACGGGCATCGTTGAAAATCAGTGCCTTTTCAGGATTCCATTTACCCAATACCTCCGGCTCACCGAGAAGCGCGAGAACCTGACCGGGTCCTACAAGAGGTGCCTCGACGCAGATACGGAGGGTGCCGGGACGAGACGGCGCTTCTTCATCTCTCTTTCCACGACGGAAAAATCCTCCCGTAAACGCTGATGAATACGCGAATTTGTCGGCCGGCATATCCTGCCACCAGTCTTCGATTATGATAGCTCCTGCGCCCCTCGCCACAGTCAGGGAGTGAGGTGCGCCCCATTCTCTACGGCTTACGTGGCCATCTGTAGTCCTTACCAGATAGTGGTAAGTCAGTACCGTCGGGGGTTCCGGGCAATCGATTGTAAGGCTCCACGTATCAGGACCAGTAAGCTCCATAGCCGGGCATACCGATTCATCAGTCGAGCCGAGCAGGGGAATGGCGCCGCACACTGCGAGCTGCTGTCCCCATTCGGTGTGGTAGCGAAGATTGAACTTGATTTTCATTTCTATGTCAGTCTGTGAGTTAAGCTCTTAAGATAAGATTACCCGCATTTCGAAGTGCCACACGATGTGCATATCAGGCAACCCTCCTGATAGATCAACGTTTCAGCACCGCATTTCGGACATTTCTGGCCTGTGGCAGCTGTGCCGCTGGGAATATATTTCTTGAGTGCACGCTCCACACCGTTTTTCCAGGTATTGATGCTCGTAGAATCGAGTTCCAACCCGCTTACAAGCTTAAGCACCTGATCGATAGGCATTCCGTAGCGGAGCACACCGGAAATCAGCTTGGCATAATTCCAGAACTCGGGATTGAACTTCTCACTCAAACCCTCAATCGTAGTCTTATAGCCACGCTTATTTATGAACTGGAAGTCATAGCGCTTGCGTCCCTTCTCATCTACAGCCTTGATGATTTTTCCATGATTCACATTTTTGGGACAGAAAATGCCGTCTTCATCGTCGGCCAGACCCGTAAAAATCTCATAAGGACGACCATCTACCAGGCCTACAAATGCGATCCATTTCTCTTTATTATTCTGGAAACGCACCACATCGGCCTCAAGCTCGGTGGGGCGCTTGGAAACGTGGTCAGGCAGATGAATCAGCTGCGGTTTTTCCGGCTTGATCGCTTCGAGCACATTGTTACGGCTTCCGTCGCGATATACGGTGCAACCTTTGCAACCGGCTTTCCATGCCTCGCGATAAAGCTTATCAACCAGATCTTCAGAAATATCAGCCGGAAGGTTGATGGTCACGCTGATACTATGGTCTACCCATTTCTGAACAGCTCCCTGCATGCGCACCTTCTCAAGCCAGTCAACATCAGCGCTTGTTGCCTTATAATACGGCGATTTGGCTACCAGTGCATCAATCTCTTCAGCAGTCATGTTGCGACGGGGCTCGATTCCCTGAGTCTTCATCCAGTCAATGAACCGGTGATGATAAACTACGTACTCCTCGAAAGCATCGCCCACTTCATCTACAAAATCCACATGATACTCAGCATCATTGGCATTGATTTTGCGACGGCGCTTGTATACAGGCAGAAATACCGGTTCAATACCGGAAGAGGTCTGGGTCATCAGTGAGGTGGTTCCGGTAGGCGCAATCGTGAGACAGGCTATGTTGCGGCGTCCTTGCTTCCTCATCTTTTCATATAGTTCCGGAGAGGCATCACGCAGACGCTGAATGAAGGGATTGGATTCCTCACGCTCTGCATCGTAGAGATCGAACGCACCTCGCTCGGCTGCCATATCTGCAGAAGCGTCATAGTAGGCGAGTGCAAGCTCACGATGAACCTTTACAGAGAATTCCGTGGCCTCGGGAGTGCCATACCGGTAACCGAGCGCCGCCAGCATATCGCCTTCACCGGTTGTTCCACAACCCGTGCGTCGTCCTTCGAGAGTCTTCGATCGGATCTTCTTCCAGAGGTTAAGCTCCGTCTGCTTCACCTCAGAAGTCTCCGGATCAGCTTCAATCTTTTCTATAATGGCATCGATCTTCTCCATCTCGAGATCGATTATATCGTC
Source organism: uncultured Muribaculaceae bacterium (assembly GCA_947632485.1). Taxonomy (GTDB): domain Bacteria; phylum Bacteroidota; class Bacteroidia; order Bacteroidales; family Muribaculaceae; genus Lepagella. Next base: position 204,051 of record CANRPJ010000001.1, read on the forward strand.
CATGATTCGCTGAGCCATGCGCACGTGGCTACGGAAAAGCTCGAAGTCGAACTCAGCTTTATCAGTGAAGGGATTCTTCACATAGCTATAAAGATTGATAGCGCAAAGACGACAACTGTCGTAAGGGCAAAGGGGAATTTCGCCACAAGGATTGGTAGAAACAGTGCGGAAGCCCAGATCAGAATAGCAATCTGGCACCGATTCCCGAATCACAGTATCCCAGAAAAGCACTCCGGGCTCAGCGCTCTTCCAGGCGTTATGCACTATCTTATTCCAGAGCGCTTTGGCATCGATACTTTTTTCCACCTTTTTCTCAGCGGAGTCTACCGGGAAAGCCTGAACATACTCGGAATTATCTTCCACTGCCTTCATGAAGTCGTCATCGATTTTCACCGATACGTTGGCGCCCGTCACCTTTCCTTCAGTCATCTTGGCATCTATAAACGCTTCGGAATCAGGGTGCTTGATGCTCACACTAAGCATCAGCGCGCCCCTGCGACCGTCCTGAGCCACTTCGCGCGTGCTATTGCTATAGCGCTCCATAAAAGGCACGAGTCCTGTTGAAGTAAGGGCAGAGTTCTTCACGGGCGTGCCTTTCGGACGCAGATGGCTGAGATCATGGCCTACGCCACCGCGACGCTTCATCAGCTGCACCTGCTCTTCATCGATCTTAATGATACCTCCGTATGAATCCGGGGTGCCGTCAAGACCGATCACGAAGCAGTTCGAAAGGCTTCCTACCTGGAAATCATTTCCTATACCTGCCATCGGGCTTCCCTGAGGCACTACGTAGCGGAAATCTTTCAAAAGCCCGAATATCTGCTCTTCGCTCATCGGATTAGGATACTTCGCCTCAATGCGGGCAAGCTCTCCGGCTATACGGTGATGCATATCGTCGGGAGTACGCTCATAGAGGTTACCGAAAGAGTCTTTGAGAGCGTATTTGCTTGCCCATACGCGGGCTGCAAGTTCATCTCCTTTGAAATAAGCCTTTGATGCTTCAAAAGCATCGTCGAAGGTATATTTCACGGAATTATCCATGTTGTTTATGATTTATAGTTTTGATTTTTAAGTTTTTAAGCTCTGAGGCTAATTGAGCCGCAGGGAATGCAAAGGTAGCGAGAACCTTCGGGAAATAAAAACTTTTGGGAAAGAATCTTTGGTCGGAGGGGGATAAAAGTTACCCGAACCGGTAAATTTTCGAGCCTTATTTCTTACTTTTGCAGAGAGAAAAAGTAGACTCAAGACAGTTTGGTCTTGCTTCTGCAGAGAAGAATTTACACATGGAAAAAGATTATTTTGCAAACCGGCGCACGGTGCGTCGATTCAGCGATAGGAAAGTGAGTGATGAAATGCTTCGTGCTATATCCGAGAGAGCCATGAAGGCACCTACAACCGGAGGCATGCAGCTTTATAGCGTAGTAGTGACCCGGAAGGAACCTCTGCGTACCGATCTTGCCGAAGCTCATTTCTCGCAGCCGGCTGCTGCCGGAGCGCCGGTGATAGTCACTGTATGCGCTGATCTTCACAGATTCGAGCGCTGGTGCAGGATAAGCGGAACTGAACCGGGATTTGAAAACTTCCTCTCCTTCACCTCAGCCATGCTTGATGCTACAATCTTTGCCCAGCAGTTCTGTACGATAGCTGAAATGGAAGGATTGGGTACCTGCTATTTAGGCACAACATTATGGCAGGCACCTAAGATTTCAGAACTATTGCATCTGCCGGATCATGTTGTGCCAGTATGTGGTATCGCCGTCGGCTGGCCCTATGGTGAAGGTGAGGCTACTGAGAGATTGCCTCTCGAAGCTCTCTATCATACTGAGACCTACACGGATTTCAGTGATGAGGAAGTTAAGGAGCTTTATAAGGTAAAAGATGAGTATCCTGCAAACAGAGGTTATGTTGAAGAGCATTCCAAGCCATCGCTGGCTCATGTATTTACAGAGGTGAGATATCCTCGCCAGATGAATGAAGAATTTACTGCCTCCATCAAGTCTTATCTCGAAAGACAAGGGCTGCTATGATATTTATTTTGAGTAACTTTGCAGCCAATATATGAAAACAGCTATTCCTTTCACAAAAATGGAAGGCGCCGCCAATGATTACATCTATTTCGACTGGCGGACGCAGCTTCCGGAAGATATTGCCGGCTTTGCCCGCTATGCGAGCGACAGGCATACCGGCATTGGCGGCGATGGAATTGTGTTGATCCTGCCGTCGGAGAAAGCGGATTTCAGGATGCGCATGTTTAATGCCGATGGTAGCGAGGCCCAGATGTGTGGCAATGCCTCCCGGTGTGTGGCTAAATATCTGTATGAAAATCATCTTACCGATAAGACCTCAATTCTTCTTGAAACTTTGGCCGGCATCAGGAAACTTGATTTCACGCCCACGGCAGATGGAGAGGTGGAGGAAGTGACTGTCGACATGGGCTCTCCGCGATTTGATTCAGCCGATCTTCCTGGCCAAAGGGAAATTGAGATCTCAGAAAGGAAAGTATTTCCCGTAAGCATGGGTAATCCCCACGGTGTAACCTTTGTCGACAATATTACAGATTCGTTAGTGTTGGGCGAAGGGCCGCAGATGGAAATCGACAATATCTGGCCCGAAAAAGCAAATATAGAATTTGTGAAAGTTGCTGACAGAGGTCACATTGAGATGCGTGTGTGGGAACGGGGCACCGGCGAAACGCTCGCCTGTGGCACCGGAGCCTGTGCTGCCGCAGTAGCAGCCCATGAAGCGGGGTTCACTGATTCTGAGGTGGAAGTAAGGCTTCGCGGAGGAATCCTCAAAATAAAGATAGATCCGGAAAATGGTCATGTCATGATGACCGGTCCGGCACGCCTGGTAGCCAGAGGAGAAATTTATATATAAACCTACTATAAAGATAATCAGCATGATAAAACTTAACGATAACTTCGAGCATCTGCCGCAGCGATATATTTTTACGGAAGTCGGTCTGGAGGTAGCCAGATTCAAGAAAGAGAATCCCGGAGTTGAAATTATCCGTATGGACGTTGGCGATGTGTCGCAACCTTTATGTGAGGCTGCTGTAAAGGCCATGCATGAGGCGATCGACGATCTGACCCGTAGGGAGACTCTCGCAGGCTACGGCCCTGAAGAAGGCTACAAATGGCTGCGCGAAGCGATCGCCCTGAAAGTATATGCTCCGCTTGGTATAGATTTCAGGGCCGATGAGATTTTCATAAGCGATGGCGCAGCTGCCGATCTCGGTAATCTCGGCAATCTTTTTGCCCAGAATTGCAACGTAGCCGCTCAGGATCCAGTCTATCCGGTATATGTCGATGCAAGCATTATAGATGGCAGAAACAAAATCATTCTGCTTCCCTGCACCGCCAAGAATAATTTTGTGCCTGAATTACCGGAAGAGCGTGCCGACATAATCTACCTCTGTTTCCCCAATAATCCTACAGCAAGCGTGCTTACTAAGGATCAACTCAAGGTCTGGGTGGATTATGCACGTGAAAACGGCTCTATTATAATCTACGATGGTGCTTATGAAGCCTATATCCGCACTCCGGGAGTGCCACGCAGCATCTACGAAGTAGAAGGAGCTCGCGAGGTAGCCATCGAGGTCAGAAGTTTCTCCAAGGTAGCCGGCTTCACGGGTGTACGCTGTGGCTATACGGTTGTGCCTTCAGATCTTAAAGGATACTACTCTGACGGTGAGCGTGCTGATCTTAGAGCTAACTGGGATCGTAGGCAACATACAAAGTTCAATGGCGCAAGCTATATCTCCCAGCGCGGTGCTCTGGCCTCATTGTCGGAAGAGGGAATAAGGCAGACACGCGCCCAGGTTGACTATTATCTGCGCAATGCCGGAAACCTAAGAGCCGCACTTGAGAGTGTAGGCATAGAAGCGTTCGGAGGCGTAGATTCTCCCTACGTATGGGTGAAGACTCCCGGAGACATGAGCTCATGGGACTGCTTCCACATGCTTCTTGACAAGGCGAGAGTGACCTGCACGCCTGGCTCCGGCTTCGGTAAAGCAGGGGAGGGCTATGTGCGTCTTACTGGTTTCAATACCGAGGAGCTCACAGCTCTGGCTGCGGAGCGTCTTCGCAAACTTCTTTAAGTAATGAGTATTCTCAGGACATTTCTGCCACAGCATCTACATCGAATGCCGTATGATTCGGGAGAACATCAACGATGACTCTGATACCATACTTCGCGGCGGAGTCCATCATCTCTTTCATCTGATCTCGTGAGCCGGTTATATAGTTACCTATCTTCCAGTCCGTAGGCTGATAATAGTAGTACCAGTTGCCCTCTTTTTCGTCGAAGAGCTTCTTTCCCGATCCATCAGGCTGGAAACATTGCTGCACCGGCGATGTCTGTACCATCGTGAATCCGGCATCGGCTATGCGGTGCATATTCTCGGCTATAGCCGGAAAGTTCCAGCTCCAGGCGTGGAGAATGCTCTCTTCATTTGTAGCTTCAGGATTCCGGGTAATCCTATCCTTCGCACCTGCCGCTGTTGTAGCCAGACAGATGGCCATGAACGCTGCTGCTCGTTTTACCATTTTCTTATGTGTTTTTTTGACATGTGAGAATTTCCTTCGCTTTCGCTAAGCTAATGTGCAGATATCCTTACTGCAAACACAAAATTAGATAATAAATCTGAAGAACCCTTCTCCAAAACTTAAAAAAGAATCGATACAGGCTTAATCCTACAGAAAGGAGGCTTTACAGCCTTGACACCGAAATGAGCTTTTGCCTTTATAAATCAGAAAGTTATCTATAAATTCGTGTCAAGGCCGTCAAGGGTGCTGTCTCCAGCCGAGACCTGTTTCGAGGCAGATTTCATCAAAATGATTGGCAGAGACTATTGCAGAGTTCAGGAATAGATTATACCTTTGCAGCGCAACAGGTCGGCTACCGCTCCCCGGCAGGAGAGTGGATGCCGTCAAAAAGGAACACGGGTGAAATGCCCGGACAGTCCCGCTGCGGTGATTTCGTGAGCTTCCCTAAAAGGAAGCACCCTCGCCGGAAACAGTGAGCCACTGGAAGGAAAGCTTCTGGGAAGGCCGTCTGGAATAAGAGGGGAAACGGATAAGTCCGAAGACTTGCCTGATTGCAGACTAATGTTTTTCTTTCGAGGATGAGAAAACATATACTGCTACCAATGCTTGCCCTTTGGGCTGCTGTAGGCTTCGCTCAGGTGGGCGAGGCCACTGATACTATTGTAAGGCTCAACAACGTGACCATAGAGTCAGGCAGGGGCAAAAAAGAGGTGAGAAGCACGGCTCCTCTCCACCGGATTGACCGCGAGCAACTGACAGTAGCCGGAATCACAGATATATCCGACGCCATACACCGAATGCCCGGCACGGTTCTTCGCGACTACGGAGGCGCCGGAGGATTGAAGACAATATCCGTGAGAGGTTTCGGAGCTGGCCATACCGGAGTGGTCTACGATGGCGTAATGCTCTCTGACTGCCAAAGCGGACAGATCGATCTCTCGCGCTATTCGCTTGACAATGTAGGCGAACTGAGTCTAACCATTGGCGACAACGACGATATCTTTATTCCGGCTCGCGCAGCCTCCTCGGCAGCCACTTTCGCCATTTCCTCGATTCCATCAGGTGAAGATCCGTACTTCACGGCCCAGATGCGCGTAGGCTCATTCGGCTACGGGAATCCATTCGTGAGAGGCGGAGGAAATGTCAGCAGCAAACTTCGACTTACCGGCAACATCGACTTCCTGCATACCCGCAATGACTATCCGTTCACTTTAATCAATGGTAAAAACGTCACTCGCGAGCGGCGCAGCAACAGCATGATGAACAGTGGTCACGGAGAAATCGGCGCTGAGTGGAAAATATCTGACCACCAAAGTCTTTCCGCCAAGATATATGGCTACCATAACGGTCGCCAGCTCCCTGGACCTGTGATTTATTATAACAATGTATCGCATGAGCGTCTGAGGGAATCCAATGTATTCGCCCAGGCTATATACCGAAACAGGCTTTCGCAGATCGTTTCGCTCAGAGTATGGGGAAAATTTGACTGGAGCGGTTCGCTATATATGGATAAAAACGGGAAGTATCCCGGTGGAGAGCTGAATCAGCACTACTGGCAGCGAGAATATTATCTTGCGGGAGCTATGCTCTTCACCCCCTGGCGCCACTGGAGTTTCGATTATTCGGCTGACTGGTCTTTCAATAACCTGAACAGTAATCTTTCAACCGATTCAAAACCACGGCGAACCTCAATTCTTCAGTCTGCCGCCGCGCGCTATAGCAACGGTCGCCTCACAGCCATGGCAAGAGCCCTGTTATCCATATACCTTAACAGCGCTCTCTACGGCGACAATCCTAAAAATACATCAAAACTATCGCCATCTATTAGCTTAGCCTACAGATTACTCCAGACTGAAGCTCTTTATCTAAGAGCTGGCTACAAGAACATCTTCCGAATGCCATCGTTCAACGAAGCCTATTTTGACCATTATGGCAGCCTCGACGTGCTTCCGGAATCGACCGAACAGCTCAATCTCGGTTTCACATGGCAAGCTTCTGCTAATTCCTGGCTTTCCTCGCTTGTTCTTACCGCTGACGGGTACATGAACAAGGTGAAAGACAAGATTGTGGCAATGCCTTATAATATGTTTATCTGGCGCGTAGTAAATCTGGGCAAGGTGAGAGTATTCGGAATAGATCTTACTTTGAATTCTAAAATCGACCTCTCACAGAAACAGTCGCTAACTACCGCTATAAACTATAGTTATCAGCGGGCTCAGGTGCGTACAAGTCCCGAGTCGGGGGAGTGGATGAAGCAGGTGGCTTATACACCTCTCAATTCCGGCAGCGCATCGATTGGCTGGGAGAATCCGTGGGTAAATGCGTCGATTCATGGTACAGCAGTAAGCGCCCGATTCACCACCAATGATAACCTTCCGGCTACCAGAATAGACGGTTACGGCGAATTTGGAGCCACACTCTGGCGAACATTCCGGCTTGGAAATAAAAAGCTGGAACTTAGAGCCGATCTGATCAATATGCTCGACAAGCAATATGAGGTGGTGGCACGCTATCCGATGCCCGGTCGGTCATGGCAGGCAACGGTAAAGTTTGAATTCTGAATCACAATAACTTAATCACTTATAAACCAATGAGAAAGAACCTTCTTTACGCCCTTTGCTGCGTATTTACGTTAGGTATCAGCGCATGCTCTAACGATGATCCGAATCCGGATCCAGACCCGGATCCCATTCCAAATCCCAATCCGAATCCAACTCCGGAACCTGACAAAGATCCGGAATCGCTTGGTTTATTTGTGCTCAACCAAGGAAATATGGGCTATGCGATTGAGGGCTCGCTTACATGCTTCGACTACGCTACCGCATCTGCCCAGCAGAACCTGTTCCAGACGGCTAATGATAGAAGTTTAGGCAATACGCCTCAGACTGCCGTGGCCTATGGCTCGCATATCTATATTGGTGTCTATGAGAGTAATACAATAGAAATCATCAATCGCTGGACATTTGAAGAGCAGAAGCAGATTTCTTTGGCTGACGCCGAAGGTCAGAGCCCTCGCTCGATGGTAGCAAAAGATGGAATGGTATATATTTCTATGTTCAATGGCTATGTATCCCGTCTCGACACCCTTACACTGGAAATCGACAAAAACGTTAAAGTCGGTCCCAATCCTGATATAATAGCTATTCGCGGCAACTATCTCTATGCACCCAATTCTAATGGTATGGACTTCCCGAACTATGGTACAACTGCTTCAAAAATTGACCTATCTTCTTTCACAGCCACAACCTTTACGGTTGGTTTGAATCCCACTCAATTCGCATCCAACGGCACAGATCTGTTCCTTCTATGCAAAGGAAATTATGGTGATGTGGCCAGCAAGGTGTACAGAGTAGGTGACGATGACTCTCTGGCGGAGATAGCAGAGGCCACATTTATTGCTATTGATGACGATGATCTATATTATATCAACGCTCCTTGGGGTGCGCCTTCCATAGCATACAAGAAATATGATATCGAGGACGCATCAACTGAAGATATGCTTGCCGACGGAGGTGTAGAGTCGCCGGCATGGATAGCAGTTGACCCGATTGAAGGAACTATCGTTATCACTTCATATTCAATGGATAACGGCTGGGCCTCCTACGGCACTGACGGCTACGCCAAAATATATGATGAAGATGGCAATCTCATAAAGCAGATATCTGTTGGAGTCGGTCCCGTATGGGCTTTTTTCAACACCTATAATCTCGACTAATCCAATCTTTTTTTTCTTGCCAGACCGGTCGCTTCGGGAAGGAGCGGCCGGTTTTTTGCACACTATTCCTAATCGTGTGCCGAAAGCTAAACAATATTAAATAAGCTTCTTTCAAGCCTCTTAAATTTTGAAGAGGGGATAAAAATGGCTAACTTTGCAGTACCAAAATTTAGAGGGAGAGCTGCTCCCTGAAAATTTTCGAAATAACCTATCAATGAGATACAATATTCTGACGATATTACTGCTTATATCTGCATGCGTGTTTGGTGCTTCGGCTCAATCAAGCATAGATTGGCAGAACGCCCATAAAAAAGCTCACCAGCGCCAGCTTGCCAACGTGAAACTTGGTATGGACAAGAATACCATTTCCGAGTTTATGAAAAAGGCCATTGAGGTGCGCGAGGCTAAGGCTGAGGCTGTGGTAGCTCCTTCTGCCGAGGCTTCGCAGTTAGTTGCTGACCTTCTTAAGGAAGCCCGCACTCACATGGGTAAGCGCTACCGCGCCGGCTCCAAAGGCCCTAACGCTTTCGATTGCTCCGGATTTTCGAGCTACGTGTATCGCCAGTTCGGTTATGAGTTAAGCCCCTCCTCCAAAACTCAGTTCGGACAAGGCGAAAAGGTGGAGAAAGGCGATCTGCGTCCCGGCGACCTGGTATTCTTTACAGGAAGAAGCAGCAAGAGCGGAGTTGTAGGCCATGTTGGCATTGTAGTGAAAGCCGACAATGAGACGGGTAATTTCTCTTTCATTCATGCAAGCTCTTCTCAGGGAATCACAATAAGCACTAACGACGCTTACTATGGACGCCGCTATCTGGGTGCCAGAAGGGTGATCAACGAATAAGACCAATTCTCAATTTTATAGCAGAGGAAGCGTCGCCGCAGGCAATCTGTAGGCGACGTTTCTCTTGCATAGTGGTGGGAAAACCGCTATCTTTGCAGCGCGGACGCATCAGCGCACGCCTAACAATTGATTCCACTGCTATATGGCATCTGAAAGATACGATTTGAGAGGAGTGTCGGCTTCAAAAGAAGACGTTCACAACGCTATTAAGAATGTAGATAAAGGGCTTTTCCCAAAGGCTTTCTGCAAGATTCTGCCCGATGTGATGGGTGGAGACCCGGAATGGTGTTCCATAATGCACGCCGATGGGGCAGGCACAAAATCCAGCCTCGCATATCTTTATTGGAGAGAGACCGGCGATATGAGCGTATGGAAGGGGATAGCTCAGGATGCGCTGATCATGAACACCGATGATCTGCTTTGCATTGGCGCTACAGATAATATTTTGGTTTCCTCTACAATCGGGCGTAACCGGAAGCTCATTCCGGGCGAGGTGATAGCTGCAATCATAAATGGTACGGAAGAGCTTCTCGCTATGCTCAGGAGCTGGGGTATCAATATCGTAAGCGCAGGAGGGGAGACGGCTGATGTGGGCGATCTGGTGCGTACTATCATTGTAGATAGCACAGTAGCCTGCCGCATGAAGCGAAGCGACGTAATCGACAATGCCAATATTCAGGCTGGCGACGTAATAGTAGGTCTTTCTTCCTATGGTCAGGCAAAATATGAAGACAGCTACAACGGCGGCATGGGAAGCAATGGACTGACATCGGCCCGACACGACGTATTTGCGAAATATCTCCGTGAGAAATACCCGGAAAGTTGCGATCCGGGTGTGCCCGAGGAATTGCAATACAGCGGTTCGCGAAAACTGACTGACCCAATAGAGGGGAGTCCGATAGATGCTGGCAAGCTGGTATTATCGCCGACGAGAACCTACGCACCTGTAGTAGTGAGACTCCTAAAGGAGATGAGGCCGGCAATCCACGGTATGATCCATTGTTCCGGCGGAGCCCAGACAAAAATTCTTCACTTCCTCGGAGATGGCCTAAGAGTAGTAAAAGACAATATGTTTCCGTTGCCTCCTCTATTCCGCATGATCCGGGAGGAGAGTGGCACCGACTGGCGCGAAATGTATAAGGTATTCAATATGGGCCATAGGTTCGAGATATATCTCAGTCCGGAGCATGCTGCTGAGGCAATGGCGATAGCTGAAAGTTTCGGAGTTGATGCCCGGATAGTAGGACGCGTGGAGAAATCTGATAAACCAGGCCTTACCATTTCGAGCGAGTTTGGAGTGTTCGAGTATTAAATCATATTAATCTGAAAAAAATACGATGAAGAAGTTTTATCTCACCGTTGGAGTTGTTCTGGCATTGTGCGCGTCGATGGGCTTAAGCTCATGTATCGGAAGTTTTGCACTGACCAATAAGGTAATATCCTGGAATAATCAGGTAGGTTCAAAGTTTGTGAATGAGCTTGTGTTCTTTGCTTTCTGGATTCTCCCCGTATATGAGGTTACAGCTCTGGCCGACGTGCTGATCATCAACAGCATCGAATTCTGGAGCGGCAATAATCCTGTAACAGCCTCTACAAAGGTAATAGATACTGAAAGCGGCAGATACATGGTGATGTGCGACGGCAAAGGATACACTATCCGCAATGCCTCCTCAGGTGAAGAAACAAGACTGAATTTCGATTCTGAAGATCAGACATGGGCAGTTGAGATAAATGGCCAGAATGTGCCGTTCATGACCTTTATTGATGCTAATCATGTGAAGATGCTCTCTCCGACAGGTGATTTCAAGACTATTGAGCTTTCTGAGCAGGGAGTAATGGCTTACGGTGCCGAAGTGCGTTCAGCAGCGCTTATGGCAGCCCGCTAAATACATTTTAAGATTGTAATAAAGACAGGCGCCTACGAGTGAGGTGCCTGTCTTTATTCATAGATCGCTTTTGCGGTTACGGGTCAACTAAAAGTTTCTTCAAGTTTAGGTAATACCGGGCCAAACACGCATCGCTTATATTTAGTGGCAAAAATCTCAAAGCATTTGTTGCAGTGCAGGCATCTTGACTTCTCCGTAACGCCGGTCTTAAGCATGTCAATGAAGTCCGGTTGAGTCAGCAGAGCCCGGCCGAGAGATACAAAATCTGCCTTCTCAAGGGTCTTGCTTATGCTTTCCTTGTCGGATATGCCGCCTACCAGTGACAACGGGAAATCAGGAAAACGATTTCGAAGAACCTCTATTGCATCAAGATAATAGAGCTTCGCATTCCTATCTTTCCGGGCGAAGTCGGCTCCGCTTATCTCAGCAAGATCAACTCCGGCTTTTTTCAATATATCGACGTATTGAATCAGGATATCATAGTCATCTACGGCGTTAAGCGTGTTATGCGCATTGAGCTTCACCATAATAATGAAGTCGTTGCCACATCTGGAGCGAATGGCTTCTACTATCTCACGCGGCAGACGGATCAGATTCTCAATGGAGCCTCCATACTTGTCAGTACGATGGTTGAGATCTACATTGACTACCGCTTGCAGTAGATACCAGTGGGCAATATGAATCTGCACTCCATCGAAACCAGCCTTCCGTGCGCGAACCGCAGCCTCTACAAACCAGTTGCCGATCTCCGTCATCTCTTCTGTCGAGAGGTCATTGAAATCAAACGGATTCAATCCTTTCGGTCCAGCCATAGAGATCTGGGCTATGGCGAGAGAGCTATATTCATGGATCTTATCAGCTATTTTCTTCAAGCGCTCTATCTTTGAGTCGTCGCCGATAGAGAGCTGCACAATGTCAGCACGATACTGCAAATCAGGGCATACGCTCATGTGACCGGTTATTATGACTCCGATGTCGCCATGCCCGAGAGTATCATATAACTCAATCTCGGCATCACTCACCGTACCGTCAGGATTGCCGAGATGGTCATTCACAGCACTCCTGATGAAGCGGTTCTTTATCTCTTTCCCTCTTAAAGAAAAGGGTGAGAAGGCTTTCTCCAGACTTTTCATAATAACATCTCTTTCTCTTGCTCCACGGTAATCGGACTCGAATGGCCGGAAAGCAGAATGGTATCATCGGGAAGAGTAAGAATCTTCCTAACTATTGATTCTTCAAGTTCCCGGGGATTCCCGCCAGGGAACTGAGTTAGGCCGGGGCCGTGTTCGTAGAGCGTATCTCCTACAAATGCCGCATGGGCATCGGGGGAATAGTAGGTAACAGAACCGGGAGTATGGCCTGGCGTATGTATTACCTTAAGATAGAATTGAGAGTTCTCTTTCAGACGGATAGTTTCACCATCATATAGTTCCTCATAGTGAGGCACCGTAACTGGATTCCCAGTATTTGCACTGAGGTTTAGATATGTGTCGGTGAGATAGATGCCGTCGGAAGGGTAAATATATATTGGAGCTACCAGTTTCTCCCGCAGTAACTCAGCTGCTCCCATGTGGTCGAAATGCCCATGGGTAAGGAGGATTTTCTCAATCTTCCACCCGTTGCGCTGGATAACTTCTAAAATCACTCCGGCCTGCGCTCCAGGATCAATTAAGAACCCTGCCTTACTTACATCGTCAATATAAAAGTAGCAATTCTCGGCGTATACGCCCCGCACCGTAAGTTCGCGTATCATAATTGCTTCTCCTTTCAGTTATAGTAACTGGCAGCCGTCGGGACCGCAGGTATGAGGCCTCTCTGCTGATTTCTCTTCTGCCTCTTTTCCTTGCTTTCTAAGCTCACGCTGAAGAGCTGATTTGAAAGCTTCGGTCGACATGGCACCAGGCACTGCGAAACCGCCGTTGAAGACGATATAGGGAACGCCATGCACACCGCGCATAGCTGCCTCGCGCTCATCGAATCTCACTTCATCGTCGTATTTATCAGAATCAAGCACCTCTTTTACTTCATCTTCCTTCATGCCAACCGACAGAGCTTTTTCGAGGAGCACCTTATGGTCGGAAAGCACAAGATTTTCGGTAAAATAAGCAGCAAAAAGAGCTTCATTAAGCCTACCTACGGTGGCACGGTCGTATTTAGCCTCAGCCAACTTCATAAGCCGGTGGGCATCGCGGGTATTGGAGTATTGGGTGGTAGCGTAGCGGAAATCAATTCCGAGTTCTCTACCCAGCTCTGATATATGCTCAATCTGCTGCATCGCTCCTTCAAGCGACAGACGATACTTCTTAGCAAATCTCTCGGGAGTTTTGGTCGTAACCTCTTTCGGGGCAGTAGGATCGAGTTCGAATGCGCGGAAATCAATCTCGATTTCATCTTTAAGACCAAGTTCCTCAATCGCGTTTTGCAATCTTGTTTCGCCAATGTAGCAGTAAGGGCAAGCAAAGTCGCTCCAGATAGTAATGTTCATCATAGTAGCAAGTTTTATTTTTGTTTATTTGATTATTTTTTCAAGTATCTCACGGAGAATCTCCAACTGTTGCTTAGAGATTCTTTCAGATAATGCCTCATGCAAAGAAGCGGCAATTCCAAAGATCTTTGGCTTCAGTGATTCTCCTTTATATGTCAATGACACCAGGCTACACCGGTAGCTTACCTGTTCAGCCGCAGCCAATCCCTTTCTCACAAGAGACTGAACACTCCTGCTTACAGAAGCCTTATCCTTGCCGAGAATTCTTGAAATCTCACATTGCTGAATCGATTTATGAGCAAACAGAATGCGAAGAATAAGATACTCAGCAGGAGTTATACCGACACCATCTTTTTGCAGGGCAGTCCTCAACCGCATCTCTTCGCAGTTGTAGGCTGTGCCAAGCAAACAGCCGATATTAGGCATATCGTATACAGTATCCATTGCAGTTACAGTATCCATGGTTGTCATAGCAACCTTATAACAACTCCCGCCCTCTTATTGTTGACCAAACAACCATAAAACAACAGCAAGACTATATAAAGATTAGGTGGTAAACCCTAATTTTCAAGGATCTACCACCTAATTGTTTGGTAATTAGCCAACATTGCAGTGGACCCCGGCTGCACGCACTACAGTCACATTCAGAGTCCCAGTAAAGGCCTTGTTCCTGCGTT
>CANRPJ010000002.1 GCA_947632485.1 uncultured Muribaculaceae bacterium
GCAGGCTCGCACCCGTCTGTCTTTAATACTAATCTATAAATATCCCTTATACCCACTTATATGCCAAGAAAGAAACTTCCATTAGGGGAACTACGTACTGCCACCATAACGACAAAGATAACTCCTGCCGAACGCCTACATATACAAGAGACAGCACGCAAATGTGGGCTGACCCCAAGCGAATATATACGGCAACGAGCCATAGGATATGAACCGGCTTCGGCTCTGACACCGGAGGAAACTGAACTATTGCATAACCTTGACAACTGCCGCGTGGATATAGTCAACTATGCTAACGCCCTTGCCGGAATGCAGCGTGAGCAGCGCATGGCGATGTTCAACAGAGTGCCCTTCATGCTCGAATGGTACAAGCAGATAATTCCGGTGACGAATGCCGTCAACGACTTCATCAACTCAGTCGTTAGCGGCGGTCGTATTCAGAAACGCACAATCACCAACCTTAGGAAACTCAACAAATGATAGCGAAGGCAAAATCAATATCGCACGGCATAAACGATCTGAACTACATAACAGGTGTGTCTGCGAACAAGAAACATCCCGAGAGGATATTTCATATCTGCGACAACAATCTCCCTCCCGGTCTGGATCCGTCAGGAATCTGGAACTCAATGAAGCTTACTTCCATGTCCCATCCGCGACTGACAAACAATCTTATCCGCATAGAGATAAGCCCTGCTGCCGAACATACAAAGGACTTCACACCTGAGGACTGGAAGCAGCTCTGGCTTGACTTCGCGGAGGAATTTGATAAGCAGGAAATCAAAGACAAGAACGGCAGGATCCTGTCTCCCAAAACCAATATCAAAGGCAGTAAATCCACTGTGTGGCTGCATGAGGAATCCGGGAGCGGCATACCGCATCTTCACGCCGCAGTGTGTCGTGTTGATGATGACGGGAACACCAACAATGACCGTAACATACATCTTCGGGCACAACGTGCAGCTGAAAGAATTGCGAGAAAGAGGGGCTGGCAGACAGCGGCTAATATCCGTGAAGTCTCGAAAAAACAGGTCGGCAAGGACTGTCTCGATGTCCTCCGTCGTATGGATAAATGGTCATTGAATGATTATTTTGACGGACTGCGAGCCAAAGGATATGATGTGATGACAAGAACAGATGAGGCTGGTATCCTGCGCGGCTATGTTCTACGCAGAGGAAATTCCAAGTTCAAAGCCTCGGAGATTGGCAAGGGGCGCAACCTCATGGCATCGAAACTTGAAGGCACATGGAAAAAACTTCATAACACCGCAGAACAGCATACGCACGATGATTATAACCATTACGACTATACCGTTTACAGATCCGGCACACACCGCACGGAGATTGAGCATGACGGAATATCATACACCCGGTTTATTCCAGAACCAGTGATGAAGGTGTTTGATGACAGTTTCGATTACCGGGAGACAGAGAACTGGGCGGATCTCATAAACGAGGCCTGTTATCATTTCGCTGTCGCAATGAGTTTCATGGCGTTTCTGAACGTGCCGACCTACACATCAGGAGGCGGAGGCTCATCAGACAATGAGCTTCCGAAGAAGCGTGACGATCTGGAGGAGGAAATTGCCCGAGCTCGTCGTTGTGCCGAGGCAGCCCGAGCGAAAATCGGGGTTGTGAGAAAGAGAGGTTTCAGAAGATAATACTTTTTGCAATGGCATTAAAAAAATTTGATGTGCCCGATATTGACGATGCAATAACCGAGGCAAAGGACGAAGAACAACGGAAAGAGGAAACGGCTCAGGCTGAAAAGATAGCCTATGCCCTTGAATTTTTCACAAAGAAAGCGCCGGATATTTTGAAGCACATGTCCGGTATGGTCTCCCAGCTTGACGCACGCAAATTCGCAACCGTCTTAAGAGAGGAATTGATGAATGCCGCAGATGAGATGGCAGAGCGGTTCAATTCAAAGGTTGAGCCGATGGTTAAGCGTGTCGAGTCGGCTAATCGCAGAAAAATGCTATCCAAACTGATAGTGTACATCTATCGTGTCACATATATTTGGCTGATCTTTTTTCTGATGATGGTGATATATGCCAATTTCAAGATCAAGTCCGACGACCTGACTGCCCTTATAGTGCTGTTCTTCGTAGCCTTGATTATATCAATCATCGCAGTCATATACCTTACAAAAAAATACAAGTGGTAAAAATCTGATGAATGAAAAAGACTTGTTACTCGGCATTCAGGACTGTTCCCATAAGTTCCTAACAATGCCGATAAAACACCCACGATGTGGGCGGTTTGTTACTCTAATTAAAAACACAGTTTGTTACCCGTTGAATATCAATTATATTAGTCAATGTATTGAGAATTTCCACCACCAATAATAGTGTATTTATTACTCAGCAGAGTGAAAGAGAGACGCCACCAAAAGAGAATGCAGCCGGTACGCCCATTGCCTTAAAGGCCCGCACAATCGTTCCTACGGTGAGATTATGACCATTTTCAATCCTTGAAACCTGGGCACGCTGCACACCCATCAATTCTCCTAATTGCTTTTGAGTTAGATTCTTCTCTTTCCTCGCCTGCTTGATAGCCTCACCTATCAGATAGGATTGCAACTCCGCTTCCAAAGCGTCACGACGTGGCGAACCCTTCTCTCCCACTACGCGGTTAAGCATCTCCTCATGACTATACAGCTTCATATCTTCCATTTCTTATCCTTTTTTATTTTTGTAAAACTCTCTTCTCAACGCCTCTGCACGCTCAATTTCTTTTATGGGTGTCTTTTGGGTTTTCTTAAGAAATCCATGGGTAGCCACAACCAAAGATCCCGAATCTTTATCCCAGAAAGAGAGCAGGCGATAGGTAATGCCCTGATATTTGGTCCTAAACTCCCAAATTTCATCATTCAGTTTCTTGAAAAGCTCCTTATCCATGAAATATCTGCTCTTTGAAATATTATAAGCGATTTTATCCTGTACTTTCTCCGATAGGGATTCAAGAAAGGAGAAAGCCGGCTCCATGTAAACAATATCAAACTTTGGCTTCAATTCCATACCTATTACTTTTCTTTTACAAAGATAAGAAAAATGTTACACATATGGAAACATATCATCAGATACTACATTTGGAAGATATTTTTTGTTAGGGAAACGCTAATTTTGCACAAGCGAAAATAGAAATCAGATATGACCGTACCATATTCAGAACTCGAATTGCGGCGCTCCAAAGTGAAACGCCTTATGAGCGCTCAGGGTATAGATGCAGCTCTCATAACCTGCAATGTAAATCTTATCTACACCTGCGGCGCCGTGGCAAGCGGCTGGCTCTTCCTTCCTGTTGATGGCGAAGCCGTGCTCTTCCTGAAGCGCAGCGGAGGAGTGAAAGAAGCCGATAGCATCAAAGTGCGGAAGCCCGAGGAGATCCCGGCTTACCTTACTCAAAAAGGTTACCCGATGCCCAAAACTCTCATGCTGGAGGGCGATGAGCTATCTTTTACGGAGTATAACCGTCTGGCTGCCTGCTTTCCTGAGGCAACTGTCAGTCCGGCCGGCACCCACATTCTCCGCGAGGCCCGCAGTATCAAGACGCCTTGGGAGATAGAGGTGTTCCGACGCTCAGGCGAGGCTCATGCCCGCGCTTACAACCGCATTCCTGAAGTATACCGTCCCGGCATGACCGATCTGCAGCTCTCCATCGAGGTGGAACGTCTGATGCGCCTGGAAGGCAGCTTAGGTATCTTCCGCGTGTTTGGACGCAGCATGGAGATCTTCATGGGCAGCCTGCTGGCAGGCGATAATGCCGGCGCGCCTTCTCCCTACGATTTCGCCCTCGGAGGTGCGGGACTCGACCCTGCCCTGCCAGGAGGCCTCAACGGCAGCCTGATCAAGGAGGGACAGAGCATGATGGTCGATATGGGTGGAAATTTCTTCGGCTATATGGGCGATATGAGCCGCGTATATTCAGCCGGAAGGCTGCCTGACGAGGCATACGAGGCCCACGAGGTATGCCTCAAGGTGCAGGAGACGGTAGCCTCTCTCGCTCGTCCCGGAGCCGTATGTGAAGACCTCTATCATGCAGGTATAGAGATTGTGAAGCAGAGCGGCTGGGCCGACTGCTTCATGGGCACTGATCAGCAGGCCAAATTTATCGGCCATGGCGTAGGACTGGAGATCAACGAGGCTCCGGTGATCGCGCCCCGCATGAAGCAGAAGCTGGAGGAAGGCATGGTGTTCGCTCTGGAGCCCAAAATCGTGGTGCCCGGCGTTGGCCCGGTAGGTATTGAAAACACATGGGCCGTAGCAGCCGGCGGAGTTGAGAAACTCACCCTCTGCCCCGAAGCTATACGACCGCTTGGAGTCTGAGCATACCTCATGATATAACGCATTGAGGGGCGCCCCGGCAGGAGCGCCCCTCACATTATTAATGTATTAGGCTTTTTAGATTTCTACTTCGGTAGCCACTTCCTCACCACCGGCCTGAGCTGCCTCAGCACCCTGCGGCTCGTCGGAGGTAGCAGCCTCGAGCTTCTTCATCATAGAGAAGATGAAGCCGGCCGAGATGCAGCAGATGCAGATAAGGATAGTCCAAACCAGCCATACGGGAATCTTGCCCCAGAGGAGCATCGGGATAGAAACCAGATAGTTACCGATTGCAGTAGCGGCAAACCAGCCACCCATCATCGAGCCCTTCAGCTTCGGAGGAGCCACCTTGCTCACAAAGCTGATACCCATCGGCGAGAGCAGAAGCTCGGCGAAGGTGAGGAGCAGATAGGTAGTGATAAGCCAGTTGCTCGATACGGCGCCTTCGGTGCCTACGAGGTTGACAGAACCGATCACCATCACGCCATAGGCCAATGCAGCCACGAGCATACCGTAGCCGATCTTGCGCGGAGCGCTCGGCTCCTTCTTGCGCTTGGCGAGAGCACCGAATATTGCAAGCGAAACCGGAGTAAGAGCTACCACATAGAAGGGGTTGAACTGCTGATACTGCTGCGGCTGAATGCCGGTAAGTGGATCGGGAGTAATCGTATAGAAGAATATCAGAATCGCGCCTACCATCACGATGATAGCACCGCTGAAAATCTTACCCTTGGGCGAAGAGCTCTGGAAGAAGCTGAAGAGAGCGTAGACGCCGATAGCGATGCAGGCAAGAGCCCATACATTGAAGCCGATGCGGGTCCAGCCTGTTGCCTCAGGAGCGGTGCAGCTCTTGGCAAACTCTGTAAGCGTAGCGCCGTTCTGGTGGAATACCATCCAGAAGAAGATAACGACGGCGAACACGAGCAGCAGAGCCACCACGCGAGCCTTCGTCTGAGCGGGCGTAAGCTCCGGACCGGTTGCTACAGCCTTTGCAGCCTCCACAGCCTGATCCTTCTTGGAGCGGATAATGTGGGCGAAAGTAGAGCGGCCGCCATAATAGATGGCGATGCTGACTACCAGCGAGATGCAAGCCACGCCGAAACCATAGGCATAGCCGGTGGAGAGTGTGGAGATATAGTTGGCAGCCCAGGCAGTCACGTCGGAACCTACCGTCATGCCGTGTTCAGCTGCGATAGCCGTGATCTGGCCGGCCAGGTCGGCATTGCCGTCGAGCAGGCCGTTGCAGAGCGCGGGCAGCGAAGCCACATATTCAAGACCACCGCCATGGAGCGCCATATTACACATCGCGGTAGCGGTCATCGGCGCAAACATCGAACCGATGTTGATAAACATATAGAATACCGAGAAACCGGAGTCGCGCTGCGAGTTGTAGCGGGCCTCATTGTAGAGGTCGCCCACCATCACCTGCAGGTTGCCCTTGAAAAGACCCGTACCAATCGAGATCAGCAGCAGGGCTGTGCAGAGAATCACGAGCGATGAGGTCTCGCGGATCGGAGTCGGGATTGCCATTACGAAATAGCCGGCAAACATGATGAGGATACCCGTCACCACGCATTTCGAGAAGCTCCATTTGTCAGCTACCCAGCCGCCTACGAGGGGCATGAAATAGACAAGGGCCAGGAAGCCCGCGTAGATCTGACCCGACACAGTGCTGTCCAAGCCGAACTTGGCCTGCAGGAAGAGCAGGAAGATGGCCAGCATAGTGTAGTAGCCAAACCGCTCGCCGGTGTTGGCGAGAGCAAGGACGAATAGTCCTTTGGGTTGGTTCTTGAACATTGTTGGTTGTTGTTTTGAGATTAAGTTTTTCTGTTATCAGATTTTGGGTTAAGAGGCTGAATCCAGCATCTTGAAGGCTGTGGCATAATTGCGCATCTGCTTCACCATTGCCACCAGGCCATTGCTTCGCGTCGGGCTGAGATGCTCGGAAAGCCCGATGCGGTCTATGAAATAGAGGTCGGCTCCAAGAATCTCGTCGGGGGTATGGCCGGAGAGCACCCGAAGCAGAAGCGATACGATGCCCTTCACTATCAGCGCGTCGGAATCGGCATGAAAATCTACCGTCTTATCCGCGCCGCGGTCTGCCGCTATCCATACCCGGCTCTGGCAGCCCTCGATCAGATTGGCAGGAACCTTCTCCTGCTCAGGCAGAGGAGGCAGCGAAGAGCCCAGTTCTATCAGATATGCGTAGCGGTCCATCCAGTCGGTCAGACCTTCAAATTCCTCTATGATTTCGTCTTGCGTTTCGTTGATTGTCATTTCCTTCCGTAGCGCTCTTGGGAGCGGTGCAACAAATTTACGAAAAATCCCCGGCATCTCCACTCCCTGAACCAAAAATCATGCCCGAAACCCACAAAAAACTATTTTCGCAAAACTTAGAGCCCCTTTGCAGCGTATTAATCTCAGAAGCGACTAACTCGCCTGAATTATACTATGAACACACTATCGAAAGACTATCGCGCCGGAGCTGCCCAGCTCTTCAACGACGCTAAGAAGGAATTGGCCGAGGATATGAAAAACCGCGGTATCGGAATGATTCTGTGGGATCTCTCTTCAGCAGGATTCCATTATGTACCCGAAATTCTTCATCGCTCGCAGCGCAAAGGCACGAGCCGCATTGCCCGCATCGAGGGTCTTTATCTCTACAACGGGGAGATCTATCTGATCGAGGAAGACCGCGCGCCGGTGAGCATCGACCAGTTCTACAATCCCGACACGGAAGTGCCCCCTACGGTGGTCACCCTCTCGGAAGATGCCGCAGTGAAGACTCTGGGCGATCCCGAAGCCACAAAAGGCTACACGCAGCAAGGCTCTCTGGAAGAATGGCTTGCAATAGCCGACTGCTATTTCGAAGCCCTCAACGAAAAATAATTTTCAAAAAAATTGCTCCAAAATTTTGCAGTATCGGAAAAAGGCTATAACTTTGCACTCGCAAACGGGACGGAAGCCCCGGGCGCAAAGAAAAAACCTGGTGCGGTAGTTCAGCTGGTTAGAATGCCGGCCTGTCACGCCGGAGGTCGCGGGTTCAAGTCCCGTCCGCACCGCCGAGGAGAGAGGAAAGAGCAGCTAAGGTAAACTTCGGTTTCCGGCTGCTCTTTTTTCAGCCATCTACTGGAGCTCCTCACAAGAACCCGAAATTAGTTTTTCTCACCTTTTACCAATAATAGCAACAGCCATGAAACTGACAATCATCAACGGACCAAATCTCAACCTTCTCGGACGCCGCGAGCCGGGAATCTACGGAACTTCGACCTTCACCGATTTTCTCGATGACCTGCGTCGCCGCAACCCAGATATCGAAATCAGCTATTTCCAGTCGAATTCGGAAGGAGCGCTTGTTGACCGCCTCCAGCAAGACGGCTTCGACCCGGAGATTACAGGAATCGTGCTCAACCCCGGCGCCTACAGCCATTATTCCATAGCCATAGCCGATGCCATCGCGGCTATACCGGCTCCGGTTGTGGAGGTTCATATCTCCAACATCTTCGCCCGCGAGGAATTCCGCCATCACTC
Organism: uncultured Muribaculaceae bacterium; assembly: GCA_947632485.1. Lineage (GTDB taxonomy): Bacteria > Bacteroidota > Bacteroidia > Bacteroidales > Muribaculaceae > Lepagella. The sequence goes on from CANRPJ010000002.1 coordinate 7,857, forward strand.
GGTGGTGAGCCCCGTGGCAAAAGGCTGCATCGCCGGCCTCGGACTCGAAGGTTACGCGCTGGCCATCAACTATCTGCGCTCGCTTTGATGCTGACCCCAGACCTGGAAGACTATATCCTCGCCCACTCCGACCCCGAACCGGAGACGCTCAGGCAGGTAGATCGCGAATCGAATCTGCGGCTCGTAAACGGCCGCATGTGTTCAGGCCATCTTCAGGGGCGCCTGCTGAAGATGCTCGTGCGCCTCACCGGAGCGCGCCGTATTCTCGAACTCGGCACATTCTCAGGCTATTCCGCCCTATGCCTGGCCGAGGGAATGCCCGAAGAGGGAGAGCTTCACTCTATCGAGGTAGATGATGAGCTGGAGGAGTTTATCCTCTCCAACTGGAACGGCGATCCGCGCCTGCACCTCCACATAGGCGATGCCGAAGAGATAATGCCCAGCTGGCCCAACGGATACTTCGACCTCATCTTCATCGATGCCGACAAGCGCCGCTATCTTGAATACTACGCGGAAGCGAAGCGCCTGCTGAGCCCCGGAGGCCTGATAATAGCCGATAATACCCTCTGGAGCGGCCATATAGCCGATCCAGCCTACGACCGCGATGCCCAGACGCGTGCTCTGCGCCGATTCAACGATCTGGTAGCTGCCGATACCGAAGTTGAAAAGGTGATCCTGCCCATGCGCGATGGAATTACCCTCATCTGGAAGAAACCGTAAGGCGTCGCCGCGCGTTAATCCTATATAACCCGAAAACACCAATCCGATATGGAAGGTAAAAGACAAGCAAAAATAGCCCGGCTCCTTCAGAAGGAGCTCAGCGAGATATTCCGCCGCGAAACCTCGTTGCTACGTGGCGTGTTGGTGACCGTAACAGCCGTGCGCGTAAGCCCGGATCTGAGCATCGCCAAAGCATACCTCAGCATTTTCCCCAGCGATAAGGCTCAGGAAGTGCTCGACAACATCAAGCGTCAGGCCAAGACCGTGCGCTATGAGCTGGCGCAGGCCGTGAAGCAGGTTCTTCGCAAATGCCCTGAACTGCAGTTCTACCTCGACGACTCGCTCGATTACATAGAGAATATCGACCGGCTTCTGGCTTCCGACAAAAAGAAAGAAGAGACCGAAGAATGAGCTGGCCGCTCGCGGCAGCTATCGCCGCCCGCTACCTGAAGTCAGGGCGCTCCCACAGCGCCGTGACGGCTATCTCTGTAGCCTCGGTGGCAGGGCTGGCAGCAGCCGTGGCAGCTACTATCTGCGTGCTCTCGGTCTTCAACGGCTTCCGCGACCTGCTCTGTACCACCCTCGACCGGCTGCAGCCCGATGTGGTTGTCACGCCGGAATCAGGGAAAACTATTGCTGACGCCGACGCTCTGGCCGACGCTCTGGCGATGCGCCCCGATGTGGCCGCCGCCACGCCGACAATCACCGACAATGCCCTCGCCCTGATTGGCGGCCTCGAGATGCCGGTGCTTATCCGAGGTGTGGTCGGCAGTGCCTACCGCGCCGTGGCTCCCCTTGACTCCGTGTTGGAAGCTGGCTCCTCTCAACTTACCCGCCCTCTTGAAGAGGGTGAGACCCGCTATGAATACGATCCGGAGCTTGATATGTATTTTGAATCCGATGCCACCCCGTATCAGTACGGAGTGTTCTCCGTCGGCGCCGCCTCGCGCCTCGACGCCCGTCTGGGCGATCGGGTGCTCCTCTTTGCGCCCCGCCGCCAGGGCAGCGTGAACCTCGCCAATCCCGCCTCCTCGTTTCTGCGCGACTCTGTGGAGATGGGAGGAGTGATCCGCACCGGGCGCCAGGAGCTCGACGAGCGCGCCGTGGTAGTGGATCTGGAGCTCGCCCGCCGCCTCTTCCAGTACACCACCGAGGCCTCGGCAATCGAGCTTAAGGCGAAAGGATCCGACACCCGGCTCGCCGAAGCCCTACGCGCCGACCTCGGCACGGACTATATTGTGAAAGACCGGATGCAGCAGCAGGAGGTGAATTTCCGCATGGTGCAGATTGAGAAATGGGTCACGTTTCTGCTCCTCTCCTTCATTCTGCTGATTGCCGGCTTCAATATCATCAGCACGCTCTCGATGCTCGTGCTCGACAAGCAGGACAACCTCAGCACCCTGCGGGCTCTCGGTCTGAGGCGCAGCGGAATAGGAGCCGTGTTCGCCTGGGAGAGTCTGTTCGTTACCCTCATAGGTTTTGCCGCCGGCGCTGCCGTGGGGCTGCTGCTCTGTTGGCTTCAGCAGCGCTACGGACTTGTGAAGCTCAACGCCGATCCATCGGCAGTAGTGGTCCAGGCCTATCCTGTGCGCGTGGAGCTGATGGATCTGGTCTGGGTATTCATACCCACCGCCGCCATCGGCGCCCTCACCGCCCTCATCTCCGCCCGCTTCGCCATCTCCCGCGCCACCAAATAAGAAGCCGGAAGGGGCAATTAGTGAGGGATTTTTAGTAATTTTGCAGGCGGAGGTGCGGCGAGAGCAAACCAACGCCGCTTAACCCTCCCGCAATATTGCTATGGAAAAGAATTTCAAGCGCACGCTGATCACTTCGGCGCTGCCCTACGCCAACGGGCCGGTGCATATCGGCCATCTCGCAGGCGTCTACGTGCCTGCCGACATCTACGCCCGGTTCCTGCGCCTGCGGGGCGAGGAGGTGATGTTCGTAGGCGGCAGCGACGAGCACGGAGTGCCTATCACGATTAAAGCTAAAGCCGAAGGCGTTACGCCTCAGGACATTGTAGACCGTTACCACGCCATTATCCGCGACTCCTTCGCAGAGCTCGGCATCTCGTTCGACGTGTACGGCCGCACCACTTCCGAAACCCACCGGAAAACCGCTTCCGACTTCTTCCGCAAGCTCTACGATAAGGGTGAGTTCGTGGAGAAGACCTCGATGCAGCTCTACGACGAGCAGGCCGGGCAATTCCTGGCCGACCGATATGTGACCGGCACATGCCCCCACTGCGGCTTCGAGCGCGCCTACGGCGACCAGTGCGAGAAGTGCGGCACGTCGCTCAACGCCACCGACCTGATCAATCCACGCTCCGCCATAACCGGCAACGAGCCGGTGCTCCGCGAAACGAGCCACTGGTATCTGCCCCTCGACAAGTGGGAGCCGCGCCTGCGCGAATGGATCCTTGAAGAGCATAAGGAGTGGAAGCCCAACGTCTACGGCCAGTGCAAGTCATGGCTCGACATGGGCCTGCAGCCGCGCGCCGTGAGCCGCGACCTCGACTGGGGCATTCCGGTGCCGGTGGAGGGAGCAGAGGGCAAGGTGCTCTACGTATGGTTCGATGCCCCGATCGGCTACATCTCCAACACGATCGACGCCTGCGGCGATGACTGGGAGAAATGGTGGAAAGATCCGGAGACGCGGATGCTGCATTTCATCGGCAAGGACAACATCGTGTTCCATTGCATCGTGTTCCCCGCCATGCTGATGGCCGACGGCACCTACAATCTGCCCGACAATGTGCCCGCCAACGAATTCCTAAACCTTGAGGACGACAAGATATCGACCTCACAGAACTGGGCCGTATGGCTGCATGAATATCTGAAAGAGCTTCCCGGCAAGCAGGACGTGCTCCGCTACGTGCTCACGGCCAACGCCCCGGAGACGCGCGATAACAACTTCACCTGGAAGGACTTCCAGACGCGCAATAACTCTGAGCTCGTGGCAATACTCGGCAATTTCGTGAATCGTGCCATAGTGCTCATGCATAAATACTATGACGGAATTGTGCCTGAGAGAGGCGAGCTCACGGCTACCGACCGAGAAGTGCTTGATTCGCTCAAAAGAGACGCCGAAGCCCTCACTGCAGGTCTGGAGAACTTCAAATTCCGCGATGCCCTGAAGGCCGCTATGGAGATGGCCCGCACCGGCAACAAGTACCTGGCCGACGAGGAGCCGTGGAAGCTCATAAAGACCGACCCGGAGCGGGTTAAGACCATTCTCTACGTGGCCGCCCAGATCTGTGGCAATCTCTGTGTGGCCTTCGAGCCATTCATGCCCTTCATGGCGGAGAAGCTGAGCCGCACGCTGAAGCTCAAGGAGCTCAGCTGGGATATGCTCGGCAGCGATTCGATCGTAGCCGCCGGAACGGTTCTGTCGGAGCCTGAACTACTCTTCGAGAAAATCGACGACAGTGTGGTAGAGGCGCAGGTAAACAAGCTCGTGGAGGCCCGCAAGGCTAATCTGCTGAAGAAATGGAAGCCGGAGTCAGTGAAGGCCACCGTGGATTTCCCGACCTTCGAGAAGATGGATATCAGGGTAGGCAAGGTGCTGGAATGCCGCAAGGTGCCTAAAGCCGACAAACTGCTGGAATTCAAGATCGACGACGGCATGGGAGGCCGCACCATCGTGAGCGGCATAGCGAAATTCTATGCCCCGGAAGACCTCGTAGGCAAGGAGGTATGCTTCATGGCCAATTTCGAGCCTCGCAAGCTGAAAGGCGTGGTATCGGAAGGCATGATTCTCAGCGCTCAGGATGCCGACGGACGCCTCGTAGTGATCGGGCCGACGGTTGCAGTGAGACCCGGTTCAAGCGTAGGCTGAAAAAGGCCTGCAATCCTCAAAACGGCGAAGGAAGTCGGTGCCCGACTTTTTTCGCCGGTTTTTCTTTGTTTATTCGGGCTAAAATCGTTACCTTTGTTGCCGGTAAGCCATAGGCTGACGCCTGCGGCTCAAACCGCGCTACGAACTTAACTTAACCTATCTATACCAACAACATGGAAATCAAGAACGCTAACGCCGGCACGCTTGAAAGCGGCGACATCCTGGTGCAGGTGGCACCCTCGGAGCAAGGCGGCTTGGACATCACGCTGGAAAGCAGCGTGGCCTATCAGTTTGGCGACCGCATCCGCGAGGTAATCGCCGAAACAGCTAAAGAATTCGGAGTAGATGGCGTGAAAATCAACGCAGTAGACAAAGGAGCGCTTGATTGCACGATCCGTGCCCGCGTGGCTACCGCCCTCGTGCGCGCCACTGGCAAAGACATCTGGAAAGACTAATTTCTCACCGACAAAGAAAAATTCAAGCCTACGCCATGCAAAGACTTAGAAGAACGATGATGTTCGTGCCGGGAAATAATCCGGCAATGATGGCCGACGCCCATATCTATGGTCCCGACTCGATTATGCTCGACCTCGAAGACGCCGTGACCATGACCGAAAAAGATGCCGCACGCATGCTGGTCTACAACGCTCTGAAGAGTGTGGACTACGGCGACACCGAAATGGTAGTGCGCATCAATCCGCTCAACACCCCTTACGGAAAGAAAGACGTGGAGGCAATGGTGAAAGCCGGAGTCGACGTGATCCGCATGCCGAAAACCGAAACGGCCGAAGAGGTGCGCGAGGTAGAGCGTGAGATAGAGAAAGTAGAGAAAGAGATCGGCTGCCTCGGCCGCACCAAGATCATGGCTGCTATCGAGAGCGCCCTCGGCGTGGTGAACGCCTACGACATCGCTACCGCGTCGCCCCGCATGATGGGCATAGCCCTCGGAGCGGAAGACTATAGCGCCAACCTCAAGACCCAGCGCTCTGACTCCGGCGAGGAGCTGCGTCTGGCACGCGAGACGATTATCGTGGCTGCACGCGCCGCCGGCATCGACGCCTTCGATACGGTATATTCCAACCTCAACGATATGGACGCTTTCCGCCGCGAAGTGGAATACATCAAGACCCTCGGTTTCGATGGCAAATCGATCATCAATCCCCGCCAGATCGAGGTGGTCAACGAGGTATTCGCCCCGACGCAGAAAGCCATCGACAAGGCTCTCGCCATCTTGGCAGCCATCAAGGAGGCTGAGAAGAAGGGAAGCGGCGTGATCGCCGTAAACGGCAAGATGGTAGACCGTCCCGTAGTGATCCGCGCCCAGCGCACAATCGACCTTGCAATCGCATCTGGAATTTTGAAAGAGGAGGACATCTGACCATGAATACTATAAAAGACCGCGCAGCCGACATAGCCGCCGCTGCAAAACATGAAGGCAAGACCGTCTATAATCCCGAGGCAGCCAAACCGAAGAACGAGACCCCGCGCCTCGAGCTCCAGAAAGAGAGCCCGAAGCTGGTTACCCTCGAAGAGGCTATCCGCAAATCGGGTCTCAAAGACGGCATGACCATATCTTTCCACCATCATTTCCGTGCCGGCGACAAGGTAGTGAACATGGTGGTCGACAAGCTCGCTGAGATGGGCTTCAAGAACCTCCACGTGGCCGCTTCGAGCCTCCAGGACGTGCATGAGCCCCTGATCAACCATATTAAGAACGGTGTAGTGACCAAGATCTCCACCTCCGGCCTCCGCGGCCCTCTGGCCAACGAGATTTCCAAAGGCCTGATGGAGGAGCCGGTAGTGTTCCGTAGCCACGGCGGCCGCGGTAGCGCTATCGCCAACGGTGACCTCCACATCGACGTGGCATTCCTCGGCGCTTCCTCATCGGATCCGCTCGGCAACGCCTGCGGCTACTCACGCAGCGAAAATGCCAAATCAATCTGCGGCTCGCTCGGCTACGCGCTGCCCGATGCCCAGTATGCCGACAAGGTGGTGATACTGACCGACGACCTGGTGGCCTACCCGAACACCCCCAACAGCATCTCGGAGCATAACGTAGACTATGTAGTGGAAGTAGATTCCGTAGGCGACAGCTCCAAAATCTCCTCCGGCGCGATCCGCGATTCAAAGAATCCTCGCGATATCCTTCTGGCTCAGAACGCCGCTAAGGTGATAATCAACAGCGGCTACTTCAACGATGGCTTCTCGATCCAGACCGGCACAGGCGGCGCATCGCTGGCTGCAGTGAAATTCATTCGCCAGGAGATGATCGACCGCGGCATCAAGGCGAGCTTCGCCCTGGGCGGCATCACGGCCCACATGGTAAAAATGCACGAGGAAGGTCTCATCGAGCGCCTCATCGACGTGCAGAGCTTCGACAAGGTGGCTGCAGAATCGATCAAGACCGACCCGATGCATAAGGAGGTTTCGGCCAACGAGTATGCGAGCGCCGACGAACCGGGCTCAGCAGTGCATTATCTTGATATCGTGATTCTCAGCGCCCTGGAGGCCGACGTCAACTTCAACGTCAATGTGCTCGTGGGTTCCGACGGCATTATCCGCGGCGCTATCGGCGGCCACCCCGACACGGCAGCTGACTCCGCCCTCTCGATCATCGTATGCCCGCTGCTTCGCGGCCGCATTCCTTGTATCGTAGATGAAGTGACTACTCTCATCACTCCCGGATCGACGGTCGACGTGATCGTGACCGAATATGGCACGGCCGTGAATCCCCGTCGTCCCGAGCTGGCCGAGCGTCTTAAGAAAGCCGGCGTGAAAGTAGTCGACATCAAGACCCTGCGCGACAAAGCCAAATCCATCATCGGCGAACCGGCAGCCCTACCTTTCGGCGACAAGACGGTAGGCGTGGTGATGAACCGCGACGGATCCGTGATGGACGTGATCAAGAACATAAAAGGCTGATAGAAAAGCGAGAGACCGTGCACGACGATCCTCACCTCGGCCACAGCGTAACGCTGGCGCAGATGCTGGCGGCGCGTGACGACCGCTACCGGAAGCAGCAATCACTTCTGAAAGCTGATCCGGAGGCGGTGGTCGTGGTAGGTACGGTCGTGACTCCGGGCAACCGAAAGCGCACTCACGAATCGCTCGTGGCGGGCAAGGCCATGGAGGAAGCCATAGGCAAAGCTCTTGGCGACCACGTGGTTCATTCGGAAACCCTTGATCTCCCTACCGGCTATGAAGTTTACCTCCAGCTGCGCGGACTCACACCTGCTCAGGCGAAGCAACTGACGTGCGCAGCGGAAGAGCAGCACCCGTTGGGGCGCCTTTTCGACATCGACGTGCTCGATGGAGAGGGGCGCCCCATCAGCCGCCAAAGCATCGGGCTTAAGCCCCGCACCTGCCTGCTCTGCGGCGACGACGCGCGTATATGCATGCGCCTCGGCCGCCACTCCTACGATGATCTGGCAGAGCATATAAGCCAAATGGTTGAGAATTATGAACGCAGTATTTGACCTCCGAACCGTACCGCTCTCGTCGGCCCGATTCCGCAAGCAGGCGGAAGAGCTGCTCGGGCGGCATGGACTGCGTCTTGACCCGCTCGACGAGATGGTAGGCATATATGACTGCGACGACCGGCTGCGCGGCTGCGGCGGATACCTCCACACTACCCTGAAATGTATCGCTATCGACGAGGAGCTGCAGGACAATGATCTCGCCTCGCGATTAGTGAGCGAGCTGATGAACCGCATCTGGGCCGATAAGCCCGGTGCCCGCATCACGCTCTTTACCAAACCGAAAAACGAAGCTCTGTTCGCCAGCCTGGGCTTCGGACTCATAGGCCGCAGTTCTCAGGCTATCCTGATGGAGACGCCCAAAGCTGCCTTCGCCAGCTGGCTGAACGCCCTCAGTTCGCTGCCTCATGGCGATAAGGTCGCCGCTATGGTGATGAATGCCAATCCGGCTACACGAGGCCATGTTTACCTTATCGAGCAGACTGCAAAAGAGTTTGACAGAGTGCGCGTAGTGCTCATCGACGGCGACCCGGAAGGGCCGTTCACAAAAGAGGAGCGAATGGCCGCGCTGAAAGAGGCTGTAGCTCACCTGAAGAATGTAGATGTAGTGGCAAGCGGCCCATACGCCGTATCGCAGGCCACTTTCCCGACCTATTTCCTTAAGAAGCTCACCGATGCCTCCGATGTGCAGATGGAGCTCGATCTCAACATCTTCGCTGATTCGATCGCTCCGGCTCTCGGCGCTTCTGTAAGAGTGGTGGGTGAAGAACCGCTTGATCTCCTCACGGCAGCCTACAATGAAACCATGCTCCGCGTGCTCCCGCAGAAAGGGATTGAGGTGAAGGTTCACTCCCGCCTTGAATCGGAAGGTAAGCCAATTTCCGCCTCGCGTCTGCGCAAAGCTATTGCGGAAGGCCGAGGCTCCGAAGCGCTTGAAATAGCAGCTCCCGCGTCGGCTCCACTCGTATTAGCTCATGCTGCAGCTCAGGCTCTTACATCGGAACTGGAGCTCACCCCGAAGCCGGGGCTCGTGACTCCCGATAGCACGGGAGCCCACACCGATATGGATGCCGCCCTTATGAGACGCAGCATTAAGGCGATGCGCAAGGCTTTTTCGGAAATAGCCTCTATGAGCCGTACCGAAGAAATGCCCACAGCCGTAGAGCTCAGCAAGGAGGGTAAGAAATGGGAGCGGCTCATGCTCGAAGCCACAAGAGGAGTCAATACCCATAAAGGTGCCCTCTTCTCGCTCGGCCTCGCTGTAGCGGCCTCCTCATGGCTCGCTTACAACAACCGCGAACTCACTCCCAAAGCCATCGGAAGCGTAATAGCTGAGATTGCCAAAGGTTTTCAGCCCGCCGAAGGCACCCACGGCGCCGATACCCGCAGCCGCTTCGGCATAAAAGGAGCCCTCGACTACGCGCGTAGCGGCTATGCCGAACTGACTGCCGACTGGCTGCCTTGGCTCAGGAGCCACAGGGAAGAGCCCTACACCTTGCAGCGCCTGCTTCTGCGCATAATGGCTTCTCTCGACGACTCCAACCTCTATTTCAGGGGAGGAGCGGAAGGTGCCGGCTTCGCGCGTCAGGAAGCGGCGAGGCTGGCAGAAAATTTCTCTATCGAAGGCCTGAACGCTTTCGGAGAGCAGATGGCAGCGCGCAACCTCTCCCCCGGAGGGGCTGCCGACATGCTGGCGCTCACACTTTTCATTGATTCGATAACCAAATAAAAAACCAACAATAACCTTTTAACCAGAAAAACGATGGTAGAACTGATCGAGAAGGGCACTTATCTGCTCAACGGCAAAGACTTTGCCACCGACACCGCCGGACTTCCCACTCCTGATGAAGCCCGCGAGAACACAATCACCTACCGTATCCTCCGCGCCCACGACGTCGACGGCTCAAAGGGCAAGAAGATGCGCATCAAATTCGATGCCATGATGAGCCATGACATCACGTATGTGGGCATCATCCAGACGGCACGCGCATCGGGTCTTGAGAAATTCCCGATCCCCTATGCAATGACCAACTGCCACAACTCGCTCTGCGCAGTAGGCGGCACAATCAACGAAGACGACCATGTGTTCGGTCTTTCAGCAGCCAAGAAGTATGGCGGCATCTATGTGCCGGCCAACCAGGCTGTGATCCACCAGTATGCCCGCGAGGCGATGGTGAAATGCGGCAACATGATTCTCGGCTCTGACAGCCATACCCGCTACGGTTCGCTCGGCAATATGGGCGTAGGCGAAGGTGGCGGTGAGCTCGTGAAGCAGCTGCTCGAAAACACCTGGGACATCAATGCCCCGGAGGTAGTGCTCGTATGGCTCGAAGGCACCCCCAAGAAAGGTATTGGCCCCCACGACGTAGCTATCTCACTCGTTAAGGCCGTGTTTGACAATGGCTTTGTGAAAAACAAAGTTCTTGAGTTCGCCGGTCCTGGCGTGAAGAACCTGCCGATCGACTTCCGCAACGGTATCGACATCATGACCACCGAGACCACCTGCCTCAGCTCCATCTGGACGACCGACGACGAGGTGAAGAAGCACTATGACATTCACAACCGCGGCGAGTTCTACAAAGAGCTGAAGCCGGGCGATGTAGCTTACTACGACTCAGTGATCAAGATCGACCTCTCGAAGCAGGAGTCGATGATCGCACTGCCCTATCACCCATCCAACGCAGTGACGATCCACGAGTTCCAGGCTAATCCCGAGAAGTATCTGCGTCAGATCGAGGAAGATACCCGCAAGCGCTTCGGCGATAAGGTAGAGGTAGACCTCGTAGGCAAGATGCGCGAAGGCAAGGCTACAGCCGATCAGGCTATCATAGCCGGCTGCTCGGGCGGTACTTACGATAACCTCGCGGAAGCTGCCTCGATCCTGAAGGAGAAGAGCATCGGCAACGACTACTTCACCATCTCCGCTTATCCGCAGAGTGTGCCCGTATATATGGCTACGACGCGCAACGGCGTGGCTGAGGAGCTTCTCGAAGCCGGCGTAGTGATCAAGCCCGCTTTCTGCGGTCCTTGCTTCGGCGCAGGCGACGTGCCGGCCAACAACGGCCTCTCTATCCGCCACACTACCCGCAACTTCCCCAACCGCGAAGGCTCCAAGCCGGGTCAGGGACAGATCTCGATGGTAGCCCTCATGGACGCCCGCTCGATTGCTGCCACAGCTGCCAACGGCGGCATCATCACGGCTGCTACCGATGTGGAATATACCAACGACCACGCTCCTTACGACTTCGACGCCAAGATCTACGAGCGCCGCATCTACAACGGCTTCGACAAGGCTAATCCCGATGAGGCTCTGCGCTACGGCCCGAACATCAAGGACTGGCCGAAGATGTATCCGATGCAGGAAAACATGCTGCTGGAGCTGGCCGCAGTGATCCACGACCCCGTGACCACTACCGACGAGCTGATTCCTTCCGGCGAAACCTCAAGCTACCGCTCCAACCCGCTGAAGCTTTCCGAGTTCGCTCTCTCACGCCGCGTGCCTGAGTACGTAGGTCTGAGCAAGCGCATTCAGAAGGAGGATCTTGAGCGCCGCGAAGGCAAATGCCCGAAGAAGGTAGAGGAGGTGCTTGCAAAGGTAGGCGCCAAGGCAGCCGACACTTCGCTCGGCAGCTGCGTATTCGCCAACCGTCCCGGCGACGGCTCCGCCCGCGAGCAGGCAGCAAGCTGCCAGAAGGTGCTCGGTGGCGACGCCAACATCTGCTACGAATACGCTACCAAGCGCTATCGCTCCAACTGCATCAACTGGGGTATCGTGCCCTTCACTATCAGCAAGGATACGGAGTTCCCCTACGTGGCCGGCGACTATGTCTATGTGCCCGGAATCCGTGAGGCAATCCTTGGCGGCAAGGAGGAGATCGAGGCTCAGGTGATCACCGCCGACGGCGTGAAGCCCCTGAAACTCTACTTCCAGAATCTGACCGCCGACGAGCGCCAGATCCTGGCTGACGGCTGCCTGATGAACTACTACGCAGCTCAGAACAAGAAGTGATCATTAACCGAAAAATCATAATACTAAATAACAAATCTGAATCATGGAAAAAATCAAAATGACCACTCCCCTCGTGGAGATGGACGGCGATGAGATGACCCGCATCCTCTGGAAGATGATCAAGGACGAGCTCATTCTTCCCTTCGTAGACCTCAAGGCTGAATACTATGACCTCGGCCTGGAATATCGCGACCAGACGGAAGATAAGGTGACCGTAGAGGCCGCTGAAGCTACGAAGAAATATGGTGTAGCCGTGAAGTGCGCCACGATCACTCCCAACGTGCAGCGCATGAGCGAGTATAACCTGCACCAGATGTGGAAGAGCCCCAACGGCACGATCCGCGCCATGCTCGACGGCACCGTGTTCCGCGCTCCTATCACCATCCCGAGCATCCACCCCTGCGTGAAGAACTGGAAGAAGCCCATCACGATCGCCCGTCACGCTTACGGCGACGTTTACAAGAGCGTAGAGATCCGCGCCAACGAGGCCGGTACGGCAAAGCTCGTGTTCGACGGTAAGGACGGCCAGCACGAAGAGGTAGTGATCCATGAGTTTGACGGTCCGGGCGTGCTCCAGGGTATGCACAACACCGACAAGTCGATCCGCTCCTTCGCCAACAGCTGCTTCCAGTATGCTATCAGCACGAAGCAGGATATCTGGTTCTCCACGAAGGATACCATCTCCAAGAAATATGACGGCCGCTTCAAGGCTATCTTCGAGGAGGAGTATGAGAAATATAAATCAGACTTCGAGCGCCTTGGCATCGAATACTTCTATACGCTGATCGACGACGCCGTAGCCCGCGTGATCCGCAGCGCAGGTGGCTTCATCTGGGCTTGCAAGAACTACGACGGCGACGTGATGAGCGACATGGTATCGACCGCATTCGGCTCGCTGGCCATGATGACCTCTGTGCTCGTAAGCCCGGAAGGCAAGTACGAGTATGAGGCAGCCCACGGCACCGTGACCCGCCACTACTACAAGCACCTCAAAGGCGAAGAGACCTCGACCAACCCGATGGCTACCATCTTCGCATGGAGCGGCGCTTTCCGCAAGCGTGGCGAACTCGACGGTCTGCCTGAGCTCGTGAACTACGCTAACCAGCTCGAGGACGCATGCTTCGATACCCTCAACGACGGTATCTGCACGAAAGACCTCGTGAACCTCATGGAAGGCGTTGAGCCGAAGGCTGTGAACTCCGAGCAGTTCCTCAAAGCTATCCGTGAGCGTCTGGAGAAGAGAATGGCTAAATAAGCAGCTATTTTACAGCTATCTAACAGTTCGGGCGGGCCTTTCGGTCCGCCCGACTTTTTTATCTGCACTTATAATTTCCTTTTATCTACCATTAAATCAGCGAACTATTCTGACCATAGTATTGTCTTGCTCCACTCCATCTACCAGATATCGGTGCTTAGACCCTGGAATCTTATTCTTATCTTTCTTTCCTTCTACGGACTCATAGGAAAGGGAAATCTCAGTGCCGTCACCAAGACAAAGAGTCACATCAGCTCTATTGCCAGGAGCCCCATCAAATTCGCCAACCATCAGAATGAAACGCTCACTTCTATTTCCATTCCTATCCTCCATGCCATAGTTTTCATAAGTATAAGAAACGCCATAAAAATGAGGAAAATAAGTCCGGGTCCACGACCAGGAGAGAGCGTCGCTAAGCGGATATTCCTTCCCTTCGCAAATCACTTTAGTTCCTTCCAGCAGATTTCCCTCGTAATCTGGATCGACCAGATTATTACCATCTTTATCCTCTACATAAACGTAGAAAATTACCGGACCATAATCCACGCTATAAAAATCATCGTCTTTTGAGCACGCACTGGCTAAGGAAAGAAGTATCACCATTGCTCCACAAGCAGCTATCTTTCTACAAGTCTTCATATCAATCGTATTAAATTAGTTAACTACATTGTTGCAAAATTAACTCGTCAGCTCATCGAAACAAAATTTTTTCGATAAAAGAATGACCTTATACCTAAAAATTAGCATATAAGAAACACTAGTAAATTTATGGGACTCAAAATTTCATAGGTGCGTTTTATAGGTCGCCATCATTTGAGAATAGCGTCAGCGGGGCGGCCGGTGGTGCCAAGATCGTTACCGCGGTTCACCTTCTTACCGTAACCTAACGTATAGGTGAGCGACACGGAGAAGTGGGCATGATAGTATCCACTGACATCTACGACTGACTGATCGAAATAAGTGCAGGTCAGAATCTTACTGATGCCGTGATTCCATCTCCAGCGCGCGAAATTTTTTGCTTGAACTTCAACGTTGAGAGGCCCATGCGCCCAACCGGCGGAGATTGAATGATTGGAGGGCACAACCGCCCAACCACCTGTCATAAATCCACTCGTTTCCTTCATGGAAGATATGTAGGAAGCGCTGAAATTGAAGTCTCCGGCATAATAATAAGCGTCGGCAAAAACTCTGATTGAGGATTTACTGATGTCGTAGGGCACTCCACTGTGGTAATGATTGTAATAGCCTGAGGCATATATCTGAAGACTACGATTTAGTAGAGAGAGCGATACGTTGAGGCCCAAGCTATTTATCCAATATGTACCCATAGGTTGTCCGATAGAGCGGAGAATATAATCCGGAGTTGATTCATAAAGGTAGGCATATCGGTTTGACGTCCCAGTATGACTAGCTGTAGCACCCACAGATAAATTATTTCCGGGAATAAACGTATAACCAAGAGCCATATAAAACAACCCAGTCGGTGTCAGAGCAGGATTACCGGTATAGCTGAAGAAGCGGCTCGAGCGCACTACTACATCGCTTCGGTTCTGTAGAGAGGGAGGCACCTGCTCATAGTTGGCATAGATAGAGAACCGATGCTTTGAAGTGGGAGTAAACTGCGCCATGAGCGATGCAGTCGGACTATTGCGGAATTCATGCACGTCGTTCACCCCGAGCCACGTCCATTTCCAGGCAAGCTTAGCGGAGAGATAGAGCTTCGCAAGGCGGTGATTATAAGACAAGGAAGCCTCGAAATCGGTCATGCGGGCACGGTCGATGGCATCTGCAGTACCGGAATATGTGGTGCGGCTGCCGGTATGGTTCACTCCAACGAGAGCTCCCAGAGTGGAAGATTCTGAGAAATTGTGGGAATAATCCACTGAGGCCACGGCGAGGTCTGTGCGGTCGCGCGCATCGTTATCGTAGGTCGGGGCTCCCTGTTCCACCATAGATGTGAGCTGTCGGGTATGAGTGCGGGTGAAAGCCGGGGTGAAATTAATGGCATCGTCCTTACCCAGACGGAAATAGTAGTTGCCGTCGTAGTTCACGTAGTAGATTCGCCGGGAGTTATCACTTGAATAATCTGACGGGGCTATTTCGGGAACGGAATAAACGGCGCATCCGGAATAGTCCTCGTGAGGCACACGATACCAGAAGCCTGTAAGGGTAGATGCGGCCGTGATCTTGTCGGAGCGGTAAGTGGCCTTGAATGCGGCGGCATAAGTATTGGTCTTATTAAGGCCTGTCGTCTGCTCAGTGGTACGGTCGATCGTGCGGAGCTCTCCGTCAGGCTGGAGGAGGCGGTAAGTCTCCTGCTCCTTTCGCAGGTCATGCGTACTGCTGAATCGGCCGGCAGTGGCATGCACATCATATTGCATCGCCTTATATTGCATTCGGGAGTTGAGGGAGCCTCCCGTCTGGTCGCGGATTACGCTCTGATTGAACGTCGCCTTTGTATAGCCACCGTAGATATACTGCTGCATGATGAAATTCACTACAAACGGCCGGGAGTTAAATCTCGGATCTGAAGGATAGTTGAGAACCTCGACCCGCTGCACGTCGGCCATATTCATACCCTTAAGCTCCGCATCGGAAGCGGGTAGATAGTCGATGAAGAGAGAGGCCGGGCGCCCGTCGAATGAGGTCACTTCATTCTTATCAGGAATGACCGTAAGCTCCGGCGAGGAGAGACGTGCCAACAGGTCGAGAGCAGTCTGCGAGGCTTTCTTCTGGCGCTGCGAAGGCCGGTAGATAGTGCGGTCGGTGGCGAGGGCGGCGGAGCGCGCCTCAACCTTGGCCTGGGAGAGCTGCACGGCTGCCACAGGCATGGTGATCGAGCCTACCGAAGTAGTGGAGCAGAGATGATAAGTGGGCCTATAGCCGAGACAAGACAGCTTGGCAAGTACCGGACGAAAATCGCAAGGAATGGAGAAGCGACCTGAAGAATCGGTTATGCCGAATGTGATCACTGCCGAATCGGAAGGGGCAAGAAGTAACACCGTAGCAGCTTCAACCGGAAGGCCATCAGGGCCTACCGCACGGCCTGAATAGATGAAGCGACCCCTCTGGAAAGCCTCAACCCACAGATTGTTGCCTTTTCTGTGCACCCTCACCGGATTCCGGCCTGCTGCCTGGCGCAGGGCATCGACTGGATCGGAGGTACTGATTTTTGCCGAAGTGATGTAATGCTCCAGTTCATTGTAGATGAAATTGACGTTGAGCCCTGGGTGGTCGGAGGCTATTCGCATTATGGCCTCCGCCAACGGAGTGGAGCGGAAATTATAGTCAAAAGTAGACTGAGCTGCCACGGAGGCCACACAGATAGCCACAGAGGCTATGAATAAAAGAGTACGCTTCATGGTCAGTCTACGGTTATCGTGTCGTTGTGAAGTCGGATATCAATCTGATCGAAACCGTTAAGAAGCTCTATAGTCTGCGACAACGGCTGGCTCCGATGCCATTTGAAATAGAGGCGCAGAGAGCGGGTGGTCTCGGAGCGGAAATCTACGTGCGCCCCCTTTTCGGAAGCGATACGGGTAAGTATCGCATCAAGAGTCTCATTATCGAATATCAACTGAGGATCATCGACAGATTCCACCAAAATAGTGTCGGTAGCTTCAGATGCTTTCTCTTCGGGAGTCACTGCACGTCCCTGCTTTGCAACAGACAGTTCAGCCTCATATTTGCTGCCTGATGAGATATGGCGGGAAATAGCGATACCAGCAGCGACCGCTGCAATTGCGAAAAAAATGATTGCAGAAGCCACCACCCGCATCGGCACCAGACGGCGCCACGCATTGAAGCGGAAACCACTCCTTACAGCGGGATTCTCGGCTGCAAAACGGTTCCATTCAGCATCTATATCAATTTCAGAGGGTTGTATAGATACATCGGCGGCATGGCTGAGCAGATAGTAGAGCCTTCGCATTTCGGGATCGGCCAGAATAGCTTCAAGCTGCTCGGGCGTGAATTGCCCGGGATCGGCTATTGCCTTGAGAAGAAGATCAATCTTTGACATGGTCGGGAAAATGTTGGCGTAAAACATCTAAGGCATGACGCAAATGCTTATAAACAGCGACCTCGCTTATCTGAAGCTCCTCAGCTATCTGGCTGTAGGTCAAAGCCTGCCTGAAACGTAGGAGTACCACACGACGGCACTGCGGCGGAAGAACCTCGCCGACTATTTCACCCAACCTCTTCAGGGTAGCTTCATCGGGCCATTCGCCCTCTTCGATCTCCTCCACATCGGCAGAATAAAGACGCAGAAAACGCTCATGGATACCGGCTGAGCGGATCTGGGAAATACACCGGTTGCGCACAGCCCGGAGCAGATAGGCCGGCATGGCAGAGGCTGCGGGAAGCTCCTCACGGTCAAGCAACGAGGCGAATACATCGTGCACAGCGTCACAGGCCGCTTCTTCATCATGAAGCAGATGAGTAGCTAAAGCATGCAGCGCTGAGAAGTGCTTACGAAACAGTCGCTCTATGTAGGTATGTTTGGTCATACACCTTAAAGACGCATTGCTCCCTCTTTTCCTAACCCTGAAGCGCCAAGAAAATTGCTTTCTAACTTCCAAACTCGAAAATCAGAACTAATTATACCTCCACAAACGGCACCATTACATTACAAACGGGTAAATTCCGGAAAAAATCACTAACTTTATGCCGCAAAATTACGTACCATAACTTAACACGATGAAACGAACCCTGCTATTGCTCCTCGTACTGGCCTCGGTGTGCGCCGTCCGCGCTCAGCGGATAGATATCTCCACCGACAAGACCGATCTGATTCTCAACGTGGCCGACAACGGCCGCCTCTATCAAAGCTATCTCGGCGAAACCCTTGCCGATAAGGCCGAAGCTGCGAATGTGGCTGCCCAGGCTGTGGATAACCGTTGGGAAGTATATCCCGGAAGCGGTGGAGAAGATTATTACGAGCCGGCTCTCGCTGCTACACATGCCGACGGAAACCTTACAACAATCCTGAAATACGTGAGCCATAAGCAGATGCCGACCGCCTACGGCAGCGAAACCGAAATCACGCTGCGCGATGAGCTCTATCCCGTGGAAGTTAAGCTCTACTATCAGGCTTACAGCAAGGAGAATGTAGTGAAAACCTGGTCGGTAATAATCAACAACGGCAAGAAGCCTATCGACATCTGGCGCTACGCTTCTGCGCTGCTCTATTTCGACCGCGCGGCCTATTATCTCACGGAGTTCTCAAGCGAGTGGGCCCGCGAGGTAAGAATGGCTACGCAGCAGCTTCAGTTCGGGAAAAAGATTGTAGACAGTAAGCTCGGCAGCCGCGCCGCCATGCATGCGCAGCCCTTCTTCGAGCTTGGTCTCTCTCAGCCGGCATCGGAGTCGGAGGGTGAAGTGCTGATGGGCACACTGGGCTGGACAGGTAATTTCCAGTTCACATTCGAGGTAGACCACCTCGGCAACCTGCGGGTGATTCCCGCTATCAATCCTTACGCTTCCACATGGGAGCTGAAACCGGGAGAGCAGTTCAAGACTCCTGATTTCATCTTTACCCTGTCGCAAAACGGTACCGGCGAGGGCTCACGCAGTATCCACGACTGGGCACGCCACTATCAGCTCAAAGATGGCGAAGGCGATCGCATGACGCTGCTCAACAACTGGGAAAATACCTATTTCAGCTTCGATCAGGAGCTGCTCGAGAAGCTCATGAAGGAAGCTCAGGCTCTGGGCGTAGATATGTTTTTGCTCGACGACGGCTGGTTCGGAAACAAATACCCGCGAAAGAACGACCGGGCCGGACTGGGCGATTGGGAGGTGACCCGCTCGAAGCTACCCGGCGGTATCCCCGCTCTCACGAAAGCGGCTAAAGATGCAGGGGTGAAATTCGGAATCTGGATCGAGCCGGAGATGGTAAACCCCAAGAGCGAGCTCTTCGAGAAGCACCCCGACTGGGCCTATACGCTGCCTAACCGCGATACATATTACTTCCGCAATCAGCTCGTGCTCGACCTGAACCGGCCGGAAGTGCAAGACCATGTGTTCAACGTAGTCGATACGATTCTGGCCAACAATCCTGATGTGGCTTACTTCAAATGGGACTGCAACTCTCCTATCACCAACATTTTCTCCCATTATCTCAAGGATAAGCAGCAGCAGCTTTATATCGGCCACGTGCGCGGCCTCTACAATGTGCTCGCCCGGATCAAGGAGAAATATCCCGACGTGCCGATGATGCTCTGCTCCGGCGGAGGAGGCCGCTGCGACTATGAGGCGCTTAAATACTTCACCGAGTTCTGGCTCTCCGACAATACCGACCCGGTAGAGAGACTTTACATTCAGTGGGGCTTCTCGCAGTTCTTCCCTGCCAAGGCTATGAGCGCCCACGTAACCGACTGGAACCGCAAGGCTTCCATCAAATTCCGTACTGATGTGGCTTCTATGGGCAAACTCGGTTTTGACCTGGGTCTGAAGAATCTCTCGGCCGCCGACCTGAAATATGTGCAGAAGGCTATCCAGAACTGGAACCGCCTCAAACCGGTGATTCTCGACGGCGACCTCTACCGCCTCGTTTCGCCCTACGATGGCAACCATACGGCTACAAGCTATGTGGCTCCTGATCAGTCGCAGGCTGTGCTCTTCGCCTTCGATATCAACCCGCGTTTCGACGAGAAGATCCAGAAGGTGAAGCTGCAGGGGCTCGATCCCGCTAAGCGCTACACGGTGAGGGAAATAAACCGGATGCCAACCACCGACAAGGCCGGTAACGTGATCGAGCCATCTGACGAGCCCGATCCGAAGCAATGGGCGGAAGACGGGAAGACTTATTCCGGCGACTACCTGATGAAGGTAGGCCTCGATGCCTTTACGGGAAGCAGCCTCCACAGCCGGGTTGTGGAACTCAACGCTGCCCGATGAGGTGGATGAAAACGAAAGTGATTGCCACGAAGCTCGTGCCGGAAGGACGCTTCGTGGCAATCACCTTATTCGGCCTCGTTTTCACCCGTGATAAGAAGTATATAAACCGCTATATGCTTAATCATGAGCTGATTCATTGCTGCCAGCAGCTCGAATGGCTCTACATTCCTTTCTATCTGCTCTATCTGGCGGAATGGCTCTGGCATCTGGCACGCCTCCGGTCATGGGACGCTGCTTACCGCGCCATATCATTCGAGCGCGAGGCTTACGCCCACGACCATGATCTGAACTATCTTGGCCATCGCCCGGTCTTTGCTAACTATCGCCGTCGGCAGCGGTAAGAAGGGCCATGCGCGCGGTGGTCTCGTCGAGTCTCGTTGCGGCATACTCCGCATTGAGCAGGCTATCGGGTAGGTAAGGATCGAATTTGCCGCGTTCCTTCTTCTTGCGGTTCACGTCCTTAGCCAGTTCCAGCCCTAATTCTCCCGCGGCCACGCCATCGGCATAGCGCCTCATCTGCTCTACCTGACCCGGATTCAGTCCGCTGATAGCGAGATGATCGTAAGGAGGATTGATTCCAAGCACCTTGTCGGAGAGCATAGCCAGGGTGCGGTTGGCGCGCATGCCTCCCCACGTGAACCATACGCTCTCTCCGGTATCTGATATCCACGGCTGCTCGTCCAAGCCCCGGGCGCGATACCAGGCTCTCGCCTGAGCCAGGTGATCGGGAGTGCCCGTAGCCGCGTCGAGATAGGGATACTGCCCCTCGCCTTCGAGCACCCTCCGCATCTCGGCCGTAACAGCCGCCGAAGTCTCTATCCCGGTGCCCTCAAACATCATCTTCCCTTTCGCTACCGTGCGGCTCACATAGACCGTGGCCGAGCGCTCCTCCACTGAATCGACTATCCATTTCTCCCCGGCAAGAATGAACACCTCACCGTAATAGGGCTTGTATTGCACGCTCCCGACACTCTTTCGCGAGCTCTTCTCTATCACCGTATAGTCTTTGGCAGAAGTAAAGGCACTGAAGAAATCGCGCGAAGCAAGCAGCCGCTCGCTCTCAGGCCCCGGAGCAAGCTGTCCGCCGGAGAGCTGCACGATCACCCCTTTGCCTCCCAGATGGCGCAAGAGCCCTGCAAAAGCTGTCTCGCTTAGGAAAGAGAAGGCCCCTTCCGAGCAGAGTAACCGGTAAGCCTCAGCGGCATAGAAGCTGCCGCACTGCGAGAGAAGTGACACCAACTGCTGCACGATTATCGACATGAACGCCTCCGGAGCCGGCGCCGAATCGAACTTACCGGAGCGCAGAAGCTCCACAACGGCTATATTCTGCACCAGATTGCTCCGGAGATGAAACTTATAGTCGTCGCGCTCCTCATCTACGCTATAGAGGCGCAACGCCGCAGGAGCGCCTCTGCGGCCTGAACGGCCAAGACGCTGACGGAGCACGGAAGGAGAGCCAGCCGTGCCGATCTGAGCTACTGATTCTACTTTACCGATATCCACTCCCAGTTCCATCGATGCGGTGCAGATGGCGGTGACCGGGGTGCGCCCACGCTGCAATTCCTTCTCCACCTCCTCGCGGTCGCCGCCAGAGAGCGACCCGTGGTGGATCCGGAATTCATTGGGCACTCCGGCGGAGCGGCTCAGATCGCCGAGCGTAACGGCATACGCTTCAGCATCTTTACGCGAGTTGGTAAATACCAGATTGTTAGAGCCGCGCAGCCTCCAGAAAAGTTCCTCGGCTATCTCCGGCTCCGGATTTACCGAAGCCGAAGCCACATATTCCTTCACCGCGATCGCCACTCCCTGCCTCGCCGACCCCGCATCCGGCGATGCGAAAGGCATCTCTCCTCCCGGCCTCAGAAAGCGCCGCGCGGCCTCCATATCGCCTAAAGTGGCGCTCAGGGCAATCCTCGGCACCCGTCTGCCCAACAATTGCTCCAGGCGCGCTAAAAGCGACTGCAGCTGCACTCCCCTCTCTGAGCTGAAGAAGGAGTGGAGCTCATCGATCACTACATAGTCAAGGTTCCTCACCGCATCGCGAAGCCATGACGGCCGCAGCGCAAACATAGCTTCAAGCGATTCGGGGGTGATCAGCAACACTCCTGAAGGACTGCGCGTCACGGCAGCCTTGCGCGAGGCCGCCACATCGCCATGCCACGCCGCTATATCTACCGGTATATCCCTCGCCATCTCTTCCAGCCGCCGCTCCTGGTCGTTGATAAGCGCCTTCAGAGGGGAGATACACAAGACCCGAAGCCCCGCCTTCTCGGAAGTCAGGATATGGGATAATATCGGAAGAAACGCCGCCTCAGTCTTTCCGCCCGCAGTAGGAGCGCTGATAATCACGTCGGTATCAGCACGTAGTATCGGTTCTACCGCCTCGCGCTGCACCGGGCGCAGCTCCTCCCAGCCCTGCGCTCCTACCCAGCGCGCCACCCGCGGGTCAAGCCTCGATAATACTTCGGAATCCGTCATGCTATAGAAACGCCCGCGCGCCCCGCGCGGTTTTATTCTCCCAAGCTCCAACTACCTGCCGCCTCCCGTCGTTATAACTTTGATGAATAGCGACGATCTCATATTGACCCCTCTGCTCGATGAGCCTCTCGCTCCTTCCGCGCCGGTGCGGAAGGTTAAGCAAGCCCGCAGTGAGGAAGATGCTTTCCGCTCGCTCCTGCAGCCCACCCTTGCAGAGACCGATCAGGAGGGTTTCGCCGCTATGCGCTGGGGAGATCTCCTTGGCGCTGCGGCTGAGGCATTTGGCGCTACTACCGAGATGCTTGCCGATTCGCCATGGCTCGTGCGCCGCTATCTGCTGCGAGTAGGCCTGGCCTGCGCTCCCGATGCCATGTTGGAACGCCGGAAACTGAAACCAGCCGACTGGGTGATATTGTATCGCACTCAGGTGGATCCGCCGCTTATCCGCACAAGGGGCTACAAAAAGGCGCTCCTCTACGTGAAGTTCATAACTCTCGTGCTCCCCGACCTCTCACCCGCAGAACTGAAGGAGGCCGCCTCATTAGTGGCCACATGGGTAAAAAATGACCGCTACAGGCTCCATCTCGCCGCCCTCACCCGATGGTTCTCCCGCCGCAGGCGTCTTCTCGATGCCCGCACCGTCCGCACGGCACGGGAAATTCTCTCGCCAGAAGATTCAGCACGCATGCTCACCGCCCTGGCTCTCGCTGCCGGACGTCGCGGCCCCTTGCTGCCGCCCGCTTCTCTTGTGAAGCTTGAGAAGGTGGCCCGACTGCTCGGGGCTCCGGAGAGCGATCCTCACGCGCTGATTCACCGCGCTCTCTGCGGGCAACCGCTCATTCCCGATGAATCTGCCGGATCCGCTCTGGTCGATCCTAAGCTGCTCAACGAGGTGGCAGTGAGCACCGACCGCGCTCAGGAGTTGCTTTCCGAGGTGTTTGCTGAAAGCGACAATGAGATTCCGCCCTCGGAAGCCTCTTCCGAGGGCTCCACTGCCGCATTCCTGCGCCTTCTGCTATCGCGCCCGCAATGGACCATGCCGGAGCTCCAGCAGGCATGGGGCGACTCGCCGGGACGCGCCCTCGAAGCGGCCAACGACTTCGCGATTGAGCGCATTGGCGATACAGTGGCCGACCGCGAGGGAGATACTATCTACATAACCGAAGAATATAAAGACCTTTTGCTTTCAGCCGTATGAATACTCCTGCACAATCAGTTATCAAACCGCGCGACCGCGAGGCCGTGATCCGCGCCCTGCGCAGCGGCGTGGTGCCCGCCGTAGGCCTTCAGCATATTCAGGTAGGGCGCAGTAAAGAGATCGCCTCATTTCTGCGCGATATCGATATCGTGGCCGATGGCGGAAGCGCATTCCGGATCGTGGCCGGAGAATACGGCAGCGGGAAGACTTTCTTCCTCTCCCTCGCCAGAAGTCTCGCCCTCGAGAAGGGGCTGCTGGCCATGAGCGCCGACCTCTCGCCGGAAAAGCGCTTCCATGGCAGTCAGGGACAGCCGCGCCGGCTGCTGCGGGAGCTGATAACCTCGCTATCTACCCGCACCAAGCGCGACGGCAATGCCTTGCCGCTCCTGCTGGAGCACATCAACGGACGCGCTCAGGCTGAA
This sequence comes from uncultured Muribaculaceae bacterium, assembly GCA_947632485.1. Taxonomy (GTDB): domain Bacteria; phylum Bacteroidota; class Bacteroidia; order Bacteroidales; family Muribaculaceae; genus Lepagella. The sequence goes on from CANRPJ010000002.1 coordinate 32,152, forward strand.
GGAGTTTCACCGGCCAATCTGCTCGAACCTCTTATACATCTGCCCGGAGGCCACGACTTCCGCCGCATCGTGCTGATGGCCGCTGCCGGTGAAGGTCTGGAAAGCGAAGAGGCTCTGAAGTGGCTGCAAGCGGAGTTTGCTACCCGCACTGACGCCTACCGGGCTGTAGGCGTGCGCCGTTTCCTCGGCGATGGCGACCTTGGCGCTACCCTCCGGCTCTTTGCGGCCCTCTCCCGCCTTGCCGGCTTCAAAGGTCTCTGGGTAGGAATCGATGAGCTCGTGAATCTCTACAAAATCACAAACGCACCGTCCCGAAAAGCCAACTACGAAGAAATTCTCTCACTCCTGAACGCCACCCTTCAGGGCCACGCCGGAGGGCTCGGAATCGTGCTCGGATCAACCCCGGAAACCATTACCGACACCCGGCGCGGGCTTTACAGCTACGAAGCTCTCCGGTCGCGCCTCGCAGAAAATGCCCTCTCTGGCACTTCCGGACTCGCCGACTATGATTCAACAGTGCTCCGGTTGCCGAACCTGACCCGCGAAGAACTCTTCGTGCTTCTGCAGCGCGTGCGCCGGCTGATTGCGTCAGGAGAACCCGAAATCATGCAGCGCGTGCCCGACGAGGCTCTCGAAGCCTTCATGCGCCACTGCTTCAACCGTATCGGAGAAAGCTACTTCCGCACTCCGCGCAACACGCTCAAGGCCTTCATCGACCTGCTCTCACTGCTCCGCCAGTACCCCGACCGGACATGGCAGTCATTGCTCCCCGGAGTAGGTATTACCCCTGACCTTCAGGCCTCGCCACTGACCGCGCTACTGACCGCGCCTGAATCTACCTCCGACCTTACCCACTTCACCCTCTGAATCCCAATAACTTATGGTATATTAGAGGGGGCGCGGTGATACCGTATTGCCCTGGTTTGACAGAGTTGCTGTATCTGATTGCCGATCCTTTCACAGAGCGACAACGTCATAATGTAGACCTCATGTCATTGCGCGTCCCGCTAATTTTATTTATGTGAAAGAAGTGAGTACCGGACAGCGTCATCGCTTCGCCGCTTATCAGCATTAAGCAGGAGTTGAGTGAACAGAAAAATCAGAGGAATAAGAAGGATTAAAGGTAGCAGATGAGGAAGATTTATTGTAAAAGAGGGGGTAATCGAAATTCCAATTCATTCCACCTAAAAAATTTATACTTCTAAAAGAGGTCAAATGTTAAAATCGAGGCAAAAACTCAATTTTTCAGTTAAAGAATCTTTCGATTTCATAAGTTCTGCTTAACTTTGGCGCGAAAAGTGATTGTCTCTTACATAGAGAGCCTCATTTTTCTTTATGAATTAACCTTCTTCTTTCGTCTTTATCGGTCTCGGGCGGGAGGGGATATGAGTAATACTGAGACCGCTCAAAGTCTAATCATGAGAAAACTTTTTCTGATTCTGATGACGATGGCAGCATGCGCGTGGGGGCTGCAGGCCCAGACGCGCACTATCAGCGGCACCGTGCTCGATGCAGCTGACAATGAGCCGCTCGTCGGAGCCACGATTGCTCCGATCGGCGGTGGCCAGGGTGCGGCAGCCGACATCGACGGCAAGTTCACCATCAAGGTGCCCGCCAACGTCACCAAAGCGAAGGTGTCCTATGTTGGATACGAGACGCAGACCGTCGACCTCAAGGACGGAAGCGCGGTAAGCGCGGTGACGCCCGTGTGACGGTTGACATGAAGTGGGGTGCCAACTCCCGCGCGACCCCATACTATGACGTACTGGAGACGGCTGAGGATTATCTTGGTGTAGCTTACAAGGCTCTGCGTAACGGCGCAATGCTCGGTATGGGTTACACTGCTGATGCAGCCCACGATTATGCTAACAAGCAGCTTTTCGGTCCTTCCGGTATCGGCTATCAGATCTATACTCTCCCTGAGGGCGAAAACTTCATTCTGCCTGACGGAAGCGTAAACAAGAATGCAGTGCTCGGCTACAATGACGGCACCAACTACTTCATTCCTGACGATTGGAAGAAGTATACGCTGCGCAACGGTATGCGTCAGGAGTATAACGTAAACGTAAGCGGCGCAACCGAGAAGATCAATTACTACATCTCCGGTGGTTATGTAGATGATCAGGGTCTTATCAACAACTCTGACTATAAGCGTCTGAGCGTTCGTACGAGCGTAGACTATCAGGTTAAGCCCTGGCTGAAGGTCGGCTCCAACGTGACTTATACTCACTCTGAGCAGAACTATCCCGGCGATCAGATCAACTCCGGTTCTACCGGCAACGCCTTCATGATGGCCTATTCGCAGGCACCGGTTTACCCGATGTTCGTACGCGACGCCGAGGGCAACATCATGTTTAATGAAACGTGGGGTCACCCCGTATATGACTACGGTCAGGCTCAGACAGCCTTTACCCGTCCTTCCGCTGCTAACCCGGGTGCTAACCCCGTGTCGAACCTTCTCTATGACAAGGTAGAGAGCCTCACCGACATTATCAACGGCAAGTGGATGTTGGAGCTCAAACCGGTTGAGGGTCTTACGATTACCGGCAACGCTTCGCTCAACCTCGAGTACGGGCGCGGTCACAACACCCAGAACCCGCTCTACGGTTATTCTGCAGCTTACGGCGGCTATGTAGGCATGAGCGACAACCGCTACCGCATGCTTACTCTCCAGGCTCTTGCCAACTACCGCAAGACCTTCGCTGACAAGCACACCATCGACCTTCTCGCTGGTTACGAGCAGTATGAGTACAATATTGAGTACCTCAGCGCAAGCGGTAACAACCCCTACCGTAAACTCGGTTGGGCCGTTGACAACACGCTCAACAATGACAGCCGCTCCGGTGGTGGTTCTTCTGATAACTACGCTACCCGCGGTATCTTCTTCCGTGCCAACTACGACTTCGAGAGCCGCTACTTCTTCAGCGGATCGTTCCGTCGCGACGGTAGCTCACGCTTCCACCCATCTCACCGTTGGGGTAACTTCTTCTCCATCTCCGGTGCATGGGACGTGGCTAAGGAGAACTTCATGGAAGGCGTTCACGAATGGCTCAACCAGTTGAAGCTCCGCGCCAGCTTCGGTCAGCAGGGTAACGACGGTATCGGCGGCTGGTACGCATGGGCAGACCAGTACACCATCTCCGGTGAAAGTGCATGGAACGACGGTGCTCTGAGCTACAAGGGTAACAAGGACATCACCTGGGAGACCTCTAACAACTTCAACGTAGGTCTCGACTTCGTGCTCTGGAACAATAAGGTGTTCGGTACTCTCGAATACTTCTCGCGCCAGACCTCCGATATGCTCTACTATCGTCCTGTAGCTCCTTCGTTGGGCTATAGCTCGATTCCGATGAACGTAGGCTCGATCCGCAACAGCGGTGTCGAACTGGAACTTACCTACACCCCGATCCGTACGAAGGATCTCGAGTGGAGCATCAACGGCAACCTTACCTACATCAACTCGAAGGTGCTTAAACTCGCTCCCGAACTCGGCGGCTGGTGGCAGACTGCCTCCAACGTATATATCGAGGGTGAGTCGATGTATCAGTGGTATCTCGTAGAATTCGCAGGTATCGATCCTACCAGCGGTCGTCCCCTCTACTGGCAGTGGGACTGGATGAAGAATGCCGATGGCACAGATATGCTGGATAAGCATGGTCAGAGGATTCCTGATATGTCTACTAAGCGTGCTTCTACTTCATACAATAGCGAGTATCGCATCAAGCAGGGCAACTCTCTGCCTCCTGTATACGGTGGCTTCGGCACCAACCTGAGCTGGAAGGGTATCGATTTCGGTATCTCCTTCGGTTACCAGATCGGTGGCAAGGTTATGGACTATGGCTACATGAACCATATCAACGCCGGTACTTCCTCTGCAATGGGTCGCAACTGGTCGGTTGATATCCTCAACGCCTGGACTCCTGAGAATCCTTATACTGTGATCCCGCGTCTCAACAACACCGAGAGCCAGTATAATATCGGTTCTACCAACTACTTCATGGCTGATGCAAGCTATCTTGCACTCAACAACATCACGCTGGGCTACACCCTGCCGCAGAACTGGACGCGCAAGATCAAACTCGAGAGCGTACGCATCTACGGCGCTGCTGACAACGTAGCTCTCTGGAGCGCACGCAAGGGTCTCGACCCGCGTCAGGGCTACTGGAGCTCTAACGCTACTACCTACACCGGTATGCGTTGTATCTCCGGCGGTGTGAAAGTCGTATTCTAATTTAGATAGACTAAAAAGAAATGAAAGCATTATATAAAGTTCTTCCGCTTTTCGCAGCAGGTGCTATCCTGGCTTCCTGCAACGAGATGGATACTGCGCCCAACGCCGGTTATGTTACCGAGGACCAGAAGATCGACGCTATTGAACATAGCCCCGAACTGCTCGCCGCCGGTGTAAATACGCTTCCATCTATGTTCAAGCAGATGCATCAGACCTACGATCGTTTCGATGACTTCGGTATCGCTTCGACCAACCTGATGTTCGACTGTATGACTGAGGATATGATGAGCTACAATGTAGGCTTAAACTGGTATGCCGGTGAGATGCTCTTCAATGCTCAGGGCGACAATGCAGTCTGCACTTATATCCTCTGGAACACGATGTATAAGCTGATCTTCTCGGCCAACAACGTGATCAAGACCCTCCCCGATGAAATCGAGGATGAGACCAACAGGTATTATGCAGCGCAGGCTCTTGCCTTCCGTGCATACGCTTATTTCTCGCTCGTTCAGCGTTATCAGTTCACCTACAAGGGACATGAGTCAGCTCCCTGCGTTCCCCTCTATACAGAGGAGAATAGCGAAGAGGTATCCGCTAATGGTGGAGGCCCGCGTGCTACAGTTCAGGAAGTTTATGACCTGATTCTCAGTGACCTTGACCGTGCAATCGAGTATCTTGACGGTACCAGCTACACTGCTGCTACAACCGCTGAGACTAAGACCTTCGTTAACCTTAACGTTGCCTATGGTCTTCGCGCACGCGTGAACCTTGTTATGAATAACTGGGCTGCTGCCGCTTCCGATGCTGACAAAGCAATCCAGCTTAACAACGCTGCTGGTCTGACTCCTTACACTATTTCAGAGCTTCTCAATAAGCAGTCTGATGGTACTGTTCTTCCCGCCGGATTCACCGATGGTAACGATCACTCCTGGATGTGGGATATCAACTACACCAAAGATGACCTCCAGTATCAGTGGACCAACTGTAACTTCGTGGCATTTGTATCGTCGTTCTCCTACTCTGGTGGTTATACTACTCTGGGTGCATGGCGCTACATCGGTGCGAAACTCTACTCTTCAATCCCCTCAACCGACGTCCGTAAGTTCTGGTGGGTTAACCCCAATGAGGTTCACAACGGTGTATGGTGGACTGACTTCACCAACGGCAACTCAAGGGTGACCATGCCTAACGATTACGTATCTTGGATTCGTAAGAGCTGCACAATGTCGAAAGGCATTCGCTACCTCGTAACCAAGTACAACCGTCGCGATGGCATTAATCCTGCTGATCCGGATATGGCCCGTACGGGTGACTACATGATGATGCGTGCTGAGGAGATGTACTACATCAAGGCAGAGGCAGAGGCTATGGCCGGTAACCCCTCACAGGGTGCGCAGACGCTTCGTGATTTCGTAACCCAGTATCGTAATCCCTCATACTCATTTGCTGGCGGTAGCGCTGAGCAGGTGCAGGAAGAGTGCTGGAATCAGCGTCGTATCGAGTTCTGGGGTGAAGGTCTTGCTCTCAACGACCTGATGCGCCTCAACAAGGGTGTTGACCGTGTAGGTCAGGGCTTCCAGCCTGAAGCTTGTATGCAGATCGCTGCCGGCGACAACCTGTTCCTCTATCGTCTCCCGCGTAGTGAGGTTGACAACAACCCTGCTATCACAGAGAACAACCCCTACTGTACGGCTCCGAATCCTGTAGCTGATCCTACTACTTACAGCTGGGAATGGTAAGATTTCATAATCCTACAAACAAAGAAAGAAATGATTAAGAAAATAGCATATTCCGTTGTTCTCGGTGGAATGCTCGCAGGTCTTGGTGCTTGCAATGCGGATCCCGTTTACGATGATGCTGCGCTTACGCAAGGCGATAATAAATGCTCTTTCTCGCGCAACCAGTTTAACACGACTGTGCTTCCGGGCTCATCAAGTTTTGAGATTGAAGTGTATCGTGTTGGTACTAAGGGCGATTTCACATTGCCTGTTACCTTACAGGGTGTAGAAGGTTCAGGAATGACTACTGAGGGCGTAACCTGCTCCAATGTAGTATTCACCGATGGTAGCAATAAGGGTGTGTTTACAATCTCGATTGAAGGCGCTGTTCCTCCTACCGTATTCGGTGGTAATATCCTGTTTGCTAAAGACGATGCGAGCATAGGTGGCTACAACACTATGAGCTTCCGTATTCCCGTGGAATACGAATGGGAAGACATCGATGGAACCGGCCGGATCCGTCTGCCCAACTTAATCTGGTTTAGCGACTGGGTAGAGGTAGGCAACTGGCAGAAGGCTAAAGGCTTCGAGCGTTGGCGTATCGTTGACCCGATGCGTGCCGTATATGCTCAGTACTTCCCCGATGCTCCTACCGCAGGCGACTGCTGGGGTTGGGGTGGCTGGTCCTACGATGTTAACGATGCCGGTAACTTTGAGTTCTACAATACCGCTGCTGGCGATTTGAACTATGATCCCTTCTGCCTCGGCATGAAGTTTGGTGGCAGCAGTATGGGTTACTATCTGCCTGAGAACTACAAAGGTAGCATTAATGGTACCGACTACGACTATTCTGACGGTAGCCTTACCGGCACCTATTGGGTAGAACCGCTCTTCGGTATCTGCGCAGGTTATCCTACTGGATTCGGAATAACAACGGATCTGATTGAGTTCACCATGCCTGGTTACTAATAACCCGACTTGAATCAGACTGAGATTTGGTTTATTCTAAAGTTTATTTTTTCATACAAAAGTTAGTTCACCAATTAGAATAATCACGATCTGATTTCAGTCTGACCCATACCGAGGGGGCGCGGCATCACCGCGCCCCCTCTTACTACACATTGACACGCCGAAGAGATCAAAGCTTTTACTATTATTAAGCGCCGCGAGGTGCGAATGCATAGACAAACCGGATATGAGCGACTGCGGAGCAGGAGCGAGTGTCCGGACAACAACGACACTCACCCACACATAGTGCCGGAGGTACGAGTGTATTGTTAGCTCGTACGACCGCAGGGAGTGCGAGGAAAGGAGCGCCAACTTTATACCTCTCATGAAATTTTTCTTCGATTAATTTGGAAATTTCAAAAGAAAGCAGTAACTTTGCATCATCAAATCAACAACCATTAAAGTTTTACCATTATGAACACCTACAGAACTTATCGCCCTAAGGGGCACAGACCAATCGTGAAAAGGGATTATTTAGTATCTTTGCAGCAAAGAACAACCCAACACACTGAAAACCGTGAAGAAACTCTATCCCTTAGCGATCTGCCTCGCCGCTCTTTCGGCTCAGGCGCAGACGAACATCGCCATAGACGCGACAAAGCCCGCCACAGACATCTCTCCCGACATGTGGGGCATCTTCTTCGAAGACATAAACTTCGCTGCCGACGGCGGCCTCTACGGAGAGTTGGTGAAGAACCGCTCATTCGAGTTTCCGCAAGCTCTTATGGGCTGGGCTGCAATGGGACAGGTGGAGCTCGCAGACGCCGACCCGGCGTTCAAGGCAAATCCCCGCTACGCCAGGATCACCAAAGGAGAGTCTTACCGACCGGCCGGACTCGAAAACGAAGGATTCCGCGGTATCTCGCTCGAGCGCGGAAAGACCTACGACTTCTCGGCTCAGGTGCGCAATGCCTCACAGCGTCCGCTGAAGCTCGGGGTAGAGCTGATCAATTCCATAGGCCGCACCTACAAGACGGATACGCTGACCATAGCTCCCGCTGCCGGCTGGCAGAAGATAGAAGCAACCCTCACCTCGGCCCTCACCGATCCGAAGGGACGCCTCAGGGTGCTGCTGCTCACTCCGGGCACTATCGACATAGACCACATCTCGCTCTTCCCGACCGACACCTGGAAGGGCCGGAAAGGCGGACTGCGACGCGATCTGGCTCAGGCGCTCGCCGACCTGAGTCCGAAGGTGATGCGCTTCCCGGGAGGCTGCATCGTGGAAGGCACAGACCTCGCAAACCGCTATCAGTGGAAGAAAACGGTAGGCCCCGTAGAGGAGCGACCGCTCAACATAAACCGCTGGAACTACAATTTCTCCAACCGCATGGCTCCCGACTATTTCCAGTCGGCCGGGCTCGGCTTCTTCGAGTTCTTCCAGCTCAGCGAAGATATCGGCGCAACTCCCCTGCCGATTCTGAGCTGCGGACTCGCCTGCCAGTACGAAACGGGCGAGGAAGTGCCTCTCGACAGCCTTCAGCCCTACATCGACGATGCTCTCGACCTGATCGAGTTTGCCAACGGCCCGGTCAGCTCCCGCTGGGGAGCGCTACGCGCCGAGATGGGCCACCCGGAGCCGTTCAATATGCGCTATATCGGTATAGGCAACGAGCAGTGGGGCGAGGTCTACCCGGAGCGTCTCGAGCTCTTCCTCAAGCAAATACGCGCCAAGCACCCGGAAATCATGGTAGTAGGCAGTGCCGGACCTCTGCCGCAGGGCGAGCAGTTCGACTATCTCTGGCCGGAGATGCGCCGACTCGGAGCCGATCTGGTCGACGAGCATTATTACCGCGAGCCGGAATGGTTCTTCGGCAACGCCGACCGCTACAACGATTACCCGCGCAAGGGACCGAAGGTATTTGCAGGAGAATATGCTTCTCACGACTACGAGAACCGCACCGCAAACACTTATCTATCTGCCCTTTCAGAAGCAGCATTCATGACAGGCCTGGAGCGCAACGCCGACCTGGTGCGTATGGCTACCTATGCTCCTCTCTTCGCCCATGTGGAGGCCAATCAGTGGCACCCGGACCTCATCTGGTTCGATAATGCAGAAGTGATGCGCACGCCCAACTACTATGTGCAGCAGCTATTTGCCAACAATCCCGGCACACGCGTGCTCCCGATCGCAACGCAGAATGGCCCGGAGATCTACACTTCGGCCACACTTGACGAACCGACGGGCGAGGTGATAGTTAAGATCGTGAACCGCAGCGCCGAACCCCGCAAGGTGAAACTCGATCTGAAGGCACCCAAGGGCAAGAACTATGTTTCTGGTAGCCACACATATCTGCAGAGCGATGACCTGGCTGCCCAGAACGCTCTCGGAGAGCCGGAAAAGGTTTATCCGCGTCAGCGCCCTGTAAAGATCGGCGCAGACGGAGAGATTGAGGTACTCCCGCAGTCGGTCAACGTATATCGCCTGCGATGAGGGCATTATGGCTGATCGCGCTTGCTCTCTGCGCTATTGCCGCGCAGAGCCAGCGAGCCTCGGGCGAAAGTCCCGACGGACGCCTGAAGGTAGATGTGGAATGTGCCGGCCCCGGCAAGGCATACTACACTGTGAGTTACGACGGCCGGCAGATGCTCCTGCCATCGCAGCTCGGATTCATAGCCGACATCGGCAATTTCGCCGACAGCCTGCGCCTCACGAACCATTCGGTCAAGCCTGTAGCAAAAAGCTACCGGCAGGACCGGATCAAGAAATCGGAGATCGACTATAAGGCTAATGAGCTGACTTGCACCTTCATGACTCCCGACAGCATGAAGATGGAGGTAGAATTCAGCATCGCCGACAACTCACTCGCTTTCCGCTATCTCGTACCCCGCCAGGGCGATACCGGAAGTATCCGCATCCTGGAGGAGAAAACGGGATTCCGCTTCCCCGCGCAGACCACCGTATTCCTCACTCCCCAGAGCGATCCCATGATCGGCTGGAAGCGTACGAAACCGAGCTATGAGGAGGAGTATATCCTTGATGCTCCGCTGCTTACCCGCTCTCAGTATGGCCGCGGGTTCACATTCCCCGGACTCTTCCGGATAGGCTCCGACGGCTGGGTGCTCGTAAGCGAGACCGGCGTAAACGGACGCTACTGCGGATCGCGCCTGAGCGATGCTGAAGCCGACGGCACGATGTGCATAGCATTCCCGATGGAGGGTGAGAACAACGGCAACGGCACTTCCGAGCCGGCTTTCGCGCTGCCTGGCGCTACACCCTGGCGCACGCTTGCCATCGGCTCCGACCTGCGCCCGATTGTGGAAAGCACCGTAACCTGGGACGTGGTGGAACCTCGCTACGAACCTTCGGGCGAATATAAGGGCGGACGCGGCACCTGGAGCTGGATTCTCTGGCAGGATCAGAGCATAAACCCTGAAGATCAGCGTGCCTACATAGATTTGGCGGCTGCTATGGGCTATGAGTTTACGCTGGTTGATAACTGGTGGGACCGCACCATAGGCCGCGAGGGCATGAAAGAGCTTGCCGACTACGCCGCAGGAAAAGGCGTTGGCCTCTTCGTATGGTACAGCTCCAGCGGCTGGTGGAACGACATATCGCAGTCGCCCGTGAATATCATGAGCGACCCGGTGCTCCGCAAAAAAGAGATGAAATGGCTGCGCGAGATCGGCGCAAAGGGAATAAAGGTCGACTTCTTCGGAGGCGACAAGCAGGAGACCATGCGGCTCTACGAGGATATCCTCGCCGACGCCGACGATCATGGCCTGATGGTGATTTTCCACGGCTGCACGCTGCCGCGCGGTTGGGAGCGAATGTATCCCAACTATGTGGGCAGTGAGGCTGTGCTCGCTTCAGAGAATCTGATATTCCAACAGCATTTCTGCGACCTCGAGGCGCAGAATGCCTGCCTGCACCCCTTCGTGCGCAACTCCGTGGGCTGCATGGAGTTCGGCGGCACATTCCTCAACCGGCACCTCGACCGGACGAACCGCGAGGGCAACGTGCGCCGTACCACCAACGGCTTCGAGCTCGCTACCGCCGTGCTCTTCCAGAATCCTGTGCAAAATTTCGCCCTTGCCCCCAATAACCTTACAGATGCCCCGGAATGGGCGCTGGAATTCATGAGGGAAGTGCCTACTGAATGGGACGATATGCGCTTTATCGACGGCTACCCCGGCCGCTACATAGTAATTGCCCGCCGCTCAGGCGACAAATGGTATGTAGCAGCCGCCAACGCTCTCGATAAGCCTCTGAGGCTCAATGTGCAGCTGCCGGAGAGCGTCGGGAGTGAGGCCAACGTGTACCACGACCGGAAGAAACCCTTGCGCCTGAGCGCTGACCGCAGCATGAAAATAGAACTCCAACCGGCTGACGGCCTTGTGGTCGTAGCCCCGCTGAAGCCATAAACAGATGAAACATAGATTATTGCTTACCGCGCTGGCTGGTCTTGCATGTCTGCCGGCCGCGAGGGCTGTCAACGTGATTCCGACCGACACGCTGTCGCTCTTCTCATACACCGATACCGTAGGCCGCGGAGGTCTCCGGTTCGCCTGGCGCACTGAGGGTCGCCCCTGGGTGAGCCTCGGCGGCGGAATGGAGTTCGTGCAGTCAGATTTCGGACCCTGGTGGGGAAAGGGCAAACAGATGCGCCAGCCCGAGCTAACGCGCGATGCCTCAGGACTATGGCGTCTCGCCTTCAGGACTGGCACTGACGGCAGCGTGGAGGGCACCACCTCTTCGCGCGATCTGATTGTGTGGAAACCGCAGGACTATACTCATGCCGACCCCGACAGGAAGCCTACCACCGAAACTATATCACTTGGCGGCAAGCAGATAGAGGGGCAGGTGCACCGCGTGCCCCGGGAGCTCGTAGTCAATCTGGAGCGCTATGCGGAGCAGCAGCGCTACCGGCAGATGCTTCATTCGCAGCAGGCGAAGGAGGATCCCGTGCGCTTCGCCGGCCTACAGCCGGTGAAAGCAAGTCTTAAGACCTCACCTCAAGGCGCTTACCCAATTTCCGACAAGCTCTATGGTATCTTCTTCGAGGATATCAACCAGGGTGCTGACGGGGGTCTCTACGCTGAGCTGATAGAGAACCGCGACTTCGAATATGGCCCGGCTGACCACATGGACTGGGACGCGCTCTACTCCTGGCGGCTACAGCCCGGCAAAGGGAGCGCCCTGACGATTGCCACCGCTAATCCCCTGCACCCCAATAACCTGCACTATGCTGTAGTGGAATCCGGCAAGCAGAAAGGTGCCACGATCGCCAATGATGGTTTCGACGCGATTCCGGTAAAGAAAGGATCAAATTATCTCTTCTCGCTCTTCAGCCGCCATCTCAAAGGTGCGCAAGGGCCTGCCCGGGTGATGCTTACAACCCCGGAAGGAACTGTGCTCGCGGAGGCAGAGGTTAATCTTGGAGGTCAGGACTGGACTCAGTCGGAAGCAAATATGAAGGTGGAGGCTGATTGTGCCGCCGCAGTGCTCCGCATTGGGTTTCCGGCAGGCTCATCTTACGCGATAGATATGGTGAGCCTCTTCCCCGAAGCCACATTCCACGGGCGCCGCAACGGTCTGAGAGCTGATCCGGCACAGACGCTTGCCGACCTTCACCCGAAATTCGTGCGCTTCCCTGGAGGCTGCGTAGCCCACGGGCAGGGACTCGACAACGTCTACGACTGGAAGGGCTCGATAGGCCCGCTTCATGAGCGCAAGCCGCTTGCCAACCTCTGGGGCTATCACCAGACGCGCGGACTCGGCTACTATGAGTATTTCCAGTTCTGCGAGGATATTGGCGCGGAGCCGCTGCCGGTGCTCGCAGCAGGTGTGCCCTGCCAGAATTCGTTTTGGAAATCAGCGCATTCCGTCGATGCTCTGACTACCGAGGGGCAGCAGTGCGGGGTGCCTCTGGAGCGCATGGACTCTGTGGTGCAGGATTTTCTGGATCTAATAGAATGGGCCAACGGCGACCCTGCCACTTCCGAATGGGCGCGCCTGCGGGCTGAGGCCGGCCACCCTGAGCCGTTCAACCTCAAATACATAGGTGTGGGCAACGAGGATCTGATTTCCGACGTCTTCAAGGAGCGTTTCAAGATAATCCACGATGCCCTGCGCAAGGCCCATCCGGAGATCACGGTGATTGGCACCGTAGGACCCTTCTACGAGGGTTCCGACTATGAGGAGGGCTGGCGCTTCGCCGGTCAGGAGGGAGTAGAGATGGTAGACGAGCACTATTATGTGGAGCCTGGCTGGCTGATACATAATCAGGACTATTATGACCAGTATGACAGGAAGGGGCCGAAGGTGTATCTCGGTGAGTATGCCGCCCACCTGCCAGGCCGGCCTAACAATATCGAGACGGCCCTTGCCGAAGCGCTTTATATGCTTAGCGCAGAGCGCAATGGCGATGTAGTGGCGATGACCTCCTATGCTCCGCTGCTTGCGAAGATGGGTCACCGGCAATGGAACCCGGACCTGATTTACTTCACGCCTACCGAGGTGATGCCAACCCCGGGCTACCACGCCCAGAGAATGCTCTCGACAGGGTCTGGCAATCTTCTCATTCCCTCAGAGTTAGCTGTTGAGAGCGGAAATGATGATGTACACAAGCGCGTGGCTGCTTCGGTGGTGAAAGACACGAAAACGGGACGCACGATTCTCAAAATGGTAAATCTGCTGCCCATGAGCACCTCTCTGGCAACTGATCTTCCTGGAGGCAAGGCTGTTATAACCCGTCTGCAGGGCGCTCCAGACAGTGAATCCGCCAAACCAGAGGTTGCCTCAACCGCGATTCCTGCTCAGCACACCTTCGAGTTGCCGCCATACTCCTTCACTACCGTGACTTTCGAGGCGCCGTCTCCGATCCGCGATGAGGATCTTGAGGGATACCTGTTCGTGTATTTCACTGGCAACGATAAAGCGGAGGAGCAGATACACTATGCGATCGCCAACAATTCGCTGAATTTCAAGGCTCTCAACGGCAACCGCCCGGTGATAGCCTCCGACTCCATCAGCTCTACCGGCGGAGTGCGAGACCCTCACATATTGCGCAGTCCCGATGGCGGCGAATTTCTGATGGTAGCCACAGATATGGTTTCCGATCTCGGCTGGGACTCCAACCGGGCTATGGTGCTGATGAAAAGCCGCGACCTCCTTAACTGGAGCCACAATGTAGTGAATCTCGAAGCATGGCGCCCTGGACTGAAACGCGTGTGGGCTCCGCAGACGATCTTCGATCCGGAAGCTGGTAAATATATGATATACTGGTCGATGAAGCACGACGACGGGCCCGACATAATTTATTATGCCTATGCCAACGATGATTTCACGGGTCTCGCCACTGAGCCGGCACCTCTGTTTATGCCGGAAAACGGGAAGTCGTGTATTGACGGCGACATAGTGTACCACGACGGTCTCTGGCACCTCTTCTACAAAACCGAGGGCCACGGCAACGGAATCAGGGTAGCCACCACGCCTTCACTCACCTCAGGCGACTGGAAGGAGTATTCCGACTATAAGCAGCTCACTGACAAGGCTGTAGAAGGTTCATCGATATTCAAGGTAAATGGTGAAGACCGCTATGTGCTGATGTACGACGTGTATATGAACGGCGCATACGAGTTTGCCGAGACGCCTGATCTTCAGAATTTCAAGCTCACAGAGGTGAGTCTTGACTTCCACCCCCGCCACGGCACCGTGCTCCCCCTCACCGGGTCGGAAATGCGCCGACTGGAAAATGCCTTTGGAATAGACTCGATTCAGGCTTATAACCCGATTCTTCCCGACTGGCACGCAGATCCTGAAATTCTCTTCGACCCTGACACTCAGCGCTATTATATCTACTCCACCACCGACGGAGTGCCGGGCTGGGGCGGACATACGATATCCTGTTTTTCGTCGAAGGATCTGAAAAATTGGAGGCCGGAGGGCGATATGCTCGATGTGAAGAGCAAACAGGTGGCATGGGCCGACGGTAATGCCTGGGCTCCGGCAGCCGAGAGATTCGTGATCGACGGCAAACCGAAATATTACCTGTTTTTCAGCGCCAACGCGAAAGGAGGCGACGAGAAGCAGATCGGCGTGGCTATATCCGACAGTCCTACAGGCCCGTTCCGCGACAGCGGCGCGCCGATAATAGCTAAAAACCCATCAAAAGGCTGGGGGCAGCAGATAGATGTAGATATTTTCACCGACCCGAAAACCGGCCAGGCATATATCTATTGGGGCAACTGCTATATGGCGGGGGCTACTTTCGATCCGGCCACTCTCGAGGTGGGCGAACCGGTTGTGCTCACCCCCGAGGGAGGCACGCTTGCCGACTATGAGTTTCGCGAGGCGCCCTACGTGTTTTTCCGCGACGGACGCTACTATTTTCTATGGAGCGTAGATGATACGGGGTCGCCTAACTATCATGTGGCCTACGGAACATCGGACTCTCCTCTCGGCCCGATTGAGGTAGCGGAAAGTCCTGTGGTGCTGATTCAGAGGCCGAAACGCGGGGTTTACGGCCCGGCTCACTGCTCGGTGATAAAATTGCCCGGCGATGAGGAGGCCTGGCGTATCGTGTACCACCGGATCAACGGTGACTATCTTGACAATGGTCCCGGCTGGCACCGGCAGGTCTGCATCGATCCGATGTATTTCGACTCCGAAGGGCGCATAATACCGGTGGAGCCTGCTCCCTAACTAAAGGGTCTCCCTTCAGGGAGACACCCTAAGACAAAACATGCGGGAGGGCTGGGGGGCTCTCCCGCTGGTTGTTTTTTGAAGTCTTAATCGCCGTGGAGGCGGAAGGCCGGTTCAGCGGTTACTTGCCAAACATGGAGCCTACTTTGCCTTTCAGCTCCTCAAAGAGGCTCTCTTTCACGCCGTCGCCATCGAGATCGCCTATAAGACCGGCTGACTTTACTTTCTCCATAATTTCCGGCATGGAAATCTTGCTGAGATCTACGTCTTTTAGCATGGCCGTGACTTTCGTTACGTCGAATGAATCGCCGAATTTCTCTTTCAGGCCTCCGATAATACTCTGAATGTCCATAATTTAGTGTTTTTCAATTCGACGCATTTGTCGCGCCGCAAGGGTTATTCTTGTAACGCTTCAAAGCGTAAAACGGTTTAACCGCTTTGTCAGGGCGCGGTAGTTATGAGCATTCGGGAATAGTCCCAGCGGATAGAGAAGCTTAGGGTCCGGGTAGCGGGATCGTAGCTCCATGAGGAGGGATCGAGTTCTTCTCCATTTGCCACCAGAATCTCAGGAGCCTTCTTCAAGCCGGGCACTTCGAAATCGTAGATAGCTTCGGAGGGCATTCCGTCATAGCTTCCTTCAGCCGCAAGGGTAATCGCGATATCACCTTCAGAGTCGGCCATTCCCTGGAAGCTTACGAGCCTGTAGGCTCCATCTTGCAGGGACCGGGGCGAGATGCGATTGTCATCGTAAAGGAGGTAGGTAGAAATCTCTTCCGACGGGAAATAGGTTATCGAAAGCTTCGAAGGGTCATACTGCGAGGTATTTTCTATCGGCTGGAGAGTCCGGGGTATGAATGCTCCCGCCCTTACGAACAGGGGGAGTTCCGACAGAGGCGCCTCAATCTCAGCCGAGGTGAAACCCTGGTAGCGCTTCAAAGGATTTCGCCAATCGATCCATTCGCCGGCGGGGAACCATACGGTACGCTTCTGCGCGCCCTGAGTCATGACGGGGGCAACAAGCACCTCCGAGCCCCAAAGGTATTCGTCGCGGATAGATGCGGCGGTATCGGAAGGGGTATCGCCATAGAAATTGAGGGGACGGGCGAGAGGCAGGCCGAAAACAGCATTCTCAAACGCGAGCGTATAGTTGTAAGGCAGCCACTCATAGCGCATACGCACGAATCGCTTCAGAATATCCTCATACTCAGGATAGTTGAATGGTTCGGGCCGATCTTGAGCATGGGTACGCATCATCGGGGTGAAGGCACCCATCTGGAGCCACCTCACATAGAGCTCGGGATCCACCGGATTATTCTCATCTACAGCGAATCCACCGACGTCGCTACCCATATACCCGAGTCCCGACAGACCGCTGCTGAGCATCAGAGCTATCTGAGGCTCAAAACCAGCCCATGAGCGGGATACGTCGGTGGTCCAGGGGAATACGCCGTAGCGCTGCAGTCCGGTGGTGCCTCCGCGCATCATCAGGAGCGGGCGCACCTCCGGGAAATCTTCGAGGAAACCCTCATAGATCAGGCGACTCCATTCGTTGCCATATACGTTATGATATTGCTTGGCAGTAAGCCCATTGGCATGGCGAACTGAAGCCGGGTGCTCTTCCGGCTCACCGAGATCGCCCCACCAGCCGGCAATACCATCGTCGGTCAACTTCTTATAGCGCTCCCAGAGCCACTTCCGGGTGTCGGGATTGGAAACATCGAACATTCCGGCATCGCCTACCCAGGTAGTCACGTCGTGGGTGCGCCCCAGAGAATCGCGCACGAGCATACCTTGCGAGGCCAGAAGGTTGTAATTGTCGATAGCGCCGATCTTGTTGATATATGGCTGAGAGATAGTTACGGTGTTCACTCCCTTTGCCTTAAGGTCGGCGAGCATCTTCTTATGGTCGGGAAACTGATCTTTATTCCATTCGAGACGACCCATGTCGGTCTCCTGTCCATACCAGTAAAGGTCGAGCACTACCCCATCAATCGGATAACCGAGGCTTTTCAGGGAATCTACCACCTGGAGGGTTTCCTGCTGGGTCTTATAGCCATATTTGGAGGTGATGTAGCCCAGCGCCCATAGAGGGGGCAGAGGCTGGTGGCCTGTAAGGTCGGCATAACCTTCCATCACTCCTTCGATTGCGCCACTACCATTTATGAAATAATAGGAGAGAGGCGCGGGAGTGGCTGACTTATAGACTATTGAATCAGCGCCCATCACGAGCTCAGCACGGTTAAAATCGTCGAACAACACACCGAAGCCGGCGTCAGATACGAACCACGGAACGCTTATACCCATCTGCGAAATCCGGGGATCGGCGCCGGTATAGCCATAGTTCTGGCGGTTGTACATTGTAAGGGTGTCACCATTTAGCGTTAGGCTGTGGCCTCTCTCGCCCGCTCCGTGGAAGTGCTGATTCTCCGGGATATAGAAAGATACGCTTTTCAGAAGCCCCGTATTATCGATTCCCCCGCTTTCTGAAAGAAGAAGGCTCCCGTCGGCTGAATAGAAGGCTACGCGACCGCTATTTCTCTCTACGAGAACCGATGTGGTGGAAGTGGCGACCTCAACCTGCTCAGCATCAGCAGATACTCTCGCATGGACATAGTCGGGCTCCATCACCGCCGCCTGCGACGGAGGCAGTGAGTCTGACGCTCCGGCGGGGAAGGAAGCGATATGAAATACATTATTGCTCAGAGCACTGACACGCACTCTGGCGCCATCGGATAGCGTCAGGACTGCTCCTGACGGCCGGGGCTCCACCTTGCCAAGAGTCTCCTCCGGGCTTAAAACGGCAGCGCCCGACGCTATCCCCAACAGAATCAGGGCAGGCGCCAGGCACAGTCTCTTTCTCATAGTTTCCGAATCTATTTCTCCAATTCTATATCCTGATCTACAATCACATGCCACGGAAGACCGGACACGGCAAGCTTCTCGAGGAACGGATCGGGATCAAACTCCTCTACGTTGTGAACTCCTGGCTTTACCCATTTTCCGGTCAGGAACATTGCCGCTCCCACCATGGCAGGGACACCAGTAGTGTAGCTCACGGCCTGGGCTCCGGTCTCCCGGTAAGCCTCCTGATGGCTGCAGTTATTATAGATGTAGTAGGTAGATTCGTGACCTTGCTTATCGATTCCGCGGATTCGGCAGCCAATCGAGGTCTCACCCGTATAATTCTCTCCGAGCGAACCGGGATCGGGTAGCACCGCCTTCAGGAACTGTATAGGCACGATCTCGCGGCCTTCATACATGACCGGATCAATCCGGGCCATACCTATATCCTGAATCACGCGGAGGTAGGTGAGATACTGATCGCCGAAGGTCATCCAGAAGCGGGCGCGCTTAAGGGTAGGGAAATTGAGCACGAGCGACTCCAACTCCTCATGGTAAAGCAGATAGCTTTCACGCGGCCCGATATTGGGATAGTTGAGCGGACGGTGAATTTCCAGATTCTCTGTCTCGACCCATTGGCCGTCTTCAAAATAGCGGCCTTTCTGAGTGATCTCGCGGATATTGATTTCGGGATTGAAGTTGGTGGCGAAGGCCTTGCCGTGGTTGCCGGCGTTGCAGTCTACGATGTCGAGATACTCCATCTTCGAAAAATGGTGTTTCGCAGCGTAGGCCGTGAAGATCGCGCTTACTCCGGGATCGAATCCGCACCCGAGAATCGCCGTAAGCCCGGCATTCTCGAAGCGCTCCCTGTAGGCCCACTGCCAGCTATATTCAAAATGCGCCTCATCTTTAGGCTCATAGTTGGCAGTATCGAGATAATTTACCCCGCACTGCAGGCAGGCCTCCATTATTGTGAGATCCTGATAAGGGAGAGCCACATTGATGCAGATATCGGGCTTATGACGCCGGAAAAGCTCCACGAGCTGCTCCACGCTATCGGCATCGACCTTATCGGTAGAGATCTGCGGAATCTTCTCCGCTCCCTCCTTCTCCAGACGGGCCACAACGCCAGCTGCCAGTTCGTCACATTTCTCCAGTCTGCGCGATGCAATGACTATCTCCGGAAATATTTCAGGATTCTGGGCGCATTTCAGAGCTACTACCGAGCCTACGCCTCCGGCACCAATAATCAGTGTCTTTCCCATATCTTAAGGATTTCTCAGTTATTTATTCTCTTCGGGCACTACCCGGTCTGCCTTAATCTTTACGATCACTACTTCTGATCCTTTAAGACCCATACGGCGTGTTGACGAGCCATACATGTCGTCGGCGGTAAGAGCCAGCGTAGCCTGCTCGCCGAGCTTAAGGGTCTTCATGAAGGCGGCTACCGGAGAGTGAGGCTCAAACGTGCGGCCGATTACGAAGGAACTACGGGCCGGGGTGCCTGCGGAAGCACCGCTCAATGTGGTGACCTCCAGATTGCCCTCTACGCGGGTGCCTTCAGGAAGCGCCTCGCCCTCGCCGGGCTTCACGATGGTTACGTAGATCAGGCTGTCGGCCTGCATATTATTCTCCTTGGCATAAGCCTCCAGGGCTTTCTTGCCTTCTGCGGCCTCTTTCTGGCGTAGCTGCACTTCATAACGCAGCTGGAGCTGCTGGAACTCCATCTGGGTCATCTGCATATTTACGGCGCTATCACTGCGCAGAGCATACTGCAGACCGCTTACCACTACCTTTGGATTGAGCTCCTCGCCGTAGATTTTCTTGAACTGTCCGAGCGAGCGGGCTATCTGCAGACCGGTTGCGAGACCTGCGTTGTAGGCTTCGTCCTTACTGTTGAAAGCGGCCTCAAGACCTTTCTTGTAAGCCTCACGGGCTGACTCAGTGGCAAGCGTGGTATCCATCTGGGCCTGCTGCCAGAAGGAGCCGCCGTTGAGCACTCCGTAGTAATATGAAAGCGAGTCAAGAACCGACATGTTCTGCATCTCGCTGATGGCCTTTCCTTTATTATTGCCACCCGAGCAGGAGGTAAGAGCCATTGCGGCTGCCACACCTGCAAAAAGAAGGGATTTTAGTTTCATCACTTTTGATTATTCATTATAATAGTCTGATGCCGAGTCTGCCGGTATCTCATCGGGCAAATCCACGCTGATCTCCACCTCGACAGTCTCGCCGAGGGGAACCATACTTTCGCGCGTACGCCCCTGGCAGCTGCACAAAGCAACCGCCAGGATACCGCCGGCCAGCACCGCACAACGGTTTTTCATCACTGAGCTTCAGGCACTATGATGTTGAGCAGGTCAACGTAGAACACCAGCGTGGCGCCGGGAGGAATCAGATCGCCTGCTCCGCGCTCGCCGTAAGCGATGTTTGCAGGAGCATAAAGCACTGCCTGACCACCTTCCTTCATGAGCTGCACGCCCTCAGTCCAGGCGGGAATCACGCGGTTGAGCGGGAACACGATTGGGCCGCTATCTGCGCCGTGGTCCCAGGAGCTGTCGAACATAGTGCCGTCAGCAAGCACGCCGCTGTAGTTGACACGCACGCTCGAAGTCTCAATCGGCTGAGCTCCGGTGCCTTCTACCAGCATCACATAGCGCAATCCGCTGGGGGTCTGCACCCAACCGCTCTTATCGGCTGAGGCACGGTTAGCCTCATCTTCAAACCAGGCGGCAGTGTAGGTCTGCAGCACCGTGTCGCCTCTTTCCAGAGATTGCTCTACGGCAGCCACCATGTCAACTACTTCGGCCGTGTCGGAATCAGCAGCAGCCGTCTTATTGTTACCGCACGCCGCAAGCGACGTCAAGGCAACGACCCCCATGGAGGCCGCTGCCAAAAACCAAGTTTTCTTCACTTTTATAGTCAAATTTCTGTTTTCACTTCTTAACCACCTTGATAAGCTCCACATCGAAAATAAGGGTGGAGTGAGGCGGAATTGCATTGGGCACACCCTGCGGGCCATAAGCGAGATCCGAGGGAATGAAGAATGTGAACTTCGAGCCCTCTTTCATAAGCTGCACTCCCTCAGTCCAGCCCGGGATCACGCGGTTAAGAGGGAAGGTGGCCGGCTCGCCACGGCTTACGCTACTATCGAACACCGTGCCGTCGAGCAGCTTACCGGTATAATGTACCGTCACTTCATCAGTAGCTGTCGGGCTGGCGCCATCGCCTTCTTTCTCCACTATATACTGCAGACCTGAAGCGGTAACCTTCACGCCTTCGTTTTTCTTATTCTCGGCCAGGAATTTCTCTCCCACTTCGCGTGCGGCTGCCTCAGCCTTCTTCTGAAGGTCGGTAAGATATTCTTGAATCATCTTCTGGGCCTCTTCGTGGGTAATCTCAGGCTTGCCGCCATCGAATGCCACCTTCACTCCGTCTTTGAAATCATCGAGGCTGATTTCCTTGACTCCCATGCCTTTAAGCTGGCTGCCCATAGCCAGACCCCAGGCGTAACTCATTTTGTCCATAATCAGTAATTTCTTTTTTAAGGCACCCGCTCCTTATCAGGCGGGCTGCCGGTTTTTATTAAGAAAACGTATGGCAGC
The DNA here is from genome assembly GCA_947632485.1 of uncultured Muribaculaceae bacterium. Lineage (GTDB taxonomy): Bacteria > Bacteroidota > Bacteroidia > Bacteroidales > Muribaculaceae > Lepagella. The sequence continues at coordinate 54,202 of CANRPJ010000002.1, forward strand.
GCCCCAATGTTTCCCGCAGGTGCGTTACGGGGTGCTAAATTAATGAAAAAAGCGTTATCTGCGAAATCAACTTCTCTTAAGCATAATTTTTATCGGCTTATTGTTGCGGAACCGCGATATTGCGTAATTTTGCAGCCGGAAACCAAATAGCTCACTTCAAATTAAAAGCGAACTTTTCCCATGCCACAGTTGAAATACAACAAGCTGATGGTCAACGCTAAAGACTACGTGATCATCGTAATGGGTCTTTTCCTTTATGCCTTCGGGTTCTGCGCCTTCATTCTGCCCCACCATGTGGTGATCGGCGGCCTGTCGGGTGTAGGCACGCTGGTATATTTCGGTAGCGGCGGCACGATTCCAGTGGCCGTGACGCAATATGTCTGCAATCTGATTCTTCTCGCCATAGCCTATAAGATAGTAGGGCGCACGTTTGTGCTCCGCACTATCTTCGGAGCCACGGTGATGGCATTGTTTGTGGGCATCCTCGAGGGTGTGTTCATGGGTCTTGACCGTCCTCTTATGGCAGAGACTTCGATGAGCGTGATCCTCGGAGCAATCCTCTCGGGTCTGGGTGTAGGTATCGCCTTCCTCCACAACGGATCGACGGGTGGCACCGATATCGTGGCAGCCATGGTTTCGAGAGTGAGCAACGTAAGCATCGGGCGCACTATGATTTTCACGGACCTTATCATCGTGTCGTGCAGCATATTCCTGCCTTTTGAAGGCAGCTTTGAGGAGCGCCTTCAGGCGAGGGTGCCGCTGATCGTATATGGCGTGATCGTGACTTTCGTGCTTGCTTATGTGACCGACAACCTCATCAATACCAACCGGCAGAGTACTCAGTTCGTGATCTTTTCCCACCGCTGGAAAGAGATAGCAGATCAGATCAATTCAGAGGCCCACAGGGGTGTGACAGTGATTGATGGTCAGGGCTGGTATACCAAAAGCGATGTCAAGATGCTGATGGTGTGGTGCCGCCGCATTGAGCGGATAACCATATTCCGCATCATAAAAAGTATTGATGAGCACGCCTTTATATCGCAGGCTAACGTAAACGGCGTATATGGCAACGGCTTCGACCAGGTAAAGGTGAAAGTGAAGAAAACTGAAGAAGCTCCGCTCCCCAAAGAAAAGGAGTAAGCTTTTTTCTACCAAGTCATTAGAATGGAAAAGCGCAGCTGACCGGAATCCAGGCAGTTGCGCTTTCTTTCTCGTTGTCTTACCAGGATTCGAACCTGGACAAGCAGAACCAAAAACTGCTGTGCTACCATTACACCATAAGACAATCCTCGTCTTCTCAACCGCCACCCTTTCTCCAAAGAGCTTTCCGGCTAAAGAAGCGATGCAAAGGTAATGATTTATTTCGGTTTGAAGCGAATTTTGATTAATTTTGGCTTCACTAAAATTTCCGATTCTAAAATGATGAAGGCAAAACTTTTCATATCAGCTCTTTTCGTGAGCGCAGTAGCTTCACTGCCCGCTTCGGCCGAAGGCCTGCTCGACACCTCGGCCCCCGCCTTTCCATTCAGCCTTGGAGTAAGGCTCGGCCTCAACACCTCCAACATTACAATATCCGATGCCTTGTTTCCCACCTATAACAAAAACAGTTGGGGCACAGGCTTTCAGGCCGGAGTAGTGGCCGACATCAAGTTTCGCAATTTCATAGCGATCCAGCCGGGGGCATTTCTGGAATACCGGAGCGGAAGCTATACCTACATCACCGATACCGCTCCTGAGAGCTACCAGACCCAGGCGGGCAATCTGCGCAGCTATAATTTCACGATTCCCATATTGGCATCGGTGCGCATGAATGTGGCAAACGTGATCCGCTGGAGCATCGATGCCGGGCCCTACGTATCTTTAAGGCTTGGCGGAAAGGGAGATATCTATAATGTGCAGGAGGCGGCCGGAGGGCGTCCGCTGCAGGATACGCGCATTGAGCGCCGAAGCTGCCTGTGGGGGCTCAAACTCGGCACGGGCATCAATTTCATGAGCCATTATTATTTCGGCATCCATTATATGGCTACGCTCTCTACTCCCTGGAAAGAGGCGCTCTACGACGGCCACGACAAGGCCTGGACATTCACCCTTGGCTACGATTTCTGATGCGCACGGAGAAAGAACTGGAGGGAGTGACCCTTCTGGGTGCAAATGGCACCATATACCCTACCGACTACGATCCCTCCCTGCTTGAGACATTCGAAAACAAGCATCAGGACCGCGATTATGTAGTGACGCTCGACTGCCCCGAATTCACTACCCTCTGCCCGAAGACAGGGCAGCCGGATTTCGGGCACATCTACATATCCTACATACCGCGCCGGCGCATGGTGGAGAGCAAGAGCCTGAAACTTTATCTTTTCAGCTTCCGCAATCATGGCGATTTCCATGAAGACTGCGTCAACATCATTCTCAATGACTTATGGCAGCTCATGGAGCCGGCATACCTGGAGGTGAAAGGAGTGTTCATGCCCCGCGGAGGAATCAGCATTCACCCCTTCGCCAACAAGGCCGATGCCGACCATGAGGACTTGGCCGCAAGGCGCCGCTTGCAGAACTTTCCAAACCCTAAGCCATGAAAAAAGACTGCCTGATAGTGCTTTCGGGAGGCATGGACTCTGTAACCATGCTCCACGACTATAAGAACCGCATAGCTCTGGCCGTGACCTTCGACTATGGCTCCAACCACAACGCCCGCGAGGCGGAGTGTGCCGCGCGTCAGTGCCAGGCGCTCGGCATAGAGCATCTCGTGATCCTCCTCTCCTTCATGGGGCAGTATTTCAAGAGCTCGCTCCTCGAGGGCGCCGATGCCGTGCCCGATGCCGACTATGCTGAAGACAACATGAAATCGACCGTCGTGCCTTTCCGCAACGGCATCATGCTCAGTGTGGCCTGCGGACTGGCCGAAAGCCGGGGGCTGCAACACGTAATGCTCGCCAACCACGGCGGCGATCACGCCATCTACCCCGACTGTCGCCCGGATTTCATTCGGTCGATGAGCGCCGCCATGCAGTTTGGCACGTATCCCCACATCGATATTCTGGCCCCCTACACCGATCTCACCAAGGCCGACATAGCCCGCATCGGACGCCGCATAGGAGTAGACTACTCGCTCACCTATTCATGCTATCGCGGAGGCGAGCGCCACTGCGGCCGCTGCGCCACCTGCAGGGAGCGACGCGAGGCCATGGCTGAGGCCGGAATTGATGACCCGACCGTCTACGAAGAGTCCTGATCCCGAAAAAAGAGAGAAAAAGAATGTACTACGTAAGCAAACGCCTTGAAATCAGCGCCGCCCATCGGCTCAGTCTTGATTATGCGAGCAAATGCACCGCTCTCCACGGCCATAACTGGATAATCACCGTAGAATGCAAAGCGCCCGCCCTGAATGCCAACGGAATGGTGGAAGACTTCACCCATATAAAAGAGAAAATCATGGAGAAGCTCGACCATAAGGTGCTCAACGATGTGGTGGATTTCAACCCTACGGCTGAGAATATTGCCCGCTGGATTGCCGACAGCATACCTACTTGCTGGCGCTGCACCGTGCAGGAAAGCGAGGGCAACTACGCCACCTACGAAAAGGAATAATCTCCCTGATCCTTAATGAGAAAGGTAAACGAAATCTTCTACTCTCTGCAGGGAGAAGGCTATCACGCCGGAACGCCGGCCGTGTTCGTGCGCTTCTCAGGCTGCAACCTCCGATGCCCTTTCTGCGACACCGACCATTCCCAGGGACGCCCGATGAGCGACTCCGAAATAATAGCGGAAGTATGCCGCTATCCCGCTGAATGGGTTATCCTTACAGGCGGAGAGCCGGCCTTGGCCATAGATCCGCAGTTCATAAGGGAGCTGAAAGAGAGAAGCGGAAAGAAGGTTGCGATCGAGACCAACGGCACCCTAACCGTGCCCGAAGAGATCGACTGGGTCACGGTCTCCCCAAAAACGGGAATCTCCGGAAGCGAAGCGCCGGTACACGTAGGGCGTGCCGATGAGATAAAGGTAGTCTACGTAGGCCAGGATCTTGAGCCCTACTTCCGGCTCCCCTGCCGCGATGCCGGCACGCTGATGTATCTGCAACCCTGCTATGTAGCTGATCCCGAAGCGCGCTCACTCAATCAGCAACTCGCGGTAGAGCGCGTGCTCGCCGACCCCCGCTGGACCCTCTCCGTCCAGATCCACCGCTTCCTGGAGATTAAATGACCCGAACCGATATGACCATTGACGACATTAAGGCTCTCATTGCTTCAGATGAGTCGCGCACTTTGGAGCTTAAAAAGAGTACAGGTGAGTTAAAAGACGGTATGCACGCTGCGTGTGCGTTTCTCAATACCGAGGGCGGTTGGCTGATTTTCGGTGTTACTCCTAAGTCCCTGAAGATAATAGGGCAAGAGATTACCGATAATACACGGCAGGAAATCGCTCAGGCACTTGCCGGACTTGATCCGGTTAGTGATGTTGAGGTAGAGTATATTGATATTCCAGATCGCCCAGGGAATACATTAATCGCTATGCACTTTGACGGCTGGGTATGGGGCAAGCGGCCACATACATTTCGCGGCTGTCCGTACTATAAAGTCGAGAGTACTACAAAGGTTATGCCGCATGATATGTATGATGAACGCATTCGTGCGCATCAGCCTCAAGCATTTTCGTGGGAACAACAACTTGCCAATGGCGTAACTCTTGCAGATCTGAATGAGAAACACATACGGGGGTGCATCCGCTTAGGTGTGGAAGGCGGTCGTATTCCGGCAAGTGCTATAACAGCACCGTTAGAAGAAACATTAGCAAAATGGAAACTACTTTCTAAAGGACAGCCAACAAATGGTGCCGTAATGCTTTTCTCAGACAATATTGAGGAATATCCGCAGTTTCAGTTGAAAATGGCTCGTTTTGAGGGCACAGACAAAAATGAGTTTATAGATAATCAACGAGTAGAGGGTAGTTTTTTTGATTTGCTTGATGCTGGTATGGCATTCTTTTTCAAGCATCTTAACCTTAGTGGAAAGATTACGAATCATAGTCTGGGGCGTGAGGAACGTCTTGAAGTGCCTTATAAAGCTTTAAGAGAAGCTCTCATAAACAGTCTGTGTCATCGTCAATGGGAAAAATATAATCTGACCAACAGTATTGCTATTTACGATGATCGCATAGAGATTGCCAATCCGGGAATCTTCCCTCCTCAGATTACACCAATATCCATCAAAGACCCTCATGAGTCATATCCATATAATCTGAAGATTGCCGAAGCTCTCTATAAATCTACTTTTTTGGAGGGCTGGGGATCTGGAGCGAAACGGATCATGGATGCTTGCCGTGAGCAAAGCTTAGAAGAACCGTCATGGAGATGGGACGGAGGCTTCATCATCGTCACCTTCAAACGGCCTTACAGAGAAGGTATAAAAGAAACAATAGAGGAACTACCGCTCAACCACCGCTCAACCACCGCTCAACCACCGCTCAACTTCAATCCAAGCACGGTTCAAGTTAAAAGACTTATTCTCTCCATGAATGATGGATATATGACAATGAACGAAATTATGGCAAGTGTTGGACTTAAACACCGCACATCATTCCGGGAGAATTATTTTGTTCCTGCTTTGGCAGATGGTGCAATAGAACTCATGTATCCCGGCCAACCGAACCACCCAAAACAGCAATACCGGTTAACTGAAGCATCAAAAGAGTGGAAAATAAATAATTTACTCTAAAGATACGGGCAACGTAGCGGGGCAACCTATATCAGAGTTTCCATTGAATATGTTTATATCGCAGAAGAACTACTGCTGAAAAGCTGCTGCCTAACGACAGGTCCCTTGACGGCCTTGACACGATTTGTCATCTTAATCTCTGTGTATCTGACACTTAACCCATATTTGTTGTCAAGGTGAGGGTATAGATTCCCGAAACAGAATTGGTAGGGACGCGAATTTTCGCGTCCTCAGAGACAGGGCATAGGCGAGAAGGCGTGCGGGAGGCACGCCGCTATCCAGCAACCCCCCGATGTAGCGCCACAGGCGCAAGTCGGGGGATAGCTGCGAGAGAGATCAGTTGAGTCGCGGAGCGATGATGCCATGCAGTTGCTGATTTTTGCTATAACGGGTACCCTAAACCTCTGCCTCACAGCATCGTCGCTCCGCGACGCCTTTTGGACAGACGTGGGAAACACATAGCACGGACGCGAAAAATCGCGTCCCTACCAATCACACTTGATTAGTCAGCATTATTAATTCATTGGTAATCAGGAAACATCGCGAAGCGATGTCCATACCACGCCGGGGATAGGAGGCTTTACTGCCTTGACATTGACATGAGGATAAGTGAATAGTACTCAGGCTCCTAACCCTTAAAACGTGTCAAGGCTGTCAAGCCGGCTTTCCGTATGCGCCCCTCTCCGACCCTACTATGGGTCGTGCTCGTGGGGGAAGTGAAAAAGGGTCGACACCACGTCGACCCAGTTTCTTAAAACAACAATAACAACTTTTTCAGAACGCTTATAGCAAAATATCTTAATCTCTTTTCCTAATGAACCCCGGGGCTCTCCCCGTTGGTTCGACTTATAAACGCGGGCACTCGCAAGAAGGTTCGCACCTCTTCCAAAAAAATTTTCTCCGGAAGGAGAATTTTCCGGCTACCATGCGTTATAGTGGAAACGAAACCCTATAACAAAACCGACACTATGGAAATCACCAACCTTAGCCAGGCCCAGTATCCGGAGTTCCTGGCGCTCTATGAAGAGAGCTTCCCGGAGGCGCAGCGGCGTCCGTATCGCGGCGCTGAGGATTTCGCCCGGTTCGCCGCCGAGCACCATAAATTTCATGCCCTTGCAGCCTTTGATGAGGGTAAGTTCGTAGGATTTCTCAATTATTGGAGATTCAACGGATTTACCTATATCGAGCATCTTGCCGTGAAGCCGGAGAGCCGCGGCAAGGGTATCGGCACTGCCCTGGTGGAATATCTTATCAAAAATGTAAGCCAGAATCTTCTTCTGGAGGTCGAGCCGCCGCTCACCAATGAGGCGCGCAGCCGCATAGCTTTCTATCAGGGGCTCGGATTCACGCTCAACAATCATTTCATGTACACCCAGCCGCCTTACACGCGGTTTGGCGAGAACGTATCGATGCGCCTGATGACTCACGGCGATGTGACCGTGAATGATTACGGCGACCTCAAGGAGCTTCTGGCCGAGGTATATAACACCGCCTTTACGGCCTGATCCACCCCTCGCTGCGACCTCACTGACCGGTGAGGTCGCGGTATATGTCGAGGGCTGCCTCTATCAGCTTCGGCTCAACGGGCTGCCACAGCGGCGCGCCGGGAGCGTCGAGGAGCACGAAGGAAATCTCGCCTGCCCGGAGATTCTTCTTGTCGTGGCTCATCAGGGCGAGCAGCTCGGGATAGTCTTTACATTCAAGCTTAAGGGCTCCGTAGTAGGGCATCAGCACCTCGCGGGCATAATCCTGCGCATAGGAGGCGGACATGGAGCGCAGCATGTGGCTCAGCAGAAGCGCCACCAGCATACCGTGGGCCACGGCGCAGCCGTGAGGCACGGGGTTGCCGCGTTTCAGCATAAGGCTCTCGAAGGCGTGGCCGGCAGTGTGCCCGAAATTCAGGATCCTTCGGCGCCCCTGCTCCGTGGGGTCTTCCGTCGTGACCTCCTCCTTGAAGGCGAGACAGCACCCTATCAGCTCTCCCAACCCCTCGGGACGGCTCAGGTCGCGCTCCGGATCGAAACGCTTGAGAAGAGCCTCGGAGGCGATAAAGCCGGTCTTGAGCATCTCGGCATAGCCGCTCAGCAGCTCCGCGCGGGGGAGAGTGAGAAGATTTTCGGTGCGCACGAGCGTAACGGCGGGATTGGCAAAGGCGCCTACCTCATTCTTGAAACCCATGAAATCCACTCCCGTCTTGCCTCCTATCGAAGCATCTACAGCCCCGAGCAATGATGTGGGGATATTAATGAAGCGGATTCCGCGCTTGAACACCGCTGCCGCAAACCCGCCGAGATCGGTCACCATACCTCCGCCGATATTCACTACGAGCGACCGGCGCGTGGCGCCGCTGCCGGTGATCACTTCAAGCACCGCGGCAAGCGACTCCAGATTCTTATTGGCCTCGCCTGCCTTCACTACCGCCACCGGAGCCTCGGCGAGCGAGGGCACCTGAGTATAGACCGGACCCAACAGAGGCCACACGTTGGAATCGGTCACAATTATCACCTTGTCGGGGTCAAGAGCCGCTATGGCAGGCTCTACGAGCGAGAGATCGCCTATCTGATACATTCTACTCACAAATCAAGATTCAATAATCCGGGGAGCGCTTCCGCAAAACCGGTCATACTCTCAAAAATCAGGTCGGCCCCCGCCTCCTCGAAGTCAGCGCGGGGAATCGGTCCGGTCATCACCGCCACCGTGAAGCAGCCGGCTGCTTTGGCGGCCACTACTCCGAGAGGGGCATTTTCTACCACTATAGCCTCTGCCGCGCTCACCCCCGCCTTCTCCAGGCCGCGCAAATAAGGTTCAGGGTCGGGCTTACCATGGGTCACATCGAGAGCCGTGACGCGGTCAGAGGGCGCGAACACCCCCTCATAGTCCTCATCTATGCGACGCAGCAGAGAGCCTTGCGCCGAGCCCGTGACGAGCACACACCTCACTCCAGCCCCGCGCAGGGCGGCCGTCATGGCCTGCGCTCCCGGAATCACCTCCGGCTCAGCCATCTCCTTGAAATAACCCGCTTTAATCCTGTAAAGCCTGTCGGCCTCCTCAGCAGAGGGCGCCTCGCCGCGCTCGCGCTTCCATATCAGCTCAATGGTGGCAGGACCCGTCATGCCCTCATAGCGATAGAACTCTTCGCGGGTGCAGGGTATGCCCTGCCCGGCTACCATGCGCTGCCAGGCGAGGGTATGGAGCTTCATCGAATCAAACAGCACCCCGTCCATATCAATGAGGGCTGCCTTGAGGGGGTGTGGAAATCTCATCTTCTTCCGGTTGTATCGGAGGGCTGGGGAGCGGCGGCTTCGGAAGCACTCCTTAAGAACTTGCGAAGATAATACTTTACTTCGTTAACTACGTTGATCCGGTCATTTTTTACGATGGAATTAAGCTGCATCGCCTTGTCGGGGTCGTAACGGTAGCCACCGAAGCGAAGTTTCGGCTTTCCGTAGGTACCCTCGATGTTGATTCCGAATTTGAACGGCACGGGGCTCTTCTCCACCCCTATATGGTAATAGAGATTGCCTGCGAAGTCGTTCATTCCGAGCATGTGGAGCCGATAGCGGTTGAACACGAAGAGGAAGGGATCGAGCTGAAGCAGATTGTCGTGAACCTGAGCCTTCACCTTCACAGTAGGAATCTCGATATCCTTATCCGTGCGAATCAGGAGCATACGGGTGATATGGCGGATAAAGCGGCTCTGATGCACCTTAAGATCGGTGCCCTCGAGCCCTATGCGCGCCTGGAGCGTAGGGATATTGAGGTCCATAGTCGGAAACAGCCTGAAATTCATATCGGCTTGAGCCGAGAGGAAGCCTGAGAGATTGGTCATCTGCGGCCACATCTTGGCCACCGTCTGGAATTTCTCGAAGAATCTCACCAGATCGATACTCTCAAGCCAGAGCCCGAGATCCACCCCGTAGGCGAGCGGATTGGCAGTCTGCATCCTCACATTGAGCATGGCGCGCCCGAACGATGAGGAGATTCTCAGGCTATCGATCTCGGCAGCGCCGTCGCGGAGCCGGATGTGGGTGCCGAGGTCGTAGAGATGCAGATTAGTGTAGACGGTTCCGGCAGCCGTAAGGCGCACATCGGCATCGATATTACGCGGCAGCAGCAGAGTCGTGGTATCGCTACGGCTCAGCGTATCGCTGGCCTTCACGGTAGCCACCTCCTTGCTTGCCTGAGCCTCCGTGAGCCCGGGGTCAGCGGCCATCAGGCTCTTCACCTTTCCCGTTTCATAGGTATGGGCCAGCTGATTGATATTGACCGTATCGAGCGCCATATCAAATCTGAGACGAAGCGGCTCTGCCCCTCCCATGAGCATGAACTTCTCCAGATTGGCTACGCTTCCGCCCATCTCCAGCCCGGTGGCCTGAGTGCTCAGCCCTATCCTCCGGAGCATCACGGAGTCAGTGGTCCAGTCGAGCGCCAGTCTGCCCATATCGAAAGGCGCCGGGTAGGCATCGGTCACCAGCACTCCGCTCTCAGCTCCGATACTCCCGCTGAGCAGCCAGGAGGTGATGAGTTTGCGCCAAGCCTGCGGAGCCTCCATCTGAAGCCATTCAGGAGTATGCGGGCCGGTAGAGATCGTATCGGGCATCACTTTATATTGCGCCGAGGCGAGCTCGGGGCGCGCGTGCCTGATAGCGGAAAGTTTCGTCTTGAAGCCTTCGAGCGAGGCTTTTATACCCTGCTGCGTGATTGAAAGAGTCTTCGACCCCACGCGCACGGCGATAGTATCTTCCGAGCCGAGACGCCCCGCCAGAGTGGTGCCTTTTGAGTCGAGCGCCAATCCGGGCATCGTAACGGCGAGATCTCCGAACTGGGCAGTGATATTGGCATCGGCCGCTGCAAAGGCTGCTCCGTTGAGAGCCTGGGTACTGGTGTTAAGCTTCAGATGGGCGGCATCGTTACGGATTTTGAGCTTCGCGGCATTATCGGTGAGGCTCAGGCCCTTGAAATCGAAGTCTCCGCTGAGGTTCACGTCGCGCACCGTGCCCGCCGTCAGGCTCTCCATGCCGAAGGTTATTTTTGTATCGCCTGTGGCGGCGCCCTTCAGAGAGTAACCTTTCAGCGCAGGCCAGAGCTCCGCGAGGCGCGCGCAATCCGCCTCGCTCTTCACCTGAACCTCTACCCAGGGGCTTCCCGTAAGCCCGTCGAGACGCCCGGAGATATCAAACTTCATTCCCTCGCCCCCGACCTCAAACCGCGGAACGCTGAAATAGCTTGCATCGACGTCACGACCATCGAACACGAGGCTCGCCTCCAGATTCACGTTGTGAAGATTAAACGTGCGCCCGTCAGCCAACCTGTAGGTGAGCGAGCTGGAAGGCACCGTGAAATCAACATTAAACGAAGGGAGCGTAGTGGCCGTAAGAGTCCAGGGTGCGGTAAGCCTTACCGACGCCTCCACCTCCATATCGGAAGTGATGCCGTTGAGATCGGGCAGCCAGGCGGAAGGCAGATAGTTGAGCAGCTGCATCACATTGAAGGGACTTACCTGCGACTGCATCGCGCTGATTCTCACCTCGTCGCCCACATCTAAGCTCATATTGACCGAGGTAGTGACATTGGCAAGCTGCAGGCTGCAATTCTCAAACTTGGCCTTAAACGGCTTGAAATTAAGCCCTGCATCGCCGCGCAGCGAGAAGGGGAACTGGCGGAAAATCTCCAGATTCTCCACCTTGGCGTCAAAGCGCCCCTCCATATTCATGTGGTAGAAATTGCGGTCGACCGAATCGCGCCTTAGCGAGGCATCGGTTATATCGGCTTCAATTTCAGCCGTGGTGGCAGCGCTATAGTAAGATATTTTCTTAAGATTGCGGAAGTTGAGACTTTTTACAGTGACATAGGGCATCTTGAAGCGCGATTCCGATTCGGAGAGCACGATATTATAATTGTTGATCGAATCGTTGTAGGCCACGAGATTAAGCCATAGTCCGTCGGCATCCACATCTCCCAGCCAGATATCGCCCCCTATGAGCTTCACTACATTAATGCCTCCGCTGAACCGGTCGAGCGTGAGGAGAGAATCGGAGCCTTCAGGGAGCTGACGCTTCACATCGGCGGGAAGCGTGCGCGACACGATGCTGAGGCTATCAATCTCAAGGCGGAAGTGAGGCCAGGTGCTCCATATCGTAAACTTAGCTTTCTTCACGCTTACGTCGGCATCGAGATAGCGCCCGGCATAGCGCTCCACGAGCTCTGTGATCCTGTCTGAGGTCAGCCAGTAGGTAGCTCCCCAGAGCAGCGCTATGATAACCACGAAGAGTCCGGCTATGGTCCATGCCACAGCTGCGAGCGCCTTATGCGCAGTATGCTTTCCTGAATCCGACATAGTCACAGTGGAGGCGCCCCATTGCGCCTTTATTGTATAACAACGCCGGAGGTGAAAATCCTACAGGGAAGCGATTAACGTGTAGCCGTGACGTGGAAACAGCTCGTATGGCGCTCGTATTTCACCAGGCAGCGGCCCTCTTCGCGCATGTTCAGAAGCACTTCCGCGAGCATATTCTTGAGATGCTCCTGAGTGAGAAACGGCGCGTCGGGGGTAGCGTCGAAATGGGTGTACGACAGATCGAAGGTCGTGCCATACTGATGAGTGCTTGAATCCGTAGCGTTGCGGTTCACTCTGCGCAGGCGCTTCACCGTAGAGGGCGTGCGCAGCATCGAAGTGACCTTCACACGATAGCCCCTCGCACCGCGCCGCGCCAGCGAATCAATGAAGGCGCTGCCTATATCTTCGAGCAGACGCGCCGCCTCCGGAACCAGGAAAGGCATCGAGTGGGTAAGGCTGTCAACGAGAACATTTTTCGAGGTGGTCACGTGCACGAGCGGCCGCTTCGTATGATAAGCCTGCGAGAGATCGCGGATCGGATCAATGCCCAAACGCTTAGCGTGAGCGAAATGCACATGGTTGCTGTCGTTGAAAGTGCGTGCGAGCGGTCCGGCGGCGCGGATACGCAGCGGAGTGGGTCCGGCATCCTCACCGGAGCATGTATCATCGGCCGATAAGCCGGCTGATACAACTTCAGAAGAGTCTGCTGCCGGATTTTCGGAAGCCTTGCGTCCGCAGCCTGCCGCCATGAATATGCAGCTCGCGAGAAGCGGCAAAAGCCGCATATATAGGATATTCTTCACGGGAAGTTAGCTTTTTCTTCCTGCAAAGTTAGCAAGAATAACCTTATAGGCGAGCTTATTTTTTAATGCGGAGCACGGGTGCGATTCCGTTTACCGGCTCTTCTGGCATCTCCGCTACCAGACCCTCAGGAGTCTGCCGGAAGCGTATTTTCCCATGCCCTAACAACTCCACACTCTTTATTTTCTTAGCGAAATCTTTCGAGCCGGAAGCGAGCGACTTCACTACAATCCGACCATCTTCGGGCCAGCCAAGCGCTATGGCATACAGATACTCAGGAGTCTGGGTAAACCTGATCTCATCGTGACCGGCCTTAGCATAAGAACCCTCGTTGAAGCCCTGCGCATTGATCTGAATATCAGCGTCGGCTATCGGTTCCTCTCCGAATTTCACCCAGGGGCGCGTATCAAAGATACATTCCTTATTAGCTTCCATCCAGTCAGCCAGATCGTTGAGAATCACCTCCTCCTTATCGTCGAGAGTTCCATCGGCACGCAACGGCACTGATAGCAGGAGATTACCGTTTTTGCTCACTACGTCGGCCAGTAGCTTCACTACCGTAGCAGCCGACTTATACCAGCCGTTCTCATAGTAACGGTCATCATAGTGCCAGCCGCCGATGCAGGTGCAGGTCTGCCACGGATCGGGCACGATTTCGTTGGGAGCTCCGCGCTCCACGTCCCATACGAGCGCCTTTCGCTGCTCCTCGTCGAGAATCTTGCAGAACATCACCGCATTGTTCTGCCCTCCGTTGCGGGCCATGTTTGAATTATAATGGTGAGCGGCTATCTTGAGCCCGGCATGGCTAAAAGGATAGAAGGGAGCCACCGTTACATCAAAATACAGTAGATCCGGCTGATAACGGTTTATGGCATCGAGAGTGCGGTTGTAAAAGTTAGTTACATATTCCTCAGTAGGAAGCGTAACTCCATTCCCCCAGCCCCATTGGCTATGGATCATACCATCGGCCCACGACCCGCGGCTTAGCTCATGGTTTTGGGCATAAAGTTGCTGAGGATCATAACCTTCCCACCATTTACCCTTCCCGTCAGCCTTTGTAAGCTTGCCGTCGTAGGGCACTCCCATCTTCTCTCCATCGCGGTCGTAGCGCTGCGCCGGCTCATACCAGAGCCATGCGTGGTCGGCATGGAAGCTGATTCCGAAGGGCAGCCCATGCTTCTTCGCCGCGGCCGACCAGCCCGCCAGAATATCCTTATGGGGACCTATATTGGCTGAATTCCAGGGCTGATACCGGCTATCCCAAAGATCGAAATTATCATGATGGTTGCCAAGAGCAAAGAAATATTGCGCTCCTACCCGCTTATAAAGATCCACGAGATGATCCGGATCCCAATTCTCAGCCTTGAAGAGCGGCAATATATCTTTGAAGCCAAACTCTGACGGGTGGCCGTAGTTCTCCACATGATGCTTATACTCCCGCGAACCTTCCATATACATGGAGCGCGCCATCCAGTCGCCGGAACCTTCCACGCACTGCGGTCCCCAGTGGGCCCAGATTCCGAACTTCGCATTGCGAAACCACTCGGGCACCTCATAATGCTTCAGCGATTCCCATGTGGGCTCGAATTTGCCTTTAGCCATAGGCTCCTGCTGCTCCGATACCGGCACCTGAAAGGTCTGAGCCGATAATACGAAGCTACCGGCCATTGCCGCAGCTGCGATTAAAAGTCTGTGGGAACTCATAATATGAATACGTAAGGGAATTTCCGGATTAATTACTTGAAATGAAAAAGCGAACCGGGAACTCCGGCTTCACGGGGCTCTCGGTCCGCACTATTTCGGGAAATGCGTCTTACCGCCAAAGAGAGATCACTCCTTTGCAGCCGGACGCTGATAACCTTCCTTCTCGGCGCGCTTCGTGATATGATCAATGCGGGCCTGGGTCTCGGGGTGGGAGGAGAACATCTTCTGGATATAGCTCTGTTTCGTATCGCCCTCCATGCCCTGCAGCTTCTCGAAGGCCATAGCCATTCCGTAGGGATTGCGGCCATTCTTCACGAGGAAATCGTAGCCGCAGTCGTCGGCCTCATTCTCCTGCTTCTGGGAGTACTTGGAGTTGATCAGAGCCTCGCCGAGATTACCGAGCTGCGAATCGGTAAGAGCGGCAGCCTTACCGCCAGTAGAGGCGATAGCATCTTTGGCGGCGCCGGTGAGAAGCTGAGTGCGGAAAGCATTCTTGGAATGATGCTTGAGCACATGGCCGATCTCGTGGCCGATCACGCCCATCAGCTCATCGTCGTCCATAATATCCATCAGCGAGGAGAACACTCTCACGCTGCCGTCGGGGCAGGCGAAAGCGTTTATGTCGATCACGTGGTACACCTTAAAATTCAAGGGAATTCCATCGGCTTCGGTTATGCCTTCCGTGAGCCTACGCAGGCGCTGGGTATAGGGATTATCTTCGGGGAGCACCGGATTATGCTGATCCATCCAGTCGACCGATTCCTTCACATAGGCGGCCATCTCCGCATCGGTAAGGGTAGCGGCCTTCACTCCTTTGGCGGCAGCGTTTACGGCTTTCTTAAGATTGAACTGTGCAGATGCCTCAGTTACAGCGAAAAGGCATACGATTACAGCAATGATTTTAACTACAGATGTTTTCATTAGCGTAATAAATCAATAAAGTTTACTAATTTTGATGCCAATCACCGATAGCATCAGAAATCGGCTGCAAAAGTAACAAACATGGCTGATAAAGGCAAATCCAAAAGGAGCACGGCAATACTCATCGTCGTCATACTGCTTACGCTTATCTTAGGCGGAGGCGCTGCAGCTTTCCTGCAGCTCAGTCTCGTTCACCCGGTAAGGATACTGCTGCCTGCGATCGGCGTAGGCTTCGCTCTTGCTTTCGCAATAAGAAAACCGGTAGCGAGAATCTCCGGATCCGGCAACCTCTTCCTTAATATCCTCTTTGCCGGAATGCTGCTCTCCTCGCTGCTGTCGTTCGGCTTTCTCGGCACAAACTTCTGGCTCTCAGGCGAAGACCCTCATACAGAGACCATCACTGTAGAGCGCCTCTACAGCAAGACCTTCCATCGCTCCCGACGCGTAGGCCGGCGCTACACCACAACCGGCGAGCCCTATAAGGTATATTATATGGAAGCCCGCTTTTCCGATGGCCGCACCAAAGAGCTGC
Organism: uncultured Muribaculaceae bacterium; assembly: GCA_947632485.1. Taxonomy (GTDB): domain Bacteria; phylum Bacteroidota; class Bacteroidia; order Bacteroidales; family Muribaculaceae; genus Lepagella. The sequence goes on from CANRPJ010000002.1 coordinate 70,211, forward strand.
GTCTGGGTCAGAGCGGCTTCGGCAAGCGGAAGAAAGGCGACCGGCTCGAAATTGAAATCGACAAGGGTTTCTTCGGTATTCCCGTGATTAAGAGTAAGATCAGCGGCCTCGCCAAGCAGAAACGCGTTTTTTAGCTCTTTTTAATACTGTAAGAGCTGAAAAAATTTGGTCAGGCCGGGAAAAAGCAGTACCTTTGCAGCGGGTAAGTCCTACACGACCAGCTCCCCGCCAATCCCCCAGATCTTGACCGAAGCAAGGGTACCGGGTTGTAGCGGTGCGATGTGGCAAGCTTACCCACCCGCCTCTTTAGCTCAGTTGGCCAGAGCACGTGATTTGTAATCTCGGGGTCGTTGGTTCGAATCCGACAAGAGGCTCAAAATTTTGGAAGCGCGGCTCCGGAAGTAACGGCCGCGCTTCTTTTTCTCACACAGATTCAGAACCATGTGGATTCTCAACATAACCTTCCTTACTGACCAGCGGGCCGCCAGGCGCACTCTGGAGGCTATCAGGAGCGATGTGGCTCCCGCGCTCATCAAAGCTACCGGCGGAGAGGATCCGCGCCTCGCCCTGGTGCGCAAAATGCAGGGGCAGCCCGTAGGCCCGGCCGACCCCATCAGCCTCACCTTCCAACTGGAATTTGCCGATGAGGAGGCGGCCACCAAGGCGGAGAAAGAATCTGCTGCGATTGTGGCTGATTATTGCGCCAAGGTGGGCGGCGACGCACTGACATTCACCTCACTGATCGAGACTCTGCCTCTTGGATAGCCAGACTCCTCAAGACTGCCCTACGCGCGAATACGACCGCGTGATAATGGGTATCGACCCGGGCACCAACGTGATGGGCTACGGGGTGCTGGGCGTGCGCGGCAAGAACCCGGAGCTCGTAGTGATGGGAGTGCTTAAGCTCAGCGGTTTCGACACCCACTACAAGCGCCTGCATCTGATCTACAAGCGCGTGGAGGCCCTCGTAGGCCAGTATCTACCCGACGAACTGGCGATAGAAGCCCCTTTCTTCGGTAAAAACGTGCAGTCGATGCTAAAGCTCGGGAGGGCTCAGGGAGTGGCTATGGCGGCGGCGCTGAGCCGTGATGTGCCGATTGCCGAATATGCCCCGCTCTCGATCAAAAGAGCCGTGACCGGCAGCGGATCGGCCTCGAAAGAGAGGGTAGCCAACATGCTGAAGCATCTGCTCAACATTCCCGACGATAAGATGCCTCACCTGCTCGACGCCACCGATGCCCTTGCAGCCGCCCTGGCCCACTTCTATGAGAGCAGCAAACCTTCCCTCGGCAGAGGGAAAGAGTCATGGGAACAATTCATTGCCCGCAATCCCGACAAAATAGCGCCGCGACGCAGATAAAAAAACCGATTTTTTTCTTCTTTCGGGCGTAATTGCGCGATAAGCACGGTTTCGCTCACCGTTTGTGTGGGAAAAATTTCGTAATTTTGCCGTGTTAACCCGAACATCGCATATATGGCCATGGACAGATACAACGATGCAATCGCGGCGGCAAAGACGCCCACCGACCTGGAAACGGTAAAGACCGCGACAGCGAAAATTCTTGAAAAAGCTTCTGAGAATATGAAGCCGGAGGTGCTTCGCCTGATTCTCAACTGCATAGACCTCACCACCCTCAGCTCCGAAGACAGCCAGCGCAGTGTGGCCGCCTTCACGCAGCGAGTGAACGATTTCGACAACGATTACCCCCAGTACGGGCATGTAGCCGCTATCTGCGTCTACAGCAATTTTGCCGAAGTGGTAAAGGCATCGCTCGATGTAGAGGGCGTAAACGTAGCGGTAGTGGCCGGAGGATTCCCTTCTGGTCAGACCTTTACATCGGTGAAAGTGGCCGATGCCGCCCTCGCCCACGCTGAGGGAGCCAATGAGGTCGACGTAGTTATGAACATCGGAATGCTTCTCGACGGCGACTACGAGAATCTATCCGACGAGCTCATTGAGCTTAAGCACACAATAAAAGACGCCCGTCTCAAGGTGATTCTCGAGACCGGAGCGCTCAAGACTCCTGAAAATATCCGCAACGCCTCGGTACTGGCTCTTTACAGCGAGGCCGACTTCCTGAAGACCTCTACAGGCAAGATCTACCCCGGAGCTTCGGTGGAGGCCGCCTGGGTGATGTGCAGCTGCATCAAGGAGTATTTTCAGACCACCGGACGCCGCGTAGGCTTCAAGGCAGCCGGAGGAATCCGCACGGCTGAAGATGCCGTGGCTTACTACACGATTGTAAAAGAAGTGCTGGGCGAAGACTGGCTTACTCCGGAATATTTCCGGATCGGCGCAAGCAGCCTGGCCAACAGTATACTCTCCGCCCTCGAAGGCTCGGAGGTGAAATATTTCTGAAAGACCTGAGGCAGAGACATATTTCACTCGAAAACAGAAAAACCATAAATCTAACCATACAGTCATGTTGGAAAATACCACGATAAAGACACTTCCGAAAGTGGTAGTTCGCTTCGCCGGCGATTCCGGCGACGGCATGCAGCTGGCCGGCAACATCTTCTCGAATGTATCGGCAGCGCAAGGCAACCAGATCTCCACTTTCCCCGACTATCCCGCCGAGATCCGCGCCCCGCAGGGCTCGCTCAGCGGAGTTTCGGGCTATCAGGTCTGCATCGGCCGAGGAGTATATACCCCCGGCGATAAGGCAGACGTGCTTGTGGCCATGAATCCGGCCGCCCTGAAGACTAACATCAGCCACCTCAAGCAGGGAGGCATCATAATATGCGATTCCGACACCTTCCGGCCCGCCGATCTCCGCAAGGCTGAATACGCTACCGACGATCCGGTGACCGAGCTGAAGCTTGACGAAGACCGCACGCTGCTCGTGCCCATGACGAGCCTGCTGAAAGAGACTCTGGCCGACAGCGGCATGGACCAGAAGGCTATCATGAAATCGAAAAACATGCTGGCGCTCGGCATCGTGTGCTGGCTGTTTGACCGCCCGGTGGAGAGCGTGCTCCGCAAGCTCCAGGCAAAATTCGCCAAGAAGCCGGGGGTATATGAGGCTAACGCAAAGGTTGTGCAGGCCGGCTGGGACTATGCCCACAATACCCACGCCTCAATTTCCAGCTATCGCATAGAGACGGCTCCGACGCGCAAGGGCACATATACCGACGTGAACGGTAATACCGCTACCGCCTGGGGTCTCATCATGGCCTCGCAGAAGAGCGGCCGTCCCCTCTATCTGGGATCCTACCCCATCACCCCTGCCACCGATATTCTCCACGAGCTCGCGAAGCGTAAAGACCTCGGCGTGAAGGCTTGCCAGATGGAAGATGAGATCGCCGGCATCTGCTCCGCTATCGGTGCTTCCTATGCGGGTCATCTCGCTGTGACCTCCACATCCGGCCCCGGCCTGGCGCTGAAAGGCGAGGCTATGGGTCTGGCTGTAATGGCAGAGCTGCCGCTGGTTATAATCGACGTGCAGCGCGGCGGACCCTCCACAGGCCTGCCCACCAAGACGGAGCAGACCGACCTGATGCAGGCCCTCTACGGCCGCAACGGCGAATCGCCCATCTGCGTAGTGGCCGCTGCAAGCCCAACGGATTGCTTCACGATGGCTTTCGAGGCCGCACGCATCGCCATAGAGCACATGACTCCGGTGATTCTGCTCAGCGATGCCTTCATAGCCAACGGCTCATCAGCTTGGCGCATTCCGGAGGCTGACGAATATCCGGAAATAAAGCCGCAGTTCGTAACCCCCGAGATGCTCGAGAAAGGCTGGAAGCCTTATCAGCGCAACGCCGAAAACTGGGTGCGCTATTGGGCGGTGCCCGGCATGGAGGGAGCGATGCACCGCGTAGGCGGCCTGGAGAAAGACTTCGAGACCTCGGTTATCTCTACCGATGGCGCCAACCACGCCCGCATGGTGGAGGCCCGTCGCCAGAAAGTGGCTCACATAGCTACCGACATTCCCGCTCTGGAGATCCAGGGCTGTAAGGACGCCGATACGGTGCTCGTTGGCTGGGGAGGTACTTACGGCCACCTTTACACCGCTATGGAGCAGCTCAACGAAGAGGGCCGCAAGGTGGCTCTCGCGCAGTTCTGCTACATCAACCCGCTTCCGGCCAACGCTCTCGAAGAGCTTCGCCGCTTCAAGCGCATCATCGTGGCCGAGCTGAACACCGGCATGTTTGCCGACTATCTGCAGAGCAAGCTGCCCGAGAAGGAGATTCTGCGCATCAATAAGATAGAGGGTCAGCCCTTCATGGTGAGCGAGATCACCGAGGGCGTAATCAAGCACATGGAGGCATAAGGATATGAACCAGACAGAATGCGCTGCCCGCAAGGCAGCCGACTATAAGAGCGATCAGAACGTGCGTTGGTGCCCCGGCTGCGGCGACCACGCAATCCTCAACGTGCTCCACAAGGCCATGGCCGAACTGGGCACCGATCCGAAAGACATCGTAGTGGTATCCGGCATCGGCTGCAGCTCGCGCCTGCCCTACTATATGAACACCTACGGCATGCATACGATCCACGGCCGCGCAGCCGCCATCGCCACCGGAGTGAAGACCTCGCGGCCCGAGCTCACCGTATGGCAGATCAGCGGCGACGGCGACGGACTTGCTATTGGCGGCAACCATTTCATTCACGCCGTGCGCCGCAACGTGGATATCAACATGCTGCTCTTCAACAATAAGATCTACGGTCTCACCAAGGGTCAGTACTCCCCCACGTCGGCCCGCGGCACGGTGACCAAGTCGAGTCCTTACGGCACCACGGAAGATCCCTTCGTGCCCGCTGAGCTCTGCTTCGGCGCCCGCGGCACCTTCTTCGCCCGCTCCATCGACGTGGAGCTCGCCACCTCGCAGGAGGTAATGGTGGCCGCCGCCCGCCACAAAGGCACCAGCGTGGTCGAGATTCTGCAGAACTGCATGATATTCAACAACGGCATCCACAACCACGTGACCGACCGTGAGTTCCGTCAGGACCGCACGATCCATCTGCGCGACGGCGAGAAGATGCTCTTCGGCAAGAACAATGAGAAGGGCCTCGTTCAGGACGGCTTCCTGCTCAAGGCGGTGACAGTAGGCGAAGATGGCTATACGATCGACGACGTGCTCGTGCACGACGCTCACTGCGAAAGCAATTTCCTGCATCAGCAGCTCGCGATGATGGACGGCTACAGCCTGCCGCTCGCTCTCGGTGTGATCCGTGACTACGACGCGCTCAGCTACGAGACGGAAGTGGCCGCTCAGGTGGAAGAGGTGAAAGCGAAGAAGGGCTTCACCGACCTGCGCGATATGATCCTGAAGACCTGCGAGACCTGGGAAGTGAAATAACACCGCGACCCGTAATTCTTCGGACCGGGTCCCACACAAATCAGACTCCCCCCTTTATTCAGGACGGACGCCCCACCCGGCGCCCGTCCTCCTTTTATAAACTATATAAAAGTTGTCTTAGCCTGAATTACTTATTTCACCAATCGTGATTGGCGAAATAGAAACGACAAGCCCTTCTATCGTTAAATCGTCAGCCGTGGCTGACGATTTCATTATGTAAGCTTTTTTGAATTAAAGAGATTGCTCTGATTATTCTACCGCATCAACGAACAAAATACAAATATTTGAAATAAAATGACAAATATAGGGGGGGGTAGAATTATTTTGTTATATTTGCGAATTGTTTCACTTAACTCGAAGAAACCTAATGAGAAGTTCTTCTTTCATATTCTATATAATAGTAAGTCTGATTACTACGATTTCGGGCGTTGCTACTGCTCAGGGAGCAGTAGTGATAGGAACGGTGCAGGGGTCAAATGGGGAGCCGATTCCAGGGGCTTCGTGCGTAGCTACAAATCCGGTGGATTCCGCTTTCATTGCAGCGACCATAAGCGATGGCCAAGGTTATTTTCTTCTTGAGTGTGATAATGACTTTATTCTTACTGTATCCTCCTTGGGATTTAAGAACAAGAAATTGTTCATAAGCGGTATAGCTGATATAACAATAGAACTGGAGCCGGAAAACGAGCAGCTTGCCGAGGTGGTAGTAAAGGGCACACGTCCACAGCTTACTGCGGATGCCGACGGCAGCCTCCATTACGATGTATCTGGAATTCTTAAGGAGAAAATCGCTCCAGACGCCCTCTCACTTCTGAAAAATCTTCCGCTAATCACTTCAACAGACGGCTCTTCATTACAACTCACCGGAGCTCCAACCGGCCATACCATTTTCATAAACGGACGAAAGCCACAGATGTCGGCCGGGCAACTTACCAGCTATCTTCAGAATCTCCCATCGGACCAGATCAAAGACGTGGAAATTATCTACGACGCTCCGCCGAAATGGAGGGTTACAGGAGCAGTGATCAACGTGATTCTCAAAAAATCAGCTAATCTTACATACAACGGACAGCTTAAGGCCGACTACACCAACGTGTCGGTTAATCAGGAAATGGCCTCCGGCTCCTTTTTCTTCTCCTCACCGAAATGGAACTTCAACACTACGTATTTTTTTCAACACCGCGATATACTCTTCAAAACCACTACAGAAGCGCGCCATTCTGTTGATGATGAAATCCACAACATAAAGGATACTACACGGAATGAATGGAACGACAACAATCATTTCGTATATGCATCGGCTGCCTACACCATAGATGACAACAACAGTCTCGAAATGACCTATACCGGTAACTTTTCTCCGAGGCAAGACAGCAGGAACTGGGGATTAAATACCATTATAGGCTCTTCGGACTCATACTCAACCGGTAAATACGACGATAATGCAGCCACCCTGACTTTTACCTCTAAGAAAGGAATAAATGCAGGACTGGAGTATCTGAACAGTTATTCCGACAGTCATAAAACCTATCTTCCGGTTTCAGGCGGGCAGATACGATATATGCTTCTGCAGAAAATAAACCGCGGTCTGGCCTACGCCAATTTCGACACTAATCTTGGCAAAGGCTGGCGCCTAAGCTACGGCGGCAGCTACGAGCTGATCGATAGCCGCAGCAGCCAGACTTACGAGGAGACCTACGAAGGCTCTTCCAAATCCAATTTGAAAGAAAAGGACGCAAAGATTTTCGCGGGTTTCCAGAAAACGCTACTCGGCAATATGCTTAGCCTCCGCGCTTCGCTCAGCGCCGATTTCTATTCAATCGCAGGCTATCATAAGAATTCCCTGCTGCCATTGGTTTCAGTAAGCTTCATGCCATCTCAAAGTCATATCATTAACGCTTCCTACAGAAGCTATCGGAATTATCCATCATTCTGGAGCAAAGGCAACTTCGAGAACTGGAAAGACAGTTATCACATCGAACTGGGAAATCCTGATCTCAAACCCTCAACCACGAATACCTGGTCACTTTCCTATATACTGAAAAGCAGATATGTGGCATCGCTTTCCTACTTGCGCGAAAGCAACTGTATCCTCACGCAACCCTATCAACTCCCTAATCAGCTTGCAGAGGTGACTCAGCCACAGAATATCGACTTTATGGGAATGATGCAGTTCGCTATTTCCGCTCCCTTGAAACCGACTGACTGGTATTCAGTGAACCTAACCGGAATCATGCTCTACGCACAATACAAGGCTTCCGACTGGCACGACATGAGCTTTGACCGCAAGAAAGTGACAGGACAGTTTGCTGCGGCCAATACGTTCACTATCTCAAGCAAACCTAAGATTCAGGCTACACTCACGGGAATCGCAGGCACCCCTTATATCAGAGGAATAACTGAGACTTCACCTTTCTGGACTATCAATGCCGGAATCAACGCTTCATTACTCAAAGATAAACTGATACTGGGGATTCAGGCCACTAATATCTTCGAATCGGCGCCAGGAAATCAAAAAGTAAGATTCCGCAATCAGTGGTCAACTCAGAAGAGCAATTATTATTGCCGCGTAATCACAGTAAACCTTACATGGCGCTTCGGCGGCTATGTGGAGAGGCAGAAGCGCACTATCGACAAATCCAGATACGGATTCTGAGCCGGGAATAAGGCACCTTGACACATTTATTGGGATTATCTCCTAATAGCCAATGTGTTAACCATGATTTCGTGTCAAGGCTGTAAAGGGGCCTTCCGCCGCCTGAAAGCAGAAGGGAGGATTATCTGACTTCCACGATGTAGGCGTGCTCTTCGTCAGCGAGCACTCGGGTCTTGAAGCCGGCCTCCGCGAGATCGGCGGCAAGCTCCCCTGGCGTGGGGCAGCGGTCGCTGTCGGCATGGCGCTGGGCATGGATAGCGTCGATAAAGTTAGCGTCGGTAGGGAAGGCGATCATCACGCTGCCGGAGGGAGTGAGATTATCGCTGACCAGGCGGCGCAGAGTTGCCACCGGCTCATGCAGATGGGGATATACGCAGTAGAGCAGCACGCGGTCGAAGCGACCCTCCACGGACTGCTGCTCGAAATCAAGCTGCAGGAATTCGGGAGCCGGCAGGAGGCCGCGGACTTTCTCCCGCGCAATGGCGAGCATTCCAGCTGAGCCATCTATGGCTACAATCTTACCCTCAGGGCCAACCCTGCGGGCTATCTCTGCCAACAGCACCCCGGTGCCGGTGCCAAGATCGAGCACGCTCATACCGCGCTCCACGCCCATACGCTGAAGCATTTCAGCTACTTTCTCCGGTGTGGATTCGGTCTCCGAGGCGTCCCAATGAGGAGCGAGGGCATCAAAAAAGTCGAAATCTGACATTAAGTCTGCGAAAATGATTACTTTTGTGGGAACAATTTCAGATAGGCTTTTGTTCAGATAGAAGTAAGTTGCAATTTTGTACTGATTCCAACCCAAAACTTAAAACTTTTTCAGACCATGGTAGCTTCTCATCTTCTGGTGGCCCTGAGCTGCGCTATCGCCAGCGGCCCCACTGCAGAAACCACCGATACTACAACCCTCCTGCCGACCCTGAACGTAACGGCAGGCTCAAAAACAAATGTGGAGCTCCTTCCGCTCACCACCTCCATCGTAACCTCAGCCCAGATAGAAGAGAGCGCCGAATCGTCGCTGCTCCCGGTGCTGGTGAACCGCGTGCCGGGCGTATTCGTGACTGAACGCGGCATGGCGGGCTACGGAGTGTCAGGCGGAGCTGCCGGTACCGTAAATATTCGAGGCGTAGGCCAGAGCAACAAGGTGCTCTTCATGGTCGACGGGCAGCCGCAATGGGCGGGTGTGTTCGGCCATGTGCTTTCCGATACCTATGTGGCCAACGGAGTAGAGCGCGTTGAGGTAGTGCGCGGCCCCTCGTCGCTTCTCTATGGCTCCAACGCGATGGGTGGCTCGGTCAATATCATAACCAATAAAGCTCACACTGACGGCTTCCGGGGGCGTGCCAAGGCGATGGCCGGGTCGTATGCCACCCAACGCTATGCTCTGACCGGGGCTCTGAAATCCGGTAAATTTGAGGGTACGGCAGGCGCTACTTTCGACGGCTCCAACGGCAACCGCCCGGGCAGCCACTTCTGGCTCGCCAACGAATACCTGCAGCTTGGCTACGATCTGTCGCAGCACTGGAAGCTCGGCGGCAATCTGCATCTGACCCAGAGCAAGGCTCACAATCCGGGATCGACCTACGAGCCTCTGGAGAGCATGTGGACCAGGATTTTCCGTGGCACTTCGGGCCTCTCGCTCGCCAACGACTATGACAATCTGCACGGCGGAGTGCAGATGTATCTTAGCTGGGGCCGCCACCGCCTCGACGACGGCTGGCACCCGGGCGAGACACCGACGGACTATCTCTATACGCTCAATGACTACAATATGGGCATAACCGCCTACGAAACAATGAATTTCTGGCGCGGCAACGACCTTAGCGTAGGCCTCGACTTCCAGCATTGGGGAGGCCACCACTATAACGACAGCAAGATTGACGGCACGCATACGGCAGAGTTCAAGAACCACGTAAATGAGATAGCGGGCTATGTGATGATGCAGCAGTCGTGCCTGCCGGGCGACCTGCTCTCGCTCAATGCCGGCGTGCGCCTGCAGCATGGCTCTAACTATGGCAATGAGTGGGTACCTCAGGCGGGCTTCGTGCTGAGGCCGGTAAGCAGCGGCAATCTGAAATTCTCTTTCTCGAAAGGCTTCCGCGCGCCCAATCTCCGCGAGCTTTACCTCTACAAACCGGCAAATCCTGATCTGAAACCGGAATATCTGCTCAACTACGATGTGACCTGGAGCCAGACGCTTCTCAACGGCGCTCTGACCTACGGCGCAAGCATCTTCTTCATCGACGGTAAGGATATGATTCAGACGGTGATGGCCGACGGGCGCCCCATGAACCAGAATACAGGCAGCTTCATCAATAAGGGTTTCGAGCTCCAGGCAGCCTACCGCATAAACTCCGACTGGAGCGCCGATGCAAACTACAGCTATCTGCACACCGACAAGCCGCTGCTCGCAGCGCCGAAAAACAAGCTCAATGCCGAGGTGATATTCACTCCTTCGAATTTCAGCTTCACTCTGGAGAGCAACAGCATCTGGAGTCTTTATACCGTGACCGGCAATGAGGCAGTAAAAGAGAGTTATTCTCTTCTCAACTTCCGAGGCGCCTATACCTTCCAGATGAAGACCCCGCTCACTCTCTCAGTGAAAGTTGACAATATAACCGACACGGACTATGAGATAGTATATGGCTTCCCGATGCCGGGAATAACCGTAATGGCAGGCCTCGAGCTCAAGTTCTGATGCCCTCGCCTCCACCTTACTGAAAAAGCAACAACTGAAAAAGCCTTCCGGTCGGGAAGGCTTTTTCGATGGCGGAGAGAACGAGATTCGAACTCGTGGTAGAGATTGCTCCCTACGTCGGTTTAGCAAACCGGTGGTTTCAGCCACTCACCCATCTCTCCTTGGCAAGCTCGCCGAAGCGTATTTGCGACTGCAAAGGTAAGCACCGATTTTCTATTTTGCAAGCGTCAGGAAGTTTTTTCTGCATTTTTTTAGCTAATTTTGCAATGCCGACGAGGAGAGGACAATGGATAATCAAGACTTCGACATACGCGATAAGCGGCCTGACCGCGATTTTGAGAAAGCACTGCGACCGCTGGAGTTCAGCGATTTCAAGGGGCAGGATAAGATCGTGAGCAATCTGCGGGTATTCACTCAGGCGGCGCGCAAACGCGGAGAAGCGCTTGACCACACTCTGCTCCACGGCCCTCCGGGTCTAGGTAAAACCACTCTCAGCAATATCATTGCCAACGAACTTGGAGTGGGCTTCAAGGTCACTTCCGGACCGGTGCTCGATAAGCCGGGCGATCTGGCGGGAATCCTGATGAGCCTGGAGGAGCACGATGTGCTCTTTATCGATGAGATCCACCGGCTGCACCCCGTGGTGGAGGAGTATCTTTATTCGGCGATGGAAGACTATCGCATTGACATCTTGCTCGACAAAGGCCCCGGAAGCAAGAGCGTGCAGCTCTCGATAGCTCCTTTTACCCTTGTAGGGGCTACTACCCGCAGCGGCCTGCTCACTGCCCCGCTCAGAGCCCGATTCGGAATAAACTGCCATCTGGAGTATTACGACCACGGTGTGCTGCAGACCATCGTGGAGCGCTCGGCGCGTCTGCTCGGGGTAGATATTAGCGATGAAGCCGCACAGGAGATAGCTCTGCGTAGCCGCGGTACGCCCCGAATAGCCAACGCGCTGCTCCGCAGGGTGAGAGACTTCGCTATGGTGAAGGGTGATGGAAGCGTTGACATCGGAATTACCCGCTACGCTCTCGAAGCCCTTAATATCGACCGTTTCGGTCTCGATGAGATCGATAATAAGATTCTGCTTACGATCATCGACAAGTTTAAGGGCGGCCCCGTGGGTCTGGGCACAATAGCAACAGCGCTGGGTGAGGATCCCGGCACTCTGGAAGAGGTGTACGAGCCATTTCTCATCAAGGAGGGCTTCATCAAGCGCACACCACGCGGCCGCGAGGTTACAGACCTGGCATGGGCTCACCTGCACCGCTCGCGCGCACCCGAGCAGGGCTCACTTTTCTGATAAGCGATGGCGGGAATAAAAGCACTTGCAAAGGAAACGGCCATCTACGGTCTGAGCAGCATCGTGGGGAGATTCCTCAACTGGTGTCTGGTGCCCCTCTATGTGTATCTGTTTCCGACGGAGGAGTATGGCATTGTAAGCTATCTTTATAGTTTCACGGCGGTATTGCTCGTGATTCTCAACTACGGCATGGAGACCGGCTTCTTCCGTTTCGCCAACAAGGAGACTGATCCGGAAAAGGTCTATACAACCACCCTGGCCTCCACCGCCGCCACATCGGCCGTCTTTATTCTGGCTGTGGCTCTCTGGATCAGACCTATATCTGCGGCTATACTGCTGCCCCGGCATCAGCTCTACGTGATGCTGCTGGCAGTAACGGTAGCTCTCGATGCCTTCAGCAATATTCCATTCGCCTATCTGCGCTATAAAAAGAAGGCGCTTCGGTTTGCCGGCATCAAGCTGCTCAACGTGTTTGTAAATATCGGCCTCAACCTGTTTTTCCTCCTCATCTGCCCTTATCTGGAGAAGCATGCTCCGGCATCGGTCTCATGGTTCTATAATCCGCTCGGCGGCCGCGCTTTCGGCATCGGCTGGATATTTGTGGCCAATATCATTTCCTCGATAGTGGTGCTTATCTGCCTCGTGCCTCAGGTGTCAGGGCGGAAATGGAGGTTTGACCTTGCGCTCTGGCGCAAGATGCTGGGCTACAGCTGGCCGCTGCTTATTCTCGGAGTGGCAGGGATTCTGAGCCAGAACATGGGGCAGATGGCCATACCCTACATATTCAAGGGAGCCGAGGAGGCTGCCAGGAGCATGGTTGGCATCTATGGCGCCAACATCAAGATCGCGATAGTGATGGTGATGTTTACCCAGGCGTTCCGCTACGCTTACGAGCCATTCATCTTTGCCAAGGCGAAAGAGACAGGCTCAGCCGAAAGCCAGAAGCAGGCCTATTGCGACGCCATGAAATTTTTCGTAGTGTTCGGATTGTTTATCTTCCTGGCGGTGATGTTTTTTCTGCCGATTCTAAAGCATTTCATCTCGCCGGCCTACTGGGAGGGTCTGCGTGTAGTGCCTATAATGATGGCGGCAGAGCTCTGCTTCGGCATCTTCTTCAATCTGTCGCTCTGGTATAAACTGACCGACCGCACCCATTGGGGTATGTGGCTTTCTCTTCTCTGCTTCGTGCTGATGCTCGGATTCAACCTCTGGTGGGTGCCTCTTATAGGCATTCCCGACGGCTATTTAGGGTCGGCATGGGCGGCCCTGGCAAGCTATGCTACGGTGATGGTGCTCTCCTACTTCCTGGGGCGACATTATTACCCTCTGCCTTACCAGGTGACCCGCATGGCGCTTTATCTTATCGGTGCCTTCACACTTTGGCTCGTGGGGGAAGTATGGCAACCCGATGGCGGCCCAGGCAATATTATGGTCTACGCCTGGCGATGCCTTCTGCTGATAATATATCTCGGTGCCGTAGGCTATTTTGAAGAGTTGCCGGTAATTTCAGCATTTTTGAAGAAATCGCTGAGGCGCTGAGGCGCATAATTCGGTGTAGATTCATTACCTTTGCGACGTGCGACCTATATATGCTTTTCTCCTGATTGTTCTGCTGCCGCTTCTCTGCGGCTGCAAGGGCGGTGAATTCAGTGTAGATTTCCAGCTTGACTCCGGATTGCGGCAGAATTACCGGGTCAGTTATTATTCCTTCCGGAAAGACGGCGGAAAATTAGTAGAAGCCGCGATACCGGTAAGTGAAGGAAAATTTCTGCTTAAGGGCTATTCAAAACGGTCGACTCTGGTGCTGCTGTATGGCAACTCTGATTCGCCGGCCTTGATCTTCATGGTTTCGCCGGGCGATAAGCTGGTTGTGACCGGCCCGGGCAATGATCCCCGCAAATGGTCGGTAAGCGGCAACAAGACTGATGAAACCTGGAGCGAATGGAGAAAGAGAAATGAGAAGGCTCTTGACGGAGACTATAAAGAGACGAACCGTGCGGTTGCCGATTATGTGAAGGCGAATCCGAAAGAGATACTTTCGACAATCCTCATGCTGACGCTCTACGACCGGCGCAATGATGAAAAGGGCTACAACTCTCTCTGGGACTCAATTGCTGCTTCGGCTAAACCTCAGGAACTGCTACAGTCGTTAGGCCGATCGGATCAATTCCTTCCGGAAACGGACACTCCCCAGCCGATTGATACGTTGAGGCTCCATACTTCCGACACATTACTGCCGATAGCCCGTGGAGAATCAGAGTTACTGCTCCTGCATTTCTGGCGCACATCGGATAAAGACCGCAACGCAACTGTCGACTCCCTGAAGAAGCTGCGGAGCGCATATACCGACTCTCTGAAACTTGCCATGGCCGATATCTGCTTCGAACCGGATTCGTTGTCGTGGCGAAGAGTAGTGCGCACAGATTCGGTTGAAAACTGGATCCGGGCCTGGGCTCCCGCTGCAGAAGCCTCGGAAATAGCGATGCAGCTCAGGGTGACCCGTACCCCTTATTATATCCTGATTGATAAAAAGGGAGGTCAGAAATTGCGGACCGGCAGCATCGATGATCTCCTCAAGGAGACGAGGAAAAGCCTTAAGAAATGATATTCCCATAACTAACCGCCATTCCGATGCTTTCAAAAGTATATTCCGCAGCAATTAGAGGAATCGACGCCTTCGTGGTGACGATTGAGACGGTTAGCGAACGCGGAGCCGCTTTTTCGATTGTAGGTATGGCCGATACAGCCGTGAGGGAAAGCTATCAGCGCATCACTACCGCGCTGACACAGAGCGGAATCAAATTCCCGCACAGACGCACTATCATTAACCTTTCGCCGGCCGACGTGAAGAAAGAGGGAGCAGCCTTTGACCTCCCTATGGCTATCGGAATCCTGACCTCCAATGAGGCGCTCGCGTGCCCTGATCTGGCCGGCTACATGATAGTGGGAGAGCTTTCTCTTGATGGCTCTGTGCTTCCGGTAAGGGGAATCCTACCTATCGCCATCAAAGCGCGCGAGAGAGGCTTCAGGAGGCTTGTAGTGCCCCGTGCCAACGTGACGGAGGCTGCCGTGGTCAATAATATCGAAGTGTTTGGCGTAAGTTCAATATCAGAGACTGTAGATCTGCTGTCGGGGAA
This sequence comes from uncultured Muribaculaceae bacterium, assembly GCA_947632485.1. Taxonomy (GTDB): domain Bacteria; phylum Bacteroidota; class Bacteroidia; order Bacteroidales; family Muribaculaceae; genus Lepagella. The sequence goes on from CANRPJ010000002.1 coordinate 85,309, forward strand.
TTCCGAGCTTGAGCCCACGGTGATAAATACGCGCGAGAAATTTGCAGAGGCGAGTCTGGAGATGGATTGCGACTTCTCCGAGGTGAAGGGCCAGGAGAGCGTGAAGAGAGCATTTGAGGTGGCCTGCGCGGGAGGCCACAATATCCTGCTTATGGGCTCTCCCGGCTCTGGCAAATCGATGATGGCGAAGCGGCTGCCCACCATCTTGCCTCCGCTGAGCCTGCATGAAGCGTTGGAGACCACGAAGATTCATTCCGTGGCTGGTAAACTTCCCCGCGGCTCCACACTAATGACAAGACGCCCGTTTCGCACGCCTCACCACACCGTATCGCCCGTAGCGCTCGTAGGCGGCGGTTCAAATCCTCAGCCAGGAGAAATCTCCCTGGCCCACAATGGAATCCTCTTTCTCGATGAGTTTCCGGAATTTCCCAGGCAAGTGCTCGAGGTGCTCAGGCAGCCACTTGAAGACCGCGTGATCAACGTATCGCGTGCCAAATATAGCGTCACCTATCCGGCAGGCTTCATGCTGGTAGCCTCCATGAATCCTTGCCCTTGCGGCTACTATGGCCACCCGACAAAGGCGTGCACATGCCTCCCCGGAGCCGTGAGCCGCTATATGAGCCGCATTTCGGGGCCGCTTCTCGACAGGATTGATCTTCAGGTGGAGATTCAGCCCGTGGCGTTTGATGATATGGCAGACCGCTCTCCGGCCGAAAGCAGCGCTGAAATCCGTGCCCGGGTAGTGAGGGCACGTCAGATCCAGCAAGAACGTTATGCCGAGGAGAAAGGGATTTACTGCAACGCACAGATGAACTCACGCCTGCTGCACAAATACGCCTGGCCCGACGCTGCCGGCCTCAATAAGCTGAAAGAGCGCATGACGAAACTCAACATGTCAGCCCGAGCCTTCGACCGTATATTGCGGGTGGCCCGGACGATTGCCGACCTCGACGGCTCTGAAAGCGTAAAATCAGCCCACATAGCCGAAGCCATCGGCTACCGCGCCCTCGACCGCGGCAACTACGGCAATGTATTCTGATATAATATAATGACTCCTAAAGATTGTGTTATGGCAAATAGGTTGCGTGATCTAATTGAATATATAGTAGCGGTGGTGAGTGAATTTGGAGCTAAATATAAACTTACTGATCAAGAAGCATTTCGCTATATAAATTTTCATAATGGGATAGATTTCCTTAAGGATAATTATGGAATAATCCATACCCTTGATTTTGATGAGGCTGTAGAGAGTGTAGCAATGTTCTGTAGAAAATCCGGAGGGAAATTATGAAATTGTATCATGGATCAAATATAAGGATCGATTCTATAGATCTTGAAAAATCAAAACCCTACAAGGATTTTGGAAAGGGCTTCTATCTGTCAGACGAAGAGCCACAAGCCTTGGATATGGCAAAATTCAAATCTTCAATTTCTGGTGGAACACCCATAGTGACAAGTTTTACATTTGATGTATTGGGTCTTGAATCATCAGGATTAAAGACCAAGAGATTTGACTCTTACTCCGAAGAGTGGCTTGATTTCATAATAGCAAATAGAGAAGGGCATAAGGTAGAAAAATATGATTTTGTATATGGCCTTATAGCAGATGATAAGGTTGGATTCCAGTTGCGCAGGTATAAAGATGAAATTATTGATAGACAGGAACTGCTTGAGAGATTGAAATATATGAAGGGAATCACGTTTCAGTACTTTTTTGGAAGTGAGGAGGCGATTAAATATTTGAAAATTATATGACTAAAGAATTTAAATACCTAAAGGAGGGATTGTCTTCAGACATAGTCGAGTTTTTAATCGACGATTATGGTCTTGATATCGAAAGAGCTTTAAATACTCTTTATGAGTCTGAGACATATTCAAAAATCAGTGAGCCTTCTACAGGTCTTTACTTTCAAAGCAGTCGCTATGTTTATTCATATCTGCAAGACGAATTGCAGAATGGAATCATAAAATAATAGTTCGATTATCCTTTATATGCAATATATCATCTTCTATTATACTCCTGATAGTAAAAGTTCAGTGTCTATCGCGTCCTCGACCGCGGCTACCACAGCAATGTATTTTAGTCCCCGTAAATATCACCATGCTTATTGAATATGGCACCGAAGAATCAGGTTTGGGGGAAGGAGGCTGAGCGGATCGCAGCGGAATGGCTCATGGCAGAGGGCTACACTATAAGAGACACGAACTGGAAACCGCCACACACGCATCTGGAGGTAGATATCATTGCGGAGCGCGACGCCACTCTCATCTTCGTGGAGGTAAAAGCACGTGACGCTGAGGGACAGGATCCTATTGAGGCTGTCGATGAAAAGAAAATGCGTCGTCTGGCCAGAGCCGCAGATATTTATCTACGCTCCCAGCCCCTCGACTACGAATACCGGTTCGATATAATCACTCTTGAGGGCAACGCCTCAGATTATAAGCTCGACCACCTGCCTGATGCCTTCCTGCCCCCGCTCCACGGCGGCAGCGGCAGGAAAAATTGAAAGAAAGTTGCCAAGATTGGCTGAAATGCTTACCTTTGTAGCCGAAATAGGAGAAATCCTCTGGAAAGATGCCGGAGTGGTCGATCGGGGCGGTCTCGAAAACCGTTGTGCCTTTTAGGCACCCAGGGTTCGAATCCCTGTCTTTCCGCTGGCAAAGAGCTGTAAGTGTGAGACTTACGGCTCTTTTCATAAAAGAATATCCACTATGACAGGAACACAATCATCGGCCCATAAGAGCCGCCTTTCATCTATGATATGGGGCAATATCCTTGCTCTTTCCGCCGCTATCTGCTGGGGTCTCAACGAGCCCGCCAATAAAGCTATTATCCCTGACTGGATTTCCGCATCGGGAGTAGCCTTAGGCAGAATTTTCGGTGCCACGCTGATAATATGGATATTGTCACTCTTCTTCAAGAAAGAGAAAATACAACATGGCGACTGGAAACTCCTCTGGGCTTCGGCTCTCATGATGCTCGGCTTCGTATACGTCTTTTCTCTCGCTTTCAACACCGCTTCCCCTATCGATATCGCCATCATTCTTACCTTTCAGCCAATTCTGGTGGTCGTAATTAATGCAATCTTCAAGCATGAGCATGTTTCCATGCTTGAAATCGCAGGCATGATTATAGCTCTCTGCGGCGCATTGATAGTTATCTTAGGAGGCGGCAACTTCGATTCCGGACGTCTTGTCGGAGATCTTTTCGCCGTAGTATGCGCCATCACTTACGCTATTTATCTCGTAATAATCGAAGGGCCATCTCAAAAATATGGCACTGTAAGCCTTATGAAATGGATATTCCTTTTCACCGCCATACTTGCTCTCCCGCTCATATTCACCATTCCGACTGATATGCCGATTCTCACTCACGGAAAGGCATTGCCCTGGCTTCTGCTCGGATTTATCATTCTATTCCCTACCGTATACTGCTACATGATCACTCCTCCGGCCATACGCCTTGTTGGAAGCGAAGTGCTTGCCTTCTACCAGTATCTCGTGCCGGTCATCACTACAGTAGTAGCTATTGCCGCCAAGATGGACTCCTTCCACTGGTATCAGCCGGTTTCATTTGTGATTATCGTAGGTGGAGTGATCCTTGTCAACTATGCCAAAGCCCGCAGTGACCGGAAATAAGCCTATACAGACGCGCCTGAGCCGGGGGTCGAGCCGCCGGTTGGAAGCGTAGAATTCAAGGGTTTGCGGCGCAGATATTTCTCTTGTATAGTCTGCATCAGAACCCAGAAGTTGGGCACAAACAGCGTACCGATAAAGGCATTCATAACCATTCCGAACACTACCGCCGTACCGAGCTCTATACGGCTCTGCGCGCCGGCTCCAGTAGCAAACATCATCGGCATTACGCCAAACACGAATGCAAGCGCCGTCATCATGATAGGCCGGAAACGCACCTCTCCGCCGTCTTGTGCTGCCTTTACGACCGGCACTCCGGCTTTGCGGTAGTCCATAGCATACTCTACAATCAGGATCGCATTCTTGGCCGACATTCCTAAGAGCAGAATCAGGCCGATCTGAGTATAGATGCTTATGCTCTGCCCCATTATGATGCAGCCGAGCACGGTGCCGAGCACTGCTACCGGCATACTGAGCACTACGGCTATAGGATCCGTCCAGCTCTCATACTGAGCGGCGAGAACCAGAATCGTCATTATGATGGCGAAGATGAAGACGAATGAGATCGTGACCCCAGCCTGAGTTTCCTGATAAGCCTGACCCGTCCAGGCGTATCCGTAGTTCTTACCTAAGGTATTGCTCACTATCTCCTCCATCGCCTCAATTCCTTCTGATGAGCTTACTCCGCTTGCAGGAGTAGCTGTGATGCCGCCGGTCATATACATGTTATAGCGCGACACACTCGATACTCCCATCGTAGGCTCGATAGAGGCGAAGGTGGAAAACGGCACCATCTTACCCTCAGTGTTGCGCACGGTAAGGCGCCGCAGATCGCCGATATTCGATCGCGAAGAGGCATCACCCTTAAGGGTCACCTGATAGCTGCGTCCGAAATCATCGAAATCGTTTACATAGGAATCTCCAAGATACGACGACAGAGTCGAATAGATAGCATCGAGAGTCACACCCTGCATCGAAGCGCGGTCGCGGTCAAACTTGAGCTTATATTGCGGCACTGTGCCCTGATACATCGTAGTGACCGATGCTATTCTCGGATCCTTTGCGGCGGCCTCCTGAATCTCGCGGATAGCCTTCATCATTTCAGATGATCCCAGATTCGATATATCAAGAAGCTGCATCGTGAGTCCGGAAGTCTCACCGAGTCCGGGAATTGCCGGCGGATTGATCGAGAATACTATCGCCTCTTGCTGGCGGGAGGTTATCTCGTTCACTCTGGCCATTACGCTATTGATATTGCCCGATCTTCCTTTCCTCTCATTCCAGGGCTTGAGCATTATCATCAGCGATCCCATATTGGAGCCACTTCCGCCTATGAAACTCATGCCGGCCACACTCATCACATCTTGAATCTCAGGAATCTCCTTCCTAATCTGGCTGCTAAGAGAGTTGACCAACTCTTCCGTGCGCTCGAGCGATGCTCCCGTAGGCAGCTGAATAGAGGTCATGAAATACCCCATATCCTCCTCCGGAATATAGCTTGTAGGCCATTTCACAAAGCCCCAGAGCGCAGCGCCGGCAATTATCAGGAACACACCTAAGGCTAATCCCGGACGCTTCAGCATCCGCCCTATTATTACCCCATAGAGCGCAGAAAACTTTTCCCAACCCTTGTTAAACCACCGATACACGAAAAACTTAGATTCCTTCCGGGGATTAAGGAAAAGGGCGCACAGTGCAGGCGTAAGGGTAAGGGCATTAAAGCCCGAGAAAGCGGTGGAGACAGCAATCGTAAGCGCAAACTGCTTGTAGAGCTGACCCGTGATGCCGCTCACAAAGGCGGTAGGGATAAACACCGACAGGAGCACCAGCACCTCGCCTATCACCGGCCCTGTAAGTTCTTTCATGGCTCTCTCGGCCGCCTGCACGCGGTTCAGTTTTCCTTCATCTACAAGTCGGGAGCAGTCTTCCACCACCACTATCGCATCATCTACCACAATCGCGATCGCCAACACCAGACCGAAGAGCGTAAGGGTATTGATAGTGAAGCCTAAAAGCTTCATTACTGCAAACGTAGCGATAAGCGACACCGGAATGGTAATCATCGGAATCACCACAGCGCGCCAATTCTGGAGGAAAATCATAATCACGAGCATCACGATAAGCGATGTCTCAAGAAATGTTACGATTACCTCGCTGATCGACTGCTTCACAAAATCAGTAGAATTCTCCACAATTTTGTAGTGCACGCCGTCAGGAAAATACTGGCTCAGGCGGTCAAGTTCTTTTATCGCTCCATTTGCCACGTCCATAGCATTGGCGCCCGGAAGCTGGCTGATTCCTATCAATGCAGTGGCTTCACCGTTCACTTTCGCCACTCCGGAATAAGACGACGATCCGAGCTCAACCGTAGCTACGTCCTTAAGACGCAAGATCCCCTCTTTATCAGTATGGATCACGATGTTGCGGAATTCCTCTACATCAGTCAGCCTTCCGTCGACTTCCAGGGTATACTCAAAGTCTTCCGCGCCTGATGGAGCGGCTCCCACCGAGCCTGCCGATACCGCCTGATTCTGCTGGCGTATAGCCTCAGCCACATCAGAGGGAGTAAGATTGCGCATTCTCATCTTCATCGGATCGAGCCAGATGCGCATGCTGTATTCACCGGAACCGAAGGCATTCACGCTTCCTACACCCTCCACTCGCGAAAGCGGATCCACGATATTCAGCTGGGCATAGTTAGTAAGATAAAGGGCGTCATAGCGCTGGGGATCATCGCTTTCAAGCGAGCAGAAGAGCACATTGTTGCTTGATCGCTTCATCACGTCGACACCCTGCTCGATCACAGGCTCCGGAAGAGTGCCCTGCGCGAGCGATACACGGTTCTGAACATTGATCGCCGCCTGATCCACGTCTGTACCGTTCTCGAAAGTGATAGTCAGGTTATAACTGCCGTCGTCGCCTGAAGTGGAACTCATGTAGAGCATTCCCTCCACTCCGTTCACCTGCTGCTCGATAGGCACGCCGATAGTCTGAGCCACGGTAGTGGCATTGGCACCGGGATAGGTAGCCGAGACCATAACCGTAGGCGGAGTAATATCTGGATATTGGGCCACCGGAAGCGAATCCAGAGTCATGAGGCCGGCCAGAACCATGATTATCGCCAGCACTGTGGCGAAAATAGGCCGCTTGATAAAGAAATTTGAAAACATGGCGCTTATTTCTTTAACACAGGCTTCACTTTCTCACCATTGCGCACGGTAAGCAACGCCTTGGTCACATAACGGTCGCGCGGCCCGATACCCTTATTGATTATTCTGAGCGTATCCTGATAGAGCTCACCCACCTCGACAGGTGTATATACCACCTTATTGGAATCGTTGACCACATAGAGGTATTTCCCCAGCTGATCTTCGCCGATAGAGGCATTGTTCACGATTACAGCCTTCGGATTCGTACCGTAAGGAAGATCTACGGTGACGTACATACCGTCTTTCAGCTCCTTATCGATATTATGAACCTGACCCTCAAGCGAAAGCGTTCCGGTAGAGACATCTATGGCAGGCGATACATACATAAGGTCAGCGGCATAGGAGTGAGGCAGCGGCTGAGCAAATTTCAGAGGAATATGGCGATAGAGAGGGCCGTTCTGGCCGCCGTTTCTTCCTACCATCTGCTCATACTGGGCATCTTCGATAGCGAATACCGCCTTCATCTCCGAGTCATCATAGATCGTACAGAGCTTCACGGCTGCTCCTTCGCCATTCACGTAGCTGCCCCCGCCCATTATGCTCTGGGTAGCCTGCCCCGATATCGGAGCGCGCACCACGCAGTAACTCAAATTCGTGCGGGCCGTCTCCAGGGCAGCGGTAGCGCTGCGGATCGATGCCTTTGCCTCATTCATTGAATTTTCGGCCTGAATCACGTCCATCTGCGACACCGCGTCAGCTTCAAGCGCTTTCTTCATCGCCTCGTATTGCCGCGAATAATAGTCATACTGGCTCTTGGCCGTATTCAGTGAGGCGGTAGCCTGCTCTACGGCATCGCGATATTTCGTCGACTCTATTGTGAAGAGCGGATCGCCTTTCTTTACATAGGCGCCGTTCTCATAATTCTGGGTTAGGATCATACCCGACACACGGGCTACCACATCTGCACTCGTTACCGCCCGGATATAACCAGGATAGGTCTTATGAAGAGTAACCGAATCTACTATCGGATAGGCTACATCTATACTCGCCTCCGGCCGCGCTTCGGTCTCATTTTTCTTATGGCAGCCTACAAGGGGAAGAAGGGTAATTATCAATAACGGAATCCTGACTTTCATGACTGATATTCTTATCGGGGGTGATTTTTATTTCTCTGGCGAACCGGCCACTGCCGAATATACCTTTATCAGCGATACGAGCGCCGAAGCCTGGGTCTGAAGAAGATTATTGCGATAGCGCAACACACTGAGCTGCGAGTTCATCACATCGTAGAATGCCGACAAGCCGCGCTTGTATCGGTCTACAGCAAGCGTAAACGCCTCCTCGCTCTGGGTGCACACGTTCTGAAGCAGCGCATATTCCTTAAGATAGGTCTCATATTGCCCCAAGGCATCTTCAGTCTCGATAAAGGCGCTCAGCACCGTGAGATTATAATTGTCGATACCGGCAAGCATCATCTCCCTGGCTGCTGCTACCTTACGGTTGCGCGCCAGACCTTCAAATACGGTCCACGATAGCGTAGGAGCTACGGAATAGGTTATGCTGTTGCGCGAAAACATATCATCGATATCTCTCGCCGAGGTGCCTACCGAGCCGTTAAGAGTAAGCACCGGAAGAAAATCCTTCTTCGCTATCCCTGCCTGCGCGGCATAGCCGGCCAGAGTATATTCAGCCGCGGCGATATCCGGACGGCGGCGCAGAAGATCCGCCGGCACCCCGATATTGATAGTGCGGTAAGCATTCGGAAGCTCTCCGTGATCCTCAAGAAGATAAGATAGCGTTTCGGGATAGCAGCCGCAAAGTAGCGCCAGATTGCGCACCGCCGAGCGCACCATATTCTCGATCTCAGGAAGAGAGGCGCGCGTAGAATATAGAACTGTGCGCGCCTGAGCCACATCGAGTTTCGACGACAATCCGGTCTCGAAGCGGGCTTCTGCTATCGCCATGATCTTCTCCTGGCTCTCGATCTGCCGCTTGGTAAGCTCTACCCGGCCCTGGGCGAGGCGCAGATTCACGTAGGCAGTGGCAATATTGGAGGCCAGCGAGATCATCGCAGCAGAATAGTCCGCCTTGCTCGCATTGAGAGATGCCTTACCGCTTTTCACCTGCTCGCGCACTCTGCCGAACAGGTCTATCTCCCAGGAGAAATTCAGTCCCAGAGAGAAATAATGCACCTCGGAAGCCACACCGCCCGGCACCGTTTCGCCAGAGGAGCGCTCCTTAGTCCAGCCGCCTGATACTCCGAGAGTAGGGAAATATGCCGCCTTCGCCTCAAGCATATTCTGCCGGGCCACTTCTATTCTTCGCATCGTCTGCCGCAGGTCGAGCGAATAGCTCTCACCGCGCTTAATCAGATCGGCAAGCACCGGATCATCGAAACCTTCCCACCATTTATCTTCCGATGGCGAGGTTATGATCTGGTCTGACTCGTAGCTCCACGCCGCCGGAATAGAATCGCGCAGCTGGGAAACCGTATCAGATGGGGAAGCCGCAGCCGCCGCGCCTGCTGAAGCCAGCATTAAAGCCGCGAGGCGAGCTTTCAAAAGCAATTTCATAAATGCAACCTTGATCGTGAACAGACTCGCCGCTTTAAGATCTGCCTCTGAGACGGACGGACTGGATACAATTTTAACAGAATTTTACCTTAAAAGGTTCTTATACGCCAGATAAAACGCTGTGCTGTAAAAGCCTATAGCTTCTTTATTATGCGTGCGGGATTGCCTACCGCCAGACTGTCGGAAGCAATGTCGCGGGTCACGACCGAGCCCGCCCCGATCACTACGTTGTCACCAATCGTCACTCCCGGGAGAATAGTGACCGAACCTCCGATCCATACATTGTTGCCAATCCTTACCGGTTCCGACCATTCTACTGCCTTATTACGCGTTTCGGCATCGAGAGGGTGGCAGGCGGTATAGATGCTCACGTTTGGCCCGATGAATACGTTGTCGCCCATGCGCACCTCCGCCTCGTCGAGAATCGTGAGATTAAAGTTGGCGAAGAAACCCTCGCCAATATATATGTTGGAGCCATAGTCGCACCGGAATGGCTGATTGATCTGAAACCATTTCCCGTGGCCACCCAGAAGCTCATGCAGGATCGCTTTCTGCTCGGCTACCTGCGAAGGGCGCAGATTGTTGAATTCCCATATCTTCTCCCGCGTAGCCTCAAGGCGACGCAGCAAGGCGGGGTGAGTGGCGTCATAAATCTCCCCGCTCACCATTTCAGCCCATATCTTCTCCTCTTCAGTCATATCTGCTTACAATTAGAGTTTCATTTAGTGCGCTCCATGTCGGCGAGCGGAGCCAGACGATAGGCCCGCCAGGCAAGAAGCAGAGCTACCAAAGTGACCGCTACAAAGGCTATGGCCGACGAATGGAGTATATTGCCGAGTCCAACCAGAGGCGACACAACGGCAGCGAAGGCATACTTAACCACGCTCAGTATCGCTGAGGCAGTACCCGCCTCCGAGCGCCCTACCTCCATTGAAAGCGTATTGGCGCTTGAAAAGATCATGCCGGAGAAGAGAAGCATCGGCACGGCGAAGAGCTCATAGAGAGCAAACGAGGCCTCATTCCACATAACCCACGCTTCCGCTACCGCGAACACGAACATACCTATGCAACCTACCACCATAGCCTGCTTCATCACCTTGAAGCGCGGGGCGAGAGCTGACCCGATGCCCATAGCCAGCGCGTTTCCGCCGAATATCAGGCCGAAATCCATAGCGCTGAATCCATAGTGAGTCTGAATGATGAAAGGAGCCGACGATATATAGGCGTAAAGCAGACCTATTGCCACAGCCTTGATCGTGACATAAATCATGAATCGGCCGTTACAGAACAATGACTTGTAGGCCGCAACATAGCCTTTCAGATTGTGGGATTTCAGCCTGCGCTGCGGCGGCAGGGTCTCACGGTAGTGAGTTGTCCATAAGGTCATGACCACACCGATCACGAGAAGCAACACGAAAATACCTCGCCAACCAACCCAGTCGGCCATAAAACCGCCTACGACCGGACCCAGCGCAGGAGCCACTCCGTTGATTGCCCCTATTATAGCCATCAGCTTGGCGAGCTGTCTGCCCATATAGACATCTGCGGGTATCGACGTAGAAAGCACCATCGCTCCCCCGGCACCGAGACCTTGAAACAGGCGGCACACGATGAAGAACGTGATTGTCTGTGAAAAGAGCGATAAGGCTGTAGATATTACAAATATGACCAGCGACACTATGAGAATCGGTTTTCTACCGTAGCTATCGCTTGCCGAACCCCATAACACCGATCCGAGTCCCATGCCTATCATAGCCATGGAAATACCCATCTGCGTCATAGAGGGCGTGGTGTGAAACTCCCGCATCATCGATGGAATCGTAGGGAGATACATATCGTTTACCAGCGAAGAGAACGCTCCTATTATGGCTATGAATACTACAAACAGACCATAATTTCTGGGAGCGTCTGACAAAGCCGAAGCACCTGCCGGAGCAGATGCCAATTTTTCAGTGGAATCAGAAGCCATTTCTATCTTTTTATGTAGAAACGCCGTCTCGCGCTCCTAAGTTCGCCCCGGCAAGAGAGCATGAAGCAAGATTTTTCCTCCATTTTGAAACTATCTGCATGCTTCCGGAGTCTAAGCTTATGAAAGAAATTTTTCAGATAGATGGATTTTGACTTACCCATACTCCCCGTCGGGCAGAGCAGCTTCTCAGGCATAGGAATCCGGCTGTGGTTCTTCCGGATAATGAGGTCTGTAGCTGTCTGGACAGGCAATAACGCTACTGACAGCATACCGCTGGATCTGGAGTTCAGGCAGCTTATCAGGCGCCACAACTCCACGATATCCCAGATCTGCTTCTCCTACGCGTGCTCAGTGGCCGACTATGACGATCTCCGGCAAGACGCGCTCATCAACATCTGGCGCGGCATGAAAAAGTTTCGTCATGAATCCTCACGGCTCACATGGATCTACCGCGTTACGGTCAACTCCTGCCTCTCGACAATCCGGAAGCAGAGCCGCCATCAGTACGAAAGTCTTGAGGAGCTCTACGGCCTAATAGCCGAAGACGACGGCGAGAAAGAATCAATCGAGACCCTGCACACGATTATCAGTGGACTCGGACTGCAGGAGAGGGCAATCATCATGATGTGGCTCGACGAAATGAGCTATGAGGAGATCAGCGACGTGATGGGGCTGAACCGTAACACGATAGCCACTAAAATCAGAAGAATCAAAGAGAAAATCACAAAACAATATAAAGAAGAGATATATGACACCAGACAACAATAACCTTGAAAACATTAAGAGAGCTTGGAAAAATATGGGAGAGAATCTCGGAATGCAGATGCCCGATGATAACTCGCATAACCTTCAGCATAAGAAGACGGCGCTCGACCGCCTTCGCAATTACTACAGGCGATTCCTGATTTTTGGAATTATGTTTGCCATGTCCTCCTTTTTTATCTTTTCCAATTGGCCGCACCTCAGCAAAGAGAAAGGATTCTGGCTGGCTGTGATCTATAGCGCCTATTTCCTCATAAACGGCTGCCTCGACTGGTGGCTATGGAGGGGAATAAGCTCAATCGACCCTCTCACGATGGGAGCCGCCCAGGTGTCGGAAAAAGCGCTTTTCTACCGCAAGCGCCATCTCCAGATGATTGCCTGCATGCTTCCGGTTGCGATTGGAGTGATCTGTTTTACCGCCTATATGTTCTCCGCAGAGAAATATATCATTGCCGGAATAATCACCGGAGCCATATTTGGACTCATTGTCGGAGCGAATCAGCTCAGAAAGTTCATGGCAAACTATCGCCGCCTTTCCGAATAATCCAGCTCCCCTTATAAAACGCGGCGCCGGTTACCATCACAGGAGCCGGCGCCGCTTTTCTATTCCCTTCAGTTCGGAATCAGTCCTTATATTTCTTAAGGATCACTGCCGCATTATGGCCACCGAAGCCAAACGTATTGCTGAGCACAGCATTCAGGTCGCGCTTCTGAGCCTTATTGAAGGTAAAGTTGAGCTTATAGTCGATTTCAGGATCCTCATCTCCCTCGGCGTGGTTGATGGTCGGGGGCACGATGCCTGTCTCAAGAGCCTTCACGGAGAATACCGCTTCCAGAGCGCCGGCTGCACCGAGAAGATGGCCGGTCATCGACTTCGTGGAGCTGAGGTTCATTTTATAGGCATGATCGCCAAACACTTTGAGAATACCTTTCACCTCACCGAGATCGCCTACGGGCGTGGAGGTGCCGTGCATGTTCACATAGTCGATATCCTCAGGCTTCATACCGGCGTCCTTAAGGGCGCTCTCCATCACCAGGGTAGCTCCAAGGCCTTCCGGGTGAGTGGCGGTGATATGGTAGGCGTCAGCGCTCATGCCGCCGCCGGCCACTTCAGCATAGATCTTTGCGCCGCGGGCCTTTGCATGCTCAAGCTCTTCGAGCACGAGGGCTGCCGCACCTTCGCCGACCACAAAGCCGTCGCGTGAGCCGCTCATCGGGCGCGAAGCCGCCTGAGGCTCATCATTGCGCGTTGAGAGCGCTTTCATCGAATTGAAGCCGCCTACACCAGCTGGATACACGGCTGCTTCCGCACCGCCGGTCACGATAGCATCAGCCATACCCAGACGGATATAATTGAAGGCATCGATTATAGCATTGTTGGAAGAGGCGCAGGCAGATACCGTAGCGAAATTGGGACCGCGGAAACCGTGGTCAATCGAAATCTGGCCGGCTGCCATGTCGGCAATCATCTTGGGAATGAAGAAGGGATTGTATTTAGGACCCTGATCTTCGTGAGTGGCATAATAGCCGGCTTCCTCCTCAAATGTGTGAAGACCGCCGATGCCGGCTGCGAAAATCACTCCTACGCGGTTCTTATCTATTCCCTCGTTCTCAAGGCCTGCATCTTCGATTGCCTCGTTGGCGGCAACCAGAGCATACTCGGCATAGAGATCAAGAGTACGGGCCTTCTTGCGGTCGAAATGGGCCGCCGGATCAAAATTCTTCACTTCGCAGGCAAACTGCGTCTTGAACTTCGAGGCGTCAAACCGCGTGATCGGGCCAGCGCCGCTGACGCCGTCGACGGCGTTTTTCCACGTCGTCTCTACGTCATTTCCTATCGGCGACAGAGCACCCAGGCCTGTCACTACAACTCTTTTCAATTCCATTAGATGAACAAATCGATGTTTGGGGCGGAGAGAGGGGGGTGTGCGTTAATGTCGACGCCCGCTTACTTCGAGTGCTCCTCGATGTAGCTGATTGCGTCGCCTACGGTCGTGATCTTCTCGGCATCCTCGTCGGGAATCGAAAGCTCGAACTCCTTCTCGAATTCCATGATCAGCTCTACGGTGTCGAGCGAATCGGCGCCAAGATCCTTGCTGAACTCTGCGGCGGGGGTCACCTCATTCTCGTCTACGCTGAGTTTGTCCACGATGATGGCCTTAACTCTCTGTGAAATGTCAGACATAATTTTCGATATTATACGTTAATGAAATCTTAATTTACTGTTGTTTCAGAGTGCAAAGTAAATCATAATATTTCAAACTACGAAAAATCACCCGAAAAAATGCACAACTTTTTTCTTTCTGTGCAGAATTTTGCCCTCCACACACTGCCGTATAACTGATTTTCCGGATTATCTCGCTAACTTTGCAATTACAAACAGACCGAACTGACCTACAATGAACCTACGACCCATCGCCCTTCTGGCTCTCGCAGCCATATGCGGAACCTTAAGAGCTGAAAACGAAGAGAATATTGCACCCGATACCGTAGCAATCGATGAAATCCGGGTTACGGCTATAAAGCAGGCCCGATCCCTTCTCAGAGAGCCCGTCACTGTCACTACGCTGCGAGCCGCAGAGCTGGAGCGTGCCGATGTGGTAGGCCTGAAGGGTGTGTCGGAAATGGCACCTAACTTTTTTATGCCCGACTATGGATCGAGAATGACCTCGTCGGTCTATATCCGTGGTATCGGAGCCCGCATAGACCAGGCTGCCGTGGGTCTCAACGTAGACAATGTGCCTTACCTTAATAAAGACGCCTACGACTTCGACCTCACAGATATAGATCGCGTGGAGGTGTTGCGAGGTCCGCAGAGCACACTTTTCGGACGCAACACCATAGCCGGACTAATCAACATCTATACCCTCTCTCCGCTGCGCCAACGCAGCCTCAGGGTGATGGCCGAAGGAGGCACCCACGGATCTTTCCGCGGATCTGTTTCGGCTCTCGGAGAGCTGGCGCCAGGCTTCGGCATGGGCCTCAGCGCCTTCGGTTCGCTCCGCAGGGGCTATTTCACTAACTCCCAGACCGGCGAGTGCGCCGACCGCGAGAAGACAGCATCGCTGCGCTGGAAAACCGCATGGCGAATCATTCCGGAGCTGCTGCTCGAAAATACCGCCTCCTATGCATTCGCCCATCAGAAAGGATATCCCTACGCTTTTGAGGAGACCGGTGAGATATCGTATACCGACCCTACATTTTACCGGCGCAACGCCTTCACCGACGGGCTCACCCTTACCTGGAGCCGCCCGTCGTTTACCCTTTCTTCAATCACATCTTTCCAGTATCTGGCCGACAACCTTACCCTCGACCAGGATTTCCTTCCTCTCGACTGGTTCAACCTCACCCAGCGCCAGCATGACCGCAACTGGAGCCAGGAGATCGTGGCGCGCGGCACCGTAGGCCACTGGTCATGGCTCGGAGGAGCATTCGGATTCCTGCGCCATCAGAATATGTCGGCTCCGGTCACCTTCCTCGCTGGCGGCGTTGACCGGTTTGTGCTCGGAGGAGTCAACAGTATGCTCCCCGAAGGAATGCGTCTGAGCTGGGATTCCGGCGATCTGTCGCTTCTGTCGGATTTCACCCACCCGGTGCAGGGCTATGCCTTCTATCACCAGAGCACCTTCACCTACGGCAATTTCATTCTTACCGCCGGATTGCGCCTCGACTATGAGCACACCGTGCTCGACTGGCGTAGTCGCACGCAGGCCTCTGCCACGATGTGGCGCACGGTAGCTCCGGGACGCGAGATCCCGCTCGCCACGATGGACGTGGATATCGACGACAACGGTCGCCTCACCAACCATTTCATGGAGCTGCTGCCAAAAATCAGCGTCACCTACAATATGCCCCACTCGGCTATCTTCGCCTCCGTATCCAAAGGCTATAAGGCCGGAGGCTACAATGTGCAGATGTTCAGCGATTTCCTGCAGCAGCGCATGATGGAGGAGTTTGGCCGGCCCGCTGACTACGACATTCAGAAGATGGTGAGCTACGCCCCGGAAACCTCATGGAACTATGAAATCGGAGGCCATTTCCGCCCCGACAAAGGCCGCGTAAACTCCTCCTTCGCCCTCTATTGGATCGAACTGCGCAACCAGCAGCTCACGGTGTTTCCCGAAGGCACCACTACGGGACGCATCATGACCAACGCCGGACGCTCACGCAGCCTCGGAGCGGAGTTTACTATGACCTACACCCCGACTTCCCGCTGGGCCTTCAACCTTAGCTACGGCTATTCCCACGCTACTTTCCGCCGCTATCGCGACGGCTCTGAAGACTATCGCGGCAACCGGATTCCTTACGCTCCCGGAAACACTCTTTTCCTCTCAGCCTTCTATCGCCACCCCCTGCAGCTCTCCTGGCTCAAGGCTGTAAGTTTCCAGGCTGATTTCCGCGGCGCGGGATCCATCTATTGGGACGAGGCCAATCTGCACCGCCAGAATTTCTACGGGCAGCTCGGTGCCCAGATAGCTATGGAACTCCCCCACCTCACTGTTGAATTCTGGGGCAAGAACCTAACCGATACGAAATTCAACACATTCCGCTATGTAAGCGTTGGCAACAGCTTCTATCAGAGCGGCCTCCCGGTGCGTGGCGGCATCACCCTGCGCCTCACCCTCTGATTCCACTCAGGCTCTGAGTACAATACTGCAAACAGGCTGAAACGCTTAGCCCGCATAACCCTATTTCCGCCTGCCATTAATATGCTAAAACTTAGGCTAATGCAAAATATGAAACTAAACATTCTTTTGGCCCTTCTTGCCATAACAGGAAGTGCTTGCGCAAAGGATAATTCTGCTCAGGATCCCAATCCTGTAGTAAAATCAATTTCTATCCCCTTACGTGGCAATACATTTGTAACCGCATGTTCCACACCTCTTGTAGAGGCAGGAGCTCCGGATATAATCGACACCTGGACCGGGGAAATCAAAAACTGGGATAATCAGCAAACAGTGCTCAGTTTCTATTGCAACCTCGGAAAAGCAGGTAAGTTTAATCTGGCTATAGATGCTACCTCCGGCGCCAGCGGAAGCTGCTCCACGCTTGAATTCTCAGTAGGTTCACAGTCCTACCAGGTCGATATCCAGGGAGGATCCGACAAAAAATATGAGGTAGGCTCATTCACTGTAAATCACCCTGGTTACGTAAAGATTGACATTCGTGGCATTAAAAAAACCGGCAGTCAATTCGGTAATATCACCAACTTCATTCTGTCAGGTCCGGCTGTAGAGGGTGAGAACCACTTCATTCCTACCGATAAACTCGAAGATGCCTACTGGTATCGCCGCGGTCCGTCGGTCCACATGAATTATGATCTCCCGGCAGAAGACATCGAGTATTTCTACAATGAGGCGATGATACCGGAGGGACAGGATATCAACAACACTTATTTCATGCTTACCGGTTTCGGAGAGGGATATATGGGTATCCAGTCAATAAAAGATGACGACGGTAAGAATGAAAATAAAGTTCTCTTCTCCGTATGGAGCCCCTACGATACTGATAACCCAAATGATATACCTGATGAGCTTCACGTAAAGGTTCTTAAGACCGGCAAAAATGTGACAGCTCAAAACTTCGGCAACGAAGGTTCCGGCAAGCAAAGTTTCATGACCTATCCTTGGGAAGCCGGTAAAACCTACCGCACATTGGTACGCGTGCAGCCTGATGGGAAAGGAAATACAATCTACACCGGCTATTTCGGCGACGATCAGGGCAACTGGTATCTGCTGTCGCAGCTGCAGCGACCCTCAACCGACACTTATTATACCCGGCCTCATTCGTTCCTTGAGTGTTTCGCGCCTGAAACGAGTTATAAAACCCGCAGCGTGAAATTCAAGAATCAGTGGGTATGCGACAAAAACGGCAAATGGCATGAAATAACCGATGCCACATTCACATGTGACAATACAGGGATTTCGGGAGTAAGGACAGACCTATTCGGCGGAGTGGAAGAGAATTCCTTCTTCCTGCAGAACTGTGGATTCTTCGATGAAACCACCCCTTATAAGTCCAAATTCCACCGCCAGCCTGAAGGCCACGCACCCCACATTGATTTCAACAAACTCGAAAATCTTTAAGAAATGGGGGAGGATATTTGGCAGGGAGAGAAAAAGTATGTAACTTTGCAGTCGCTTCGGCACTCGGGGTGTAGCACAGTTGGTTAGCGCGCTACGTTCGGGACGTAGAGGTCGGGCGTTCGAGTCGCCTCACCCCGACAAAAAGCGAGAGACGGATTTTTCCGCCCCTCGCTTTTTCTTATGCCCGGATTCTAAGACCGGTCAGTCGGCATTGAAGTAGGAAGATACCTTGCCGCTTATGAGCATCAGGGATATCTCCGTGATCTTCGCATTATATTCAGCGGTCAGAATGCGCTCCTGGGCGTCGAGAAGGCTCTTCTGAGCCTCACGCATATCGATACCGGGAAGATCGCCCAGCATATAGCGGTCTTTCGCTATATCATAGTTCTCGTAGGCTGCTACCAGATTATCGCGCTCCAGATTCAACAGACGCAGATTATTGAGATAAGCCTGCCACATGTTGGCCAGATCCGCTCTCAGCGTCAGCTCCAGCTGCTCGCGGGCCAGTTCGGAGTTGAGAATCTCTATGTGGGCGTTACGCTTCTGGTTTTTCTTTTTGCCGTCCCAGATGGTAAAGCTCATGGTGAGGCCGGCATCAGCGCCCCATGACTGGGAAAGCCGGGTTGAGCCGGAGCCGTAGAAGTTCATGCCGTAGTCATAGCCGGCATTGAGCCTGAGGATAGGATAGTCTCTCGAGGCGACCATCTTATAGTTGAGCTCTGCAATCTGAATGCTCTGCGAAGCAGAGAGCAACGAAGAGTTAGAGGCCAGGGTGGAGGCGAGCAAGTCATTATAATCAAGACGGCTGGCCACATTGATAGCCGTATCGCTTACTATGACCGGGGCGCTTACGTCCTGGGCTGCCATCAGCTCGTTGAGCGCTATCTGGGAGGCTGCCACCTTCTGCTGCTGGTTGATGTAATTGGCGCTGTCGGCATTGAAATCCACCTTGGCTTGAAGATAGTCGAGTCGGGAGAAATTGCCTATGCTATAGCGGGCCTCCACAATGCGAAGGCGCTCTTTAGAGAGCTTCACGGCATAAAGGAAATTCTTCAGACGCAGACGCTGCTGCACGAGGTTATAGTATTCGGCCGTAAGTCCGGCTATGAAATCCTCAAGCTGAATGCGCGTGGCGGTAGCTCCTTGCAGCTCAAGCTCTTTCAGACGCTTATAGTTGCTTGAAGAGTTGAAGCCGTCGAAAATCGTATAGTTCACATCGACCCCGGCGCCTACCCACTGGTTGAAGAGATTGCGCGTATGGCTGTCAGCACCTGTCCGCGATTTCATGTCGCTGCTCGTCTCGCTCAGAGAGTAAGAGAGCGAGGCCGACACCTCCGGCATCTGCCCGGCATTGGCGCGGGTAGCGTTGTTGCGGGCTATCTCCTCCTGATTGCGCGATATGCGCAGGGAGTAATTGTTGGCGAATCCCTCCTCAAGGCAGTCGCGGAGGGTATATACTTTCTGCGCGCCCGCCTCCTGGCAGGCGAAGGCGCATAGAAGCAATATGCAGGTAATAGGTCGGATCATGGTTTTTTCTTGGTTGCCCGGTTGGTGGATACGTAGCTGTAGGTGGCCGGCACCACATACATTGTCATGAAGGTTGATACGAGCATGCCGCCAACCACGGCCGTGCCCATCGCTATTCGCTGGTTGGCACCCTCGCCCATTGCGTAGACGAGCGGAAGCAGACCGAGAATCGTGGAGGTACTCGTCATCAGGATCGGACGCAGACGCATGAGCGATGCGGTGCGGATAGCGAGCATCTTATCCTCGCCCGCCTCCTGACGCTGATTAGCAAACTCTACGATAAGAATACCGTTTTTCGCCACCAGACCGATAAGCATGATGATGCCGATCTGGCTGAAGATATTCATGGTCACTCCGCCGAAATACATGAACCCGAGCGCGCCGGCGATAGCCAGAGGCACCGTGAGCATGATGATCGAGGGATCCTTGAAGCTCTCAAACTGAGCCGCCAGAATCAGATAGATCAGCACCAGAGCAAGCACGAAGGCAAACATGAGGCTCGATGAGCTCTCCCGGTAATCCTTCGAGTCGCCTGCAAGAGCGGTGCGGAATGTATCGTCGAGTGTGGAAGCGGCTATCTTGTCCATCTCTTCCAGGCCGTCGCCTATGGTCTTGCCCTTGGCCAGACCGGCGGAGATAGTAGCCGAGATGAAGCGGTTATAGTGGTAGAGCTGCGGAGGAGCCACAGCCTCTACAAACTCCACGAGATTATCCAGCTGGATCATCTCACCTGCGGAATTACGCAGATAGATGGAGCGGATCTGGTCGGGAGTGTTACGCTGCTGGCGGTTAATCTCGCCGATGATCTCGTATTGCTTGCCGTTCATGTAGAAATATCCCATGCGCTGGCCGCTGAGACCATACTGGAGCGTTTGGGCTATATCCTGCACACTGGCACCCATCGTAGAGGCCTTGTCGCGGTTTATGTTCACACGCATCTCCGGACTGCTGAATTTCAGGTTCACGTCGGCCATCTGGAATGTGGGATTCTCATATACCTTGGCCAGAAACTCCAGAAGCACCTTCTGAAGTTTCTCGATACTCGTGGCCTGAAGCACATACTGCACTGGCATACCGCCTCGGCGGGCGCCGAACGATGACTGCTGCTGCACGAAGGAGCGGGCCATCGTCTTATCCTTGATAGCCTGAGAAAGCCGCTCAGCCACCTCCATCTGCGAATAATCGCGGTCCTTAAGATCGGGCAGGGTGATGCGGATATTGCCTCGTCCGTTCCATACGCGGGCCGTGGTCGATTTGGCGTCGGGCACCAGCGAATCGATCAGCTGGGCTATATCTTCGGTATAATCGCGCATATACTCATAGCTCACACCCTCAGCGCCGCTGGTATTGACGGTGATCTGAGAGCGGTCTTCCATCGGGGCCATCTCCGAAGGAATAAGACCCCAGAGCAGATAGATGATTCCGAACATCACCACCATCAGGGGCAGCGACCAGATGCGGCGGCGCAGGAACCAGTCGAGCGACCGGGCATATACCCTGTTGAGACCCTCGAAGAAGGGTTCCGTCTTGCGGTAGAACCAGCCCGGCTTCTCATGGCGCTTAAGAATGCGGGTAGCGAGCATGGGCGTGATAGTGAGGGCGGCAAACGATGAGATTACCACCGAACCGGCCACCACGAAACTGAACTCGCGGAAAAGTCGCCCGCTCTGACCCTCCATAAAGACGATGGGAAGGAACACCGCCACAAGTGTGATCGTAGTGGAAATCACGGCGAAGAATATCTCTTTGGCTCCATCTATGCCGGCCTCAAACGGCCGCATACCCCGCTCTATACGCACATAGATATTTTCCGTCATCACTATCGCATCGTCGACCACCAGACCGACCGAAAGCACCACTGCAAGCATGGTCAGCACATTGATGGAGAAACCCGCGATAAACATTACGAAGAATGCGCCGACAAGCGATACGGGAATCACGATACATGGCACCAGAGTGACGCGCCAGTCGCGCAGGAAGAGGAAGATAATCACGATCACGAGCACAAACGCCTCGTAGACCGTATCCTTCACCTCCGAAATCGAAGCCCTGATGAATCGCGTATTATCGAAACTATAGCTATAGTTCACGTCTTTCGGCAGATCCTTCTTCATCTGCTCCATACGCTTATAGACGGCGTCGGCTATCTCGATATGATTGGCGCCCGGCTGCGGAATCACTACCACACCTACCATCGGCACACCATTCATCTTCATATAGCTCTTTATATTGTTGGCGCCCAGCTCGGCATGGCCTATATCGCTTACGCGCACCACTCTGCCATCATCTTCACGCAGGATAATGTTGTTAAACTCCTCCGGCGTGTGCATCTGACCCATAGTGCGCAGCGTCAGCTCGGTGGCGTTGCCTTCGATACTTCCCGACGGCAGCTCGAGATTCTCCTTGGTCACCGCATTGCGCACATCGACAGGCGTAATGCCATGGCCGGCCATCTTCACCGGATCGAGCCAGAGGCGCATGGAATAGCGCTTCTCGCCCCAGATCTCCACGCTGCTGACGTTGGAGATCGTCTGCAGCTGTTCCTTCACCGTGAGGTCAGCTATCTCGCTAAGCTCAAGCAAAGAGCGCTCATCGCTCTCGAGAGCCACCATAAGGATAGGCATGGCGTCGGCATCTGCCTTTGAAACCGTAGGCGGATCGCAATCGCGCGGCAGATAGCTTTGCGCACGCGACACTTTGTCGCGCACGTCGTTGGCTGCCGTCTCAAGATCTACCGACAGCTCGAACTCTACCGTGATATAGCTGAATCCCTGGCTGCTCGTACTGGTAAGCGAGCGAATGCCGGGAATACCGTTGATGTGCTCTTCAAGCGGCTCCGTAATCTGGCTTTCAATCACATCGGCATTGGCTCCGCGGTAGCTGCACTGAACCGTGATGATGGGATTATCTACCGAAGGATACTCCCTGACGCCGAGCATGAAATAACCGATCACGCCGAAAAGCACGATCAGAATCGTCAGCACGGTGGCAAGCACCGGACGCCTGATGCTAAGTTCGGAAATATTCATCGTGCGTCAGTCTATTTTCTGAAGCGTCACATCAAGACCCTTGCGGAGCTGCAGGGTGCCGGAGGTGATGATGGTATCCCCTTCCTGGAGGCCGCGGAGAATCTGCACTTCGCTGGCGGTGCGGATACCCGTCTCCACATCTACCGGCTCCGCCTTGCCGCTGCGGTACACGAAGACCTTGTTGATACCCATTTCCGGCACTATCGCCTGCGAGGGCACTGCGATAGCATCTTCTATCTCTTTATTTTTAAGCGCTATATCCGTGTAGCGTCCCGGCTGCAGCTCGTGCGAGGCATTGGGGTAGAGCGCCCTCACGGTGAGCGTATGGGTACCGATATCAAGAGCTGACTCAGTAGCGTAGACCTGAGCCTTGAAAGGATCGAGATAGCCATCTACCTTAAAGTCGAGATTAGTGCCTTTCTGCACCTCCTTGGCATAGCGCTCCGGCACCGAGAACTCCACCTTCAGGGGATTCATCTTCGTGAGCTTCGCCACCATCGACGACGGGGAGGCATAGGCTCCCACAGAGAGCTGACGCAAACCAATCACCCCATCGAAGGGGGCGCGCAGCTCGGTCATGCGGATATTAGCCTTCACATTTTCTATTTCCGCTTTCAGAGTGGCCAGTTCGGTGCGCACCTGCTCAAGAGCCTCCTGGCTCACAGCCTCACGGTTAAGCAGGGTAGCCTGGCGATACACTCTCGCCTCAGCCAGAGGAAGCTGCGACTCAAGCCTCTTAAGCTGCGCCTGGAGGTGCTCGTCGTTGACCTTGCCGAGAAGAGCGCCTTTCGTCACTACTGAACCCTCGCTGAAATTGAGAGCCGTGATTTTCCCCGACGTCTCAAACGCCAGATCCACCTCCTCGTCGGGCAGCAGTTTACCGGTCACGAGGATCTGGTCGGTGATAAGATGCGGCTTAAGCACCTTGGCATTGACAGCAAGCGACTTCTTGGTTTGCCCCGCAGCCGCCGGGGCACCATTCATCTCATTGTTTTTGTGAGGGGTGAGGCCATACCAGCCCCATATTGCAATGCCGGCCACTACAAGACCTACAAGCCCCCATTTGAGGTATTTGTTCATAGTGTCAGAAAATCGTGTCGACGAGGGAAAGTCCGTCCGTGATATTAGAGGCTCCGGAAGCCGCATGGTTTAATCCTTCCAAACACTTTTTTACAACTTTTTTCATCGCTGCTCCGGATTAGCCACATGCACAGCATTTTGATAAAAAATATCTACCTTTGGGGAAATTTCCAGAACTACCGAAATGAAATTACTGAAATTTATCGCCTGCCTGCTTATGATTACCGCCGGAGCTTTCGGCCTCAAGGCCCAGCACAGCAATGTGAAAACCGTGGATCCCACTGAGTTCAAAGCGCTTCTGAAAGCGGATCCGAAAGGGGTTATCCTCGACGTGAGGCGCCCTGATGAGTATAAGGAGGGTCACATGCCCGGAGCTCTCAACATCAACTGGCTCGATCCCGATGCGTTCAAGACCGAAGCCCGGAAACTTGATAAGGGGAAAACCATCTATCTCTACTGCCGAAGTGGCCGCAGAAGCGCCGAAGCAGCCGGCTGGCTCGCGTCGGAGGGCTATAAAGTGGTAGATCTGCGCGGAGGCTGGCTCGCCTGGGACCGCTGCTGCGCTATCAAAGAATCAGGAAGCTGCTCTCCGGCCGGGCAACAGGCCGCCGGATCAGTGCAGACAGCTGCTCGCGCGGCAGTGATCGATAACATCATGACGCGCCGGAGCATCAGGAAATACTCTGACAAGGCAGTGCCCCGCGATGTGCTCGACACGATTCTGAACTGCGGAATCAATGCCCCCAACGGGCGCAACCAGCAGGCCTATGAGGTAAAGGTAGTATGCGATCCGGAGTCGGCAGCCCTTCTCGCTGCTGAGGTTGATGGACTCTATAAGGCTCCTGTCTACCTGTTTATAGCCAACCGCACGGACTATGATATGTCGGCCATCGATGTAGGCCTGCTTTCCGAAAACGTATGCCTCTCAGCCTGGGCCTATGGCCTCGGCACGGTGAATCTCGGCAGCCCGGTGAGATCCATGAAGGAGAAGCCTGAGCTGCTCAAGAAATTAGGCTTCAGCGAAGGCTATGACCTCTGCCTCGCCATAGCACTCGGCTATCCGGAAGAGACTCCGGCCGCCAAACCGAGAGATGCCGGAAAAGTGCAGTTCATAAAGATTGCTGAGTTGCTCCCGCGATGCTCGACTACGCGATAGTCTGCCCGCTCGTATTTCTCGCGGGATTCGTCGATTCCATAGCCGGAGGAGGAGGTTTGATCTCGCTTCCGGCCTATCTTATGACTGGTCTGCCTCCCGTAGGCGCGATAGCCACCAATAAATTCTCTTCGTTTTGCGGCACCCTCGTGCCCACCTGGCGCTACGCCCGGCGCGGCATGTTTGATGTGGTCAGGTCGATACCTGCTATAGTGGCCGCTTTAGGTGGCTCCGCTGTGGGTGCAGAACTGGCTCTGAAGGTGCCCGGAGGGGTCTTCGACAAGGTGATGCTGGTGGTCATTCCGCTCACGGCGGTATTCGTATTGAGCGTAAAAGGCATAGAGAGCCGCAAGAAGCCCTTCTCCGCGGCCGCTACCATGTGGATAGCCGCAGCGGCAGCTCTGGTGATGGGAGTCTACGACGGATTCTACGGGCCTGGCACCGGCACCTTCCTTATCCTCGCGCTTGTCTACATAGCGCGATGCAGCCTCAATTCAGCCGCCGGAATGTCGAAGATGATCAATCTTTCTACCAACGCCGCCGCGCTCGCCGTATATCTCTATCACGGCGCAGTGGCGCTTCCTCTCGGAATTGCGGCTGCCGTGTTCGGAATTGCGGGCAACTATCTGGGAAGTACCTTCTTTATCCGCAAGGGCAGCGGAATAGCGAAACCCGTGATAATAGCGGTGCTGACCATATTCCTGATTAAAATGATTTTCTTCCAATAAGAAAAAGGTCAATAATTGAGAGAATAAGGGATTTTTTCCATAACTTTGAGGTCGCAAGCCGCGATGCGGCAGCCTCAAACAACTAAAACAACGATAGCAATGAAACGATTACTACTGATTCCGACCCTTGCCGCGGCTCTCTGCGCTTCGGCAGAACAACCCCTTAAAGAATATTGGGATCTGCGCCCCGATGGCGCGATCATGTGGGTGGTACAGCCCGGACAGGTGCATTCCGACCATATCGAGATGGCAGGAAAGCGCGTGGCTTCGGTGCTCCGCTACGGTGTAGACACTACCGGCCGCTTTGAGCTCGACCGGGGTATGGTATGGCCGCTGCTGCGCACAATTCCCAACAATACCCACGCGAGCCTTATGCGCAGGGTGCGCTGGAACCCACTCGACCAGATCAGGCTCGGAAGGGTGCCTCTATCAGCTCTCGCTGAGAAAACCGACTCCATACGCCTCGGTATGGCCGACGACGGAGCCATGACTGTTTGGTCGCAGATTCCTTCGCAGAAGCTCGATATCAAACGCACTGTGTTCCCCAGCGCCGAGCAGCCGACCTTAGTGGAATGCTGGACCATCACCAACGGTGGCACCCGCAACGTGACTCTCGATATTCCTCCCTATGCCGCTGCTGAAACTACCGAGGAAGGTGTGCAGGGCACCTACGCCGTGCGCACCTGGATGGTCGATGCTCCGGGTAAGGTGACTCTTGCACCGGGGGAGAGCGTAGAGTTCGGAGCCGCCACCTCCGGCACCCTCAGCGGAGCCGAGGCGGCGAAAGTGGATCTTCAGGCTGAACGCCTCGCCCGCACCGCGCTCACCAATCAGCTCGCTTCTAATCTGGTGCTCAACACGCCCGACCCTGTGCTCAACGAAATGTTTGCCTTCGCCAAGCTCCGTGCCGCCGAAAGTATCTATGAGACGAAGGGCGGCCCGATGCACGGTCCCGGAGGAGAATCCTACTACTCAGCTATCTGGGCAAATGACCAGGCTGAATATGCCAATCCGTTCTTCCCCTATCTGGGCTATGACTATGCCAAGAAATCGGCGGAAAACTCTTTCGACATGTTTGCCCGCTATATGAACGATGAATGGAAGCCCATACCGAGCTCAATCATAGCTGAAGGCACCGACTACTGGGACGGAGCCGGCGACCGTGGCGACGCCTCGATGATAGCCTATGGCGCCTCGCGCTATGCACTTGCCAACGGCGACAAGAAGGTGGCCGAGCATCTCTGGCCGCTTATCCAGTGGTGCCTTGAGTTCACCCACCGCAAGATCAACGCCGAAGGTGTGCCCGCCTCCGACAGCGATGAGCTTGAAGGCCGCTTCCCCTCAGGAGAAGCCAACCTCGCCACCGCCTGCCTCTACTACGATGCCCTTCGCTCCGCCTCCTACCTCGCCACCGACCTCGGCCATAAGAAAGAGGCCGCTACCTACACCAAGCAGGCCGACGACCTATACAAAGCCATCATCAACTATTTCCCGGCCAATGTGGAGGGCTACGATGCCTACGCTTATTATAAAGGCAACGACAAACTGCGCGCATGGATCTGCTGGCCTATGCTGATCGGCGCTCCCGGCGCGCAAGGAGTATGGGAAGCGCTTTTCTCACCCAAGATGTGGACCCGCGACGGAATCCTGACCGAAAGCGGCGACAAGACTTTCTGGGACCGCGCCACCCTCTATGCGTTCCGCGCCGCGCTCCAGACGGCTCCCCTGAGCCAGGTGATGCCTTATCTCGAGGCCTTCTCGCGCCGCCGTCTGCTCGGCGAGCATGTGCCCTACGCTATCGAGGCGTGGCCCGAAGGCTCGCAGCGTCACCTCTCGGCTGAAAGCGCACTCTACGCCAGGATCATGACCGAAGGTCTGTTCGGAATCCGGCCAACCGGTCTGCGCTCATTCTCGCTCTCTCCCCGCCTGCCTGAAGGCTGGAACCAGATGAGCCTAAATAAAATTGACGCTTTCGGAGAGAAATTTGACCTTAATGTGGAGCGTGAGAAGGGCGATAAGCTGCGCCTTACAGTGACCTACGGCGACGGTAAGAAGATTACCAAAAGCTTCAATCAGGGTCATACTGTGAACATCGCTTTCCCGAAGAAATAAGAACTAATTGATTTATACCACCTTTATCTCTTTACAACCATGAAATTCGCCGAACTTTCAAACCGCGTTTTCGACGAGTCGGTAGCCGCGTACCACACTACGGATCATGTCGACGCACCGCAACCTACGCCCTATGAGAAGGGCACCCCGGAGGCTGTGCTGTTTGCAAAAAACTGGATTGATGCCGTGCAGTGGCATCTGGAAGACATTATCCGCAATCCCGACATCGACCCTGTAGAGGCGCTCGCGATAAAGCGGCGGATTGACCGCAGCAATCAGGATCGCACCGACATGGTTGAGGAGCTCGATACGTATTTCCGCGACAAGTGGGCGGGCGTGAAGCCGGCTCCCGACGCTACCATCAATACTGAAAGCCCCGCGTGGGCGCTCGACCGGCTCTCCATTCTCGCCCTCAAGATCTGGCACATGAAGGAGCAGACCGAACGCACCGACGCCGACGAGGCTCACCGCGCCCGCTGCGCGGCTAAGCTGGAGGTACTCCTCGAGCAGCGCAAGGACCTGACCGAAGCGATCGATACGCTTCTCGACGATATAGCAGCCGGCCGCAAGCACATGAAGGTCTACAGGCAGATGAAGATGTACAACGACAAGGATACCAACCCGGTGCTTTATGGCAAAGGGAAGGCTTAGGCGCGTGCTGGCCGTGCGCTTCTCCGCGCTCGGCGATGTGGCGATGAGCATACCGGTGGTCTACGATGTATGCGTCTCCAACCCCGATGTGGAGTTCGTGATGCTGACGCGTAGCCATGCGGCCGGGCTTTTCATAAACCGTCCGCCTAACCTTACGGTCGAAGCCGTGAATCTCGACGAATGGAAGGGACCCGGAGGCATGTGGAGGCTATGGCGCTCGCTGAATAAGAAATATGGATTCGAGCGAGTGGTAGACCTCCACGATGTGATCCGCACTCGCCTGCTCGGCATCGCCGCCCTTTTCAGCGGTGTAGGGGTTTCGCGCCTTCGCAAGGGACGCAGAGGCAAGCGCGCTCTTACGCGGCGCCGCAATAAGGTGCTTCTGCCGCTGGTAAGCAGCCGCGACCGCTACCGGGAGGCTTTCCACCGCGCCGGATTCCGGCACACGGAGAAATTCAACTCCCTGTTTGAAGAGAGCGCTCCCGACCCTGCACTCTTCGCTGCCGCCACGCCGCCGAAGCAAGATGGCGAGCGCTGGGTGGCGATAGCTCCCTTCGCCGCCCACAGAGGCAAGATCTATCCCCTCGACCAGATGGAGGAGGTAGTGGCCGGGGTGGCCTCTGACCCCAACACGCGGATCTTCCTGATGGGCCACGGTGAGAAGGAGACAAGAGTGCTGGCCGACTGGGCGCGGAAATGGCCGCGGGCGGTGAATGTAGCCGCTCTCGGACTCGGGCTCAAGGCGGAGCTCGCCTTGATGCACTATTGCGATGTGATGGTCTCGATGGATTCGGCCAATATGCATCTCGCCTCGCTCGTAAAGCTCCGTACCGTAAGCATCTGGGGCGCCACTCACCCCTATTGCGGCTTCCACGGCTGGCGCCAGAAGAAAGCGGATATGGTGCAGCTCGACCTCGTGTGCCGCCCGTGCTCGGTTTTTGGCGACAAGCCCTGCATGCGCCATGACTACCAGTGTATGCGCGCCCTCTCGCCGAAGCTGATCCTATCGCGCATAGCGCAGCCGGAAAAGAGAGATAACCTATAAGAACCGACTAAACATATACCTACATGAAGAAACTGATTCTCACTCTGGCGCTTTGCGCTGCCGCTACGGCCGCCGACGCGCAGATGTATTTCGGCGACCAGAAAGAAGCCGCCGACTCAGCCTTCCTTATGCTCGCCCAGACTCCTCCGATGGGCTGGAACAGCTGGAATAAATTCGGCTGCGATGTGAGCGAAAAGCTCGTAAAGGAGATGGCCGACGCCATGGTAGCTACCGGTATGAAAGATGCCGGCTACGAATACCTCGTGATCGACGACTGCTGGCAGGTGGGCCGCGATGCAGAAGGCTATATCCAGGTAGATGCCGAGCGCTTCCCCAGCGGAATGAAGGCGCTTGCCGACTATGTGCATTCCAAGGGCCTGAAGCTCGGAGTATATTCCTGCGCCGGCTCAGAGACCTGCCAGGGGCGCCCCGGAAGCCGCGGCTACCAGTTTCAGGACGCACGCACCTATGCCAACTGGGGTGTTGACTATCTGAAATATGACTGGTGCTCCAACGAGGGCCAGAACGCCGAGGCAGCCTATAAGACCATGAGCGACGCCCTCAAGCAGTGTGGCCGTCCGATCGTGTTCAGCATCTGCGAATGGGGCGAAAACGAGCCCTGGAAGTGGGGCAAGGGCATCGGCCACCTCTGGAGGATCACACCCGATATCCGCGACTGCTACCAGTGTCTGTTCGACTGGGGTGGTGTAGGAGTGCTCGATATCGTCGACAAGATGGCCGACCTCTATCCCTACGCCGGACCGGGCCATTGGAACGATGCTGAAATGCTCGAGGTTGGCAACGGCGGAATGACCCACGACGAATATGTGACCCACTTCTCGATGTGGTGCATGCTGGCTGCTCCGCTGATGAGCGGCAACGACCTGCGCAACATGAGCAAGGAGACAATTGATATTCTCACGAACAAAGAGGTGATCGCCGTGAACCAGGACAAGCTGGGCAAGCAGGGTATCCGCTTCATGGATATGGGCGACCACGAAATCTGGGCCAAGCCCCTCGCCGACGGTGAAATCGCCATCTGCTTCCTCAACCGCGCTGATACCCCCTGGAAGCTCGACTACGACTGGAAGCACCAGACGATGTATTTCGCCCGCGATATCAGTTTCCGCAAACACGTCTACGATGTGCGCGATCTGTGGCAGCACAAGAACATCGGCACTACCGACTCCAATCTCAAGGCTGAGATTCCGGCCCACGGCGTGCTTATGGTGCGCCTCTCGCCCAAGAAATAATCCCGAAGCCTAAAAATCGCTCCCGGACACCTTCACAGGCATCCGGGAGCTTTTTTTACGAACTAACTCGGATTATATCTTTAGTAGGCGTAAGCTGCATCTCAGCAGCGAATCCGCCTGATTATTCCAAGTCGGCTGCAATTGCCCCTCTCCGGGGCGATCGTTTCTCGACTCAATTAGATGTTGAAGATACTGGCATGAATCTACCCCGCCGGAAACATCGATTCCGACGAAATAATAAATCAGACAGTGCCTTTCGGCATTGCCACCCTAATAATGGTGAAAAGCAGATTATGCTTCAGCGCATCTATCATGTCTAAATTGAGCTACAAATGTAATTATTGTTGCAATTCGACAACAAATTTACGACTTTAATCTGACACTGCAAACTTTTGACCTAAAAAATTTCTCTTTTCCCTGAAATTTTTTTCATCTTTCTACTCCCCGAAGCAACCGGCAGGCCCGCTTTAAGCGTCTTAAAGCTTAATAACCAATATATTATAGCGAAAAGTATGGGAAAGGCTGCGCCTCACAATCTGCGGCACAGCCTTTCGCTCTATTTATAAAAATCAGGACTTGTGTTACTTATCCTCGGGCACTACCGGCATCGATCCGTAGCGATGATACTCGAAGCTGATTGACTGCTCCTTAAGATAGTTGATCAGCTCCAGGCGACCCTCGTTGAGCGGTCGCTGCGAGGCCACATGGCGGTCGGCGGCAGCGGCTGCCTTCCAAAGCTCCTCAGGCACCTCACCGCCCAGCGTGCGCAGGCGCTCATAGCTGCCTACCGACTTGAGGAATGCATCAAGGCTCTCCACCTTCACGCGGGTGCCTAGCTTCTTCACATCGGCAAGAATCGGATTCTGCGGATCTATGCTGACTGTGAGAGGAGCGCCTACTATCGAAGCGGCTACCACTACTTTCTCCACATCGGAGAGCTTGTCGCCATCGAGCACACGCAGCCCCATCGACTTCACCGGCAGATAGCGGAACAGATTCTGCTCGCCGATGCACTTGTTCCAGTCGCGGATAGTGGAGAATTCCTCCTTATAGGCATTCTCATAGCTCTTGCGCCAGTCTTTCACGGCTCCGGGCTTATCGGTAATCACCATGAACTGAGCGGCATAGTTCGGACCTCCGGCTTTGGTGCCTCCGCCAAAGGAAGAGAGCTTCATGCCTCCGAAGGGCTGACGGTTCACCACAGCGCCCGTAGTGCCGCGGTTTATATAGAGGTTACCGGCCTCTACGCTCTCGCGCCATTTCTTCTGCTCATTCTCATCGAGGCTCTGCAGGCCGGAAGTAAGGCCATAAGGCAGCGAGTTAACGAGCGAGATCGCTTCGTCGAGATCCTTCACCGGCACTACGCTCAGCAGCGGGCCAAAAAGCTCTGTCTGGAAGGAATAGCTGCCAGGCTTGACGCCAATCTTCACTCCGGGCGACATTATATAATGCTTCTCATCAAGCCATTTCGGCTCTACAAGCCAGCTTTCGCCCGGCTCGAGCTCGAAGGCTTTCAGGAGCTTCTCATTCTTATTGGTGATCATCGGACCCACGGTGTTGCCCATGTTCCATACCGGACCTACCTTGATCGAGGTTGCGCAGTCTACTATGAGCTTACGGAAGCTCTCATCGTCGTAAACGCTCTTCTCCACAAGCAGCAGCGAGGTGGCGGAGCATTTCTGACCTGCATTGCCAAACGCGCTCGCGCAGGCGTTCATCACCGCGTGGCCACGGTCAGCGCTCGCTGTAATGATCATCACATTCTTGCCGCCAGTTTCAGCCGTCAGAGCCTTGCCCGGATTATTGCGGGCTATGTCCTGAGCCGTATCGGTGCCGCCGGTAAGGATCACATGGTCGATTACGGGCGATGACGTGAGCATCGGCAGCGCCTCATGGTCAGGCACCACTACCTGCAGCGCCTCTTTAGGCACTCCGGCGTCCCACAGCGCCTGAGCGGCCATCCAGGCTATCGGAGCAGCCACAGTGGCCGGCTTAAGGATACAGGTGTTGCCTGTAGCCAGAGCAGCGCAAACGCCTCCCATAGGAATGGCACACGGGAAATTCCAGGGCGAAATCACCAGCACGGTGCCTTTGGGAGCCATGTCTACCGTCTCGAGATCCTCGAATTTCTTCACCGTAGTGGTATAGAAGCGTGCATAGTCAATAGCCTCGCTCACCTCCGTATCGCCCTCTGTGATAGTCTTGCCGGTAATCGCGCTCATCGCTCCTATCAGATCGCCGCGCATCTCGGCAAGCTTGTTGGCGCCGGCGGAGAGAATCTCGTGGCGCTTCTCAAGCGGGAGCTTACGCCAGCCTGAAGGATCGGTTTCGGCTATCTTCAGGATCTCCTCAACCTCTTTCTTTCCGGCGCGACACATCTCCACTACCGTCACCTCATCGTTCTGGCAATGATCCTTATACGACTGCACATCGGAAGTCTCTACCGTCTTGTCGCCTATCTGCACCGGAATCAGCTCCGGCTTATCGCCCGGATTCTTCTTCCATTTTGCATATACGCCCTCAATCCAGCTCTGGTTGGGGAAGAGATCGAAGTCGGTGTCGGGCTCATTCTTCATCTCCCACGACGGCTCGCGGTGCTGATAGGGCTTGTTGCGGTCCTGCTGACGCTTCTGGCCGTTGAAGATTGTGCCCTTCATATCGTAGGCCTCGTCAAACTGGTCGGCCAAGAATTTCCAGGTCTCCGTGCCGGGCTTGAGATTGAAAGAGTAGGCAAGGAAGTTTTCCGGGCCCGTATTCTCGTCGAGACGTCTCACCAGATAAGACACGGCATTAAGGAAGTTTTCCTCCTTCACCACCGGAGCATAAAGAAGCACGTAGGATCCGAGCTCCTTCTGGGCGCGCCAGAGATGATTGGCCATACCCTCGAGCATCTCGAAGCAGAACGTCTCCGGGCGTGTGCCGTATTTCTGCGTAAGAAGCCATGCATAAGCTATCGTATAGAGGTTATGGCTCGCCATGCCGATATGGAGCACTTCGGCATTCTCCGGCTTCAGCGCGCGCTCAAGAATGTTCATATAGCAGGCGTCGACCTCTACCTTCGAGTCGCGGCAAGGCATCGTCCAGCCGCGCAAGCTGCTGACTACGTTCTCCATATCGAGGTTACAGCCCTTCACAAGGCGCATCTTGATCGGCGAGCCACCCTCAGCCACCCTCTTGCGGGCAAACTCCAGAAGCTCCGTCTGGAAATCCCAGGCGTCGGGCAGATAAGCCTGCACCACGATACCCGCCTCATAATTCTTGAACTGAGGCTTGCTCATCACCTCGAAGAAGAGCTTCTTGGTCATGTGGAAGTCCTTGTATTCCTCCATATCGAGGTTTATGAACTTCGGCTTCGTCACTCCGTGCTTGTCGGTATAGGGGAAATCAATAGCCTTCTGATAGAGCAGGGTCATGCGGCGCACAAGCTCCGGGAAGATCTCCTCATGGTTAAGACCGTGGATATGGGCGCATATACCAGAAATCTTCACCGATATATAGTTGATCTCCGGATTCTCGAGAGCCTCCAGGTAGCGCTCGAAGCGACGGTTGGCTTCGCGCTCGCCGATCACCACCTCACCGATAAGATTCACATTCTGGCCTACCTCCTGATCCTTACGCTCCTTAAGGTGCTTGTCGAGCGCCTTCTCTTCGGCATCGAGGCATACGGCGGTAGTATCCTTGCGCGTGCGCCATTTGATAATGGGAATAGCAATATCAGCCACTCCGGGCAGCTCTGCCGTAGCCACGAAGAGCTTGAAGAGCAGACGGTCGCGAGTATTGAAGAAGCCCGGAATGCCATACTCCTTCACCATGCCCTTGATTCTGCGGGCCAGGATTTTATTATTCCGGATCTGCGAGGTCTCATCGAGCATCTTGCAGAGGAAAACCTTGTCGGCATGATTCTGAACCATACCGGCATATTTAGCCTGCTCAGCGCGTTCTGCCGGGGTAAGCTGGGCCTCACAGGCCTCGTAAAGGGTCATCACTCGGTCATGAACCTCTTTTTTGGTAATTGTCGCCATATAGTCGATTTTAAGGTTAAATAATTTTTATTGTTGCGTATCTGCCACAAATATAAGCAAATTAAATGTAAATGCCTCTACTTTCCCGAAAAAAGAATAAATTTTTTGTCCGCCTTTACGTTAATCCCTAAGAATCAGAGTGAAGCAAAAGCCCTCCCGACAGCGGCATTACCGTCAGAAGCCAATGCCATCGGCTTTTTCAGGGAAAAGGGAGACCAGTGGACGCGGGAGAAAGGAGTCTTGACTACCTTGACACGGTTTTAGGGTTATATTGCTGAGTGATAGCGATATAACCCCTTGTCAATGTCAAGGCCGTCAAGGGGCCTGTACGGAGGAAGCAGCAATAAAGTGAGCCGCGAAGCGGTGAGATTGTGGTAAACCGTGGGTGGAGCAAAGCGGAGCCCACGGAAATGACCAACGCAAAACACCTGAGCTGCGGAGCTGCGATGTTATAGTAGCCTATGTATGAGCAGAGAGAGCAAAGAAGATTCTGACCGCCTCATCAGCTTTCGGGCAGATAGTGGTTAGAGGAAACGTGGCAACTATGCTGCTGTAGGTAGCATTTATGGTAAACCTCACGCTTGCAGCCAATATGATGACCTCTTGCGAGGTCAGGTTTGTACATGCATCTATGTCCTCACGCTGCGGCAGAGCCGCGAGCGTGAGGCTTACCACAAACGCAGCCTTCGGCAGCGGTCTTACCCTCAGAAGCCCATGCCATGGGCTTTTCTGAAAAAAAAGTTGGGGTGGGAGTGTCACAAATCGAGCATTTCTCAGTCATGTATATAAAGGACTATAAACAGGACTAAACTTAGAATCATGAAAACTCTTATTTCAATTCTATCTTTGCTGCTCGGAATTACCTCAGTTTCAGCGCAGACGACGGTTAGCGGCAGTGTGGCGAACAAGGCGGGCGATGCGCTCGCGGGCAGTACGGTGCTGTTCGTGCAGGCTGATACGGTAGCGGGCGGAACGGTGACCGACAGCAAGGGCCGCTTCGAGCTGAAGGGTCTTCCGAAAGGAGACTACGAGTGCAAGGTTTCGATGCTCGGATATAAGGCTGCTTCACAGAAGTTTACCCTGACGGAGAAAGTGAAGCTACCTAAGTTCGAGCTCGAAGAGGACGCAACGGTGTTGGGTGAGGTGACAGTGACCGGCGATGCGCGCAAGATAACAAAGGAGCGTGCGGGAATGTCGATCTATTATCTTACCGAGCAAGCTAAGAATGAACCTAACGCCTACCTCGCTTTGCTCGAGATTCCACGGCTTAACGTTGATGTAATCAATCGGTCGATATCTCTTGATAATGGTACTGTTCCCCTGATTCTTGTAGATGGTGTGAAGAAGCCGTTAGATGTGCTCAGTCCGGAAATGATTGAATCTGTTGAGGTGATTGACAATCCTTCGGCGCGCTACCGCAGTGACTCCGGGGTGGCTTCGGTGCTCAATATCAAGCTGAAGAAAGAGGGGATTAAACCTTATATGCGTGGGGATCTTGGAGTTACATCAATGCCTAACGCAAACTTTATTTATACTAGCGGGGCATTTGAAGTAGGAACAGCCACTTCGTCAGTTTATCTGAATGCTGTATACTGGCGCGTACGGGAAGATAGAGATAAATACTATACTGACAATTATCAGGGTAATATTCATAAGATAATGAACGGGGATAATACCTCGCGCAACGGTAGCCAGACGACAATTAATTTCGGCGGAGACAAATTATTCTCAAAGAAGAATTATTTAGCTTATGGTCTGAGATACTATGCTCACCCTTACAACAGCAATACAAATTATTCAGGAGAGATAAGTAACACCGCTACCGGAGAGACTTCACCACTTATATCTTTAGTCAACTCGCATGATAAGAATAAACAGTTTTCGGGAAACATTTATTACAAGCACTCATTTACCGACGACCGTACGCTGGAGATCTCCGGCGACTATTATTACTCCCTCAACGGTAATACCACCGATAGAGAGGAAACAAGCGACTGGCCTTCATATACATATAAAAGCAGTATAGACCTCGACAACAGCCGCCACATGGGCGAGCTCTATGCCAACTACTCCGATATGCTCACCGAGTCGATGCACCTTGATGCCGGCTCAAATACTGAATACGCAGTGACCAATATTGATGACCGCCTCGACCAATGGCCAAATTACCGCTACCGGAGGACGCGCGAGTACCTCTTTGCCGGAATCGACAACAACCAATCAGATTCCCGATTCTATTATATGGTCTCACTCGGACTTGATATGGTATTCTCCGATGCCGAAGGAGTAAAGAACAGTTATATAGACTTTTTACCCTATGCATCTATATATTATAATATCACCGACCATCATAGCTTAGATCTCCGTTACAGCCGACGCCGCCAGATGCCGAGCGCGGGCAATTTGAATCCGCGCAACACTTCGACTGATCTTCTGGTCGTAAACAAAGGTAACCCGCTTCTGAAACCGAGCCACTTCGATCAGGTATATTTAGGGTACACGCTGAGAACGGGCAATATCAGACTCAACTCCTATGTCAACTATACGTACTTCTCCGACCAAGTAAGGAGTTATCAATATATGGAAGATGATGTGGTAGTGAAAACCTATCAGAATTTCGGGCATTCCGGCAACCTCTCGGCAGGGGTGACATTCAATTACAATTTCCCTCGTAAAAACGATTTCCGCGGCAATCTGAATGCAGATATCGGTTACGGAAAAAATTTCATAAAGGGAATGGCATTCAAAGGCTCTACGGTAACTGCGTCCTTTAGAGGATCTGTCAGCTATAAAAAATTTTATCTCACTGCTGATCTCAGATATTCTGGCTACGTATATCAATTATACATAAAGAGTAGCCCCGATTACTTCTCAGCTTTCAATTTAGGGTGGAGGATCAGTAATTCAGTATCCGTGAAGGTAGCCATGCAAAAGTATCTGTGCTCGAAGGCTCCCAGGAAATCGTGGACAAAAAGTACTGACTACAGTTCGTATAGCCGCAGCGTGAGATTAACCCGAACTCCTGAGTTGCAGATTGGAATATCCTATACTTTCCAGACTAAGAACTTCAAATGGCGCAATAAGAAGCAGTTCAACAGTAGCGACAACGAGCTCCAGACTATCACAACCCACTGATCCGGAAGAGGATTTACAGGCACCTTGACACGATTTTGGGGTTATATCGCTGAGGGATAGCGATATAACCTCGTGTCAATGTCAAGGCTGTCAAGGGGCCTGCGCGGAGGCGGAGACAGGCGCTCCATCGGAGGGGCTTGCGCGAGGGGCGGCATTGAAAATTCGGAGCAAAACAGATGGGGCAGGTTGTTGTGCAGACAAAAAAAAGTGACTAATTTTGCCGCTCCGGAAGCGGAACCGCTCCGCAGAGAATAAACAACTTTGGCATAACGTTTTGAGACCCGAAATGACAAACAGATTCCGCCTTGCTCTGGCTGCCTGCTCTCTTTGCGTGGCAGCGACTGCTGTAGCCGCAGAGCCTGAAGACGCAACCGCAGAGACCTCCGACGCTCTGAAGACTGAATTTTTCCCTTCGCCTGCTGCGGCCTACGATGAGCCGGAGAAAGTGCATGTGGCTTTCGAGACCCGCTTCGATTTCGACTGGACCAAACCCCAGAATGGCGAAAGCCAGGCCGGATTCCACGGCCGCTATCTCAACATGATAGTAAACGGCGAGATCATAAACGGCCTGAGCTATAACTGGCGCCAGCGCCTCAACAAGTTTGGCGATTTCGGCAACGACGTGTTCAGCGCCACGGACTGGATCTATCTCACCTATCGCTGGGGCCAGAACCAGAACTGGGCCGTATCGGGCGGAAAGCAGGTGGTGGCCGTGGGCGGATATGAGTATGACGCCGCGCCGATCAATATGTTCTACAGCTCTCTGTGGTGGACTACAATCGCCTGCTACCAGTTCGGCGTGAGCGGAAGCTACACCACCAACAACGGCAACCATACGATTCTGGCGCAATTCTGCAACTCGATGTTTCAGAGCACCAGCTCGCGCTGCTTCAGCTATAACCTCATGTGGCAGGGTCACGTGGGCTTCTGGTCTACGATCTGGAGCGTCAATGCTCTGGAATACCGCCGCGGAAAATTTGCCAACTATATAGCTCTCGGCAACCGCTTCGACTTCTGCAAGTCGGCTTTCCTGGAGCTCGACATCATAAACCGCTATTCCGAAGGCACCCACTATTTCTTCGGCGACTATTCGCTGATAGGCAAGCTGCAATATAACGTATCGCCCCAGCTGGGCATCTTCGCCAAGGGCGGCTACGAGCGCTTCCGCCTCGAGCCGGGCTCTCCGGAATCGACCGCTATCGAGAAGCCTTTCATCGGAGCGGGCGTAGAGATATTCCCCCTCAAGCGCTATCATGACCTCAGGCTGCATGCCGCCTGGGATATGAACCACACTCTGGAGGGACAGCGCTTCAATCAGGTGCAGGTAGGCTGCACCCTCAAGGTGAATCTCCTCTCGGTAAGATAATTGCGCGATCAGAGCAGAAACAAACAAAACAAAACCGAAATAACCTAATTATCACTAAAGCCGTATGGCAATCTCAATTCTCAAGCTAACAAGCCGCCACCGGGCGCTCTCAGGCAACCGGCGCTGGATGGAGCCTCTGATCTTCCTGATAGTGCTCCTCCTCTTCTTCGGCTACCTCTCCTACCGGATGGGTCTGGCCAATATGATGAACACCCTTATGCAGACGAGCTATTCGCTGCTGCTCGAAACCGTGTTCTTCATCATGGGTATCACGGTGCTCATGGGAGCCCTCTCGAAGCTGCTCGCCGAGTTTGGCGTAGTAGACCTGTTTGAGAAGATCCTGCGCCCGCTTATGAAGCCTCTCTTCAACCTTCCGGGTGTAGCCGCTCTGGGAGCCGTAGTGACCTTCCTCAGCGATAACCCGGCTATCATCGCACTTTCGAAGAACAATAAGTTTGCCCAGAACTTCAAGGTCTATCAGCTCGTGAGCCTCACCAACTTCGGCACGGCCTGGGGTATGGGTCTGGTAGTGCTCATGTTCATGATGGCCCAGGGCTATGCCACCGGCGCCCTGATAGGCCTGCTTGGAGCAGCCTGCGGCTGTATCATATCA
Organism: uncultured Muribaculaceae bacterium; assembly: GCA_947632485.1. Classification (GTDB taxonomy): domain Bacteria; phylum Bacteroidota; class Bacteroidia; order Bacteroidales; family Muribaculaceae; genus Lepagella. Next base: position 125,198 of record CANRPJ010000002.1, read on the forward strand.
ACGCGCCTCATGCAGCGCTTCACCCTCAAGGCTCACCCCGAATACGACCTGATGGTAGGCGATTTCGAGGGTCTGAATATCAAGGCTGAGCCGATGAAGACCTTGTCGAACCGCCCGAAGGTGCAGACGGAAGTGGCAACCGATGAGAACCAGAGCACCTTCATGCGCGTGCTCAATTCGCTTCTCGACGGTGGCAAGCAGGGTGTGGAGCTCGGCATGGGCATCATTCCGGGTGTGCTCATCATCTCTACTCTTGTGATGATGCTTACCTTCAACACTACCGAATTTACCGGCGCCGCCTATCAGGGCGTAGGCCTTCTGCCTTATCTGGCCGACAAGGTGAACTGGCTCTTCGTATGGCTCTTCGGCTTCGAGAACTCTGAGCTTCTCGCCTTCCCGATGACTACTCTGGGTGCCGTAGGCGCCGCTATCGGTCTTGTGCCCTCTTTCGCAGCGCAGGGCATTCTCAATGGCAATGCAGTAGCAGTGTTTACCGCTATGGGTATGTGCTGGAGCGGCTTCCTCAGCACCCACGCCGCCATGCTCGACACGATGGGCTTCCGCCACCTCATCTCGAAAGCTATCCTTGCTCATGCAATAGCCGGTTTCTTCGCCGGAGTGATAGCCCACTGGGCTTACGTAGGCATAACTCTGCTGATTGGCTAAGGCAGACCCTAAATAGAGGTATCAAAGGCGTTTCCCGAGCGGAAGCGCCTTTTTTACAGCCCTCTGTTGCGGCTCTGAATCGCAAAAAGGTATTACCTTTGCAGAAAGAATCAGAACTTTTTCCCACCATGGCCACATCTTCCAACGCCACTCCAGGATCGAGCCTAGCCCCGATCGGCAAGCCCTTCTACTGGATTCTGCTGATTGTCTGCGCATTTCCCTATGAGGCAGTGTTCGGGCAGCAGCTTATCACCCCACCGATTGCCCTGTTTCTGGGTCTGGTATTCGCCATGATGTTTGGCACGCCTTGCCCCGTAGCCAACAAGAAAATATCGAAATATCTTCTTCAGGCTTCAGTGGTAGGCCTTGGATTCGGCATGAACCTTACCGAATCATTGCGCTCGGGCGCCGACGGCATGCTCTTCACGATCGTATCAGTGATCGGCGTGATGGTAATCGGCTGGCTGATGACCCGCTACATGAGAATCGACTCTAAGACGGGCTATCTGATCTCTTCCGGCACTGCGATCTGCGGCGGCAGCGCGATAGCGGCGGTAGGAGGAGTGCTGAAGGCCAACTCCGACCAGATGGCGATGTCGCTGGGAGTGATCTTCATTCTCAACGCCGTAGCTCTCTTCATATTTCCTCCCCTCGGTCATTTCTTCGGCCTCTCGCAGGAGCAGTTCGGCACGTGGGCAGCTATAGCAATTCATGACACCAGCTCCGTGGTAGGCGCCGGCGAGGCCTACGGTCCTGAGGCCTGCCAGCTGGCTACCCTTATAAAATGTACCCGCGCCTTATGGATAATCCCCCTCGCCTTCTTCACTATCTGGGCCTTCCGCAACCAGAAAGGTGGCGACAACAGAAAGGCGAAGGTATCGATTCCCTGGTTCATTCTCCTCTTTGTGGTGGCGATGATTGTGAACACTTACTCGCCCGAGAGCATGAGAGGCTTCTATAATGTGCTCGTGATGATAGCCAAGCGCGCCCTTGTGGCAGTGCTGTTTGCTATCGGCGCAGGCCTTAGCATCAAGGTAGTGCGCCAGGTAGGAGTCAAGCCGCTCCTGCTTGCCCTGACGGTATGGATGGTGATCGGCGCAGCAAGCCTCTTTGTAGTGATCTATACAATACCCTGACCCGAACAGAAGGCCTGATATCGCGCGGAGCCTGACCGGTTCCGCGTTTTTTAGCAGAGCCACGTATCCGGAATGCCACATACCAGTTTCATAAAGCTTCTGAAGACCTACGTAGGCGTAACGGCGGTATATTTCGCCATGATGCTGACCGTGCTCGACGGCACGATCATGAATGTGGCGCTCCCTACACTGACGCAGATTTTCGGAGCCGGCGCCTCAGCTACGGTATGGATCGTAAACGCCTATCAACTGGTGATTACGATGCTTCTGCTCTCCTTCGCATCGGTAGGCGATATCTGGGGCTACCGGAGAGTGTTTCTCGGAGGCGTGGTGATCTTCACGATCGCTTCCGCTTTCTGCGCTCTGGCTACCTCGCTCCCGGTGCTTATCGCGCTCCGGGTAGTGCAGGGCATCGGCGCAGCAGCGATTATGAGCGTGAACGTAGCTCTTATCCGAATGATCTATCCTCCGGAGAAGCTGGGTCGCGGACTCGGATTCAACGCGCTGGTGGTAGCATTTTCGACCGTGACGGGTCCTACGCTCGCCGGATCGCTTCTCGCCATCGGATCGTGGCACTGGCTCTTCCTAATCAACCTCCCCTTCGGCATCGCGGCATGGCTCATCGGCCGGAAGCATCTTCCTCGGACTCCCGACAAATCGGGAAGCCGACGCTTCGACTGGATCAGCGCTGCCGAATGCGCGCTGATGCTCGGCCTGCTGGTAAATGCAGTAGAAGATATATCGCGTGGGCGCGATCTCTGGATTGTGATGACCCAGATCGCCGTAGTGATAGTGCTCAGTATTTTTCTTGTGCGGCGGCAGAAAGGCAGGGAGAATCCTCTGCTTCCGGTAGATCTTCTTCGGCGTCCGCTCTTCGCGATGTCGATATGCACCTCGATCTGCTCCTTTTCTGCGCAGATGCTGGCTATGGTTTCGCTGCCGTTTCTGCTTCAGGACGTGCTTGGCCACGACCCCCTTCAGGTAGGCCTCCTTATGGCTCCGTGGCCGATAGGAGTGATGATAGCAGCTTTCGTGGCAGGACGCCTCGTAGAGCGGATTCATGGCGGATTGCTGGGGTCAATAGGCATGGTGATCTTTGCCTCCGGTCTGCTGCTCCTCTTTCTCCTTCCTCCCGGAGCGGGCGACTGGCAGATATTATGGCGAATGTTTCTCTGCGGAATCGGCTTCGGCACATTCCAGACCCCCAACAATGTGACGATAGCTTCCTCCTCCCCTATGGGCCGGAGCGGCGCCGCAGGAGGAATGCAGGGAGCTGCCAGAGTGCTCGGTCAGACTTTAGGCACCACCTTCGTGGCAGTAATCTTCAGGGTCTACGCCGGTGCGCCGGGAGCGCGCGTGAGTCTCATAGCAGCTATGGGAGTGGCCTTGGCAGCAGCCATTATGAGCGGATTCAGGCTCACACAGCCTTTCCCCTACAAAGGGCCGAAAAAATAATTTCAAAAAAATGCCGTAGGCGGAGAACTTTTTTGGAACCTTCGCTGTTATATTAGTGCATTACAACAAGGACACCAAACACAAGGCCGGAACCGCTGCGAAGCGATTTCGGTTTTTTCCTTTCAGCCGTTACTATAATACCTGTTCGGAGAAGATGCGGTCGAAGGTAGCCTCAAGATCATCTGTTATCCCGGGGTGAGGGCGAGAAGTGGTAATGGCAGCGCTACGCACCGCCGAGAGCCACCGGAAGCGCTCGTGGGCTTCGAGCATTCCTATCGGCGAACTGTCACCGTTAGCTATCGACTCAAACGATTGTAGCTGCCTCACGGCCTCCGAGGTATCGGCATCGGGCCATAAGGCCTGAATCTTCCGGGGATTCCAATGGATACGTGCGCGCACCCAACGGCGACGCTTGCACATCATCACGAGCCCGACGTTGATGAATTCTTCCCGCTCTACTCTGGGACTATAACGCACCACGGCGTATTCATACAAGTGATTTCCGCACGGATTCGGCATGGTCGACAAAGATTTTTGAGTTTGACAATCTGGTAGTAAGGAAATCAAGATAAACTCTCCTCTGCTCATCTACCGGAATTTCAGGGAAAGATTCCGCAAGCCATTCATCTGGAATAAGATCTACCACTTCGCGGAGAAAGCCGGGCGTTATTAGCCGGTGCATCTCCTCATCTACGCGCCTTAGTTCGCCCGCCAGCGGGAGCAGGGCATGCTTCTCAATATATGGGAAAGGTGATAGCGCCGCCTTCTCCCAGCCGCTCCAGTTGTGGTGAAAATAGAGCGACGACCCGTGGTCGATCAGCCATAGCTCCCTATTCCACCATAACATATTGGTATTCAATGCCGTTCTATCCACATTGGTAAGAAACGCATCAAGCCATACGATACGCGAAGCCGTAAGGGAGTCGGTAGTATTTACCGCCACGTCCCAGCTATAGGCGCCGGCAAGGAAGCTGAGTCCGAGATTCGTCCCGGTGCTGGCACGAAGCAGATCCTGGATCTCCTCATCGCCTTCTGTGCGTCCGAAATCCTCGTCAAGATCAAGAAATACCAGCTCCGGCACCCTAAGACCGGCTCTGCGGGCTATCTCACCACCAACGAGTTCGGAAATCACGGCCTTTGCTCCATGACCACCTCCTTTGAATTTCACCACATACTTGAAATCATCGTCGGCCTCCGCAAGAGCAGGAAGCGAACCGCCCTCGCGCAATGGCATTATATATCGGCTAAGAGCCTGTCTTCTCAGTTCTATCATATAGATTTAACGCTTTGCAGCCTGAAATCTTATAATCCCCAGAAAAACTCAAGAGATATTTTATTTACAAGTAAAATATTTTCGTACCTTTGCGTTATCTTATTAAAGAAGCCTATAGCTATGAGTGAAGTTGAGCTATATTTGATAAACGAAGGTGAAAACTGCACAATCTATACACTGCAATTTCTTCGTGATACTGAATCTAAATTTGAAAAATTTATTACAAAATTCAGAAATGATGCTGAATTTAGCGAAGATTTCCTAAAAATCGCTACCTTCATAAAAAGGATAGCCATAACAGGCGCACAAGAGCGTTATTTTCGTAATGAAGGAAAGATGAATGATTCTGTCGTGGCCCTTCCGGTTACCTCCTCAAGGCTAAGACTCTATTGTCTTCGGCTTACTGATAAGATTCTCATATTAGGAAATGGAGGAGTTAAAAGAACACAACGGTATGAAGAGGACTCAATCTTAAATGGCTACGTAATGACTCTTCAGAAGTTTGAACAACTTCTAAATGAAGAAGTTGCCAACGGCAATGCTACTATAACCGAATCTACAATAGAAACTGATATTATATTTGAGCTATGAAACGCACATTAAAATCTCTTGACGAAATGTTGGGGCCTATACCGGAAAGCCTGCAAAAGGAAACAGATCTTTCTTTCGCAATTTCAGACCGCATATATGCTCTTATGCAGCAACGGGGATTGTCAAAAAAACAATTTGCCGATTCACTCGGCAAAAGACCATGCGAAGTGACAAAATGGCTCAGTGGTCAACACAACTTTACTATTTCCACACTCGCGATGCTGTCCTCATTCTTCGGTCAACCTATTATCACAGTGAGTTGAGGTCCACAGGGTGAGATAAAAATTCGTAAATTCGCTCCTCAAAGCCTCAAAATGACCTCGAATCAGAAGATGACCGCTCAAGATAGCCGCAACGGACTCACCGACGCTCAGGTGCTCCAAAGCCGTAAACTCCACGGAACCAATATATTCACCCCGCCTCCTAAGCAATCTCCCTGGAAAGAATTTCTTGGGAAATTCCGCGATCCTCTCATCATTATCCTGGTAGCGGCCGCTTTCCTCTCGATCGGAATATCATGCTATGAATACTGGAGTCTTCACAAAGGCATGGAGGTATTCTTCGAACCGGTTGGAATAATTGCCGCCATTGTGCTCGCCACGGGTCTTTCCTTCTATTTCGAGAAGCGCGCTGACCGTGAGTTTGCCATTCTCAACAAGGTAAACGATGATGAACCGGTAAGGGTGGTCCGCAACGGCAACTCTACGGAAGTGCCCCGACGCGACATTGTAGTAGGCGATCTGGTAATCCTGAGTACCGGCGATGAAGTGCCTGCCGACGGAGTGCTTACAGAAGCCGTGATGCTTACGCTCGATGAATCGACCCTGACGGGGGAACCTATGTGCCACAAGACGGTAGATCCTGCCGATTTCGACCCGGAAGCCACTTATCCTTCCGACCGGGTGCTCCGTGGCACAAAGGTTATGGAGGGTCATGGCCGTTTTATAGTTGATAAGGTAGGCGACGCAACCGAAAACGGCAAGGTGTTCGTAGAGACGCGTATCGACAGCTCCGCCCGCACCCCGCTGAGCGAGCAGCTCGAAAAGCTAGGCGGCCTGATTGCAAAAGCGAGCTATGCCTTCGCAGCGCTTGTAATCGTGGGGCGATGCGTGATGTATGCCTTCGACCCGGCATTCGATTCCTTCTTCACAGTAGATTTCGGCGCTTACTTTTTGCAGAGCGTAATGATAGCAGTTACGCTTATTGTCGTAGCCGTACCGGAAGGGCTCCCGATGGCCGTGACGCTCGCGTTGGCCTATTCCATGAGGCGTATGCTCAAGACCAACAATCTTGTAAGAAAACTTCACGCTTGCGAGACCATGGGGTCGGCCACAGTGATATGTACCGACAAGACCGGCACTCTGACACAGAACCGGATGCAGGTAGCTGACGCGCAATTCTTCGGCGATATTCCCATGGAATCGATAGCGGTGCAGATTGGCCTTAACTCTACTGCAGCCCTCGATCTCTCGGGAGCACGGCCTGACGCGCTCGGTAACCCTACCGAAGGTGCGCTTCTGCTCTGGCTCTGGTCGCAGGGGTTTGACTACCGTAGGCTGAGAGCTGATGCGAAGCTGCTCGCGGAGCTTCCTTTCAGCACCGAGCATAAGTTTATGGCCACCCTCATAGAAGATGAGGATACCAATGGCGGCGCACTGATATGCGTGAAAGGAGCGCCGGAGATAGTGATGCGGCTATGCTCCTCGATAGCAGGCGTAGTATCCGAGGCTGAAATTCAGGCGCTCCTTCTGGGCTATCAGAATAAGGCTATGCGCACCCTCGGCTTCGCTGCGGCGCCCCTGCCAGATGGAATGGCTGCTGCCGAAGCTATAGAGCTGCTGAAGAATTACCCGGAGAAGCTTTCTCTGGAGTTTGAAGGTGTGGTGGCTATATCAGATCCGATCCGGCCCGATGTGGCGGCAGCGGTTAAAGAATGCACCGGAGCGGGCATTAAGATCAAGATAGTGACCGGAGATACCCCTGCTACGGCCCGCGAAATCGGGCGCCAGATCGGTCTGGTTGCTGATGAAGTGAAGACGGGCGAAATACTCACCGGACCCGAATTTGCCGCTATTCCAGATGAGAAACTACCCGAGACGGTGAAGACCCTCAGGATAATGGCCCGCGCGCGTCCCGGCGATAAGAAACGCCTCGTGGAGGCTCTTCAGAAGGAGGGAGAAGTGGTAGCGGTGACAGGTGACGGCACAAACGATGCACCGGCTCTCAAGGCTGCCCATGTCGGGCTATCGATGGGCGATGGCACCTCGGTAGCAAAGGAAGCCTCCGACATAACGATCATCAACAACTCCTTCGCCTCGATCGGGAGAGCCGTGATGTGGGGGCGCTCTCTGTTTCTCAATATCAGGAGATTTATCCTCTTCCAGCTTACGGTGAATGTGGCAGCCTGCTTCATCGTGCTCGCAGGAGCTTTTATGGGCACCGAATCGCCACTGACGGTGACTCAGATGCTTTGGGTGAACCTCATTATGGATACCTTCGCGGCTATGGCGCTTGCCTCGCTGCCGCCTACCCGCGAGGTGATGAATGAGCCGCCACGCGATCGGAAAGCCTCAATTATCGATGCGCCGATGTGGCGCTTCATCGCGGGAACCGGGGGACTATTCTTCTTCCTGCTTCTGGGGCTGCTCTATATCTTCGAGCATAGCGATATCACCTCGCTATCGCAGCTGCCGTGGGTTCACGTAGGCGCGCGAAATCCGCTCACTCCCTATGAGCTCAGCCTGTTTTTCACCATATTCGTATTCCTTCAGTTCTGGAATCTCTTTAATGCCCGCGCTTTCCGCAGCGGCCGCTCCGCTTTCCGTCTGAAAGGTTGCGGAGAATTCCTTTTCATAGCCTTGGTTATTTTCGTGGGCCAGATAGCGATTGTAGAGCTCGGAGGCGCCTTCTTCAATGTTACGCCACTGCTCCTTACAGACTGGCTATGGATAATAGGAGGAACATCGCTGGTGGTCTGGATCGGCGAGGCACTACGCCTTATCAGGAAATAACTCACCTCTCATCTGAGAACGACTTCGGCGCCCCTGCATAGAGCGCCGAAGCTTCGTTTACATCTATAGAGAGGTTAGAGAGGTCAATAGACCTTGCCGTCAGGCTCGGGACCGCGGTCGTTGCCCGGATAAATTTTCAGCATCGCGGCACCATGAGAAGGCACCTTAGCTGAAAATTTCTGCTTTGCCTCATCTTGCCATACGTCTTGCTGCCTCCAGAGATCACGGATTTTCTGCTGCCCGCGGATTCCGAACTGCGAAGGAGAGAACTCCATATCGCGCTCCTCCTCGCTATAGTTAAACAATCCAATCGCCATTGCGCCGTCGGCAAGAGGCTTGGCATAGATCACCCCATTTTCATCTTTGAAGAATGGCACTCCCTGATAGCCCAGTTCGTCTTGATGCACATCGATTATCTCACTGTTGCGCAGCAGGCTGAGTGTGAAATCGTCAAGCTGCTGCATATCGCAGCCCAGAAACATTGGTGAGGCGAGGATAGCCCAGAGCGATACGTGGGTAAACTGCTCGTCGGGCGTTAGGCGGGAGTGATGAAGCTCGCCGTCCCATCCTACTACTCCGATCACCATCATATCGGCATCCGCCCAATGACCCGGCACATTGAAAGGAGCCCACTTATCTTGCTGCTGGAAACCGATGCGGCTCATGTTGTCCCAGGTGTCGCGGATATCGCCGGTAGTGCGATAGCAGTTGGGATAGCGGGCCCAGAGAGGAGCATCGCCGAAATGAGCGGCATTCGACATTCCGAGCAGAATATCGCGGTCAGTGCTCCGTAAAGCATCGAGCATCTCTTTCAGATAGAAGAACTGATTTGGTGTCCAGTCATATTTCAGATAGTCCACTCCCCAGTCGGCCCATTGCTTCACGTCGTTGTTCACGAAAGAATATTTTGAGTTCTTCCAGTTATAATATCTCGCAGGCCAGAACTCCTGATATTCCGGAATCATGTTGATTCCCTTCGTCTGCTTCTCACCCACGCTGTCGCGCCCGATCCATTCATAAGTGCCCTCGGGATTATCGGCGTAACTACCTATGAATCCGGCATAGGTGCCCACCCAGGGAGCTGAATAGAGTCCGAAACGCAGACCTTCCGAATGGAGCTCATCTACAAGACCCTTTATATCGGAAAACTTCTCGGGATTCGGCTGAATGGCGAAATGCTCGCCGCCGCGCACACCCTGCCAGCCATCGTCGACATTAATGTAGCTCCAGCCGTAGTTTACCAAGTCATTATCCACCATCGACCTGGCCGTTTCCCTTACCAGATCTTCATTGATCAGCAGGCCCCAGCAGTTCCAGCTGCTCCAGCCGAGCGGAGGCGTAAGAGCTACCTCATCGCCAATCTTAATTGTGAAATCTCTCTGATCCGTACCCAGGGAGTTGGTAGCTGTGAGCTTCACCTTATAATTTCCCGGAGTCTCCGCTACTCCGGTAATCAGTCCTTTTGCCGGATCGAGCTTCAGACCCTCGGGCAGCCCTTCGGCGGCAAACGTCATCGGGCGCTCTCCTGTGCATGGAATACGGTACAGAAACTTCGAGCCCGGACGCGCGCCAAACACTTTCGCACCATTGATGCGCGGTGTGAGCGGAGCGGCAGGAGTGAGAATGTACTTCGAATTGTCGATCTTCGGCAAGGTATCGCGTTCTGCCGGACACTGAGCCACGGCGGCTGCAGGCAGAAGGAACCCCATTGAAATAATTGCTGAGCGGAATGTCTTCATTATTGCATTAAGTTTAGTAATCTTCGGATTAGCGATGGCGAAAGCTACGCGCATTTCCCACAATGCAAAGTTACTACAGACAATCCGGTTTTCAATCAATACTTTTGAAACTTTTCATCTTGCATTTTTGTTATATTACGAACTTGTTATACCTTTGCAATCTGATATAATCCATTTCTAAAAGCATGACTTGGAATGAATTTATCAGTATTGCCACAAAGTGCGGCTTTCAGCTACGACGGCATGGGAAGAAGCATGATGTGTATTTTAACCCCGCCACAGGCAAAACTCTTATTATCGAGCGACATGGATCGCAAGAGATCAGGAGCGGCCTACAAAGGCGTCTACTCAAAGAACTGGGTCTTTGACCCGGTTCTGGACCTATGAAAAATCTTATTAACACATATTTGCCAATGAGTTCACACACTGATCAGCGCTTGAAAGTACGCATTGAAAAATGCGAAGACGGCAGTTACACAGCCTACAACACCAATGGATCTTTCGGTGTGGCCGTAGGCTCTGGAGAAACTATCCCCGAAGCCCGCGATGATTTCCGCAACTCTTTGACCGAATGCATTGAAGTGCTCAAAGAGGAAGGTAAAAGAATTCCGGTTGAGCTTGAAGAAGAACCAATATTTGAATTCGATTTAAGTTCACTTTTTGACTATTTCAAGGTTCTTAAGCTTTCAGAACTTGGATCTTATCTGGGAATCAATCCCTCGTTGCTCCGACAATATAAACGAGGAAGCACCTATATCTCAGACACCCGCCTCAAAGAGATTGAGGCCGGGATTCATAGACTGGGGGCTGAACTTGAAACTTTGCGCCTGATTTAATAATTTAAGTATTACGGGTTTACGCTCAAAATAAACTAATAGACAATGAAAAAAGTCTGCCTCTTTTCACAAAGCGGCAGACCGAAACCTTAATCTTAATCTAATACTATGAAAAACACTCTGCAAAGTTAACACTTTTTTCGTTTCAGCCAAAAACCGACAAGCCGAGTTTTTATGTTGAAAAACATAATTGTGCAACTATATTATAAAATACCTAAACATTTTCTTGATTTTTGATAGCAAATATGAACCAAAATTCTTAACTTTGCTATCGCAAGAGAGAAAAAGAGAAAACAAGAAAGAAATACTATAATACTAATCGCTAACCTGACATCATATCACATCCCTATAATACACTTTACCACAACCCAAAAAGACCCTCCGTGAGGCGGGTCTTTTTCTTTTAACTGTTGCAGTCCGGATTATTCCGGCCAGCACTCGGTCTGGTCTGCTATCTCGGGAATCGTGCTCTTGTGATATTGCGGATCCTTACCTTCTTTAAGCTGCCTTGTATAGTCCTTCAGGCACCTTACGGCGTAGCGCCCCAGAAAAGCAAGGGCCGTGAGGTTTATAAGGGTCATCATCGCCATAAAGAGATCAGCCGATGCCCATACGAACTCAAGCGAGGCCACTGAACCGACGAAAACCAATGCAGATGTGGCAAGTTTAAGGGTTATAACCCAGCCGCGGGAGTTTTTCACAAACCTCACATTAGTCTCGCCATAATAATAGTTGGAGACGATGCTCGTGAAGGCAAACATAAATACAGCTACCGTGACGAAATATTTGGCGGCGCTGCCTACTTCCGACTCGAGCGCAGCCTGGGTGAGCACGATACCATCGCTTCCGCCGGCATAAAGGCCGCTCCAGAGGATTATGAAAGCGGTGCCGGTGCAGACAAGGAAGGTATCCGTATAAACACCCAACGCCTGAATCAGTCCCTGCTTAACAGGGTGGCTCACCGAAGCGGTGGCAGCCACATTAGGAGCGGAGCCCTCGCCTGCCTCATTGCTGAAAAGTCCTCGCTTTATGCCGAGCATCAGGGCTGAACCAACTGTGGCGCCCACTGCAGCATCGCCGTTGAAGGCGCAGCTCACTATCATGGAGAGCACCTCAGGCACCAGCTTAATATTCAGGAATATCACCACAAAAGCGAGTAATACGTAGGCCACCGCCATTACGGGCACCACGATCTCCGAGAATTTCGAGATGCGCTGTATGCCTCCCCAGACCACTAAGAGTGTAAGCAACGTCACCACAACTCCCGTCCAGAAAGGATCCCACCCGAAGGAATCTTGCGCCGCCATAGCTATCGTATTGCTCTGCACCGAGCTGAACGCCAGACTGAAGGTCAGCGTGATAATCACTGCGAAGAGCACCGCGAACCAGCGGCTCTTCATGCCTTTCTGAATATAGTAGGCCGGTCCGCCGCGGAATGAGTCCTGACCCTTCACCTTAAACAATTGTCCCAGCGTCGACTCAATGAAAGCCGTAGCGGCACCGAAGAAAGCGATAACCCACATCCAGAACACCGCCCCCGGACCTCCGAGCGCTATCGCGATAGCTACACCGGCTATATTTCCGGTACCAACTCTCGCAGCGATCGAAACTGCAAAGGCCTGAAACGACGATACGGTATGATGACGCTCCTGCGCCGTCTCCGGACGGCCGTGATTCTCAGCTTTCTTGCCCGAATTGAAGAGCAATTTCACCATATTGCCCAGCAGGCGGATCTGGACTCCGCGGGTCCAGACCGTAAAGATCAGTGCGGCAGCGATTAGAACCACTACCAGCACATAGGTCCAGAGAATATCGTTGACCTGATTGAGAATTTCCATGATCCGGGTCAGCTCACCTTGATCAGGTTATAATTCTTTTTACCTCTCTGCACCAGCAGATATTTTCCTTTCAGCAGCCTGTCGGCACCAACCGTCATTGCAGGATCAGTCACCTTCTCCTTATTGATGCTCACGCCGCCACCCTGCACCATCTTGCGGGCCTCGCCCTTCGAAGGAAATACCGAGGTCTTCACAGCGAGAAGCTCAAGCAAGGGGATACCGGCCTCAAGCTCAGCCTTTTCGATTTCAAAGGTAGGCACTCCCTCGAGCACATCGAGCAGCGTAGCCTCGTCGATCGTCTTCAGCTTCTCAGCAGCATCAGCCGAGAAGAGCAGGCCGCTCGCCTCGCGCGCAGCCTCATAGTCGGCGGCGCTATGCACGATAGTAGTGATCTCCTGAGCCAACTTCTTCTGCATCGGGCGCGCTCCCGGATTAGCCTCATGCTCAGCCTTGAGAGCCTCGATCTCTTCCTTGGTCAGGAAGGTAAACGTCTTAAGATAGCGCTCCACATCTGCATCAGCCACATTCAGCCAGAACTGATAGAACTTGTAGGGACTCGTGCGCTTCGGATCGAGCCATACGTTGAGACCCCCCTCCGACTTGCCGAACTTCGTGCCGTCGGCCTTCGTCACCAGAGGCCAGGTAAGCGCATACGCCTCTCCGCCGGTCTTGCGGCGGATAAGCTCCGTACCGGTCGTGATATTGCCCCACTGGTCCGATCCGCCGAGCTGCAGGCGGCAGCCCTTCTCCTTATAGAGCGTGAGGAAATCAAAGCCCTGGAGAAGCTGGTAGGTAAATTCGGTGAACGAAAGACCGTCGCGGGCCTCGCCGTTGAGGCGCTTCTGCACGCTATCTTTCGCCATCATATAGTTTACCGTGATATGCTTTCCGATCTCGCGGGCGAAATCCAGGAAAGTCACATCTTTGGTCCAGTCGTAGTTGTTCACGAGCTCCGCCTTATTTGGCGCATCAGTCTCGAAATCGAGGAATTTCGAGAGCTGCTTCTTAATGGCCTGCTCGTAGCGCTTGAGCGTATCGGCATCAAGAAGGTTTCTCTCAGTCGATTTTCCGGAGGGATCGCCTATCATTCCGGTAGCGCCTCCAACCAGCGCGATCGCCTTATGGCCGCAGAGCTGGAAGTGGCGCAGCATCATGATAGCGCAGAGGTGGCCGATGTGCAGACTGTCGGCCGTAGGATCGAAGCCCACATAGGCCGTCGTTACCTCCTTCTTCAGTTGCTCCTCGGTTCCGGGCATGATATCGTGGATCATGCCGCGCCATTTCAGTTCTTCTATAAAATCCATTGTCGTTGTTTTGTTGTCTGGGTCAATTATTAAGGCTGGATAAAAACAGCGGAAGCCTCACTCTTTGAAGTTCGGCTTCCGAGGTAGTCCATAGCAGAGTCGAACTGCTCTTTAGAGAATGAAAATCTCTCGTCCTAACCGATAGACGAATGGACCAACTTTAGGAATAAGCTACTCTCTTCCGGCGCCTCAGGCGGGCGCTACCGGAGTCTTAGGCCAGCTTATTGATGTGGATCTGAAGGCTGCTGCAGAGGTTGGAAGCCTTATTCTTGGAGATCACATTCTTGCGGCCGAGACGCTGAAGAAGCGCGGAGGTCTTGTTGTAAGCTTCCTGAGCCTCTTTCTTGTCGGTCATCTTGCGGATACGGCGCACTGCATTGCGAGCCGTCTTCGCCCAGTAGCGATTTTCCAGGCGTCTTTTCTCAGCCTGGCGGATTCTCTTCAGAGAGGAGCTATGATTTGCCATTTCTTGCGTTTGTTTTTATTTCGTTGGGTAGCCCATAGCAGAGTCGAACTGCTCTTTAGAGAATGAAAATCTCTCGTCCTAACCGATAGACGAATGGGCCATCAGCAATGCAGCTACACCGAAGCGGAGCGCATTTTGCGGTGCAAAGTTACGCATTCTTTTCCGATTACACCAAATCCGTCACCTCTTTTTCTATTTTTTTATGCTTTGAAAGCCCTTACACCACTTTTACATGCGATTTCGCTCATCTGCGTCGGATATGTTCCTCCGTTCTGCGGCCAGTCAGCCCATACTGAACTATTGCGCGAAGCGGGGCGTTTTTCTTACGTAGGTGGCGGCATAGTGCCGTTGCCTGACTTATTAATACTATGAGAGATGTTGGAAACTGATTACAAATTCGGCGAGGTTCACGATCTTGCCTCGCAGATTGAAAACGGAGAAGATCGAGTGCATTTCAAAAGCATTTTAAGCAATGAAAACGGCGGAGTGGCTCTGGTGGCCTTCAAGGCCGGTCAGAAACTTGATACGCACGTGGCACCTGCCGAACTGATGGTGACCGTGCTCGAAGGCGAGATTGTGTTTACAGTGGTAGATCGTCCGCTTACGCTCAGTGCCGGCCAGTTTATGCTGGTAGGAGCCGGAGTGGCCCACAGCGTAGAGGCAAAGGCTGATTCCAAGCTGATGCTCACCAAGATCAAACCTTGATTTATTAAGAACCTCACAGAAAGAAATGGTCGGATAGGGAGCCCCCCTACCGACTCTTTTTTACACTGATATTTTTACTTAAATGTCAAATATCCTTATTAACTTTGCATTAATCAAATAATAGGTATCACACATGAGCGAAGTAGAACTCCTCCTGGTCAATAGTAGCGAAAGTTGCACAATGTATACAATTCAGTTTCTATCTGATGATAAGAGTGAATTCGAAAAGTTTATCTCAAAATTCCGCGACGATGCTGAGCTGAACCCTGATTTTCAAGCCATCATGCGATTTGTGGAACAAATTTTGTCTAATGGAGCATTAGAGCGCTACTTCAGGAGAGAAGGAAAAATGAGCGATTCAGTAGTAGCTCTCCCTCTACTAAAATCCAAACTCCGTCTTTACTGTCTACGACTCACCGATAAAATATTGGTACTCGGCAATGGCGATGTAAAGAACAGTCGAACTTATGAGGAAAATGAAACTCTACAGGGCTATGTTATCGACCTACAAAAGTTTGAGAGACTGCTCAAACAAGAACAAAAGGCCGGTAATGTTGAAATAACTGAAAAAGAGATTATCGCTGATAAAACCTTTAAGCTATGAGAACCGCAAATATCAACCTTCAGGAAATCTTTAACGAGATACCAAAAGAGAAACGTGAGGAGACCCGACTCTCATTTGCCATTTCAAATCGGTTAGACTCTCTTATGAAAGAGAAAGGGTTAAACCGTAAGCAACTGGCCGAAGCTATTGGCAAACGGCCTAATGAAATAACCAGATGGCTCAGCGGAGAGCATAATTTCACTATCTCTACTCTTGCAACGCTTTCTACATTCTTTGGCAAGCCAATTATAACGGTAGGTCAATGAAAAATACTGACTTGAAAAAGACGGAGCTTCAGAACGTATATCTCTTTCCAGACCCTCGCATCCCGATTCGGTATTATTAACCTTGACATGAAAATAGGGTTATACATCTGAGCGTCAGATGTATAGCCCTTAATTGTTGTCAAGGCTGTCAAGTGACCTTTCCGTCAGCAGCTACCTTCACTCAGGGTTCACGCTGCTCTCTTCGTCCCAGAACTCGTCGGTCCAGTCTTCATCAGTCCAGTCGGAATTATCCTCTGGTACCTCTTCAGGCTCGAAGATGAAGGCATCTTCCTCCTCCACCCGGTGGTGGCGGTCAAGCGGGCGATGAGTAAGCTGCGCTTTCACGGCGTTTTCCTCAGAGGTAATCTCTCGCCACAGCAGGTCCTTCAGCTCGGTAAGACCCTGACCCGTAACGGCCGAGATGAATACCGTAGGCACTCCTTCGGGCAGCTCGGCAGCCATCGCCTCGCGCAGCTCATCGTCGAGCAAATCGCTCTTCGAGATTGCGAGCACGCGGCTCTTGTCGGCCAGTTCAGGATTAAACTCGCTCACCTCGCGCAGCAGAATCTCGTAGTCTTTCTTTATATCGGGGCTATCAGCGGGTACGAGGAAGAGCAGCACGGCGTTGCGCTCTATATGGCGCAGGAAGCGCAGACCGAGACCCTTGCCCTCGCTGGCACCCTCGATTATGCCCGGAATATCGGCCATCACGAAAGATTTGTCGCCTCGATAAGACACGATGCCCAGGCTGGGCTCCATCGTGGTAAACGGATAGTCGGCTATCTTCGGACGCGCTGCCGAGAGGGCGGAAAGAAGGGTTGACTTACCGGCATTGGGAAAACCTACAAGACCCACATCGCCAAGCAGCTTAAGCTCCAGAACCACGGCTTTCTCGATTGCCGGCTGTCCGGGCTGGGCATAGCGCGGCGCGCGGTTGGTAGAGGTCGCGAAATGCCAGTTGCCGAGTCCACCCTTACCGCCACGCAGGAGCTTGATCTCCTGCCCGTCTTCAGTCACCTCACACAGGAACTCGCCCGTATCGGCATCAAACACCGCAGTGCCTACCGGCACCTCGATCACCTTATCCTCACCATCTTTGCCGAACGAGCGCCCTGCGCCTCCGCTCTGGCCGTTACCGGCGAAGATATGGCGGGTGTAGCGCAGCGGGAGCAGCGTCCACATGTGGCGGCTGCCGCGCAATATTATATGTCCTCCTCGCCCTCCGTCGCCTCCGTCGGGACCGCCTTTCGGCACATATTTGGCCCTGTGGAAATGCCGACTTCCGGCGCCTCCCTTGCCGCTGCGGCAAAGGATCTTCACATAGTCGATAAAGTTGGAATCTGCCATAACATCAGTGTTTATGCCCCAGCCGGGGAGCTTTCATCATCTCGCAGGCGTGGCGGTAGTCGTCGGGCGAGCCGATATCTATCCACGTGCCCCGCAAATGGTAATAGCCTACTTTCTTACCGTCGGCTATCAGATCTTCTATAAAATCGGGCGCGTCGGTATAGCTGTCGGGCGCTATACGCTCCACCAGTTCACGCCGCATCAGATAAACACCGGCATTCACGAAATAGTTGAGCGTAGGCTTCTCCGTAAGCCCATTCACCCATTCGCCCTTAATATCCATCACGGCAAAAGGCACCGAAACCGTGTAAGGCACAGCCACAACCGTAAGCGCCGCTCCCGAAGCCACATGGGAGCTATACAGATCCTCGAAATCAAGGTCGGTCAGCAGGTCGGAGTTCATTACCAGCACATTGTCGTGGCGCAGGCGGTCGCCGATTAGGCGGAGGCTGCCGATGGTGCCCAGCCGCCGCGGCTCCGCTATGCATTCCACACCCTCGATAGCTTCGAAATGCGCCTCGATTTTCTCGCGCAGATGATTCACGGTCACGAATATATCCGCAACTCCGTGAGCCTTCAGAGAGTCGATATTATAGTCGATGATAGCTCTGCCGCCCACTTCGAGCAGCGGCTTGGGAGTGTCGAGCGTAAGCGGGCGCAGCCTCTCGCCCCTGCCTCCGGCCATCAGCACCGCATCAATCGGGAGCAGCGCCTTGATCTCACGCAAATCAATAATACCGGCGAGCCGGCCGTCCTGATCCAGGCGGGGAAGCAGGGCAATACCCTTTTCGCGCGCCCGCCTCATAACCTCAAAATCCGAGTCCTCACCTTTCACTGCCAGAAACCCCGTATGAGCTACTCTCGCCACCGGATCTACGAGTCCTATTCCCGCAAGGAGGCCACGCCTCACATCGCCATCGGTCACACTGCCGCTCACGCGCCCCTCCCCGTCGGCCACAAAAAGCGTCATCGTCTCGCCTGAAAGCCGGTTGAGGCCTTCAAGGGCATCGCGCACGGTGGCCGTAGCCGGAAGCTCGTGGCGCCGAAGAAAATCTTTCCCCTTCATGGCGCTAAGTTACTAAGATTTCGCCGACCCGGCAAAATGCGGGTGGTGAGCCATCAGCTCACTGCGCAGATGCGAGCGGTCGAGATTGAGATAAATTTCGGTGGTAGCGATCGATTCATGGCCGAGCATCTCCTGGATTGCGCGCAGGTTTGCTCCGCCCTCAAGCAGATGAGTGGCAAAGGAATGGCGCAGCGTATGCGGACTCACCTTGCGCCTTACTCCCGCCAACGCAGCCAGATCCCTCACTATATAAAATATCATTACTCTGGTCAGCGCGGCTCCCCTGCGGTTGAGAAACACTATATCTTCCGCTCCGCGCTTCGCCTCCATCGCATTTCGCTGAGGCAGATATTCCTGAATGGTTTCTACAGCGACAGGCGACAAGGGCACCAGGCGCTGCTTGCTCCCCTTGCCGTCGACCGCGGCATACTCCTCGTCGAGGTTGAGGCGCGAAAGCCGCAGACCGCATAATTCCGAAACCCGGAGACCACTCCCGTAGAGAGTCTCCAGAATAGCACGGTTTCTCACTCCCTCCGGCTTCGAGAGGTCGATGGAGGCTACCATCGCATCAATTTCCTCTACTGTAAGCACATCGGGCAGCGCCTCATCGCGGCGCGGCGAAGCGAGCAGATCAGTCGGATCTGAGGCAATATATCCTTCAAGACGAAGAAACCGGAAGAAGGAGCGCACGGCAGCCACCGCCCTGGCCCTGCTGCTGGCCTTAATACCGATCTCTTCTAAAAAGGCCAGAAAGGCGGCCAGATCAGGAGTATCGACCGCGGTAAGCGCTATAGCTGACCCTTCGAGATATTGCAGCAGATGGGCCACATCGCGCTCATAGCCCTCCAGGGTGTTTGCACTCAAGCCCCGCTCAAGCCCGAGATAAGCCTCATAGTCGCGCAGCAGCTCAGCCTCCGGACGCAGCGGACGCAAGGGGTCAGAACCTAACATCATAGCTGGCCTTGCTGAGATTTTTTCTCACCACCACTACCAATGCGCTTATGCCGTCGACGAGAACTCCGCAGTTCATCATGTCCAAAAGCTCTTCCTTCACTCCCGGAGCGGGCTGAAACACAACCACTACCGATCCCTCCTGATCCAGAGCCTCTTCCAACGCGGGATTCTTCGGGAGTCCTGCACGGGTCCATAAAAACATCCGGTGACCCCCGCGCACTCCGGCACGCGGCGAAAGCAGACGGATTCTTTTCCCGGCACCTCTGACCGCGGCCCTCACCGCCTCCGGAGTTCCGTCGGGCAACACCGCCACCTCTACGCCCATTCTCCCGGCAAGCCTGAGCAGCAGCCGGCAATGGCTACGCAGCGCCCCCTCTTCAGGGTGCCTCTCCAGAGCCGCCTCGATATCCTCATAGCCATAGTAGGAATAGCGGTTGCGGATCACCTCCGTAAGAAGCCAGAAGGCGAAGGGACTGTGCACCCCGAATCCCCGGCTGGTACGCAGTCGCCGGAGGCGTTCAGAGAGTTTCATCAGGAGCCTGACTGCTGCTTCCTGCGCCTGCGGACAATCCCCACCGCCACAAGGGTTATGGCGGCAATTCCGAGCACATATATAGCCGTAACAGCTATATAGGAAATGGTATTGGTAACGCGCACCGACTTGGGATCAAACCGGAATTCTACCTTATGGCTTCCGGCGGGCAGCCTCAGGGCGCGCAGCACATAGTCAACCCTTCCGATCTGAGCCGGCTTGCCGTCGACCGTAGCCTCCCAACCCCAGGGGAACCAGATTTCACTGAAAGCCGCCACAGCTCCATTTTTAGCCGTGCAGCTGTAAGTGAGACGATTGGGAGCGTAAGAGGCCAGGGCGATGGTATCGCCCTGAGCCAGCGCAGGCGCTTCGCCAAGCTCCTTGCGGAAGGCTTCGTCGGCCACTGCCACGCGGCGCGTATCGAGCGTATCGAGCGCTGCCATCTCCGCATTGGCACCGGCCACATAGATTATACTGTCAACTAACCACGCCGCACCGTAGGCCTCAGGATTGAGCTCATAGTCATTGCCATTCATTACATACTTGGCATTGAGCATATTGATAACTCCCGGAGTACCCTTTCTTATCTGATGGTCGAGCAGGTCATTGTAGCGGGTGAGCTTTGCGGCATGGTAGCCTCCGATCGTCTTATGGAAATAAGAGGAGCGGGCACCGTTGAAATCAGCCACGTCGAGCACACGGTAGTGGGTCGTATCTCTCAATATCGCCTTATCGGCATCAGTGGGCTGGAAGGTGGTCTCGGCATCAAGCGGAGCTACAAAGTTATCACCGTCTACATATCGCTTGTTGAGCGGGAAGAGGTCGATCACCGCTACCGCACAGAGCGAGCACACAAACACGGTGGTATTGCTCAGTATTCCCTTGAAATACATCATCATCACCCCTCCGCCAAGAAGAATGAACACCAGTGAGCGCAAACCGTCGCGGCTCACAAGAGCATGGCGCCCGTCGGCAAGGGCATGGATAAAGTTCTGATATTCGGGAGCGGTCCATACGCCCAGCTGCCTCAGCTGATCTTGCTCCGCGGCCGAGAAGGCCGGACCGAACATAGAAGGAGCCACCCAGGCCAGGAAGCATACGAAAGCTCCGAGACCGAACACGGTATAGAACACCACCCCGTTGCGCTTGAAGAAATCCGGCGTCTCGATAATCTGCTTTATTGCCATCACGGCAAGCAGCGGGATAGTGAACTCCACTATCACCAGAATTGAGGATACGGCACGGAATTTATTATAGCCTGGCACATAGTCGATAAAGAGGTCGGTGAAAGCCTGGAAGTTCTGACCCCACGACAGCAGAATAGCCAGCACGCTAACCGCAAAGAGCATCCATTTCATCGGACCGGGCACCACAAAGAGAGCCAGCAGCGCCAGCACCAGAATGAAAGCTCCTACATAGACCGGGCCGTTGGTCAGGGGCTGATCGCCAAAATATTGCGGGAACTGGCTCATCAGGTTAAGCTCCTGGGCCGAGATTTTCCCGGTATCGGCCATATCCTGCACCACGCTGCTCTCCGCCATACTCTTGAGCTCATTGCGGGCAGCCACCGGCTTGATGGTAGCTCCACCTTTCACGTTGGGTATCAGCAGCGAGAAGGTCTCACCGGTGCCGTAGCTCCAGGCTGTAATGGCTGATTTGCTCATTCCCTCCTGAGGTGCGGCTCCGTTCTGAGTGAGCTCCGTAGAGCGTCCGCGCACGGTCTCTTTGGCATACTCGTAACTGTTGTAGAGGCTCGGTGCGTTGGCCGCCAAAGCGAGGCCTCCGGCGCAGAGGGCGGTGAGAGTGGCCCAGCACCAGCGCTTCAGCTTCTTCTCACGCAGCGCAATCACGAACCAGGCTACCACCATAGCCAGAATCACGAAGCCGAAATAATACGACATCTGAGGGTGATTGCTCTGGAGCTGGAGAGCTCCGAAAAGCGCCGCGAGAGCTCCGCCCGCCAGATATTTTCCCCGATAGGCAAGCGCAAGGCCGCCTATTGTGGGAGGAATATAGGCGAGGGTCACAAATTTCCAGATATGCCCCGCCCCGATTATTATTATGAAATAGGAGGAGAATCCCCACGCCAAGGCTCCGAACAAGGCCATAGGCCACCTCATCTTCATGCAGAGACACATTATGAAGAAGCCCAGCATCATGGCGAAGAGCAGGTTGGCTGGCGAAGGGAGCCATAGGGTATATACCTTCCAGATCCAGCTCAGCATGGTTCCTGCAGGATACGACGGCGAGATCTGGAAGTTAGGCATGCCTCCGAAAAGAGAGTCGGTCCAGCGGGTGGTTTCGCCGGTAGCCTCATGAAAGGCCCGACCCTCCTCGCCGTTGGCTATACCTTGCTGGATATCATGCTGCTGGAGCACATTACCCTCCATATCATCGGGGAAAAAGAATAGAAAAGCGAGCACTGCCAACCCCACGACGGCCAGAAGCGCCAGTAACGGTTTGCGGTTCATTTGTTTTTGATTTCTACGTTGACCTGCCGGTTAAGACTCTGCTCCAGAGAGATAAGTGTCTCCGTCTCAGTCACTCCGGGTATATGCTGGATCCGCTCGTTGAGCAGCTCCATAAGATGCTTGTTGTCGAAGGCATAGACCTTGATGAGCATACCGAAGCTTCCGGTGATGAAATGACACTCCACCACCTCGGGAATTTTCTCCAGCTCGCGCACCACATCGCGATAGATCAGGTTCTTTTCAAGGCGGATGCCCACATAGGTGCATGTGTTGAATCCCAAAGCTTTGGGATTCACATTATAACCTGAGCCGAGAATCACCACTGAGGCTATCATCGACTGCATACGCTGGTGGACCGCCGCACGCGACACTCCGCACTGCTCCGCTATCACCTTCGACGGCGTGCGCGCGTTCTTGGTCACTATGCTCAGAATCTTTCGGTCGAGATCGTCAATTTTTTCCATGATTGTTCTTCACGCTCAGCTGCAAAGTTAATACTTTTTGCCGTTTTAATACCGCCCGCATCAATCTCATGAGCCGTACTTCGAAAATTATTTCCGGTTCATGTAAGGTTTCAGATAAGTCAGCGTATATTTGTATGAATGAGTAGGGATTTCATCAGCGGATTGCGAGCGAGGAAGCCTGACGTTCAGGCGGCCTTCGTGAGCGAGTATGGACCTCGGGTCTATGCTTTTATCCTTGATGTGGTAGGCGATACGGACGATGCCGACGAGCTGACGGCCGACGTGTTTCTGAAAGCCTTCAAGGCTATTAGGGGCTACGACTCCTCAAAAGCCTCACTCGCCACATGGCTGCTGCGGATAGCCCACAACGCGGCGATCTCGCACCTGCGCCACCCGAAGCTGCCTACCAGCCCGCTTGAAAGAGCGCCGGATACTCCCGATACCGAACCCTACGAAGACCCTCGCATAGAGCTCCTGCACCGCGCCATAGGGCTCCTTGCGCCCGACGACCGCTCGCTCGTGCATCTGCACTACTTCGAGAATGCCCGGCTCTCCGATATAGCCTATGCCCTGGGAATCACCGAAGGAGCTGCCACCGTGAGGCTCCACCGGATCCGGGCGAAACTGAAAAAATTAATTGAGAACGACTATGGGGAATAACGAATTTGACGATCTGATGCGCCAGGCAGTCGCACGCCGGTGTGAGCGGCGAATGCCTGAAGCGCTGGCGGAGCTTATAAACCGGAAGCGCCGGAGCCGCGTGCGCCGAAACTGGATATGGGCAGCATCGGCAGCTGCTGCCGTAGCCGCAGCAATCGTGATAGTGCCTGCTGCGAGCCGACCGACAGCCCCGTCAGATCAGCCCGGCAGCGCCCCCGCTTTCTTTGTGGAGGCTAAAGCGCAGACCGAATCGCGCCTCATGAACGCTGCAACGGTATCTGAGCAGCTACGGCAAAATATCGACGAATTATATATGAGCCATCAATAATGAAGCGAACCGGAACCTTACTTATAATAGTGGTGTTGACGTCACTATGGGCGTGCGCCCAATCGCCGCAGGGAGTGATCTCTTCCCTCATCAGAAAATACCCTACGGCGGAGCGCCGCGTGTGGTATTACTATGATGCTCAGGGCGGACGCGAGTATCTGCGCCAGCAAATCTGGCCGAAGCGGAACGCTGTTTCAGCCGACGAAATAGCAAAACTCAAAGCCTCGTTTCTCTACCTCTGGAACACCACCGACTTCAACCGCGAGCAAGGTGCGCAATATCTTGGCCCCGACACCATGAGCATCACGATCAAAGGGAACCGCACCGCCGCGTTCGACCTCGGAAAATCTACCCTTTCTGCCGATTATGCCTTCAGTGCAGCTGCAAAAATGCGTACGCCGAAGCCTGATTTCAGTCATCTGCTCAAGGAATTCGAAAAAGTGAAGGGCAGCCATAAAACCACTGTAAAGAAGGTGAAATACACCGGCGATAATGGCTATTTCACTTTTCAACGAGGCAAGGGGCGCGGCTGGACGCAGGGCACCCGTACCACTGTCTACGATGTTTCATTTGAGGATTATCAGGCGCTCCGGGCTGCTGTCCGCAAGTTTATCGGCTCGAAAGTGCCCGTCACGGTGTTTGATTATACCTGGCGCGTAATGGTGAAAAGCGAATCGACGCCCTACGTCTTCGCCATCGGCTACAATCAGAAAACCCGACAGCTCAATTTCCTGCAGGCCACCGTGGAAGATGAAATCTGCATCCCCTACGACTGGCAGACCATCGATTATCTAACTGATAAAGAAACCATCTACACCCACTGACCATGATACGCAAACTCTTGGCAACAGCTCTGCTGATCGCCTCTCTTACAGCCCCCGCCTTCGACCGGCATGATGATATCTTCAAGGAACTCAACAAGATGAAAGGAGCCCACTCCACCGAAGTGGATTTTACCGGCGGCTGGCCAGCCAATAGCGCCCGGATCGGATTCGCCATGATGCGCGGCTCCGGCAAAGGCCATACGAGGGGCGTGAAAGTCAGCGTGCCCCATCTTGACATAAACCGGATCGACTCCCTCTTCGACATCTTCACCAAAGAAAACACCTGGGGGCAATCAGATTATTACAGAACATGTTACGATGAAGCCCGACGTATAGTCTATAGCCTTTACTTCAACGAACAGACCGATTCGCTCCACATGGTAAGGGCCACCGTGGAGGAGGAACCTTCGCTGCCCTACGACTGGGCTTTCCGAACCCGTTATGATGCCTCTGATCCAGAGCAGACAGTGAGCGACGTACCCCTGAAGAAGACGCCTGTAGATTTCGAGGAAGCGCTTGTGCGCCTTTATGATGAGGTGAAATACAACTTCGTGTTCTATCCGAAGATCGCCTCCCGGTGGTATCCGGCGTATAAGAAGAATCTGGCCGCGATGAAAAAGGCAAAAGATGACTATGAAAAGGTGCGTATTCTTGAACGAATGGTAGCCTCTGCGGCGACGGCCACACATACGTGGCTTTTTCTGACGGCAGCATCGAGCAGCCTGCGGTAAGCCCGTTCACGACCGTGATGCTTGCCGACGGACTTTACGTCAACTCTGTAGAAAGTAAGGAACTGGCAGATGCCGGAATGCGTCGCGGTCAGAAGATTATAGCCGTAAATGGCGAAAGCCCGGAGGCCTGGGCGGAAAGGGAGCTGAAGCCTTACGTTTGCTCCTCTACACCTCAATGGACTGTACATGAGATGTATGACGGCTACGGTTTCTCCCGCAGCCGTCAAGGCACGGTAATAGATCTGTCGCTGGAGAATCCTGACGGGACACGGATTGAAATTCCTCACAAGATTGCTGAGCCGGATTGGAATTTATCGTCCCCCTCTTCACCGGAGTTCAGTTTCAAGGTGATTTCCGATAATATCGGACTACTGAAAATACCTGACTTCCAATCATCTGAAACGAGTGACTATTTTGATAAAGTATTCCCAGAAATATCTAAGACTGATGGTCTGATAATTGATCTGCGGGGAAACGGAGGAGGTAATTCCTACTATGCCAATCATATCGCCAAACATATTATTGACAAGCCAATAGCTGAGGCCATCTGGACCACAAGAGTCTATAAGCCCGCGTTTGCCTCATGGGGAAGGGAAGAGGAGATCTATACCTCAGAACCGGATTCCCTTGCCCCAGTCAGCGATAAGACTCCCTATCTCAAGCCGATAGTATTGCTGACCGATCGGGGCACATTCTCCGCTGCTGAAGATTTCACAGCGCTGCTGAAGTCGGCAAGTCGGATCACCCAGATTGGTACCCCTACGGGCGGAAGCACAGGCAATGGCGTGCGCGACTCTCTCAGCGGCAATGGAGCTATCATAGCCAATATCTGCTCCAAGCATGATCTGGCACCCGACGGCACGGAATTTGTCGGTATCGGTCTGATACCCGACATAATAGTAGAAGAGACCTCCGAAAGCTACTTCGACCCCGACAGTGACGACCTGATTACCCAAGCCCTCACCCACCTCAAATCCAAAATGGCGGACTGACTTTTCAGGATTGGAGTGGTTGCTTTTGGCGGGGGAGCTCGATGCGGAAGGTTGTGCCCTGACCGGGCACGGAGTCTTTCACGAAGATGCGGCCTTTATGGTAGCTCTCGATAATGCGCTTGGCGAAGGTGAGACCCAGACCCCAACCGCGAGGCTTGGTGGTGAAACCGGGACTGAACACGGTCTTGAAATTCTTGCGCGATATCCCTTTGCCGGAGTCGGTAATGTCGATCAGATAGCGCTCGTCGGTTTGCGTAACGGCGACGCGGAGCGTGCCCATACCCTCCATGGCGTCGACAGCATTTTTCAGTAGATTCTCCATCACCCATGAGAAAAGCGGCGGCGAAAGAAGCGCCTCACTTTCATCAGGGATATTAAAATCGGCTGATAGTTCTACTTTTCCTCCTACCCGCTTCTTCATGTAGCTGATGGAGCGCTCTATAACCTCCCGGAGAGAATTGGGACGCAACTCAGGCCGGGAGCCGATCTTCGAGAAGCGGTCGGCTATCATCGAGAGGCGGTCAACGTCTTTCTCTATTTCGGAGGTTACGCCTGGATCTGTACCGGTAGCCTCGAGATACTGATTCCAGGCCATGAGCGAAGAGATGGGAGTGCCGAGCTGATGAGCCGTTTCCTTCGATAATCCAGCCCAGAGGCGGTCTTGCTCGGCCCGCTTGGCATAGCGCGCCGCGAAATATACGATCAGGCCGAGCGCGAGCATCACGCCGAGCTCGATGTAGGGATAAAAGCTCAGTCGCCTCAGAAGCAGGGAATCTTCATAATAGATATATTGCCATGCATCGGGGCCGATCTCGACTTCGATAAAATGGGGATTGCCGGGTTCGGGAGGACCGGCCTTACGCAACCGCTCGCTGAGATATAAGCGATTACGCTCGGAAAGATCGTCGAAGGCGAACTTGCCCTGATCCGATTTATCGGGAAGTTCGAAATTACGGAACTCGATAATCTGGAGCCTGTCGTCGGCCACCAGCACGGGTATCGTATTGTTTTGCTGAATAATGGCGAGGAGAAACTCGAAGTCGCTCTCAGCATCTACGCGTGCCAGTTTCTCCGTAGCCTTAGCCCAGATTGCCACTCGCTCGCGCTCCTGCTGAGCAAGCTCCTTCACAAGCCCGTTGGAGACCACAAGAAAGATCACCACCACGGCTCCGCAGCAAAGCAGAAAGAAGAGCTTGTAGAGACGTTGTCGTTCGTAGATTGAAGCCATGGGGGAGAGATTCGGTTCAGCAGTCGGAGAGAATCCAGCGGGCCACGGAGTCGGAGGTATTTGGGCCTATGATTACATCGGCTGCATCTTTCACCTCCTGAATGGCATTCTCAACCGCTACCGCCACATCGGCGGCGCGCATCATGGCCAGATCATTCCTGTTGTCACCAAACACCACTACGCGGCTTGCCCCTGAGAGCTTCTTCACCTCAGCAATGGCAGCAGCTTTAGAAGCGGCATCGGAAAACACCTCGAGAATGCCTATTTCAGGCCCGAAGATATCGTGATAGAATATGGGATTGAGTCCCTCTACACGTCTCACCTCTTCCCAGGCCTCACGCGTGGCTCCGGAAGGCTGCATGGCATAAAAAAGCAGCGTATTGGCAAGGATATGAGGCAGCTCAGAATGCGGATCTGCCGCGATATGAAATTCCTTATATGGATTGTCGATGCGGGCGTCGATGAAATCTTGTTCCAGAGGAGACATCGGCCCCATGTGGTATATGTGGAGCACTCCATCACGCAACGTGTAGATAAAAGCCGGAAAGCGAAGCCGGTCGTAGATTTCTATCACTTTTTCTACTGCCTCGGGGGCGATAAAACGCGGCTGCTGGTAGGCCTCGCAGGCTCTATCCCAGAGCGCCGCACCGGTCATCACAATGGCGGGAAGCTGCAGAGGCACCTCTTGAAGAAGGGTGGAGACAGTGGCAGGAGTGCGCGCGGTAGCTACGGTGAAATGAGCTCCCTCTCCGAGCGCCTGTCGCAGCATGGCCTCGCTTTGCCTGCTAAGCCGCGAATCGGCTCCAAGCAAGGTTCCGTCAAGATCGCTCACATAAAGAGTATCACTCCTCATCGCCTCATATTTTAATATCGCATTGATATTATCTAGTGGATTTAAGATTATCTATGGAATACCCAAGTTTATAATTGACTCCATAAAGAATCTAATGGGGCTGTTTCCCCCTCTTTAGCCTCTTTCACAGAGCGTATAATACCACTCAGAACCTCTTCTGCATCGTGAGTTTTAGGTGAATATTCCAACATTTCGAGAGAGCCTATTTCTCATTATTTCGATTGACGAAACTTTACTTTTCCTGCTTCACCTCTTCCCACTCCACATCGGTAACCTGGCTTTCGTGATATTCCGTATGGCCCGGTTTCTCTTCTACGCGGATCTTCGTTTCCTGAAATACCTTGACTTCCACGTAGTCAACATCTTCAGCATATTCCTTCGGAATGATAGATCCGCTTGCGCTGGGCCGCCTGGTTCCTGCATCGGCAGTACGCCTGCTCCGCGTATGCCGGCCCTGCCGGGGAGGAGGGGGCATACCTGCCGCCTTGCGGAAATAGCTCTCTACGCGGCGCAGCATGAAGCGCTGGAGCCACCGCGTGATGTAGGGCCAGAGCAGCACAGTAAGGATAATCAGAAGAATAAGGATAAGACCCATACTTTCTATACTTTATCGCCCAGACAGATACCCCACGCAGCATAGTATATAATGAGCCACATCAGGCCCGGCAGACCCATACAGATTATGAGCGCCGCAGCCACGACTACCAACAGATATCGGCCGTGGTTTTCCTGCCACTTCAGATTGTGGAATTTCAGCGAAAACATCTTCACGGGGCTAACCATCAGCCAGCTCTCCGCTATGATCACTGCCAATGAGATCCATACGCCGGGGAAACCGTAGGCATAAGTAAAGGCTGTGAAGCCAATCCAGAAAATGGCGTTGCCCGGAATCGGAAGCCCTATGAATGAAGTGAGTTGCCGCGAATCGATATTGAACCGGGCAAGACGCAAGGCCCCGGCCACGGGTATCAGCAGGCAGCACCACGCCAGCCATTGCGGAGCGCCTGACTCTAAGAGGCATTTGAAAAGCACTATTGCCGGAGCCACTCCAAAGCTCACCAGATCGCACAGCGAATCCAGCTCCTTGCCCATTTCGGAATAGGCGTGAAGAAGCCGCGCCATAAAGCCATCAAGAAAATCGGCTGTGGCGGCTATGGCTATAAAGATATAAGCCCACTGATAGGCCTTAAGACCCCACCACGGATCCGATCCCGAAGCCGCGCAGATTATAGCCGAAGTGCCGGCCAGCACATTGATAGCCGTAATTGTGTTGGGTATGTTGCGCTTCCCTACGTTCATGCTAATCTCAATTTCAGTCGTTGTCCGTAATAACGCGTTCCTGCAGGCTTTCGTTGGGCTTCGGCTTCAGGATTGCCACCGGGGTAAGGCCGCCGCGGGTCACCTGGCCGAGCTTCACCAGCACCTCCGAATCTGTAGGCAGAAAAATATCTACCCTCGAGCCAAATTTTATAAACCCGAGATGCTCATCGATAGTAGCCTCACTGCCTCGGCGCGCATAGGTCACGATCCGGCGGGCCATGGCCCCCGCAATCTGGCGCACGGTCAGCTTCTGGCCGGCAGGAGTGATGATGCCGATGGTACTCCGCTCGTTCTGAGTGCTCGATTTTGGCAGATATGCCGAGAGGAAGCGCCCCTTATGGTGCTTCACATAATCGACCTTACCATTGACGGGGAACCAGTTGGCATGCACATTGAGGGGCGACATGAACACGCTCAGCTGAATGGCCTCCCCTTTGATGAACTCCGGCTCCGTCACCGTCTCCAGAGCTACCACTCGCCCGTCGACCGAGCTTATCACCATGTTTTCCTGCGGCCCTCTGTAATGACGTTGGGGGCAGCGGAAGAAGTTGAATACAAATAGATATACCACCAACGAGATGCCTGAACAGATTGCCGGAAGCACCACCGGAGGAAGGAAGATCCAGGCCGGCACATTGATAGCCGCCAGCATCAGAGCCAGCATTATCAATACGTTGGTGCCCTCGTGGTGAATCTTCATAGCTACAAAGTTAGCAAATTTACCTCTGCCCCGCAAATCCGGCTTCTCATTCTGACTCAGGCGGGAAGATAAAGTCGGTCAGCGTCTGGCCTACTGCGCGCAGGGTCTCGCGGTCTATGCCGGAGAGATCGTCGGCCGTAGTGTGCCAGGTCGGATTGAAGCCGGTGCCGGAAGCAGGATTGTATTCTATTATATCAATTGCCGGAATACCAGCCTGAATCAGAGGTACATGATCATCGTTGATAGCTCCCCCGAGCTTATCGGGGAAGCGCTCGGAGAATCCAGCGCGGGCAGCCGAGACCCATACACGGTCAAGGAGCGAGGGAGCATAGCGCTGCGAGAAATATTCCCTGCAGAATGCGGCGCCGTGGCCTCCCACCATATCGAGGAGCACTGCCTCCGTAGGTCGGTTCGCATCGGTAAGATTATCAGCATAATAGCGGGTGCCGAGCGCCCAGGAGTCGTCATCATCGTGGGCACCGTAGTCTTCGGCATCGACCAGCAGGATATCGATACCGCGGTCAGGCTGATTGGTCTGGAGGAGCCGCGCTATTTCAAGAAGAACTCCTACACCACTGGCTCCGTCGTTGGCTCCGGGCACCGGTTCCTTCCGCTTCGCCGGGTCGGGATCTTCATCTGCCCAAGGACGCGTGTCCCAATGCGCGAGGAGAAGAAGCCTGTCGGTAGCCTGAGGATTATAACGGCCTATTATATTTACGGCCTGCAGCTGAGTGCCGTCGAAAGCCTTCAGAGTGGCTTCCTGCAGCTCTACCTCCGCTCCGTGGCGGCGAAGCTCCGAAGCGAGCCATGCCGAAGCAGCCCTGTGACCCTCCGTATTGGGCACCCTCGGCCCGAAAGCGAGCTGACGCTCAATGTAGCTGTAGGCGCTGTCGGCAGAAAAGGCAACGCGCGGAGCTACCGTTCCTACAGCTTCCGAATCGGAGGCTGAACCAGAAGCCTTGGCGCTGCAACCCGCCAGCAGGGCTCCTACGCTGAGGAGCAGGAAAAATCTTTTCATTCCATCAATGATTTTTACCCTCCAAAGTTACTGATTTTGTGCGATACGGCAAGCGCCGCCGAATCTCAAGACTCTCTTTTCAGGCTGGAATACATCAGTCTGGCTGCCTGCTCAGTGGCTACCGACGTGCCGAGCCGGCGGCGCATCGCCTTATAGCCGCCAAGCTGCTGATCGCGCTGGGGCGAGGGCTGAAGAAGGGGTGCAAGCTCGCGCGCTATGGAGTCGGTGGTGCAGAGATGCACGAGCAGCTCAGGCACTATCTCATGGCCTACAATCAGATTAGGCAACGATACATATTTCACCTTCAGTAGCTTCTCCATGATCTTGTAGGAGAGCTTGCGGCCGTTGGCCCGGTAGCACACTACCTGTGGCGTGCCAATAAGAGCCGTCTCCAGAGTGGCCGTGCCAGACGTTACGAGGGCAGCATCGGCATATTTCAGTAGCGTGGTCGTAGCGCCGAACACGAGCGTAAGACCCGGATCCTGAGCTATTTCCCTATAATACTTTTCAGGGATTGCCGGAGCTGCGGCAATGATGTACCGGTGAGACGGGAAGCGCTTCGCAGCCTCTATCATCAGCGGCAGATTGTTGCGGATCTCGCCGCGTCGCGAGCCGGGAAGCAGCGCAATTACCGGCTGCCCGGTGTCTACGATGCCCTGGCGCTCGAAAAAATGCCTACGGGGAGGAATGTGGGCAAGCGCCTCGTCCATCTCCTTTACGGAGGGATTGCCTACATATACCGCCCGGTCATAATCTCGCTTACGGAAAAAATCCGGCTCAAAAGGAAGAATGCAGAAGAGATTATCTACATACTTGCGGATCGCCTTCACTCTGAACTCCTTCCAGGCCCACACCTTGGGCGAAATAAAATATGAGGTGTGGAGGCCGAGTTTTTTCGCATGGGCAGCCAGCTTGAGATTGAAGGAGGGAAAATCAACAAGCACAAGCATATCAGGCCTGAACTCCTCAAGGAGCTTCCGGGCCTTCTCAAGGCTTTTTATTACGGTAGGCAGCTTGCGGATCACCTCACTGAACCCCATCACGTTGAGCTCCTGATAATGCAGATCGGGCTTCCGGTTGGCGGCCTTGGCCATCATATCGCCTCCGAAAAAGCGGAACTCCGCCTCCCCGTCGGCGGCGCGGAGGGCGGTAATCAGTCCGGAGGCGTGAAGATCGCCGGACGCCTCGCCGGCCACTATCATATACTTCATTTCCGATCGTTTTGTCTCACCGGGATTATGCTGCTTATAAAATAAGACGGCTTTCCCGACGTTTGTCAGTTATGAAGGGTTTGCGCTTAATATTTTTGACTGCCGCCGCGGCTTTTGGTTTAATCGCGGCATCGTGCATCAGCGACAATGTGACCGAAGGATCTGCCGCGCGGCTGGAATTCTCCACGCCGACAGTAGATTTCGGCACCGTCTTCACCGGCCGTGCGTCAGCGCTCAAGCCGCTGGTTGTCTACAACCGGGGCTCCGAGGCGCTTCGCCTCTCGCGTATAGGGTTTTCAGGCAGCTCCGTGCCTTTCCGCCTTAATGTAGATGGCATGAGCGGTCTGGATTTCAGCGATGTAGAGATTCGCGGAGGAGATTCCATCTACGTATTCATCGATTGCCTGATAGAGCCCACAGAAGAGATCAAGCCCTTTCAGGTGAGCGCCTCTCTGGAGTTTAAGACCGGGTCTGAAGAGCGCAGGGTGCCGGTGGAAGCTGTAGGGTGGAACGCTGTTACGCTCAAAGATGAGCGCATCTCCAGTGAGGAGGTATTCACGTCGGAGCGGCCGTATCTCGTGGAAGGCACGCTTCTCGTGGAAGAAGGTGCTTCGCTTGCTATTGAAGCAGGCACGGGTCTCTATTTCCATGCCGGGGCCGGTATCAGGGTAGATGGCTCGCTAAGCGTGGCGGGCGAACCTGACGAGCCTGTGGTGATGCAAAGCGACCGTCTTGATTATATGCTGCCAGATCTGCTCTATGCCGATCTGGCCGGGCAATGGAGAGGAGTAACCTTCGGACCCTCAAGCAGCGGCAACACGCTGAACTACCTTGAAATGAAAGGCACCCTGGAAGGACTTACCGTAGAGGCCGGCAGCGAGGATCAGAGGCTAAGCATGCTCAACTGCTGGCTCCATAATTCTGAAAGCACGGTTCTCGCCGTCGGCTCGGGGAGCGTAGAGATGCTTGGCTGCTGCCTGTCAGATGCCGCCCAGGAGGTGGTGAAGGCGAGCGGAGGCGCTTACAGGCTGGTGCAGTGCACAGTAGCCAACTATTATCTCTTCGGTATCCCCTCGGATCCGATGGTTCGCCTCGGCGCCGGAAGCTCTATGGAAATCCTCAACAGCATCGTGGCCGGCATGCCTGCTCCATTCTCAGCGGAGTCCGGAATTGCATGCAGCAATGTACTCTTCAGCGCATCGGGCAGCGACGACAGCCGCTTCTCGGATTGCATCTGGGGCGCGGATCCGATGTTCTATACCGATCGCGAGGCCTACATCTACGACTACCGGCTTCGTCCCGGCAGCCCTGCACTGGGTGCCGGCAAGCCGGAATGGGCAGCCGAATGCCCGATAGATTTCTTCGGCATCGACCGCCTCTCCGGAGGCGCGCCCGCCTTAGGGGCCTATGCCGACTGATGCGTTAGCGGAATTTTTCTTACCTTTGCGCCTATGGCAAAAGATCTTATAAGCCGCTATGTCTGGATTGTCGATACCATAAGCCGCTATGGTCGCCTCACCCGCGAGGAGCTCAACCGGCTATGGGTAGATTCGCGCTATGGCGACGGAAAACCGATGCCGGAACGTACCTTCTACCATCATCGCCGCGCGATCGAGGAGAATTTTCATATCGAGCTTGCCTGCGACCGCGATGGCGCCTACTACATCGTGGAAGAGCCGGCTCAGGGAGGTCGCGCCTTTTCCGACTGGCTTCTCGACAGCTATGCCGTAAGCGGCGCCCTGAGCGAGTCGGCCGAAGTAGCCGGCAAGGTGATGCTCGAGAATGTGCCCTCGGCCCGCGAGTTTCTCCCTACAGCCCTGGAGGCCATAAAGGAGAAAAGGAAAATCCGGTTCACGTATGCCGGATTCAACCGCTCCCGCGAGGAGCGCGAGATTCTTTTCAGCCCCTATTTCGTAAGGCTCTACAGGCAGCGGTGGTATATGGTGGGACGCCGCGAGGCCACCGGCGACACGCGCACCTATGCCCTCGACCGAGTGCGCGCCATGAGCATCACGGCCGATACCTTTGTGCCCGACCCTCACGACTCCGACCCACATACCTTTTTCGCTAATCTGCTGGGTATCACCTTTTCGAAGGCCGAGGTGCGCACCGTGCAGATCAAGACAACACCAATCCAGGCCAAGTATCTCCGGGCGCTCCCTCTTCATGAGACCCAACAGGAGACGGTGCACGATTTCTACAGTATCTTCACCTACCGCCTTAAGCTAAACTACGAGCTTGTTCATGAGATAATGGCTCTCGGATCGGCCGCCACGGTGATTGCCCCCAAAGAGCTCAAGGCTATGGTGAAGGAGGAGCTGCAGACAATGCTGCAGTCATACTCCTGAACCTGGCTTCGGACCACGCGCGTACAGGCCCCTTGACAGCCTTGACATTGACAAGGGGTTATATTACTGTCCTACAGCAATATAACCCCAAAATCGTGTCAAGGTAGACCTCTAAAGGTTGTTTGGCAAGATCAAAGCTGAGTAAGCAGCCAATTCTGCTCGCCAAGCTTGTTGATGAGCTCTATGGCGTTCTCACTCCAGTAGAGGTCTTCTTCCTCATCTTTGAGGTAGCTTTTCATGATATCGTAAGTCGTGGGATCATCTTTCAGTCCTTCCATGCACTGGCGCAATACCTCAATACCCTCGATTTGACGCTTAAGGTCACATTTCACGTACTCTACCGGATCAGTGACAAGCGCTACTTCCGGACGCGCTTCAACCTTCACTTCGCCTCCCAGGTCGAGGATACGGTCAATAAATTTGGTTACCCAACCCATCTCCTCATCATAGTGGCTCAGATATTTATCGCCTAATTTATTAAAACCTGCGGATTTAAGTATCTGACCCTGTACCTTATGCACAAATGCACCGTTAGAGAGCCCGGTTGCGAAAAACTGCAATGATTCGATTGATTTCTTCTTATCCATAATTATATGCTTTTTATTATTAGTCTCTTTCAGGGTTAAAAACACCCTGAGTTCCAATGCTGTTTTATCGCGCCCAAACCAAAACTTGTCTTAAACAAAACAAGAGCGACCTCTGTTGGTAAGTTATATAAAAGCTACTGCCGATGTTTCAGCTGACCGACTTTTACCAGAAGATACTGAAGAAACCTCTTCCTACCGGGTGCGGAATAACGTGCGAACTGGTTAATCCCGAAATTGCCAAACTTAACCGCTTTCTTACTGAAAGCGTATCGTGTTTCTCTTATACTCTTGTTACCGAAGGTTCTGCCTTGGTGCATTATGATGACAAAATAACCAGACTTGCCAAGAATGATTTCTTGATCTATTCGCCCGGAATGATGATCATTACCGTTGAAGCCTCCGACGATTATCGCGCGATATGCCTCATTGGAGATGAGAAAACCACCTATGAGATACCGTATGCAAGAAATCTGATCAGAGCATCTTATAACCATATTGGTACCGATAACGATAAGAAACTGACACTTACCGACTCCGATGCCGAACTGATGGCCGGAAGAATGATGGAGATACGCTCTTTAATCAACAGTGACCACATCTATAAGACCGAATGCCTTTATTCCCTTTACTCTCTCTTTATTCTTGATCTGCTCAACATTGAAAGGCGGTTCCGCGAAGACCGGAAAACACAAAGCCACGCGGCCGATCTCTTTTTCAAATTTCTACAGTTAGCCACAGAGAATTTCACGACTCACCACGATATCAACTTCTATGCCGATGCGCTTGCTATTACCACTATATATCTGTCGCGCATAGTGAAAAGCTTCTCCCGGCAGACTGTAAAGAATCATCTTGACCGTCTGTTGGTTATGGAAGCATCGTATTTACTTCTAAGTACCGATTTGCCGGTTTCGGCCATTGCCGAGAGGCTCCATTTCGCAAATCCTTCAAGCTTCTGCAAGTTTTTTACAAGACACAAATTAGTTTCACCCCGGGAATACAGAAACTCATGCTCTTATAATCTGTAAAGCCAGAAACAATGCGATAAAGCTCCTGCGAAAGCGAAAGCTGCGAAAAGAGCCATGGATTCGCAACTTTTTCGTACCTTTGCTTTCCAAAATTTGCCTTACAGCTTTATGAAGAATTCCTTTTTGCGTGCAGTGGCCTTTATAGCCCTTTCAGCGGCCACCCTTACATCTGTAGCAGTCACTAAAGATGAGATGGAGCAGGCCCGTACAATAGCAGCTAAAACATATCTGCGCTGGGCCAACGAGGCCTCCGGTTACCTCGATGGAGTGCAGGCCAAGACGATGGATCAGCTCAAGGGACAGCTGAAGGCGAAGGAACTTGAAAACCTGAAGGCCTTCAATAAGGTGCAGGTGCCTACGGACTATGCATCGTGGGATAAGGATAAGCTCGTGCATTTCTGGAGCGTAACCTTTTTCAACTCGCCTGAACTCTCAGATGCCGGAAAGCGCGGAAAGAGCCGCGTGGGCGCGCAGATAAAGAAACTTACAATATCGGATCCTTCAAAAGAGACTCCTGCGCCCGCAGAAGAGAAGAAGGCGGAGCCGGCAAAACCTGCTGTGGCTGACCAACCTGCGGCCGCTGACCCCGCAGAAGCAACGGCTCAGCCTGAGATGCCTTCGGCTGATGAGGCTGTGGCAGCAGCGGAGGAAGACACCGTAGTAACTCCCGAACCGAGGAAGCGGGAAAGCAGTAACACGGCGGTATACGTAGCTATTCTGGCTGTGCTGGTAGCTGTTGTGGTGGCGCTCGTGGTCTACGCCGTCAACTCTATGAAGGAGTCCGGTAAGAATCCGGAACCCGATAAAGCAAATAGCCCTGAAAGAAAGGCAGAAAGATCGTCGCATAAAGCTCTGGAGGCTGAGCTCTCCGCCTTGAAGGCAGAGCGAGACGCCTGGCGCCGCAGAGCTGAAAAGGCTGAGAAGGCTCTGTCAGAGGCTCGCGATTCAGAGACTCGTAGCCGCCGTCAAGCCGAGGAGCAATCCCGCAGGGCAGAGGCTGACGCCAGAGAGCTAATGAAGCGGAAGGAGGAGGAAGAGGCCCGCCGCAGAGAGAGAGAAGAGGAAAGACGCCGCCAGGAGGAGGAAGCTCTTGCTGCCGAGGCCAGAAGACTTGCAGAAGAGCGCCGGACTGAAGAGCTTCGCAGAGAGGAGGAACTTCGTAGAGCGGAGGAGCTCCGCCGGTCGGAGGAACAAAGGATAGCGGAGGAGAGACGTAAGGCTGAGGAGGCCGCTCTTCACGCCGAGGAATTGCGTAGGGAAGAGGAGCTGCGTAAAGCTGAGGAGGCGCTTAGGGAGGCTGAAGAGAGGCGAGCAGCAGCGGCTATGGCGGCACGCAGAGCAGCAGCGCCAGAACGCGAAAAGGGAACTCCCACCAAACAGCGTCAGGCCCGCACTATTTATCTTGGACGCGTCAACTCCCACGGCATATTCGTGCGCGCCGACCGCGAACCTGTCATTGGCTATTCATTCTTCGCGCTTACTACTTCCGACGGTATGTCGGGCAGTTTCAGCGTAATAGATGATCCTGAGGTGTTTGAAAGCGCGTTGGCTGACCCTGAGGCAAATCTGATCAACGCCTGCACGGGTCATAATCTGCTCGACACCCTCGGCGCCACTGAGGTGATAACTGAGCAATCGGGCACGGCTGTATTCGAGGGTCACTGTTGGAAAGTGGCCCGCAAGGCGAGAATCGCCTACGAGTAAGACCCGTCAGTCAAACAAGATAAATCCCCCATGATCCGGCTCACGGAGAATCATGAGCACGATCATCGCCACCACCGAATAGATGAAGGGGTTCAAGATGGTCAGGGTGTAAAGTCTTCTGAGGCTCAGCCCTGACGCCTTCCGGATGCAGATTACCGCAATAAGATTGAGCACGAAGCACAGCGAGAGGGCCGCCATTACCAGTCCCCAGCGGGGCATCGGATATTTTACGCAGAGCACCCATTCAAGGGCATAGAATACCAAGCCGGTAAACAGCATTACCCAGCTTACGCCCTTCACTCCAAAGGTCGCGGCGAAACTATAGCGGTTGAGCTGAGGATATTCCTCTTCCGACACACAATCACCTACCAGACTCGCATTTACAGCAAGCAGGCCGATAATGAGGCTCGTAAGAGCAGCCGGGCCGGCATCGGTCATCACCATATCAAACGATCCCCAGCAGTGAAGAGCCTGATAGAAGAAGGTGCAGAACACTGCTACGGGGCCGAAAAAGAAGAACTGGCAGACCTGCTCCCACCAGGTTCCGAAGAGCGTGGAAGCGGCACCAATGTAGAAATAGCCCACGAGAGCCACAAGCGCCACCGGCACCAAAGCCCATAGCCCTGACATGAATATCAGACCGGCAAAAGCGAGTCCGGCTATCAGGAAGCAGCCGTTGGCAGCTTCGGGAAGCACAATATCAAGAGGCAGCTCCAGCCCTTTTGCGCCTTTGAAAGCTTCTTTCGCTATCTTATAGCGCATATAATTGCGCAGCAGGTTGATTCCTGTCTGGGAAGCGAGCGTGGCTATAAGGCAGAGGATTGCTGGCCATAGCGACATATTGCCGGTATAGAGCGCACAGGCAGTGCCTCCGATTACTCCGGCAGCGCCTATCCATAGCCTCTGCAGGCAGGCGCTTTTCACAACGGCTGTCACTATTCCCGGGCGCTTGGCACCCTTCTGGTCATTAGGCATCGATGACGGCATAAGTGGCGTTAGATTCGATAAATTCGCGACGCGGAGCCACCTCTTCTCCCATCAGCATGGAGAAGGTACGGTCGGCCTCGGCGGCGTTGACAAGCGTCACTTTCTTAAGAATACGGTTTGAGGGATCCATGGTCGTTTCCCAAAGCTGATCTGCTCCCATCTCACCAAGACCTTTATAGCGCTGCAGCTCGAGCTTGGTGCGGTCGCCGCCGCAATGGGTGTCGACGAAACGCTGCACCTGCTGATCATTCCAGGCATATTCCTCCTCTTTTTTCTTGCCCTTCACCTTGCATTTATAAAGCGGCGGAGTAGCGAGATAGAGGTAACCATTTTCAATAATGGGCCTTACGCGGCGGAAGAAGAAGGTCATCAGCAGAGTAGCGATATGGGCGCCATCGACATCGGCATCGGTCATGATGATCACCTTATGATAGCGCAGCTTGCTGATATTCGGCTCCTTTGAGTCATCTTCGGTACCGATTGTCACTCCAAGAGCCTTGAAGATGTTTACGATTTCCTGCGATTCAAACACCTTGTGCTCCATGGCCTTCTCCACATTCAGAATCTTGCCTCGCAGCGGAAGGATAGCCTGATAGTTGGGATCGCGGCCGGATTTTGCTGATCCGCCTGCGGAATCACCCTCGACGAGGAAGAGCTCACACATGGCAGCATCGCGACTCTTGCAGTCGGCCAGCTTTCCGGGAAGGCCGGCGCCTCCGAGGGGCGTCTTGCGCTGCACCTGCATGCGGGCAGCCTGAGCTGCATGGCGCGCGGTGGCGGCAAGAACCACCTTATCCACAATTGCCTTCGCCTCCTTCGGGTGCTCCTCCAGATAGTAGCGGAGCGCCTCGCTGACGGCAGACTGCACCACTCCCCTCACATCACTATTGCCCAGCTTCGTCTTGGTCTGGCCTTCAAACTGCGGCTCGGCCACCTTCACAGAGATCACTGCCGTGAGACCATCGCGGAAGTCGGCGGGGTCAAGTGAGATCTTCGCTTTCGTCAGCTTATCGAGAAGCTGGTTGTCGTCGGCATATTTCTTGAGCGTGCTGGTGAGGCCCATGCGGAAACCGGTCAGATGGGTACCACCCTCTACAGTGTTGATATTGTTGACGTAGGAGAAAATATTCTCATTGAAAGAGGTGTTGTAGGTCATCGCCACCTCGATGGGCACTCCGTTGCGCTCCGTGTTGAGATGAATCACATCGCCTATCAGCTTCTCCTTGTCGGCATCGATATATTCCACGAATTCCTGCAGCCCGCGGTCGCTATGGAAACGCGCCGATTTAGGCACCCCGTTTTCATCTTTCACCCTCTCGTCGGTAAGCGTCAGGGTAATTCCGGCGTTCAGGTATGCAAGATCGCGCAGGCGGGCTGCCAGCGTATTATAGTCATAAACGGTTTCGGTGAAAATCGTGGCATCAGGGTGAAAAATCACCGTGGTGCCCGTATGGTCAGACTCTCCTATCACGGTGAGCTGCGATGTCGGCTTGCCGCAGGAATACTCCTGCATGTAGATTTTCCCGTCGCGATGCACCTCGGCGCGCAGATAATCGCTCAAGGCGTTAACGCAGCTTACTCCAACACCATGGAGACCGCCCGACACCTTATAACTGCCCTTATCAAACTTACCTCCGGCATGAAGCACCGTAAGCACCACTTCGAGCGCCGGCTTATGCATCTTCTCATGCATATCGACGGGGATACCACGGCCATTATCGACCACCTTGATCGAGTTATCTTCCAAGATGATTACATCAATATGGTTGGCGAAGCCCGCCAAAGCCTCATCGATCGAGTTATCAACCACCTCATAGACCAGATGGTGCAGACCGCGCGACGAGATGTCGCCGATATACATGGCCGGACGCTTTCTTACAGCCTCCAGACCTTCGAGCACCTGAATATTATCCGCTTGATATTTTTTCTCTTCTTCTACCATTTCCTTTCGTGTTTCAGCACACAAAATTAGGAAAAAAAACTGACATTTCCTAAGAAAAAGCCAGCTACTTTTGCGCAAAAACCGCCGGCTCCATTAGGCACGATGCAGAAGAATTACTACATTTGTAGCGGATAAAACTAATCCCGAACTAACCTTAAACAAACAACTATCTATGAATCGTAAAATTTCGTCGGCTGCGTGCATGCTGGCGCTCCTGATCGGGTCG
Organism: uncultured Muribaculaceae bacterium; assembly: GCA_947632485.1. Taxonomy (GTDB): domain Bacteria; phylum Bacteroidota; class Bacteroidia; order Bacteroidales; family Muribaculaceae; genus Lepagella. The sequence continues at coordinate 166,609 of CANRPJ010000002.1, forward strand.
GGAAGTGCCGCCGCGCAAGTGACTTATGCCGATTATCTCAGGGCCGATTCGATCCTGACAACAGCCAACAGGGCATATTCGGCTGCCGTAAGCCCCCGATGGCTCGGCGACTCCCACTATTTCTGGTATAAGAACCACGAAAAGGGTGGAGACTTCTATTACCTCGTTGACGCCACTACCGGCAAGAAGCAGCGCGCCGCCGACAAGGAAGGCCTCGCAGCGTTCTTGCCCAAGAAGCAGAAAGAGCTGACCGAAGCTCTTCTCAAAGACGACGGACAGAGACGCATGCCCAGATGGTTCCACCGCGGCGAAGGCCCCAAACCGGTGGTTTCGCCCGACGGGAAATGGCAGGCATACGTGAAAGACAACAACGTATACATCGCTCCGGCTACCGATAAGGATACTCCGGTGAATACCAAAGATGAGATAGCACTGACAATGGACGGCATGCCGAGTCTGCGCTACGATCAGTGGTCGCTCAGCTGGTCGCCCGACTCCAAGAAGCTCGCCACGGTGAAAGTGCGCGGAGTGGAGGAGCGCCGGATTCCGCTGCTCGAATCGAGCCCTTCCACCCAGAAGCAACCGATTCTGCAGTGGAGAAACTATGCTAAGCCCGGCGATGTGCTCCCCGTGAGCCTCCCGGTGCTCTTCGATGTAGAAGCCCGCAAGCAGATAAATGTAGACGCTACGCCCTACGAAAACCAGTTCTCACTGCGCCTCACCGGCTGGCGCGACGATAGCCGTGCCTTCACGTTTGAGTTCAATGAGCGCGGCCATCAGCGCTATATAGTAGGTGAAGTAGACGCGACCAACGGAAATATCAAGAATCTTGTAGATGAGAAAGCTAAGACTTTCATTCACTATAACAATAATTTTCGTCTTGATCTGGCCGACGGCAAGGAGATTCTCTGGATCTCGGAGCGCGACGGCTGGCGTCACCTCTACCTGATCGACGGCGCCACGGGTCAGGTGAAGCGCCAGGTGACCAAAGGCGACTGGGTAGTGCGCAATGTGGATTTCGTCGATGAGCCCAACGGAGTGGTTTATTTCAACGCCTCGGGCTTCAACGAAGGCGAGGATCCCTATAACCTGCACTATTGCAGAATCAACCTCGACGGAACCGGATTCAAGGATCTCACTCCAGAAAACGGCAACCACCACGTGGCTCTCTCAGCCGACCGCACATTCTTCACCGACGTATATTCGCGTCCTGACCTTCCGCCGGTAAGCCTGCTGAAGCGTACGTCTGACGGTTCTCTGGTAGCCGAGCTGGAAAAGGCTGATGTAAGCCAGCTTATAGCTGAAGGCTGGCAGGCACCGGAGGTATTCTCCGCTAAAGGCCGCGACGGCAAGACCGATATCTGGGGCAACATTTACCGCCCGATGAATTTCGACCCCTCGAAGTCGTATCCGGTAGTGGAAATGATTTATGCCGGTCCCCACGACTCTCACGTCGACAAGGATTTCAAGACCGCCAACCATCTGATTTCCAAACTCGCCGAGCTGGGCTTCATCGTAGTATCGATCGACGGCATGGGCACCTCAAACCGCTCCAAAGCCTTCCACGATGTAAGCTGGAAGAACCTTAAGGATGCCGGTTTCCCCGACCGTATTGCCTGGATGAAGGCAGCTGCAGAGAAGTATCCTTACATGGATCTTGACCGCGTAGGCATCTACGGTTGGTCGGCTGGCGGCCAGAACGCAATGGCAGCTCTTCTCTTCCACAATGATTTCTATAAGGCCGCCGTAGCTCTCTGCGGTTGCCATGACAACAGAATGGATAAGATCTGGTGGAACGAGCAGTGGATGGGCTATCCTATTGATGAATCCTACAGCGCTTCCTCGAATGTAGACAATGCTCATCTGCTCAAAGGTAAGCTGCTGCTTATCAACGGCGAGCTCGACGATAATGTGGATCCGGCATCAACGCTCCAGGTTGTCGACGCACTGATGAAAGCCAACAAGAATTTCGAGCAGCTCTATCTGCCCGGCAAGACCCACGCTCTGGGCGGCACTTTCGAGATTCATAAGATCTACGATCATTTCGTAAAGAATCTGCTTGGCCAGGACGTGCCTGAATGGGAATAAGAGCTTAGCAGCATAACCCGATAATCTACAATCGCGTGCCCTCCTTCCGAAGGCACGCGATGCTTTTATATCCACCTCGATAATACCCTCAGAAGCTGAACTGGAAGAGCACTTCGGCGCGATGAGCCGTGCCGCTGAGGCCGCTGAAATCGGTGCGCCGCCCATAAAGCATCTCGGCACCTACCTGCACGCGCGGTATGATATTCCAGAACACATCAGCCGCCACGTACTGGCCGTAGCGATATTCATCTGAGGCTACTCCACGGCGCGGATAGAACCGCAGATGGCCGTAGGTGGCGCTGAGGAACACGTTGTCGGTGATATCATAGCGCGCACCAAGGGTAAATCCCATGGCAGCAGGGGCGTAAAGCCGACCCTCCTCGCCTGGAGCCGCGATGAGATCGAAGCTACCTATCGAAAGATCATTGAGATAAGAGGCGTGACCCCGGCCATAGTTGAGCTGGCCGAAAAGAGAGGCCCGGCGGAGAAGTTTCACTTTTGTAGACAACTGGAGAGCCCACGCGGCTACCGTGTGATTGGCTCCGGCGAGCACATCGCGATAGGTGATGCCACGCATCAGGCCGGAGAGTCGCACGTGGCTATATCCATCGTCCCACTGCTTCTGCAGGAAGGCTGCGAAATCAGGAATCCAGTCATCGCATGATTCTACATCGCTTCCGCTCACGTCGGCCTGCGACTTCGGAATCTCCAGCGATGCCGCAACGCTCCAGCCGGCAGGCACATCATGGAGCCAGCGCACGAGCACATTCGTTTTCGACAGCGATCCGTTGGCTCCGGCTCCATCAATCACCGGAGCGAGCGTAGAGGGATCGCAGAAGGTGGAGGTAGCGTAGCCTATGGTCCAGTCGCGGATCGTGACATACGCTTTCTTCAGCTTGAAGTCAATATTGTTGTAGCCATTGAATCCGGCCTCGATATATGCCATGTAATCGCCCAGAATATGGTTTCGGCCAAACATGGTGAATACCAGTGCCGTACCTGCCGGAGTAGCTCCGAGGCGGCGCTTATGGCGCGGATCGCGCTCCATCGGTATCAGGTAGGGGCAGAAACCGTTGGCCTGGATAGTACCGTCCCAGTCGAACCAGCCGCGCATCCTCACCACTCCTGCTATTCCCATAGCGAAATCGGCATCACGGCTCATAAACATGAGAGCCGGAGCCTGCGGATCCTGAAAATGGCGGAACTGATTGGTGGAAAATTTCAATATATTCATGCTTTGCATTGATTGTCAACGCGTAACAAATCATTCTTTTTAAGTGAGTA
>CANRPJ010000003.1 GCA_947632485.1 uncultured Muribaculaceae bacterium
CGCCAGATCAGATTCAACCAATCTGGCGCGCTGCTTCTGTCTGTCGCAATTTTTTCAATGTTCTAAGCAATTCAGCCTGCTCGATTCAGTCTTCGTCTGACCGGCTCACCGCCGAATTGCGAGTGCAAAGTTACTGCCAATTTCACCTCCACGCAAGCTTTTTCACAACAAATTTCTCAATTATTTGTTCACAGCAAAACAAAACTCTAATAGTTAGGTGATTAGAAAATGTTAAAATTTGTTTAGCGAAGCAAATAACTTTCAAATCCCGATATTCTACATATCATAATCGAGAGAATACTGATCTACATAGAGCACCGAACCGTTGCCGCCCGTGAAGAAATCTCCATACTTCGAGGCAGCGCTCGTGATCAGGATATACGACGGCCTTCTCGAGGTAGAGCGATAGTTTATCACTATCTCGAAGGGCACATATCCATCGGTACTCTCACCGGAGATCAACTCTCCATAGCCAATCACCGAAGGCGAGTCCTTATCGAAGAGCTGCCTGTTTTTGGGGTTGGTACGGATCTCGAACGGCGCGGTCCAGTCGGTAAGAGCCACATAAATATGGCAGGTATCGGGCCGACCTATGAGACTCTTAAATTCCTCTGACGCATAGTCGATAGCCACGGGCGTATATTGATAATAGCCGCGCAGCTTTGTAGGCCTCAGCGTCCAGGGGCGCCCGAAATCGAGGATACCATTAGTGCCGTCGACCTTTGCGAAACGACCCGTATAGATAGATCCGGCAGCGAGCTTTCCGATGCCGAAGAGACCCACGAATCGGGTGGCGAGCATGGCTGACTGACCTGAGATACCCGCGGGCACATGATCGGAGGGCTGCACATTGCTCTGTCCCAGAGTGGCCGCACCGGTATTGCCCGTATCCCAGAACTGGACTCCTCCCTCGCTCCAGGGGCACCATACCTTTCCATTCAGCCACCACTGGTCGAAATCTCCGTCGGGGAGCACCTCGGTGGTCTCGGTAGTAGCTTTCACCTCGTTGCCCAAATCTTCACCGCTCGTGGCGCGCACCACATACTCGGTAAGCGGCTCAAGGCCTTTTATGCAGCAATGGAATGATCCGCCCTCGTTCACAATCTCGCTATCAGCCACATCAATCCATTCATCGGAATCCGCCCTACGATACTGGAATCCTTGAGGACGCCCTTCCTCGCACACACCGTAAGCCCAGATCACGCGGCTCCAGGCGTTCACCTCAGTAGTAGTCACGACAGCAACCGATGTCTGGGCATAGATTGTCCAGTCTTCCGTGCGCCCCCAACTCGTCACATCAATCTCAATCGGCTTCGACAAGTCGATTTCACCCGGCACCAGATCCGGCACCATGGTAGTATGCCCCTCCGGACCGAGCTTAATAGAGGTCAGCTCCAGATGCGCGAGATCGTAGGTATCCGGCATCGTGATGATAACCCTTCGGCCTACAGCATCGACCACACTGGTGCCGATCTGTCCCGCCACTGAAAAATAGCGTTCAATATTCTGAGTAGCCGTAATAGTCCATTCATAGTCTTGATAGAGCGACAGCACTACGGTAAGAGGATTTGCAAGATTCCACGCGCTATCGAGCAGCGGACGCGAACAATGCGCCCCTTCAGTAAAAGTAAATTCCGAGAACCGCAGCTTCTGGATATCCACGCTCTCGTCCAAGGTGAGCTCTACGGTCAGCGCCCGGTCGTCGATCTTCGCCGGCTCCGTCTCCCCCTCGGCTGCGATTGAGAGAATGTTTTGAGGAATACGCGGATAGGGCACATCATTCTTGATGCACCCGGCCAAAGCTACGGCAGCTACCGCCGCTAACGCCAACTTAGATATAGACCCCGACACCGAAATTGATATTGAAGATATTAAACTTGAAGTTTGCTCCGGAAGTTACGCGGCGTCCGCTATCTACGCCGTCGGTATTCTGGTGCTCACTGTGCACATAGAATCCGAATACTCCGAACGATACGTTGAAGGCCACATTTTTCATTATAAAGACGCAGAGGCCGGGCGAAAAGGTAAGGCGCGCGTCCATAAATGTGGAATGGGTCTCCTTGGGGGTGCCGTCGTAGAGGCGGCGGAAATCTCCGTTGCCCGACGAAAAAGCCAGTTCCGCCTCATTGAAGATTCCGAAGCGGGTGCGCCGCGCCAGACCCACATACTGCCTGAGCACCAGAGCCGCTGTATAGCTCTCCCGGGTGTAGGCCACATCAGAGATATCGAAATTCAAATCCTCATCGATATCAATGGCGAAGCGCCCGAGCGAGGCCTTCGAGCTGTTGTAGCCGAGACGCAGGCCTACCGATACGTTGTTGCCGATAAAATAGCTCACCGAAGGCTTTATCGAGAAGGTATGGCCTGAGAAATCCACATCGCCCACTATATCAAGCAGCTGGAGGTCATTGCTGGAAAACTCCCCGTAAGAGGCCGTAAGACCGAAGCTCCAGATGCCTTTAGGCACAAACAGATAGTTGAACAGTCCGCGGTCATACCGCCCTAAATTGCGCTGGCGGATCACCACATCGAGCGTATCTCCCCGGAAGGCCACCTTATCACCCAGCTCAAGCTTCGGCTCCAACTGAGTTTCCACACTGCGGCCCGCAAGCACATCGGCCACCTTCTGAGCCATCGAATCAGGCACAAATACAAATTTTCCTGCGCCCGAAGAGACACTGTCGGGAGTCTGCGCCCCGGCAAGCAGCGGAAGCGCCATGAGCAGCGAAATCAGAAGCGGACGGATCATAGATAGAATGCGGCTCCGAAGGAAATCGAAAACAGGTTGATATGGAAATTGGCCCATTTCGACTTGCGGTCGGCTATATATATTTGGTTATTAATCTGCTTCGTATGATTGTAGGTAAGGCCAAGCACGCCTACATTGACCTCTATGGCCGAATAATTGTTGAGAAACATTATCAGTCCCGGAGCAAGGCCTACATCGATCAGGAAGTTTTTCTCAAACGTACCCGTCAGCTCCTCGCCTCCACCCTTTGTCAGCTTCGACTGGCCTCCTCCAAACTGCATCTGCACCTCATTGAAGATACCGAACCGCTTCGAAGTGCCCAGCGAGAAGTAGTTACGGAAGATCGCCATGCCGTAGTAGGTGTGCGAGAGGCAATAGAGCTTGTCGACGTCGTAACTCGTTTCCGAATCAAGAATCACATTGGCGCTCTTCAGCTTAGTCAGACTGCGCTTATAGGCGAACTTGCCGCCTACTCCCATATCGTCCTTGAATATATAGCATACCATCGGACTTACCTTAAACGAATAGGTGTCGCCCGTAATATTCTCTATAATAAGAAACTGATACTTCTCCTGAGTGGACTGCGTATAGCCAACAGAGAGCCCGGTCACCCACTGGCCCTTAGGCACAAATACCACAGATTCGGGATCCATAGCATATTGCGGCACGCTGTCGCTTTCCGCCGGACGCTCAACGAGTTGCGCCGCAGCCCCGAAAGGGACTGCAGCCGCAACCGCAAGCAATATGCTGAGGAGTGTCTTATTCATACACTAGTTCAAAATCATCGAGAATTAGAACAGATCCCGCTGCACCGGAGAAATAATCGCCATACTTTGAAGCAGAAGCAACCATAACAAGATACAACGGATTGTTTGTATTTTCACGTTTTACATCATCATTAGCTTTTTTACGCTCTATATAAGTAATCGGAATTTCGATACGTTCGAGTGTACCATCAGCTCCGAAATTGTCGGTCCATGTAATCTCTCCATACGCAAGTACATGGGGATCATTTAAATCCATAAGTTTACGATTATTAGGATTAGTACGAATCTCAATCGGCTCATCGGTCAAGGCAACATAAATCTGACCATGATCCGTACCACCGTCAAATCCTTCAGGCACGAACTCTTGATTTCCGGGTTTAACCGTTACACCAGAAGCAGGTCTATAATTGGCCCACGCCACAAGTTTAGTTGGATGGCACAATACATTTAGTTTACGACCAAGCTGGAGGACACCGTTGGTGCCATCAGTCTTATCATATTTACCGATAAAAATATTTCCAGCTGCTATAATTCCAAAAGCAGATTTTGATTCCAAACGTGCGGAATATTTACCTGAATGTTTTATATCTTCAAATTTATTTGTAAGAGTTATATTTGCAGTCGCCGAACCTTCATTTCCAGACCCCCAGAAAGAAGTTTCTTTATTTCCAGTATTTGACGGTAATATCACTGTTTTCGTTCCAAGCATAGTACTTGCCTTATAAGTACTCCACTCCTCAAAAGAGGCGTTGGGAATAATGAAAATTCCTTCGGTGGTAAACTCAGTACTTACATCATTCACATAATCATCTGCAATAGCCTGCACCTCGTATGTGGTTTCAGGAGTAAGACCGCTGAATTTTACAACATTGTCTTTCGCAAAAAGCACAGTCCAGTCATCTTGACCCTTGACGCGATATTGCACTCCGGCATTTGTAACTTCTTTATCGTTAACCTGAATATTCATCTGAGCGCTATAGCTGCGCACCTTCATAGAATTTTCCTTTATCAGCACCTTCGCATTATCTACCACCAATTCAATCACCTTAACTGTTGTTTTTCCGGGTCTCGAGATTCCTTTTGATTCAGTTTCGCCTTGATCCGTAGCAGTCACAGTTATATAATAGGTTCCTTTCCCCAACTTATCGAGAAATTCCTTTGAGAATGAAATGTAGTGAGTCTCGTAATCTTCTTTATTTATAGTGTCGATTATTGGGTCTTTAATTCCAATCTTCGCATCTACAAGAGCCATGTGACCGGCATAAGAGAGCACATCATAGTCCTCATCAGCCAATCCAAACTTTTCATTGGGAGAAAACGCCAGATGAAGAGATGCCAACTCTTTATGCGACTTTATACCTATCTCCAACGAGTCAATCGGAAAAGCGTTAGGAGCAAACGTAACCGGAGAATCAAGGTCGATACCTTCGGTCACGGATAAAATTGCCGGAGGTCCGAAAAATATAATCGAATCTTCCCGAAGAAGTTCTTCATCGTCAATCTCTACACTGATATATCCGCCGCCAAGAGATGAGACATCGGCTAAACCGAAATGCACGTTAAACGTGTATTGATGAGCCGGTTTCACATTATCAACTGTACCCTTTACGGGTTCGAACTCCTTACCGTTGCCGTCCTTACCGGTAATGGTATAATGTAGCGAACCGAGATCAGTGCCATCTGCGGAATTCCAGTCGGCAGAAGGCATCATGAAATAACCTTTGTCATCTATATTATCCTGCGTAAACTCAAGGTCCGCACGGGAATGGCCAACAGTAAGTTTCCAGTCCTTTATCATGTTCGGATCCATATCCTGACCATTGATAGCTGTAACCACATTTGCAATACCGCATACGAGGCTTACTTCAGTATCAGCACCGCTCTGGATCTGAAATTCGCGACGCCCTTTGTAGAACTTCTTATCCCACGAGGCGCTGACGCTATCGCCGGCATAACCCTCGGCTACATAACTGCCCGTAGACAGCATGAGACGATCAGGAATCGAACTGACTCCCTCATACTTATAAAGCAAACCCTTATCCGCTTTAGATATCAACACCTTACAGTTAGAAGCAAGGTCAGCATCAACATCTCCCTCGGCGCGGGTGAGATCACCTCTCATCACCATCTTCATGCGCAGCGCTCCTTCTCCTCCCAAGCTAAAAGGAGACTCACTCACGCACGAGACAAACGCACCGGCGAGTAATATAGAAAAATATATAAAAATCTTTTTCACGATGTAGCCTCCTTTCTTACTTCATCTTAAGCTTCAGAGTCTTCTCGGTGGTGCCATTAGCATCGGTCACTTTCAGCACAAAATCATGTTGAGCCCCAGAATCGCTAATAAATCCTAAAAGCTCCATGAAGCCTGAGATATCAAAAGTTAACTCCGTACTATTTGCGACTTCAGCTCCTACAGGAAAACCTAAACCAGTAAGACCTTCCTCTAACTCACCAGGATTGACTAGATCAAGATGAGAAGCCAGACCTACTACCTGAAGTTCTTCCGGTGTAAGCACATTGCTCTTGATATCTACAATGAAACCAGTTATGCCAGTTTTGCTCTTAATCTCGAGCTTTACCACGCTGGAACCGTCCACCTCATTAACGGCATCCAGGTTGATAGGAGCTACAGCCTCAATCGTCGGGCCTTCAGCTACCGGATCATCGGGCTTAGGATCATCGGGATTACCTTCATTACCATCGCTCGGACGCCCATCGTCGCTGATCACCTCTTCAATTACAGTAACTTTTCCTTCACTATCAATATGCTCTACGCGGGTATTGATTTCAAACAGCTTCATCTCAGCACCACCCGTTACCGCAGGATTTTCAGGAGACCTATAATCATATATTATATGAAAATGATCACCCGGCTTTACATTTTCATAAGTCTTCGTAATTTCATACTTATCACCGTCAATAGTGCCCACAAAGTGAGCTGCAAGAGTTGTCCACCCATCACCATGGGCAAAATATCCATGCCGGCTCTCGTTCTTATCAAAAAAGAGACTTACTCTATAACCAACTCCTCCATCAACCTTGACGCCGGAATCATCACTCATGTGAGCCTTTAGGTCATCATCAAAAGTAACGGAAACGCGCACATTATCACGCTTGCAGACTACCTTCTCTACCTGCGTCACTTTATTAGCCTCGATTGCAAAGTTCTGGCTACCTACATAATAGGGGGCATCCCAATCAGCATCTTTAGCCTGAACATCAGATTTCACCTCAACCGAATAGTCATCACCTTCAGGCAGAGTAATCACCTCCGGGAGCGCGGAATACGTGTAACTATGCTTTAACACGTCGCCTTTTCGGATCTCTACTATAAAACCGTCGGTATCGACCGCTCGCGTACGGACATCATCATCAATGGTCACGCTCAACAGTAGTTCAGCAGTAGAAAGTTGCCCTGTAGGACCTTCCTCCGCATCAGGCAGGAAGGGAGTTTCGCGATTAGAGCAGGCGGCAAACAGGAGCACCGCTGCTCCTGCAGCCCATAGTATATTGCGTTTCATAAGATTAATCATAATTAAGATGGATTGACTTTATTTTTAGTACACTACCGGTTGAGAGAGCATGGTATGAATTGGCCTCAATTGATGTACTTGAAAATGCTGATGATAATCCTTCATCCAGTTCTGAACCAGAAGGTATATGAGTTTTAGGATTATCGACCGCAGAGGATCTAACATTAACCTTCAACTTAGAAGCTCGAGAACCAAAATCATAAGTCAAAGGCAAAGTTACTATTCCTGCCTTAGAAATATAAGTTTGGTTAGATGACAATTCATTTCCAGAAGCATCAAATACCTGAACACTCACAACTCCCTTATCATCAGAATTATACGATGAATATTCAATAATTTCAAAAGAAATAGAAGAAGGGCGGGAACCAAATGATACTCCATCTGACCTTTGCTCATTTCCATTGAATGAATACGACCCTAAGAATAATTCACCTGACGCACTAGATGCAATTTTCCCAGGTGCATTTTCACAATAATATTTAAAATCAGTTATATAATAACTTCCAGATTCTTCAATTGGGCCTCCATCATGATCATAAGCAACTGAACGAACAGTAACGACCCCACTATAAATATCAATAAAGGTAGAAGGAACTAAATACCAAGTATTAATATTAGAAGAACCAACATAGCATGTTTTCCCATTAATAGAAGCCCAATAAGTAGGTTCTGATATTTTTATGGAAGAAACATTCTGGTGGTCACGTACAGCCGCAGCATTATATTGTCCTCCTACATTAATATTACTGATATTAATTGTCTCAGTAGTTTCAGTGAAGTCACCGTTTGGCACATCGGCGGCTATTTCGGTAGTAAATTTCGTTCCATTACTCTCGTCCGGAGATGCACAATCTGCCAGAAACAGCTGCAAATCATAATTCTGGCCCGCATCAAAGCCTTCTATTTCAAAAATATCAGACGGAAGATTATCTCTTTTTATATTTTTAGAGGCGCCATTTACTTTCGCCGTTACGTTATCTCTTAAATAATCTGATATCTCCGAGTCTGAATTTTTGATTTTCACATAAGCGCGTTTCGCAAAGGCGTCAACCTCAATGTCATACTCCGGATTTGCGGGCGTAGCCTTTGCCGTAGCCATTTCCTTATCTCCAATATAAGCCCACATATCGCGTGAATACAACATCTTGGGTACTTTTTCCAATCTAACCTTAAATTGATTCATAGGGAAGGCACCCTCATTCTTAGTCAGCTGCTCAACGTCCTTAATAGCTACATCTTCCGAGGAATCACTACCATTTCCTACTTTGAAGCTCAGATCGTCGGCCACATTTAAGCCATTATAACTTATCGTCACATCGACTTCGGTAGATCCGTATGCGGGATTGTCGACAGATTCAATATTAAACTCAGGAACTAATACCTTGAATTTCATCGAGGCTGAGGCTTCGCGAGTGAAGGCATCTGTTACTGTGAGGGTCACCTCATAGGAGCCTTTGGGAAAATGAGCTGCGAAGCCGGCAAGATCTATCTCTGCAATCTGGTCGCGGTTGTTGAATATACCAAGAATCTTAAGACCGGAGTTCTCTACAGCCGCCTGGCCGTCGGCATCAAGAGCGCAGAGATCCTGACCGGCATAGGAGAATGTAAAGGCGGGATCAGAAACCAGCGTAAGGATAGCCGTGCCTATTCCGGCCGGAGCCTTAATCACGAATTTAGCATCTTCCGAGCCACGGGTGCCCGCGAGAATAGCCTGCTCAGCAGAAAGCGAAGCGATAATTTCGGGTCCCGGGGCATTCTCTACTGCGGAGAGGTCAACATCAACCTCCTCTTCAGAGACTCCGTTATCGAAGGTCACATGAAGCACTCCTCCACTCATCTCCTGATCGAGGTCAAGCTTCACATGATAATATTTATGAGCCTTAACATCTAAGGTAACCGGGCGGATTGTGGCCGACTTGCCATCTCTGGTCACGTAGGAGAGCACTACAGCGACCTGGCCGGGGTGCACATAGGTCGGATCCGTCTGGCCGCGCGGCACCGGCACGTATGCCCCCGTCTCGCCTGAATGAAGCTGAAGGCTGAAATCGGAAAAATAGCCGAGGAAATTATCAGTCTGGGTAACCTCCACGAGAGCGTTGCCTAAAGCGGCCTCGATATTCACGGGGGTTGTCTCACCCGGGGTCACGGTCACATCGGCTGAGCCTACGAAATAGGGGCGCTTGTTACCTTCATCGCGGGGATCGCCATAGCGCGCGGTGACTATATAATTTCCCTTCCGCAGCTCTACGCTTGCCGGATCATAGTCAGCCATGCGCCAGCTTTTGGAAAAGGTGCCGTCGCTCTTCGTTATCTCAAGAGTAAAATCGCTTTCCGAAGGCACATCGCCCTCAGGCACTGCCTCTTCTATCGGAGCCCTGGTAACCGCAGCTCCTACTGCGGCATCGACCAACACTTCCGGACGCAGGGAGCCTACATCACCGCCTTCGTTCCAGGGGTTGTTTTCGGCGCAACCGGCAGCCATCAGAAGCAGTCCGGCCAGAATGCCGTTAGAAATTCTCTTTGTCGTCATTGTCGTTTCATGAGCCTGCCTTTGCGGGCAGAACATATTATCCGACGCAAATGTAGAAATTCCTCCCGTTTCAACCAATTTTTCGCCCCTCAAATATCCAAATTGTTCCTTTTCTACCACTTTTATTGGCAAAAACATAGAATTTGGAGTGATAGGAATTTATTGTAACTTTGCTGCCCTATGAAGCAGATGCTTATTTTTGCCGCCATCGCAGCGGCCTTTATGGCGCCCGCCGGAGCGCAGGCGCAGACCTCCGGATTCTCTTTGGGGAAGGTGCTGGAGGGGGTGTTCAGTTCTTCTGACATTGAGGTGAAGGACCTCGCCGGGCAATGGACGGTAGAGGGCTCCGCCGTGGCGCTCAGGAGCGACAACCTGCTCGAAAAAGCCGGGGGAGCCGCGATTGCCGCCACTGTGGAAAATAAAATCGACCCTTATTTCAATCAGCTCGGCCTGAAAGGAGCAGTGCTTACGATCCAGACCGACGGTGCTTTCGAGCTAAAATCGAGCCGCATAGCCATAGGCGGAACAATCACAAAAAATTCCGACGGCACCTTCGCTACAAAACTCAGCAAGGGCAAGCTGCCGCTGGGCACCCTCACTACCTACATAGAGAAGACCTCGCAGACGATGGACGTGATGTTTGATGCCTCCAAGCTCCAGAAAGTGCTCGCCACATTGAGTTCCGTAACCGGCAATTCCACTCTGAATCTTGCTAATTCGGTGCTTTCCGCCTACGATGGCGTTCTCATAGGCTTAGGCACGAGGAAAACCGGTTCCGCCGGTGAGAAGGCCGGTACACCCGCCGATACTACTACGAGAACCGATTCCGGCAAGACTACCGAAACCGGTTCCGGTTCGCTGATTGAGATTCTGAAAGACCGCCTCAAGCGCTGATCTTCAACCTCCTACTTGAATTCCGAAAGGCGGGCGAGGTATTTGCCTAGTATATCAAACTCCAGATTCACCCGGGTGCCCTTTTCGATGCGGCAGAAATTGGTGTGGTCGTGGGTGTAGGGAATAATTGCCACGCGGAAAGAGTCGCGTTCCGAGTCGCAAACGGTTAGGCTTACACCATTTACTGTGACCGAGCCTTTCTCTACCGTGACATAGCCCTTTGCAGCCATGGCGGGATCAAGCTCGTAGCGGAAGCTGTAGTACCAGCTGCCGTCGGCTTCCTCTACACCGGTGCATACGGCAGTGGTATCCACATGCCCCTGCACGATATGGCCGTCAAGGCGACCGTCGATCTTCATTGAGCGCTCGAGATTCACCAGGTCGCCCGGCTTCAGGTCGCCGAGATTCGAGCGGTCGAGGGTCTCCTGAATCGCCGTCACGGTATATGTGCCATTGCCGGGAAGAGCCACAACCGTAAGGCAGACCCCGTTGTGAGCCACACTCTGGTCAATTTTCAGCTCGTCGACGAAGGAGCACTCGAGAGTAAGATGCAGGTTGCCGTCTTCGCGGCGCAGGGCCGCTACCCTGGCGGCCTCTTCTACTATTCCAGAAAACATAATGCTGTCAATGCTGTTTTACCCTGCAAAGATATAGGTATTTTCAGGATTTTTTGTTATCTTTGTAGCTGAAACGATTTATAAAGCTATGACCCGAATCCGCACCTCAGCTCCCCTGCCGGCTCTTCCTCCGCGTCTCGACGGCGCGGAACCGCCCATGATGCCCTCCTCGCGACAGATCACCCTCGTAGGAGCCAACGGGGCGGGAAAGTCGCTCTTCATGGAAGCGCTCATTGAGAATTGCCGGGAGCGGGCCTATTGCCTCTCGGCTCTCGAGGCCTCATTCCCGGAGCGCAGCGTTTCGGAGCGGCCAGGTTCGATCGATATGCTGTATGCCAGCGCCGTGGCATCGCAACCCTATATGAAGGATACCGCTGTAAGCGAGATCGATAAACTCGCCTTCCTGCTCTTCACCGACGAACTGGAATATCTGCTGTCGATCAAGGCAAGGCGCCTCGGAGGGTCGGGCACCGTGGAGCTGAAACCCACGAAACTCGACCGGCTGGCCAACGTATGGCGGAAGATTTTTCCCGACGTGCATATAGTGCGCGATGAGGGGCGGCTGCTATTCTCCAACTCCAACGGCGACGACGTGATCTCCCCTCTCAAGCTGAGCCGCGGTGAGAAAGCGGCGCTCTACTACATTGCGGCCGCACTCTACGCAATGCCGGGGGCGGTGATTTTCATTGAGAATCCTACCCTTTTCCTGCACCCGGCCATCGTGGATACGCTCTGGAACGCGATCGAGGATCTCCGGCCCGACTGCACTTTCGTCTACGATACGGTCGACGAAGATTTCGTGAGCTCGCGTACAGACAACATCTGCATCTGGGTAAAGAGCTTCGATGCCGACGCCCATCGCTGGGACTATGACCTGCTGCCCCACGACCAACTGACCGACGACCTCTTCGTAGAGCTGATAGGCAGCCGCAAGCCAATGCTTTTCATAGAGGGCGATGCCACCCACAGCATCGACGCCAAACTCTATGCGCTGGTTTTCTCCAACCATAGGGTGAAGCCACTCGGATCGTGCAACAAGGTGATCGAGGTAGTGCGCTCTTTCAATGATATGAAACCGATGCATCATCTCGAGAGCCTCGGCATCGTAGACCGCGACCGCCGCACGGAGCAGGAGGTGGAATATCTGAGGCGCAAGAGCATTCTGGTAGCCGACGTGGCGGAGGTGGAGAATATTTTCCTGATGGAGAATGTGATCAAGACTATGGCGCGGCTGCGCGGGCGCGATCCGGAGAGAGTGGCTGCCAAGGTGAAGGATTCGGTAACGGCAATGTTTGCTGCGCAGCTTGAGGCTCAGACGCTGATGCATGTGCGCCATCGGGTAAAGCGCGAGGTGGAGGTGAAGATCGACGCGCGATTCACCTGCATAACCGCCCTTGAGGCTCACCTTAGGGCGCTCCCTAACGTGTTGCGGCCGCGCGAGCGCTTCAATGAGCTTGTAGCTTCGTTCCGGCAGATGGTGGAGACGGGCGACTATAACGGCATTCTCCGCGTGTTCAACCATAAGCCGGCTCTGACGGCATGCGGAGTGGCAGGAATGCTCGGCTATGCCAATACCGATAATTATATCGCCGGAGTGCTCTCAACTCTCAAATCCGACTCCCCTGCGAGCCGTGAGCTGAAGGCCGCCGTGAAGCATGGCTTCGGCCTTCGCCTCGACGACACCCCTGAGCGCCTGCCCGATCCGGCTGCTCCCCGGCCGAGAAAAAGCGCCTCAGAAGAAGAAAAGGCAGCCCCCGACGACTATGCCGCAAGGGCTCAGGCCAGGCGCGAACGGCGCCGGCAGAAGCGGGAGCAGCATCATGCCCGCCAGCGCAATGAGAATGGAGGAAGACGCCAGCGCTGACCAAAAGGTGCCTGCCAGTTGTTATTAACATCGTAACCCAAATTATCCCGACATGGCTAAGAAAAAGAAACCACTCGATATTCTCCGCAACGATCCCTGGCTCGAGCCGTATGCCGAAGCCATCAACGGTCGCCACGCCGATGCCCTGCGCAAGCTCGATGAGCTTACTGCAGGAGGAGGCACACTGGCCGATTTCGCCAATGCCTACAATTATTTCGGTCTGCACCGCGAGGCCGACGGCAGCTGGGTATTTCGCGAAATGGCTCCCAACGCTACCGATATCTGGCTCATAGGCACCTTCTCCGACTGGAAAAATTCCGACTCCTACCGGCTGCAGCCGATAGGCGACGGCGTATGGGAGGTAAGGCTGAAACCTGATCAGATCGCTCCGGGCGATCTTTTCAAGCTCCTGGTGCGCTGGCCCGGAGGAGAGGGAGAGCGCATACCGGCCTATGCGCGCCGCGTAGTGCAGGATCCGCAGACCTATATCTTCTCAGCTGAAGTGTGGGCTCCGGAGCACCCCTACGAGTTCAAGATCAAGGATTTCACCCCTGACGTGAGTCCGCTGCTCATCTATGAGTGCCATATCGGCATGGCTCAGCCCACAGAAGGCGTAGGCACCTATGAGGAGTTCCGCACCTCGGTGCTTCCCAGGATAGCCGCCGACGGCTACAACGCAATCCAGATCATGGCGATTCAGGAGCACCCATACTACGGCTCGTTCGGCTATCACGTATCGAGCTTCTACGCCGCCTCCTCGCGCTTCGGCACTCCCGACGACCTGAAGCGCCTGATCGATGATGCCCATTCGCGCGGATTAGCCGTGATCATGGATATCGTGCACAGCCATGCCGTGAAGAATGAAGTAGAGGGGCTCGGCCGGTTCGATGGCTCTGCAGACCTCTATTTCCATTCGGGCGACCGCCGCGAACACCCTGCCTGGGACTCTCTCTGCTTCGACTATGGTAAGAACCGCACACTGCATTTCCTTCTATCCAACTGCAAGTTCTGGCTCGATGAATACCATTTCGACGGGTTCCGGTTCGATGGCGTCACCTCGATGCTCTATTACGACCATGGCCTCGGAAAGGCTTTCGGCTCTTATGCCGACTACTACGACGGCGGCCAGGACACCGATGCGATCACTTATCTCACCCTTGCCAACATGCTGATCCATCAGGTGAACCCGAGAGCTATCACCATAGCCGAGGAGATGAGCGGAATGCCCGGTCTGGCACTCCCCTTCTCCAAAGGAGGAATAGGATTTGATTACCGCATGGCGATGGGAATACCGGACTATTGGATTAAGACCATCAAGGAGAAGAAAGATGAGGACTGGCACCCCACATCGATCTTCTGGGAGCTCACAAACCGCCGCAGCGATGAGAAAACCATATCCTACTGCGAGAGCCACGATCAGGCGCTGGTCGGAGACAAGACAATCATATTCCGCCTGATCGACAAGGAGATGTACTGGCACATGATGGACGGCGACCATGACTCGACCGTGGAGCGCGGAATGGCTCTCCACAAGATGATCCGCCTCGTGACTCTCGCTACAATCAATGGCGGCTACCTCAATTTCATGGGCAATGAGTTCGGCCACCCGGAATGGATTGACTTTCCGCGCGAAGGCAACGGCTGGAGCTATAAGTATGCCCGCCGCCAATGGGAGCTGCTTGACAGAGAAGACCTTAAATATAAATACTTGAACCGCTTCGACAACCGTATGGTGGAGCTCGTGAGCGCTTGCTACAATTTCCAGGCGCTCCCAGTAGAGAAGCTTTGGGAGAAAGACGATGACCAGGTGCTCGCCTTCGGAAGAGGCGACCTTATCTTCGTATTCAACTGGAACCCAGTCAAATCTTTCTCCGACTACGGTTTTCTGGCTCCCGCCGGCGAATATGAGGTAGTGCTCGACAGCGATGCCACGGATCTCGGCGGCTACGGCAATGTCGACACCACGGTTCATCACTTCACGATTCCCGATCCCCTCTATGATGCCACCGGCAAGGGCTGGCTCAAGCTGTATCTGCCGGCGCGCACTGCCCAGGTGCTCCGCAGGGTTAAGGCTCACCGCATCTCTACAAAGAAGCCAAAGGTAACCCGGAAAAAGAAAGCCTGATAACCGGCAGAAAAGAACCTATCAGAAGGGCTTGCGGTATTTCTCTGATCCGTCGAGCCCTTCTGCTTCCTCAAGCACCGAGAGATAGGAGGCGTAGCGGCTCTGCGCTATCAGCTGCTGATCAAGCGCTTCGGCCACAGCACAGCCCGGCTCGCCCGTATGGCGGCAATCGCCATAGCGGCACCCCGCTCCCACACGGAAAATCTCAGGGAAGAAATGGCTCACCTCGGCGGCGTCAAAATCAAGGGTGCCGAATCCCTTCACGCCCGGCACGTCGATCAGCTCCCCTCCTCCGGGCAGCGGAATCATCTCTGAAAACGTCGTGGTGTGCATGCCGGTATGGTGCAGATCGGATATCTCACCGGTGCGTAGCCCCGCGCCGGGCACAAGAGCATTGATGAGCGACGACTTGCCGACTCCGCTGTTGCCGGCAAGCAGAGTGACCTTGCCGGCGCATCTCTCCCTAATGGCTCCGATTCCCTCGCCGGTCACGGTTGAGGCGAACATCACCGGATAACCGATGTCCTCATAGAGATATTTCATTCCATCGGCCAGCTCCTTAAGGTCATCGTCCCAAAGGTCGGATTTGTTGAGCAGAAGCACAGCGGGCACATTGTAGGCCTCTGCTGTAGCGAGAAAGCGGTCGATGAAGGTAGTGGTAACCGGAGGATCCACAAGCGTAGCCACCAGCATTGCGCAATCTATATTGGCAGCGAGAATATGGCTCTCCTTGGAAAGATTGGAAGCCCTACGGATAATATAGTTCCTTCGGGGTTCTACCGCGCTTATATAGTTGGCATCAAGACCCGTCAGCGTGACCTCCACATGATCGCCTACAGCCACAGGATTAGTAGTGCGCAAACCTTTAATACGAAAATTGCCTTTCACCCGGCAGGGAATCTCTTCGCCGCTTTCAAGGCGCACTATATAGGCGCTACCGGTATTTTTCACTACCAGACCTCTCGCTATTTCTGCCGGCTGCACCGCCTCCGGCATCTTTTTAATCTTTTTTGCCATACGCAAAATTAACAATTCGCCCCGGTATTTGTTACAACTGAAAGAGCTTACTTAAAATAATTTGCTTTATCACATAATTTTAGGTAGCTTTGTAACATAAAAAGAGACAAGACAATCTATTTACTCCACAAAAAACCAATATTACTATGACAATCGAAACTATTGGAACACACGCAGGAGAGGTCTACAAGGCCCTCGAAGGCTCCGACACCCGCATGCTCGGTCTCAAAGGCATCAAGAAGGTGACGAAGCTCAAGAAAGATGAAATAATGGCTGCCCTGGGTTGGCTCGGACGCGAAGGCAAGATCTCGCTGACCCAAGACGATCTGGACATCATCGTGACCCTTATCTGAAACTTTATTTCAGATTCCTTCAGGAGGCTTCGGCTTACGATGACCTTTACAGGTTGCTCCTTAAGCCGACCTTCGAAAAATGGCCCCGGAATTTCTATTTCCCGGAGCCATTTTTCATTGTTGGCTATGTTAACCAAGAGCATCGGCGCACCCGAAGATGCGCCGACTCATAGAATTTGTAATACTGCCGCCCCTATTGGTCAGAGTTTGCCGATCTTGCCCATGAAGAGGATAGCTCCGCTGCTGTTCTCGCGGATAGCGAACACAAACGGGTGATCCAGGAAAAAGTCACCGCCAGGAAAAATTGGTAAAGCTATATCAAAATCACCGACTACTGTTACGACTTGCGCAACTACACCATCTTCATCAATTGAAAATGTGCAACCCTGGTTAACATGGTCGATATACAAAGCAGCTCCTGCGGATTGAAAGATTCCTCCCAACTGCGCATCAAAATCAAAAACTTTCTCTATGCCCATATCAACCAACGTTTTAACCAAGTCTGACTTCAATGTGATATCTATTTTAGGAATTCTTAGATTCACCTCCAATCTTTTTGTGTTATTACGTAATTCACCCAATACATCGACATCAAACGAGCGCAACTTCTCGTCAAGATCCGCAATTGGATCCAGAAGTTTTAGGAACTCTATTGAGAAAGCTCCATTGCCAAAATCAAGTCGGGCAAGTGCCCATTCCTCATTCTGACCTAACCCAATCTGGCGCTTATCGCATAGATAATCAATATTACTGATTCCTCCATCATACGAAATGAAAGGATATTTACTGGTCTGACCCTTATCAAAAGGTTCGGCCCATCTACCGCGAAAACTTATTGCATTCAGAAGACTAAAATTTGATTTCTGATAGCCAAGATCCAGCTTCTTTATGGCACCATTCGTCTTCTTGGAAATCCAATCTGAAATATGACTTACATATTGATCAGACGAAATAGCCATAACATCAGCATCGTAATCACTCTTCAACAAGTTAGAATACGATTTCTCCAATACAGGCCCCTCTTTATAGAACATTGCATTCGCCACCACAGCTTCTGTTGACGGATCTTCCTTACCCAGATTCTCCATAAGACGCTGAGCATAGGCGTTCATATCTTCAAGACCCGATTCGCTATTGAAGCCCAAAGCGGTAAGGATCTCTGACTGAGTCTCACCCGTGGCACCATTAGCTACCATCGCCATTGCAAACGTAGCGCTCAGAGGCGATATAGCCACGTTGGGATCGCCAGACAGCTCGCTATATTTCCTGAAGAGATCCAAGCTGAACGGCTTCGTAGCGTCAACAGCCGCCTGTTCTGATGCAGTGAATGGAATCGGCTCAAACCGGGTCTCGATCTTCGAATCGTTATTATCATCAGAACATGCCGACAGAAGCACTACCGACAAAGAGAATAATATCCCTCTTACTAAATTCATCTTCATAGTATTCTTTTCATTATTAGTGATCTAATCAATTCGTTGTCTCTCCTTCATAGGTCTCCGACTTGGAGTTATCATCATCTCCCGCGCGAGTGCGTTCCTTCTTATGGTCAGCGATGTGTTTGTAGATAGCAGACTCCTTCGCAGGTAGAGCAGTGTTATCCACTTCTACGTCTTCTCGGGCACAGGAAGAAGCAACGAGACCGGCGAGCAACACAGCTGCAAGGCCAAACCTGAATTTCAAGATAGTTCTCATAATACTAAATAATTAGACCTCGGTCAGAGTTTGCCGATCTTGCCCATGAAGAGGATAGCTCCGCTCGAAAGATCATTTATCGTGAATATAAACGGGTGATCGAAGAAAAGATTACCACCATCAACTATAGGGTGCCAATCTTCTGACACCCAATTACCATCACCTTGGGTATAAGACTCAATCTTCACTCCATCTTCATCTATCGAGAATTTCGATGCTTGATTAATTTTATCAATGTATGAACTTTCACTTGAAATTTTTCCTAACTGGGCTTCTCCTAAAGTAAAAAGCCTATTTACACCTAACTCTTTTAGCGACGGGATAATAGAAGCTTTGTGCTCAATCTCAAATTTTGGAATGCGAAGATTCACTTTAAGTAGCTCTATTGCGCCTAACTCATCTGATTTCTCGCCATTAAAATGTTTCATACATTCATCGAAACCTTTTTCTTCATTTGGCTTATAGAGATTAAGATAATATGCACTGTTTCCAAAAAACAGTGTAGCACAAATGAAATACTCATTCTGTCTAATTCCTATTTCACGGTTATCACACAGATACTCAACTTTAGACGCTATGTTGTCTTCACCAATAAAATCATATTCGGCTGTATTTTCCTTTTTGAAAGGCGCTTCCCATACTCCTTTGAACCGCAAAGCATTTATTACTGAATAGGCTTGTTCCGGAAATTCCTGATTAGACTCAAGCCTAATATTAGGCACATATTTTGAAAGCCAGGAATTAATTGAGCTCTCCATAGAACCACATTCTGCCGAAAAAACTTGAGCGTCGTAATTCCTCTTAAGGGTCTCTATGTATGAATCAAAAATAGGAGAATTCTTCACATAGAACAGAGCATTAGCCATTTCTATCTCCGTTGAAGAATCAACAGTTTTAAGATTACTAATTAATCTATTAGTAAAGGAATTAAAATCTTCAAGAGTAGATACGTTTAGATTTAATGCATTTAAAACCTCATCTAAAGTCTCCCCCGTAGCTCCGTTGGCGAGCATACCAAGATCCATCAGAACGCTTAGTGGAGAAAGCATAACATTCTCCGTTTCAGACGTCGCTAAATACTGCTTGAAAAGGTCGATTCCAAATGGCTCAGCCGCTTCCAAAGCATCACATTCAGCTCTTGTGTAAGGCACTACCTCAAACGGTTTTACAGTTTCTCGGCTATCACCGTCGTCAGAACAACTCGTAATACACATTATCGCTAAAAAGCTGACAAAGAATTTCTTTAACAATTTCATAGTTATACCTCCTATTATAATCAATTAATGATGGAATATATTTTATAGGGCCTACCATCTCTTGTAACAGTTAAAAGAAAGCCGAAAAAGTAGGATTATCAGCAAGCGTTGAGGCATCGAAAGTGCCTGTTTCGCTTCGCATCAGTACCATAGGCATTATTGTGGAGTTGGAGAAGATTTCCAGCCCTCACCATAGTTGGCTACATACATAACCGTATCACCTTCGTAGATTACCGGTTCCAAATTAATCTCCTCCCCAGAGCGGGTACGCTCCTTCTTATGGTCTGCTATATGTTTCTGAATAGCAGATTTGTTAGGAGGAAGTGCCTCCACACTACCGTTTAACCCTTCTTCATCTCTAACGCACGAAGAGGAGCCGATGGCAAATATTAGAACTACTGCCAGACCAAACCAATTTTTTAAGTTTTTCATCATTGTATATTATTTATTAAAAATCAAACTACAATAATCGGGCATTTCGGTTGCCCCGTTTGCAAAGTTACGACCGACTGAATTTCATCTCCAAATTTTGATTTTAATATTTTCAAAATTAAATGCCTGATAATCAGACCAAGTTGAAAAAAGTTTGGCGCAGGCTCAAAATTTATTTCACATTGGCCATTTTTCGACCCTTTTTGAGCCCTTTTCAGCCTCTCTTGAGCAATTTTCCAATTTGCATATTATACGCAACAAGAAACCCGACCATAAGGCCGGGTTCCTAAATCATATATTAACTACAAATCAATAATCCTTGGCTGGGTAGAGCGTGTTCCACCAGGTGTCGTCGCCCTGCAGATGCTTTGCAAACCACGCAAAGATCGTATCCTGCCATTTCTGCCGCTTCACCGGATCCAGAATATGATGATCCTGACCGGTCACCTCTACAAGAGCGGCATCTTTACCGAGCAACTTCATTGCAGTAAACATCTGAATGCTCTCACCCGGCGGCACGTTGGTATCGCTGTCGCCATGAATGAAAAGAATCGGCGTATTAATTTTCTCCACCCGGAAGAGCGGACTCTGGTCTACGAAGAGCTTCCTGTTGGTCCAGGGCTTGTTGTCGCCCATCGAGGTTTCGCTGTAGCTGTAGCCCCAATAGCCATTGCCCCAGTAGCTTGTATGGTCGCTGATACCGGCATGGGATACTGAAGCGGCGAAAATATCGGTAATCGTAGGCAGATACATGCTGGTGAAGCCGCCGTAGCTTGCTCCGATGCAGCCTACCTTCGAGGCATCTACGTATGGGTGGGCATCGATGAATTTCTTGGTACCCTCTACAATATCATCGGCCGGACCTTCACCGGCGGTATTCACGTGGCGGCTCGAGTGCTCCTGACCAAAACCGGTGGCGCCGCTTGGCTGCACGATATAGACTACATAGCCGAGGCTTGCGTAAACATGATGGGGATAGCGGCTCTCAAACGCACGCTGCGTGGGGCTGCAACCGCCGTAGTAGTTCACGATCATCGGATATTTCTTCGTAGGATCGAAGTTATCGGGCAGATAATAGCGTCCGTAGATGGTATCTCCGCGCTCGCTCACGAAATTCCAGTCTTCGCATTTTGCGAGCTTCACGTTGGCGAGGCGCGTGGCCGAAGGATCGTCGAGCATCTGCGTCTTGCCCGTCTTCAGGTCGAGACTGTAAAGGCGGTCGGGGTTGCTGTCGCTCTGACCCCAGATAGCAGCCATATCGCTGTCGGCGCTGAGAGCGAAGCCGGCCGTCACATTTTCCGGCAGAGCTATCTCATCGATCTTTCCGGTAGCGGGATTGATGCGATACAGGCCATACATATCGCGGTTCTCGGCGCGCACGTAGATATTGCCATCGCGTTTGCTCCATTCTACCTCCTGCGGATTCTGGTCGAAATTGCGGGTAAGCGGAGTAATCTTCTTAGTAGCAATATCCATCAGGTAAAGTTCCTGCTGGGTCATGCTGGGGGTCACGTCGGCGGGCAGCACGCAGCCGATGCGGTCGAAAGCCTCCGGCGAGCCGGTGAAGAGCACCTGGCTGCCATCGGGAGAGAACACGGCGTTGCTCAGGAAGCCCTGCTCCTCCGCCAGAGCCTCAGCCTTCATCGTAGGGAGATCTACGAGCCATACCGACTCCACCGTAGTCGGGCGCTTTGTGAGCCGCGAATGGCTGCTCATAAGGAGAGCCTTTTTCGAATCGGCGCTGATATCGGTGAGGCGCACGTTGTCGACTCCCGAGGTCATCGGAGTGAGCACGCCATTGCGGTAGAGCGCGGGATAATGGCGGTTGCGCCAGCCCGGCTGGCGGTCGTCGGGTTCGAGAATCTGATATATGTCTTTATCCTCCTTCTGACCCTCGCGGGTGAGCATGAATACCAGAGTCTCCTCATCGGGAGCCACATAGAAGTAGCCCTCCGGCAAATGAGTGAGCCAAAGCTCTTCCTGCCCGGTGGTAGGATCGATTTTTACCAAATGGCGCTTATGCTCGTAATCATTGCGCTCTGCATACAGCTTCTCCGATTTCGGCATCCAGCGCACGCGGTCGCTAAGGGTGCGCGGCGGTACAAGGCCTTTTCCCTTCAGGTCATAGAGCACCTGCGAGCTATGGTTTCTTCCCTCTACATCGGTATCTGTCTTATCTTCCAGTATATAGCGCCCGGAAGGCGATACGGAAGCGGAAGAAACGCGCGTGCCGTTGAGCACGTCCTGAAGCGTATACATGCGCTTGCCGTCGGTCGGGAAGCTCAGAAGCTCCGGCTTGTCGGTCTTGAGCGCCACCTTGAGGCTCTGATTTGATTCCGGCTTGGAAGCATACTTGATGTCGACGCGATGCGTGCCGGGACGCAGTTTCAAGTTCTTGTCGGTGGTTTTCTTTCCGTCGACAGCCACAGAGTATTCCTCCAGACCCTCCACAACGAGCGTGGCGGGCACGAACTGGCGGTTCTCAACATCAAACGAAAGCACATTGACTGCGGGAGCCGACTTCGAACCCGGGGCCGTGGAGCCGGGGGTGATCCAGGAAGAGGGCTGTCCGGGATTGATATAGACGTCGAGCAGGCTTTTGCTCTCCACAGGCGAGGGGCGACCGATCTTGATCGGAGCGGTCATCTCCACAGGGCCGGTGTAGAGGAAGCGGTCTACCACCACTTCCTTGCCGCCATCTGACGCCGGCGCTGCCGAAGCGCCCGATATGGCCATAGTTGCCATAAGCGTAAGAAATGTTTTGCGTATCATGGTTTAGGTTTGTTGCGTTGATGCAAAGTTACTCAATTTCTCCCGCTTTCCCAAGCATCGGGAGAAGTATAAAGTCAACGGGCATGAGCCGAACCCATACCCGCATGCAAATTCTTGCAGCACAATAGCTGAAGTGCTGAATATCACTTTCGGAAAGCCACAGCGTAGATCACCCTAACGGGCACCGCCTGGCCGTCGAGCTTACCTGGCCTCCAGGCCGGCATCTTGCGGATCAGCCTCACGGCCTCCTGGTTGAGCGACTGCTCCACGCCGCGGAGCACCCTGACGTGGCTCACCGATCCATCGGTATTGACCACAAACGAACAGGTAACCCGCCCCTGCACGCCATCTTTGTAGGCCTTTGCCGGGTAGCGGCGCTCTTCGTTTATATAGTGCATCAGCATCTCGTCGCCTCCCGGAAACGATGGCTTTTCCGACACATAGTCATATTCATACACCTCTATATATGTGCGCACTCCGTTGGCCATCTCTCCGGC
Source organism: uncultured Muribaculaceae bacterium (assembly GCA_947632485.1). Taxonomy (GTDB): domain Bacteria; phylum Bacteroidota; class Bacteroidia; order Bacteroidales; family Muribaculaceae; genus Lepagella. The sequence continues at coordinate 23,105 of CANRPJ010000003.1, forward strand.
CACCCGGAAAGTCTGCGCAGAAGCCTCCGGCGCGAGAGCAGCCAGAAACGCGAGCGTAAGCAGCAGGCCGAAGCCGCTGAGTGAGGTGAGAAATCTTCGTTGTTCCATTGTGGGTGCAAATATATACCCGTTGCGCCGTTATTCCAAACCCATGCAGGCTGCAACAAAGTTATTTAATTTAGTTTTACATTTTTTTACACACCGGCGCCCCTTCGCATAATAGAAAGGCCCCTTACGCGTTATTTAATCGTAGTTATGAAAACCTTCTGGCTCATATTTAGTCTGGTTATAGGTGCTCTCGCCGCTTCGGCCCAGAGCAGCACCTCTGCCTATGGATTTCTCGATATCCCGACCTCGGCTCATGTGTTTGCCCTCGGCGGCACCAACCCGGCCATTATTGATGAAGACCCCACGCTGGCGCAGCAAAACCCTGCCCTACTCGGACCGGAGATAGGAATGGCCGCCGGCGTAGGCTATATGCACTATATCGGCGATTCCAATTTCGGATCAGCCGTGTTCGGAAAATCTGCCGGCGACCTGGCGGCGTGGGGAATCGGAGTGCGCTACCTCAACTATGGCTCTTTCGAGGGTCGCGACGAGACCGGAGCCCTTACCGGAGATTTCTCAGCTCAAGATGTGGTGATCGGCGGCACCTACAGCCATGTCATAACCGACCGGCTTCGCGGAGGCATCAATCTTGATTTCGCCTACAGCTCTTATGAGGCCTACTCCGCACTTGCCATTTCCGTTGACCTCGGAATCAACTACTACGACGAGGAGCGCGATATGTCGCTCTCGCTGGTGCTCAAGAATATGGGTGGCCAGGTGAAGCGGTTCGACACCCGCTACGCCCGCCTGCCCTTCGATCTGCGCTTAGGCTGGATGCAGGCTATAGGCCGCTCCCCCTTCAGTCTCACCCTTACGGCCATGAGGCTGACGGAATGGAAAGGAAGCGTGCTGCGCCATTTCATAGCCGGCGCCCAGTATTCACCCGAAGGGAAATTCTACGCCGCCATCGCCTTCAATCCCGGAATGCGTTCCGATATGGAGGGCTACCGCAAGAGTCTGCTCAGCGGCTGGTCGGTGGGAGCAGGGCTCCGCATCAAGGCTTTCGGAGTAGGGGTAGCCTTCGCGCAGCCGCACCGGGGAGCCACATCGCTGCTTCTCAACCTATCTACCGATATCCGCTCGCTGCTCTAAAAGGATTTTTAGTAACTTTGCAGCCTATGGAGCAGAAAATCATTGTAGCCATCGACGGCTACTCCTCTTCAGGCAAAAGCACAATGGCGAAGGCGCTCGCCAAAACCGTAGGCTACCACTATGTTGACAGCGGAGCCATGTATCGTGCTGTAACCCTCTTTGCCATGCGCCATGGCATGATAGCACCGGACGGAACTGTTGACAGCAATGCACTTGAAGCTGACCTGCCGAAGATTCATATCACGTTTGCCACTGATACCGACGGCTCGCAGGTGACCGAGCTCAACGGCGAGGTAGTTGAGCAGGAGATTCGCGGTCTGGGAGTGGCTGACCATGTAAGCGCCGTAGCGGCCATAGGAGCCGTGCGCGACCGTCTCACCGCCTTGCAGCGCGAGATGGGAGTGAAGAAAGGTATCGTGATGGACGGCCGCGATATCGGCACTACGGTCTTTCCGCAGGCCGAAATGAAAGTGTTCGTGCAGGCATCGCCGGAGGTACGCGCCCGCCGGCGCTGGCTTGAACTGGCCGGGAAGGGGCAGAATGTGAGCTATCAGGAGGTGCTCGACAATGTGCGCGAGCGCGACCGCATCGACACCACGCGCGCCATTTCTCCACTGCGCAAGGCCGCAGACGCCCTCGAGCTTGATAATGACCATCTCACAATGGAGGAGCAGATGCAGTGGCTCCTCGGGAAATTTCAGGAAATAGCAGGTGGCAAAAATTGAGATTGACGAAAATTCCGGTTTCTGCTTCGGAGTAGTCACCGCTATCCGAAAGGCGGAAGAGGAGCTCGACAAGAGCGGATCGCTCTATTGCCTGGGCGATATCGTGCACAACAGCGATGAGGTTGACCGGCTCAGGCGCAAGGGTCTGCGCACGATAACCCATGCCGACCTCGATAAGCTCAAGGGAGTGAAAGTGCTGCTCAGAGCCCACGGCGAGCCGCATTCCACCTACGCTACTGCCAAGACCAACGATATCGAGATAATCGATGCCACCTGTCCGGTGGTGCTCCAGCTCCAGAAGCGAATAAAACAGGCCTACGACACTCCTTCCGAGCGAGCCCCGCTGATTCTTATCTACGGAAAGAACGGGCACGCCGAAGTCAATGGCCTCGTAGGGCAGACAGAAGGCTCAGCCGTAGTGATTCAAAATGAAGAGGAGCTCGAGGGGATCGACCTCGACCGCGATGTGTTGCTCTATTCTCAGACTACAAAATCCCATGCCGGATTCCTTGCCCTCGTGGAAGCTATAAAGAAGCGCAAGAAGAAGGGCGCTTTCCAGTATTTCGATACGATTTGCCGCCAGGTGGCCAACAGAATGGCGCAGATGCGCGAGTTTGCCCGAAGCCATGAGGTGGTGATTTTCGTGTGCGGCAAAGAAAGCAGTAATGGCATGGTGCTCTTCGCTGAATGCAAAGCCGCCAACCCCCGGTCCTACATTATCTCCAACACGGAGGAAATTGACCCTGAGTGGACGCGGGGAGCTAAAGAAATCGGAATCTGCGGAGCCACGAGCACTCCTGCCTGGCTGATGCTCAATGTGAAGGAATATCTTGAAAAGACCTTGGCCGATGATTGACGAAAGCCCGCAACAGACTGATGAGCGCTTCATGCGCGCCGCCCTGGCCGAAGCAGAGCAGGCAGCAAAGGAGGGAGAGGTGCCGGTAGGAGCCGTAATAGTGAGCGGCAGGCGCATCATTGCGCGCACCCACAATATGACGGAAGCGCTAACTGATGTCTGCGCCCATGCCGAAATAATGGCAATAACCGCCGCCAGCTCCCATCTCGGAGGGAAATACCTTAACGACTGCACGCTCTACGTAACGGTCGAGCCATGCGCCATGTGCGCAGGAGCTCTCGGCTGGAGCCAGATAGGACGAATCGTCTACGGCACCGCCGACCCTAAGCGCGGATTCACCACATATTTCTCCGGCTCCCGTTCGCCTCTCCACCCCAAAACCATAGTGGAAAGCGGCTTGCTGGCCGACGAATGCCGCCAGCTGATGCAGGATTTCTTCAAACAGCGCCGATGAATCCCACCCGCACCCGATACCAGTTTTCATGGCTGCCATATCTGGCGGTGATTCTCGCAGCCCTTCCGCTGATGATAGGGCGCGATTTCACCCCCGACAATGAGCTGCGCTATCTCAGCATTGCCGATGAGGCACTGGCCAACGGTCAGTTCATGGCCTTCACCAACCATGGCCTCCCCTACGCCGATAAGCCGCCTCTCTATATCTGGATCGTGATGGCGTGCCGCCTTATTGCGGGCGCACACTGCATGTGGCTGCTCTCGCTTTTCTCCCTCGTGCCGGCTCTGATTTGCTGCGCCGTAATGCAGCGGTGGGTGCGCCTCAAAGCGCGATGGAGTGAGGCTGCGGCATGGATGCTGCTTACCGGAGCCTACTTCTTCGGTCTTTCGGTCACCCTCCGTATGGATATGCTGATGACCCTCTTCATCGTGCTTGCGCTGCGCTCGTTCTGGATAATGTATCGCGAGCCATCTCGCGTCCGGCAGAGGTGGCTGTTTCCGCTTTGGGTATTTCTGGCAGTGTTCAGCAAAGGGCCGTTAGGTATCTTGATACCGCTTGCCGGATCGGCTGCTTTCCTGCTATGGCAGAAGGAGCTTAAGAGCTTCGGACGCTTCTGGGGCTGGCGCACATGGCTGGTGCTTCTGGTGCTCTGCGGAGCCTGGTTCGGAGGAGTGGCCCTCGACGGAGGAGCAGCCTATCTTGATAATCTGCTCGTGCATCAGACTGTAGGCAGGGCCGTAAATGCTTTCCACCACAAGAGGCCGTTCTGGTATTATTGCGTGGCCTTCTGGTATTCCATGGCTCCCTGGAGTCTCGCAGTCATAGCTGCCGTGATAGTTGCCGCGATAAGAAAGAAGCTAAGCGGTCCGCTCGACCGACTGCTGCTGAGCGTCAGCGCCGTAACCTTCGTCATGCTCTCCTGCTTCAGCTCTAAGATCCAGGTCTATCTGCTGCCGATTTTCCCCTTTCTCGCCTTTCTGGGAGCGCGACTCATGCAGGATTCCAAAGGAAACAGGCTCCCGGTGCGCCTCTGCCTCGCGATTCCTGCCTTAGCCTTTGTTTTTGCGCCTATGGCGGTAGATCTCATCGGAGCTAAGGTTTTGCCCGCAAGCGCTTTCAGCGCAGCCTGGAGGGCATCGTTTATCCTTATGATAGGCGGATTGTGGGCTCTGTCAAAGATGTTTCTCAGAGGCCGTGATGTAGAAGCTGCAATCCGCTCTATCGGGCTCGCGCTTATGGGAGCCGTTTTTGTGGCCGGTCTGAGCATCGGAAGCCTCAACAGTCTGCTCGGATATAGAACTGCCGCTGAAGCGGCCAAACCTTATATCACTGAGAATTCCATGGTCTACACCTTTGGAATGCCACGAAGCGAGAACATGGACGCCTATCTGGGTCGCCCGGTTGTCTTCGCCGATACGATAAATTTCCGACCCGGACCCGGCGATGTCGTGATTCGCCGCAATCAAGCCGACAATAGTTATAAAATCGAGATATTCCGCAAATAATGGCCAATAATACAGCAGCCTACGAGTTTACGATCATAGTGCCGGTCTTCAACGAGATCGACAATATGGAAGCGCTTGAGAAGCGTCTCGGCGACTACGCGAAAAATGCCCCCGTGAAAACGTGCGTTCTCTTTATCGACGACGGGTCGACCGATGGCAGCGCCGCCGCCCTCAAGGAGATATGCAGCCGTCACCCGGATCTTTATTTCGCAGCCTTGAAGCGCAACACCGGTCTCACAGGAGCGCTCAAGGCCGGCATCGACCTCACGGAATCACCCTTGGTGGGATATATCGACGCCGACCTGCAGACCGCCCCTGAAGATTTCGATCTGCTTCTTCCTCTTATGGACCGCTGTGAGCTCGCCATGGGAATCAGGGCTAAACGCAAAGACAGCGGCTTCAAAAAGCTTCAGTCGAAAATTGCCAACGGATTCCGGCGCAGCATGACCGGCGACAAGGCTACCGACACCGGGTGCCCCCTGAAGATTATGAAGACCGGCTATGCCAAAAAGCTTCCGCTCTTCAACGGCATGCACCGCTTTCTGCCCGCCCTTTTCGCCCTTCAGGAAGGCAGGGTGATTGAAGTGCCCGTGCGCCATTTCCCGCGAGTGGCCGGTAAGTCGAAGTATCACCTGTGGAACCGTCTTGCCGGACCCTTCATGGACTGTTTCGCCTACCGGTGGATGCGTAAGCGTTGGCTGAACCCCGAACCCGGTGATACCGACCTGAATCTCTCTTAAGCGCATGAATCATCTGCCGGTTATAGCCATCGGCCTGATTTCTCAGGTATTTTTCTCTGCCCGCACGCTGGTGCAGTGGATCATGTCGGAGCGGGCGCGCAAGGTGCTCTCCCCTACCCTCTTCTGGGTGCTCAGTCTTGCCGGAAGCTGGTTTTTATGCCTCTACGGCTGGTTGCGCCAGGATTTCGCCATAGTGCTGGGGCAGTGCATCTCCTACTATGTCTATATCTGGAATCTGCGCATCAAGGGCGATTTCGCGCGCGTGCCGGCTATCGGCCGCTGGCTTCTTCTGCTCTCACCGCCATTGGCCCTGATTCTTGGAATTTCCGACGTAAACACCTTTATCAATGCCTTTTTCCGAAATCAGAATATCCCTCTCGGGCTTCTGATATTCGGTAGTGCCGGCCAGATTATCTTCACCTTCCGGTTCATCTACCAGTGGTGGTACAGCTCCCGACGCGGCATTTCGGAACTGCCCGCCGGATTCTGGATTCTCAGCCTCGTGGGGGCATCGATTATTCTCATCTACGGTTGCGTGAGAGCCGACATTGTGCTGATTCTCGGTCAGGGTTTCGGCCTGATTGTCTACGGTCGCAACCTATGGATAGGCTACCGCGAGAAATCGAAAAAATGATTTTTTGTAACTTTGCCTGGCTATATCGCAATTAAATGAAAATTCTCCTGACCGGGGCCGCCGGCTTTATCGGAGCGGCCGTAATGAGAAAGCTCGCCCAGAGGGGTCACGAGGTTGTTGGCATCGACAACCTTAACTCTTACTACGACCCGGGGCTGAAGCTTGCCCGTCTCGCTGACCTGGGTCTGAATCCGGGTGAAGCAGAAGCGGGAAAGGCTAATTGCGGATCTATCAGCTTTCTCAGACTCGACATTACAGATGCCGGAGCTATCAGGGAGCTGATGCTAAGGGAAAAATTCGACAAGACGGTGCATCTTGCAGCTCAGGCGGGAGTGCGCTATTCCCTCGAAAACCCTCATGCCTACGTAGAGACTAACGTGACCGGCTTCCTGAATATCCTGGAGGGAATGCGGGCCTCAGGCTGCAGCCATCTGATCTACGCCAGCTCAAGCAGCATATATGGCGCCAACACCAAGGTGCCATACGAAGAGACCGACATGACGGATTTCCCGGTGAGCCTTTATGCGGCGACCAAAAAGGCCGACGAGCTTATGGCTCATGCCTACTTCTCCACCTTCGGAATCCGCTCCACAGGGCTCAGGTTCTTCACGGTCTACGGCCCCTGGGGACGCCCCGACATGGCTCCGATGCTTTTTCTCGAGGCGATAAAGGCAGGGCGCCCTATCCGACTTTTCAATGAAGGGCGAATGAAACGCGACTTCACATATATCGACGATGTAGCCGATGCAGTGGTGGCCGTAGCGGAGGCACCGGTTCCGGAAAAGCCGAAGATATATAATGTAGGCCACTGCGATCCGGTAGATCTCCCTGAGTTTCTGGCCGAAATGGAGCGCGCGTGCGGGCATCGCGCGATAGTGGAACCTGCTCCCATGCAGCCTGGAGATGTGGCTGCCACCTGGGCCGACTGCACCCGCCTTCAGGCCGATTTCGGAGTGCGTCCGGCTGTGGGTCTTCGCGAGGGGCTGGAAGCATTTTGCCGTTGGCATGATGATTTTTCCGGCAAATAGTTGGTTTATTCGAATATTTTGCTACCTTTGCAACCGGATAGCTGAAAAAATTACAGCATTCCGCTTAAAACAACAATGACATACTCCACACCCTCCCTTCCCGGCCTTCGCGACCGGATCCGAGGCCTTCTCTTTGGATGCGCTGTAGGCGAAGCGTTTGGCCACGGCACATTCTACATGACACCCTCCGAAGTGAAGCGCCACTATCCTAAGGGCCTCACCGACTTCTCGCAGTTCATAACCGACACTGCACGCACCATCTTCGAACCCGGAGCATGGGACGCTGAAACTGCGCTCGCACTCTGCGCCGTGAAATCGATATGTGCCACCGACGGCAAATTCGATATCCACGATATGGCATGCAGAATCCAGCAATGGTACCGCGACAACAAGATGTTCATCTCGCCGCAGATGCGGTGGGTGCTCGGCAACCCCGCCTATCCCAACGCACCATTCGCCACAGCGCTCGATGTGTGGCAGCGTATGGGAGCGGAACACGCCGCCTACGAATGCCTTTCCCGCGTAGCGCCTGTAGCGCTGCTCGGAGGCGACGTAAACCGGAACTCGACCGATGCCTGCCGACTCACTCACCCCTCGCCGCGGTGCATGGGCTGCGCAGAGGCGTTCGGCTTCGCTGTCTACACCATTCTCTATGAAAACCGGGTGCCCACTCTCGAAGAGACATTGGCCAGCGTGAACTTCGCTATCGACGACATCGTACCCTATCTGCGTCATGCTGCCAATGGAGAGCTTGAGGCTCTGGAGCTTCACGACGAAGATACCTACTGGTATGTGCGTAAACCCTCCTCAGCTGCCTTCTGGGCAATCTGGAATGCCAAAAGCTTCGAAGAGGGGCTTACGGAGGTGGTGAAATGCGGAGGAGGCGCCCCTACCAACGGTGCTATAACAGGCAGTCTGCTCGGCCTCATGTATGGCTATAATGTTATTCCGGAACGCTGGATCAACGCTCTCCAGAATCCGGAAGAGGTAGAAAGCGCAGCAGAGGCGTTGGCCGACATGCTCGAAAAGAAAGCCAAAGCGGAATCTGATGCCCGGGATTAAGGCCTGGATAGAGGCTATGCGTCTGCGCACGCTGCCTGTAAGCGTGGCCGGAGTGATTGTGGGCTGCGGCTGCGCTGCCTACTATGGTTCATTCGCATGGCCGCAGGCAGTAATCTGCCTCCTTTTTGCCGTGATTGCCCAGATTTGCTCCAACTTTGCAAATGAATATTACGACTTCCGCAACGGTCTCGACCGCAAGGGTCGCGAAGGCTTCCGCCGCGGAGTGACCGAGGGCGATATCCGTCCGGAGGCTATGAAGCGGGCCACCTATGGCTTGCTCATGGCCGATGCCCTTCTCGGCTGCACCCTGATCTGGTGGGGAGGTCCCTGGCTATTCTTTATCGGTCTGGCAATCGGTCTTTTTGCCCTCGCCTACAGCACCGGCCCCTATCCTCTGTCGCACCACGGCCTGGGCGATGCCGCGGTAGTAGTGTTTTTCGGATTTGTGCCTGTCTGTTTCACCTGCTATGTCCAGACCCTCTTCTGGCAATGGTGGGGAGTGACCGTACCTCTATCGCTCGCAGTTGGCCTTCTGGCGGCATGTGTGCTCGTGGTGAATAACTACCGTGACTTCGACGATGACCTGGCCGTAGGTAAGCGCACTCTGATAGTGAAACTCGGGCGCCGTAGCGGCCCGTGGGTATATCTTATATTCGGCCTCGGAGCTCTCGTGCTCGCGTGGATAGCCCTCTATGACCGCATAGGCAAAGGCTGGACAGCAGCCGCCGCAGTCTACGCCGCAGCGATCCTGCTGCTGTTTCGCGAGGTGAGCCGACGCAAGGGAGCAGAGCTTAACCCTATTCTCGGCATGACAGCTATGCTCCTGCTGGTTAGCTCAGTTGCCGTCACGGTGGCACTTGCCTGTAGATAACCTGACAATAACTCTTTGCCACTCGCCGCGGCTTTTTAGGCCGCGACAGATTAACTTTGCAGCATGGAATCAATCTATCCGCAAAGACCGCGACATCAGCCGGAGATAACCGACCATCTGGGTAAGCTGCCTCCGCGCGACACAGACCTTGAAGAGGCCGTGCTGGGCGCCCTCATGCTGGAGAAAGACGCCTACATGAACGTATGCGAGCTTCTGACTCCCGACAGCTTCTACGAACCGCGCAACCAGAAGATCTACGAAGCCATCGTAAGCCTCGGCTTAAAGCAGCAGCCAATCGATATGCTGACCGTGACGGAAGAGCTACGACGTCTCGGCACCCTCGAAGAGGTAGGAGGTCCAGTACGCATCACTGAGCTTACGGCAAGCGTATATTCGGCGGCCAACGTGGAGTTTCACGCAAAGATTGTGGGCCAGAAGCATCTGGCGCGTCGCCTGATCACTTTCGCTACTAAAGTGGAGGGAGAAGCCTTCGACGAGTCGAGAGACGTTGACGAGGTGCTCCAGGAGGCGGAAAAAGAACTCTTCAATATCTCGCAGACGCAATTGAAGCGCGAGGTGACGCAGGTCGACCCCGTGCTCAATGTAGTGATGGAGCAGATTCAGGCAGCGGCCAACCGCGAAACCGGTCTGTCTGGTCTCCAGTCCGGCTACAGGCAGCTCGACCGCCTCACCTCCGGCTGGCAGAATTCCGACCTCATAATCATCGCTGCCCGACCTGCGATGGGCAAGACCGCCTTCGTGCTCTCAATGGCCAAAAATATGGCAGTAGACTTCAACATACCTATCGCCATCTTTACCCTTGAGATGACCAACGATCAGCTCGTGAAGCGAATCATAAGCAATGTGGCCGACCTTGAAGGCGAAAAAATAAAGAGCGGACGCCTCAGCGCCGACGAATGGGACCGCCTTAACGAGCGCCTGCGCTCCCTCTACGGCGCCCCCCTCTATCTCGACGAGACCCCGGCTCTCACAATCACCGAGCTGCGCACCAAAGCCCGCCGCCTGGTGAGGGAGAAAAATGTGCGAATGATAATGATCGACTACCTTCAGCTTATGAATGCCGGCAAGGAAAGCGGCAAGTTCGGAAGCCGCGAGCAGGAGGTAAGCACGATCTCGCGCTCGCTTAAGGCCCTGGCAAAAGAGCTCAACATTCCGGTAATCGCCCTCTCGCAGCTCAACCGGTCAACCACTACCCGCGAGGATAAACGCCCTATGCTGAGCGACCTGCGCGAATCGGGAGCCATAGAGCAGGACGCCGACATCGTATGCTTCATTCACCGACCCGCCTACTATACCAAGAGCAAGGAAGATGAAAACGGCAACGATATTAGCGATCTCGCTGAATTCATAGTGGCTAAACACAGAAGCGGCGCCGTAGATACCATCGACATGACCTTCGTATCCCGGTTTGCCCGCTTCGAAGACCGCGACCGCGGCTACAACGCTGTGCGCGATGCCATCGGCGGAGCCACCACCATGCACGTGGCCTCCGATTGGGATTCCTCGGATCCCGACCCCGGAGCTCCACCCGCAGATTACCCGGATCTGAGACCTGCCCCGGGCGAAGAATCGGTGCCGTTTTAACCGGTAATCAAAAAAATTCCTCAATTCTTACGAACATCTCCGCGCCCCGTGCGTTTATAAGACAAACATCAAAGCTAAAGGTTATGGATACAAAGGAACGACACATTAAAGAGAACGAAAGACGTGAGGATCCCGATACGCTGGCTCAGAGCCTGACCGCAAACGGAAAGAACCGCAAACGTCACGACACGAAGAAGATCAACCGCCTGTGGCTATGGCTGGGAGTGCTGATTCTCGTCTTCATCCTCCTTTATTGGCTCTTCAGCGTAGGTATCTTCGCAGATCTGACCAATAGCGTCAACGGCTGATAAGTCAGCCCCAAAGAAACACCCGGCCATTCAAGGTCCTCTAAAAGGGTCTGTAGTCAGAATTATTAAAAAGAGACCGGGAATTGAGCTCTCGCTTGCCTCTGGCACTCGAGAGCTTTTTTTGCGACATTTTGACATAATTTTCGCCCCCGGAATTTTCTTAGGATTATTTAAGAAACTTTTTTGCTTCTGTTTGATATAAATTTCAGAGGAAAAGGTGTAACTTTGTAGGCAAGAAACTCTATTCAAACAGAACCGACATGAACAACTCTATTTTCAAGTTTCCGAATCCGGGCAACGAGCCTGTGAAGAGCTATGCACCCGGCACTCCGGAAAAAGCAGAACTCAAGAAAGCGCTTAAGCAACTTTCCGGCGAACAGTGGGATATACCCCTGGTGATCGGCGGCAAAGAGATCCGCACAGGCAATACGGGCAAAGTAGTGATGCCCCATGACCACAACCATGTGCTCGCCACTTACCACAAGGCTGGTGAGAAAGAGGTGCAGATGGCTATCGATGCAGCCATGAAGGCCCGCAAGGAATGGGCTGATCTTCCCTGGGAAGAGAGGGCAATGGTGATGCTGCGTGTAGCTGAGCTGCTTGCAACCAAATACCGCTATCTGCTCAATGCATCGGTGATGCTTGGCCAGAGCAAGAATCCCTTCCAGGCTGAAATCGACGCTCCCTGCGAGCTGATCGACTTCCTGCGCTATTCCACCTGGTATGCCCAGCAGATCTATGCTGACCAGCCTTACAGCGAGAAGGGTCTCATCAACCGTATGGAATACCGCGGCCTCGAGGGCTTCGTATTCTCTCTGACTCCGTTCAACTTCACTTCGATCGCATCGAACCTGAACATGGGTCCGGCTATGATGGGTAATGTGGCAGTATGGAAACCTTCTACTACCGCACTCTATTCGAACTATCTGCTGATGAAGGTGTTCAAGGAAGCAGGTCTGCCCGACGGCGTAGTAAACTTCATCCCGGGCAGCGGCCGCACCATCGGTAAGGTTGTTACCTCGAGCCCCGATTTCGCAGGCTTCCACTTCACCGGTTCAACCGAGACCTTCAACACGCTCTGGCGCCAGATCGGCGAGAACCTTGGCAACTACAAGAGCTACCCGAAGATCGTAGGCGAGACTGGCGGAAAGAACTTTATCTTCGTTCACCCCTCGAGCCCCACGAAGGAAGTGGCCGTAGCTATCGTGCGCGGTGCTTTCGAATATCAGGGTCAGAAGTGCTCCGCAGGTTCGCGCGCTTATATTCCGAAGTCGCTCTGGCCTGAAATCAAGGAGCAGGTTGGCGAGATGCTGAAGGAGATCAAGATGGGTGACGTTCAGGACTTCTCGAACTTCATCAACGCCGTGATCGACGAGGCTTCGTTCGACAACATCATGGGCTACATCGAGCACGCCAAGAACGCTCCCGACGCTGAGATCGTATTCGGCGGCAAGGGCGACAAGAGCGTAGGCTATTTCGTAGAGCCGACCGTGATCCAGACCACCAACCCGCACTATAAGTCGATGGTTGAGGAGATCTTCGGCCCCGTGATCACGATCTATGTATACGACGACGACAAATACGAGGAGACTCTGGAGCTTGCCGACTCCACATCGCCTTACGGCCTGACGGGTTCGATCTTCGCCCGCGACCGCGACGCGATCAACAAGGCTTACGACAAGCTGCGCTTCTCGGCCGGCAACTTCTACGTGAACGACAAGCCGACCGGCGCCGTAATCGCCCAGCAGCCCTTCGGAGGCGCCCGCGCTTCCGGCACCAACGATAAGGCAGGCGGCCCGCTCAACCTTATCCGCTGGACCAACGCACGTTGCATCAAGGAGACACTCGTACCGCCTACGGATTACAAATATCCGTTCCTGGCCGAAGCATAAGGCTTCGACCCGCATAGGCGATAACAGAGGAAGAGTTTCGCTATCCAAGATATGGAAGGACTCATCTTCGATATGAAACGCTATGCCATCCACGATGGCCCCGGTATCCGGACGACGGTATTCTTAAAAGGGTGCCCTCTCCGGTGCCGCTGGTGCCATAATCCTGAGAGCCAGGCTGGAGGGCAAAGCATGATGCATAGTGTGCAGAAACTGGACGGCCACGAGTTTAACGCCGACCACACTGTAGGTGAGCGCATCACTCCCCAGGAGGTGATCCGCCGCGTGATGCGCGACCGGATGTTTTTCGACGACTCCAATGGCGGCGTCACCTTCTCCGGCGGCGAACCGCTGCTTCAGGCCGACTTTCTGATAGAATGTCTCCGACTGGCTAAAGAGGCCGGCCTTCACACTACGGTCGACACCGCAGGCGCCGTAGCTCTCGACCCCGAGAAGCTCGACAAGATCTGCGACCTGACCGACCTATTCCTCTACGACGTAAAGACCGTAGACCCCGAGCGCTTCTCCACCTGGATCGGAAAAGGATTCGACCATGTGGTGGCCAATCTGAAGCATATAGCAAAGAGAGGCAATCAGGTGCTGGCGCGTATACCGGTGATTCCGGGAGTGAACAACGATCCCGAAAGCATCAGCGCCATCTCCCGCTTCCTCGATGAGCTCGGCCTGCGCTACGTAGAGATGCTGCCTTTCCACCGCACAGGATCCGACAAATATGAGCGCCTGGGAATGGAATGGGGTATGGGCGATGCGAAGTCGCTCACCAAAAAGGACCTCGTGCCCTTGAAAGAACAGATGGCCGCCGAACTGCCCGGAGTGGTATTCGCCGACGACCAGAGAAAAGCTTAAAAAGCAAACAACCATAATAATAAGGAAAACACAGAACTAACAATTAGGAAATCTATGACACCTCGCATTCAGAAGCTGCGTCAGGAGAGCCTTGACGCCGTGAACAGAATCACCGCCGAGCGTGGTAAGCTCGTGACCGATTTCTACAAGTCGGGAGTAGCTGCCGCAGAACCGGTGCCCGTACAGAGGGCAATGTGCTTCGACTACATTCTTTCGAACAAACATATCTATGTAGGCGAAGGCGAACTGATCGTAGGCGAGCGCGGACCGGCCCCGAAGGCCACCCCGACCTACCCTGAGATCAACATCCACTCTGAAGAAGACCTCAAGATCCTCAACGACCGCGAGAAAGTATCGTTCAAGAGCGATGAGGAGACCCGCAAGGTATATCGCGACGAGATCATTCCCTTCTGGGAGGGTCACAGCAACCGCGACCGCCTCTTCGCTTCCCTTCCGCAGGAATGGCAGGACGCCTATGCCGCTGGTATCTTCACCGAATTCCAGGAGCAGCGTGCCCCCGGCCATACGGCTCTGGGTCTGAAGATGTTCCGCACCGGCCTGCTCGATCTCAAGAAAGAAATCGCTGAGAGCATGGCCAACCTCGATATGGTCAACGATCCCGAGGGTCTCGATAAGAAAGACGAGCTCCGCGCTATGGACATCGTATGCGATGCCATGATCAAATATGCCAACCGTCACGCCGACGAGCTCGACAAGCTGGCTAAGGCTGAGAAAGATCCGAAGCGCAAGGCTGAGCTCGAGGAGATGGCACGCATCTGCCGTAAGGTGCCCGCCCACGCTCCCGAGACTATCCACGAGGCTCTGCAGCACTACTGGTTTATCCACCTCGGCGTGGTGACCGAGCTCAACCCCTGGGACTCCTTCAACCCCGGCCGTCTCGATCAGGCTCTCTGGCCTATCTATGAGAAGCAGCTTGCAGAAGGCACAATCGACAAAGAGACCGCCCGCGAGCTCCTTAGCGCATTCTGGGTGAAATTCAACAACCACCCCTCACCTCCGAAGGTAGGCGTAACGGCTCAGGAGAGCGGTACCTATACCGACTTCTGCCTCATCAATGTGGGCGGCGTGAAGCCCGACGGCAGCGACGGCGTAAACCCGATGACCTATCTCATTCTCGAGGTAATCAAGGAGATGCGTCTGCTCCAGCCCAGCTCTATGGCTCAGGTAAGCCGCAAGAACCCCGACAAATACGTGCGCGCGGTGATCGATATCGTAAAGACCGGTTTCGGCCAGCCTTCGATCTTCAACACCGATGCTATCGTGCAGGAGATGCTCCGCGCAGGCAAGGATATCGTAGATGCCCGCAACGGCGGCTGCTCTGGCTGCGTTGAGACCGGTGCATTCGGTACCGAGGCTTATATCCTGACCGGCTACTTCAATCTGCCGAAGATTCTCGAACTCACGCTCAACAACGGTTTCGATACCCGCACTGGCAAGCAGCTCGGCCTCAAGACCGGCGATCCGCGCGACTTCAAGACCTACGACGAGCTCTTCGAGGCTTACCGCAAGCAGGTGCAGCACTTCATGAACATCAAGCTCATGGGCAACAACATCATCGAGCGCATCTTCATGAAGAATATGCCTGTGCCCTTCCTCTCGGTTCTGATCGAAGACTGCATCAAGAACGGCAAGGACTATATGTGCGGCGGCGCACGCTACAACTCCAGCTACGTGCAGGGCGTGGGTCTCGGCTCAATCACCGATATCCTCACTTCGCTCCGCTACCACGTATACGATAAGAAGGACATCTCCATGGACACCATGCTCGATGCTCTGGAGAAGAACTTCGAAGGCTACGAGGAGCTGCAGCGTAAACTCGTGTACGAGACGCCGAAATTCGGTAACGATGACGACTACGCCGATGAGCAGGCTACGGCTGTGTTCGACATGTACTATGACTCCGTCAACGGTCACAAGACCCCGCGCGGCGGCCAGTATCGCGTCAACATGCTCCCGACCACCTGCCACGTATACTTTGGCTCCGTGACGGGCGCAACCCCCGACGGACGTAAGAGCGGAAAGACGCTCAGCGAGGGCATCTCGCCGTCGCAGGGTGTTGATACCTGCGGTCCTACGGGCGTAATCAAATCCTGCGCTAAGATCGACCACATCAAGACCGGCGGCACGCTGCTGAACCAGAAGTTCACTCCGTCGCTGCTCGAGACTGAGCAGGGTCAGCAGGGTGTGCTCCACCTGATCCGTTCTTACTTCAAGATGGACGGCCACCACATCCAGTTCAATGTAGTAAACGCTGATACGCTCCGCGATGCCCAGAAGCACCCGGAGAACTACCGCGACCTCATCGTGCGCGTAGCAGGCTACAGCGATTACTTCAATGACCTGAGCGTTGACCTCCAGAACGAGATCATCACCCGTACGGAACACGAGAACTTCTGATCCGCACAAATATCCTCTTAATACCGGAGGCCGTCCTGATGAGACGGCCTCCGCTGCTTTATATTATAACCCGGAATAAATTGTCAAACCGGTCGAAATCCGAATCGGAAAACTCCTTGGCCGGATCCTTTATCCAATAGAGCGGCACATCGCGATACATTGAAGCCACCAGCGAGAATGTGCTCGGCGCTCCCGCGAGCCAGTCGCATTTCGAGAGCAGACAAAGATCTTCGGCGGGATTGCCCTCGGCGAAAACGAAGTTCACATCCGGAAGCTCACGCCTGAAGAAATCACGGTCAAGAGTGGGATCATTACCACATACGAAAACCGTGACTCCCCTATCTGCATGGAGCTCAGCGAAACGGCGCACCACGGCAGCATATTGGGCATCGCTATAGAGATAGCGGCCACCCTGCCAGCGCGCATAGTCACCCCGCCTGATGTGCAGCCCAAGAGCCACATCGCCTGGACGGCACAGGCTTCTCACATTCTCCGCCTGCTTCTCAACCTCAGGCAGAAAGGCGAAAAGATCAAGAATCTCACGTTTATATTTGAGAAAGAGATCGTAGAACCTCACTTCCCAGCCCTGCACCACCAGATTGCGCTTACGCTCCATCTGAGCCACAAGCTCCAGCTCCACCACTCCGGGAGTATCGAAGCTCACTACCGGGAGCAGTCCGGCGCCGGCAAGCCCTTTGGCCACCACATAGGTCAGGAAATTATGACCTCTCGTATGCGAAATCCGGAACCAGGGATATTTGTAGGCGAAACGCATAGAAAGCGCCTTCCTTCCGTGCTCGCGCGCCCAGGCGTAGACATGGCCGAATTGCAGGATATTATTGCATAACCTGCCTTTATCTCTTACGAAAATCATGAATTGAGTTTATCCTGTTCCTGGCTCTCGTAGGCCTTGGCAAGCATCAGAAATTTATAGTAGCCCTTCTGCACCGCCTCCATGAAGCCTACGCGGCCATAGCGGAAACCTCCCTGAAGCACGTACTTACGGAAGAAATGAAAGGCCGGCACAGCCATCATGTTCCAAAGCGTGGGGTGGAGCCGTCCTTTCCTCTTCTCCAGCTCATTCTCTGTATAATGGTTAAGCTTATCTACAGTTGAGAATACAGTAGAGTCGAGATGCACGAATGCCAGTTCCTGCCGCTTTGCAGGGATTCGCTCCACAGAGCCATCTACCTTAGGGAAAGTATGTACGTAAGGAGGCCACACCGTGCCCTCACGCTTGAAAAAGCGTAACTGGGAATCAGGATAGGAGGAGCGCAGGAAAATTCCTCCCATATAGTTCTTGCGGGGGATATAAAGACCGGCTGGGCAATCGGGCTCGGCAATCCTTGAATAAAGATAGCTGCGTAGCTCCGGGGTAACAATCTCATCGGCATCAACCACCAACACCCACGGATTGGCGGCCGACTGAATAGCAAAAGTTCGCGCAGGCTCAGCGCTGTGATGATTCTCCTTCGGAAAGGTCACGATCCGCGCGCCGTGGCGGGAAGCAATTTCGCGAGTGGAATCAGTGCTCTCCATATCGCAAACCACTATCTCATCAAAACCTTTAAGCGCCGAGAGCACCCGATCAAGGTGCTTCTCGGCGTTGTAGGTATTGATCACTGCGGATATGCGCTTATCGGCCATAGCTGCTGTGAGGGGTTTTGTTTCACTTGCCGTCGAGCGAATGCACGAGCTTCTGATTCGCCTCGCGCACTGCTTTCTCATCTACCTTCAGCACCTTGCGGTCGTAGGTCATCAGTCCGTTAACCTCGCCTTCCACATCAGTGGTCTGCGTATATACGCCGGCCGAAAATCCGTTAGGCACGAGGTCGAGAAGCTTACCGGCATAGTCCACGTAGGTGTCAGTAACCTCCTTGGGGGAGTTAAACTTCACGTAACCCCAGTTCTTGTCGGGCTCCCAGATATGATCTTTCACCACCAGGCCGATACCTCCGTATTCACCCAGCACCGTCGGGCGCATGGCATCATAGAGATAAAGCTTAGGCTCAGGATAATGGTGAAGGTCGAGCATATCGCCAACCGGGTAATGATTGCCGCCGCTTGCAGGATTAACAAGACGCGAAGGATCATACTTCTTAGTCCAAGCCACGATTTCGGGAGTCTTAAACTGTCCCCATGCCTCATTGAATGGCACCCATACCACCACCGAGGGATTATTGTAGCAGAAATCCATGATTTCCTTCCATTCCTTGCGATACTGAGCCTCCGACTCCTCGGAGCGTGCAAATTCAGTGCCGTCGAAATATTTATCGTCGATCCACTGCGGTCCGCGGTCGCCGCTCGGCATATCCTGCCATACGAGAATACCCAGGCTGTCGCAATGAGTGTACCAGCGGGCTGGTTCAACCTTCACGTGCTTACGGATCATATTGAAGCCCAGATCCTTGGTCTTCTTGATATCGTAGGCGAGAGCCTCGTCGGTAGGAGCCGTATAGAGCCCGTCGGGCCACCAGCCCTGATCCAGAGGCCCCATCTGGAAAAGCGGCTTATTATTGAGCTCCATGCGCACTACCCCGTTCTCATCGCGACCGGTAGAGATCTTGCGCATAGCCGTATAGCTGTCAACCTGGTCTACCACCTTACCATCTTTCACCAGACGCACCTTGAGGCCGTAAAGATTCGGGCTGTCAGGGCTCCAGAGCTTCATGTCGGCTGGCATTGCCACATTCGCCTTCTCGCCATTTACAGCTGCGCCGGAGGCCACCTTCCTGGCTCCATCGTATACGTCGACCTCGAGCTTCATGTGGCCGTCTCCTGCCAGATCCGCACCTACCGAAAGCTCACCGGCATCAATATCGGGGGTGATATTGAGCGAAGCTATATGATTTTCGCCTACAGGTTCAAGCCATACGGTCTGCCAGATACCGGTGACCGGCGTGTACCAGATTCCGGTAGGCTTCTGCGTCTGCTTTCCTCTTGGCTGATAGCCCCGGTTTGTAGGATCCCACACCCGGAGCGTCACCGTATTATCGCCTTTCTGGAGAGCATCGGTCACATCGAAGCTGAACGGCGTATAGCCGCCACTATGGCTTCCGACCTTGACACCGTTTACCCACACGTCGGCCAGCCAGTCTACTGCTCCGAAATGCAGCAGCGTGCGCCGGCCGTCCCATGTCTTAGGCACGGTGAAGGAGCGCTCATACCAAAGTTCCTCATTGTCTGAAACTCTTTTACCTACCCCTGAGAGAGCCGATTCCACTGCGTAGGGCACCAGAATTTTGCCCTGCCAGCTTTCCGGAGCCTTCTGGCCCTTCGGCAGAATGGCATAATTCCATTCTCCATTGAGGTTTTTCCACTCTCCCCGCTTCATTGCCGGTCTGGGATACTCCGGCAGCGGCGCCTTGGGATCTACTTTCTCTGCCCACGGCGTAAGAATCTTGCCGCCGACAGGTTTCCATTGTGCATTAGCGCCCGCTACAGTCGCCGCGAGCGTGAGGATTAAAGCAATACGTTTCATTCAGCAAAGTTACCGAAAAAAGGCTTTTATTCCAAATTGAGCTTCACCATATACATAAGAACGCACAGGACCTCTCCCTGGGGAGCTGTCCTGCGCTTATTCTGTCGGCCAGACCGATCAGCCCTTCGAGGCGATGTGATCGGATACGGAAAGGCTCTTACGGCCTTTGGCGCGGCGGGCATTAATCACCCGGCGACCCGTCTTGGTGGCCATCCGCTCGCGGAAACCGTGCTTATTCACGCGACGGCGGTTGGAGGGCTGAAACGTTCTTTTCATTTTATTGCAGTTTTATTTTGTTCAGTTTTTCGGCCTGCAAAGTTACGCATTCCTTTTCATTCCCGCAAATCATTTTTCAAAACGACACGACCATTATAGCTATTTCGCGGAAAATAGCTACCTTTGCAGCACTACAAAGAATTAGAACAATTACTAAATATGATCAACGCTCAAGACATTAAAAACGGCACCTGCATCCGCATGGACGGCCGTCTCTATTTCGTAGTGGAATTTCTTCATGTTAAGCCTGGTAAGGGCAACACCTTCATGCGCACAAAGCTCAAAGATGTGGTCGACGGCCGCGTACTGGAGCGCCGCTTCAACATCGGCGAGAAGCTGGAAGACGTGCGCGTAGAGCGTCGTCCGTATCAGTATCTCTATGCTGAAGGCGGCGACGATATCTTCATGAACAATGAGACTTTCGAGCAGATTCCTATCGCGAAGGAGCTCGTGACCGGCGCAGAATTCATGAAAGAAGGCGATACGGTTGAGGTTGTAAGCGACGCTTCCACAGAGACGGTGCTCTACGCTGAGATGCCGATGAAGACGGTGCTCAAAGTGACCTATACGGAACCGGGTCTTAAGGGTGATACCGCCACCAACACGCTGAAACCCGCCACCGTAGAGACTGGCGCCACGGTACGCGTGCCTCTGTTCGTCAACGAAGGCGAGTTCATCGAGGTCGACACCCGCGACGGCAGCTACGTAGGCCGCGTAAAGGCGTAAGCGCCATGCGTCCGGCAGTATCGATTATAGTGCCGGTCTACAACAGGCCGCAGGAGGTAGCCGATCTGCTGTCAAGCCTCGCGGCGCAGACCGACAGCGACTATGAGCTGGTGCTCGTAGAAGATGGATCGACCATCGACTGCCGAAGCGAAGCCGAGGCGTGGCAAGATCGCGTGCGCCTGAAATATTTCTATAAGAGCAACGAGGGGCGGAGCATAGCCCGCAACTACGGAATCGACAGAGCCGATGGAGACTTTCTGGTCTTCGTCGACTCTGATTGTGTGCTCCCTCCCGACTATATCGCCACTCTTAAGCGAGAGCTGAAGGAGCGCCCCACCGACTGCTTCGGAGGCCCCGATGCCGCCCACGAAACTTTCACACCCCTGCAGAAGGCCATCAATTATTCGATGACAAGCTTTCTGACCACAGGCGGCATACGCGGCGGAAAGGTGCAGATGGAGAAGTTCGTGCCCCGTACATTCAATATGGGCTTCAGCCGGAAGGTCTACGACCGTGTGGGAGGCTTCCGCGAGATGTTCAGCGAGGATATCGATATGAGCACGCGCATCCGCCAGGCAGGCTTCTCGATAGAGCTCTACCGCCCCGTGAAGGTCTACCATAAGCGGCGCGTAGACCTGAAGAAATTCTGGAGGCAGGTGCATGTGTTCGGTATGTCGCGTATCACCTTGCAACTGCTCTATCCGGGGTCGATGAAGCTCGTACACTGGCTTCCGGCGCTCTTCGTGCTCGGAGCTCTGGCAATGATTATAGGCAGCTTCTTCAACCCCTGGCTGCTGCTGCCTCTGGCCGTATATCTTCTGGCCGTATGGATCTGCGGAATAATAGCCACCCGGAGCCTCAAGATCGGAACTATGGCGGTAGCTACAAGCATAGTGCAGCTTGCCGGCTACGGCACAGGATTCCTCCGGGCCTACATCTGGAAAATCCTGCTGCGCCACGGCCGCGATGAGGAGCAGGAGGTAAGGTTGCGTAAAGGGAAATAATGTCCGATGGTTGAAGAACGACCCGGAGAAGACTACCGGCAGGAAACACCGAGGCGCACCGTAAAGGAATTCGATACCGACGACCAGCCGCGCGAACGCGCCCTGAAGCTCGGTGTAGGAGCCCTTTCAGTGGCCGACTTGTGGGCCATAGTGTTGCGCACAGGCACTCCCGGCAAACCGATCACCGAGCTCTGCCGCGAACTGATGCGCGCCAACGACGGGAGCCTGCGTCGCCTCGAGCGTCGCAATCTCAAGGAGCTCACCGCCATAAAGGGGATTGGCACTACTAAAGCGATACAGATTCAGGCCGTGATGGAGCTGATGCGCCGCTATAGCGCCGAAGAAGCGGCTGATAATCCAACCGTTACCAAGTCAGCCGATATTTTCGCCATCATGCGCCATAAGATCGGCAATCTGCCTCACGAAGAGATCTGGGCTCTGCTGATGAACCGGCGCAACGAGGTGTTGACCCTCTACCGCGTCTCAGAGGGAGGAACCGCATCTACGGTGTTCGATGTCAAGAAACTCCTTAAGAAAGCCCTTCTCGAAGGCTGCAGCTCGATAGCTCTATGCCATAACCACCCTTCCGGAGCGCTTAGGCCCAGTCAGCAGGACGACGCTATGACCCAGCGCTGCAAAGAAGCCTGCCAGACCCTGGATATCAAGCTTATCGACCATCTGGTCATCACCTCTTCTTCCTACTATAGTTATTGCGACGAGGGGCGCCTCTGAGCAGCCTCGGAAAGCCTGCTTACCATCGCCTCCGACTCAGTGTTGTTTACATCTGCCGCTTCTCCGCGGTCAGGGCGTTCAAGACCGGCCAGATATTTATGAAAGAGCACCCTGCGCACGCGGTCGGAAAGAATATTGCGGGGCAATCTCCCGCTCTTGGCCGCATCTACGATGGCACCGAACTCCTTCGCCGTATCCCGTGGAGAGAGCACTATGTCAGCTCCCGCCAGAATGGCATCTACAGCATCGTAGCCGTCAGCGCCGCTCATATTGAGCGCATCGGTTACTATCAGTCCCTTAAATCCCATTCTTCCCCTGAGTTCATTCTGCATTATCTCGGGCGATACAGCAGCCGGTCGCATCGTGCTGTCGAGCTCTGGCACAGATATATGACCTATCATCACTGCCGAAAGACCACCTTCAACCAAAGTGCGAAACGGGTGGAGGTCAAGGCTATCAAGCTGCGCGCGTCCACGCCGGTTCACTGCCAGCCGCCTGTGGGAATCGCCTTCAGCACCTCCGTGGCCGGGGAAATGCTTCGCCACGGCAATCACTCCTCCCGCCTCTACTCCCCGAGCATAGGCGAGAGAGAAATCGGCCACTCTTCGGGGATCGCCTCCGAAAGAGCGGCGGCTCATAAATCCATCGGCTGCCACGTCTGCCACCGGGCCGAGAAGCATGCTGACCCCGACCTGGCGGCACTCGCGCGCCATCTCCCGGCCATAGTCGAACAGCAACTGCTCGTCGGCGCCTTCAAGCGATGAGTTTTCCGGAAACAAGGGAGCTCCCGACAGACGCATTCTAAGGCCCCACTCCGCATCTATTGCCACAAAAGCCCCCACCGGCGAGCGGAGCTGAAGGGTATCGCCAAGAGCGGCAGCTGATTCCAGATCGCCTTCCAGCAGCAACAGACCGCCTATATGGCAGCCGGATATATAGCCGGTAAGCCGCTCTATCGTCTCGTAGTCGCCGCGCGCTAAAATACCGGGCATCAGAAGCTGACCGGCCATCTCTTCCAGGCTCATGGCCATTGCCACCGAGTCGGCCCAGCGAAAGGCATCAGCAGTGAAATCCGACCTTTCCGGCTCTATCGGATCAGCCGCAGGTTTACCCTGGCGCGAGCATGATAATATCGGAATCAGTATTACAAACAGCCACCTCCACATGTCAATCCAATGGCTGCTGCACCACAAACCGCGGCGCCATATCCGGCTCTATCGGAAGCCCGACACGCCCGAACTCAGCTACATAGTCGAGTATCGGCGCGCTCATCTGCTCCTCACTGCGCCAGAGCTCACGCCCGTTGGCCAGCGAAGTGAGACCATCGTTGCCCCCGGCGAGATAGTCGATAGTCATTACATTAT
The DNA here is from genome assembly GCA_947632485.1 of uncultured Muribaculaceae bacterium. Taxonomy (GTDB): domain Bacteria; phylum Bacteroidota; class Bacteroidia; order Bacteroidales; family Muribaculaceae; genus Lepagella. The sequence continues at coordinate 46,850 of CANRPJ010000003.1, forward strand.
AAGTGCGGTCCGGATCGATCTCATGACCATCGACCATCACATGCTTCACATTGAGATCTCTATCGGTTATCACCCTCACATTGGCGCTTATAGCCTCTCCTCCCCTCTTGGCCGAAACCTTCATGGCCTCTAAAAAATCAGAGCCTTTGAGCTCTATTATTACCATATAATTGGAGAAAGGGAAAGTGCTTAGAATCTGACCCTCGGTCACCGGGCCTTTCGGCATATCCTGCCTGATTCCGCCCCTGTTCATTAAGGATAGGTCCACATGCATCGGAGTCCCTGCGCGCGTAAGGCTATCGGAAATGTGACGCCCGTAGGCCAGTCCGAAGTCAGCAGTGAAGTTAGGATAACCGCCCACTCCTGAAGAGCTTGAAAGATCGGCTGCCGACATTGCGATAACGTGGGCATTTACGGAATCTACGCTCTGCTTATAAGGCTCGAGAAATTTCGTGATCTTCTGATCCAGCTTTTCTGCCGGGAAGCGGTCGGTTACGGGAATGAGCTCATATTTATAGTCTTCTCCCGTGCTCCCCTTCAGATGATCGAGATCCACCTCGATCTTGCCTACATATTTACCATATTTCCCTGTCTGCACCACTCTTACCGGCTTGCCCTCGGCATTCTTGAGAAGCGAAGGATACTGCCCGCCTTCCGGCTCCACAAGCGTATGGCTATGGCCGCCTATTATTATATCTATATCTTTTGAAGCTGCTGCAAGCATCGCATCGGTCTCCCGGCTCGGGTCCGGCGCATTGATATATCCGATATGAGTCACGGCAACCACCAGATCGCAACCCTTGTCGTGTTTCAGTTCGTGAGCCACCCGGTTGGCCGTCTCGATTATCGGCAGAAACTTCATTCCCTCAGTATTCTTCGCAGCTATGAGGCTGGAGGGATCTACATTTATGCCCATGAAACCTATCTTCTTGCCCGCCACCTTCTTGATGGTATATGGCTTGAAGAGCCCCTCGGCTGCGGTGCCTGTGAAATCATAGTTGGCCGAAAGCCGCTCCGCCTTGCTGCTGCGGTAATGGTCGGCCATCGACTCCAGCCCATTGTCAAATTCATGATTGCCAAGCACCCTGATATCGTAGCCCTGCATATCCATTAGCGGATACTCCACATCGCCCCCAAAGAATTTGAAGAAGAGGGTGCCCTGCACCATATCGCCGGCATCTACGAGGATCACGTGCTTCTCAGCCTGCCTTACGCTGTCGAATATCGCTTTCCGCTGCAGCACTCCCCCGATGCCATTGGCGTCGGGCTCCACATTGGAGTGGGTATCGTTGGTATGAAGGATCACCAGCCGGTCGGCAGCCGCAGTCGTGGCCGCTGCTGCAAGAATCGATATAATAAAGGTCCTGAGCTTCATAGGCTAAAGATTTTAAGGCGAAGTTAGCAAATCTTTTGCAAACTCGGCCAAAAAGCGCTAACTTTGCAGCCGGATTTGCAATCTCTGGTAAGACAAGGCAGCTTATTAAATTGCAAGCTAACACGTTAACAGAAAAGAAATGGACTTGATCAAAGTTGTGGAGGAGGCTTTTGCCACTCCCAAAAAGGAATTTGACTCCTTCGGCCCCGGCGACACCATCACGGTAGCTTACCGCATCAAGGAGGGTAACAAGGAGCGTATCCAGCAGTATCGCGGCGTTGTGATCCGCATCAATGGTGAGGGCGACAAGAAGCGCTTCACCGTTCGCAAGATCTCCGACGGTATCGGTGTAGAGCGTATCTTCCCGATGGAATCACCGTTTATCGAATCTATCACCGTCAACAAGTATGGCCGCGTGCGCCGCGCCAAGCTTTATTACCTCCGCGGCCTCACCGGAAAGAAGGCCCGCATCAAGGAGCGCCGCGTGAAGAAAGCTTAATAGCGCCCTTCCCGATTGATCTAAGCTTGATACTTTATACCCTCCGGCGCGAATGAGCGGGGAAGGATAGAGTATCAAGCCTTTTTTAATATCGATATAAAGAGAAATATAATGGCACACAAAGCATTACTCATAATCCTCGACGGCTACGGCATCGGCGACCACAAGAAAGACGACGCCATCTTCAACACCCCCACCCCGGTGATCGATTCGCTGGTGGCTTCTAACCCTCACTCGCAGCTTCAGGCAAGCGGTGAAAACGTAGGTCTGCCCGACGGCCAGATGGGCAATTCCGAGGTAGGTCACCTCAACATCGGAGCCGGCCGCGTGGTCTATCAGGATCTGGTGAAGATCAACCGCGCTATCGCCGACGGATCGATTCTCAAGAACAAAGAGATCGTGGAGGCCTTCAGCTATGCCAAGACCCACAGCGTGCCCGTGCATTTTATGGGTCTCACCTCCTCAGGAGGCGTTCACTCATCGCTCGGCCATCTCTATGCCCTCTGCGACATCGCAAAGCAGTATGAGATCGGCGAGGTATTCCTCCACTGCTTCATGGACGGCCGCGACACCGACCCGAAATCCGGCGCCGGATTCCTCCGCGAGGTGCAGGACCACTGCGCGCAGTCGGCAGGCGTGATCGCCGACGTGATCGGCCGCTACTACGCCATGGACCGCGACCATCGCTGGGAGCGCCTCAAGGTTGCCTACGATATGCTCATCGATGGCGAAGGCCACAAGACCGACGACGTGGTGAAAGCCGTAGAAGAGAGCTACACCGAGGGAGTGACCGACGAATTCCTTAAACCGATCGTAAATGAGAAGGTCGACGGCCGCATCAAGGAAGGCCACGTAGTGATCTTCTTCAACTATCGCAACGACCGCGCAAAGGAGATTACCACCGTGCTCACCCAGCATGAGGAAGACGGCATGAAGCCCATTCCCGGCCTGCAGTACTACTGCATGACCCCCTACGACGACTCATTCAAGGGCGTGCACGTGATCTTCACCAAGGAAAACGTAAGCAACACGCTCGCCGAATACCTCGCCTCCAAGGGCCTCAAGCAGCTCCACATAGCCGAGACGGAGAAATACGCTCACGTGACCTTCTTCCTCAACGGCGGTAAGGAAGAGCCCGCCGAGGGCGAGGACCGCATCCTGGTGCCCTCCCCGAAGGTAGCCACCTACGACCTGCAGCCCGAGATGAGCGCTCCGGAAGTGACCACTAAGCTCGTAGAAGCCATCAGCAGCGACAAATACGACTTCATCGTGGTCAACTTCGCCAACGGCGACATGGTGGGCCACACCGGCGTTTACCCCGCTATCCAGAAGGCTGTGGCTACCCTCGATGAGTGCGTAGGCAAAGTGGTGGAAGCCGCTACCATCCACGACTTCGAGACCATCATCATCGCCGACCACGGCAATGCCGACCACGCCATCAACGAAGACGGCACCCCCAACACCGCCCACTCCCTCAACCCCGTACCGTTTATCTACGTGACGGAGGATCACAAAGACGTAAAAGCGAAAGACGGTCGCCTGGCCGACGTAGCTCCCTCAATCCTGAAGATCATGGGTCTACCCCAGCCCGAAGAGATGACCGGCGAACCCCTCATCTGACCCATAGGCTAAACCTTACCTAAAATCGGCGGAACCCTCATCTGAGAATCCCGCTGATAAGTCAATCAAGAATGTTCCGCAGCGTGCGCGTCCAGCCACCCTGCGGAACATCTTCTATATAGTCAGACCGCCACGTAGCTACGCAGTTATGACGCAGTAACAGACTTGACACAGATTTAGGCCTTTCTATCTAATAATCAAACATTTAACTTCATATTAATGTCAAGGCTGTCAAGTGACCTATCCGGGCGGCCTACACATGTGGCCTCCACTTGGCTGCATACACCCACACCTCCGGAGCTTTATTTACGAGGACGTGCCCACCCCGGACACTCGCTCCTACTCCTATGAAAGCTTCTATGGGTTTAGGCGGGAGCGCCAGGCGGAGCTGAGCTGCGACCAGGGAGCGAGCGACGCCACTCCCGGAGCGGGAGAAACGGGACGCCCGTTGTGGAGCGAGAGTGTGTAGAGCGTACCCGAGGAGCCTTTGGCGAAAACGAAGGTGACGCAGGCGGCCAAGGGCACTACCTCATAGTCGCGCCATGTGCGCCACACGTTGTCGGCACTTATAGCAGGAGCATTGCAATCCTCCATACCCATGAGCGAGAGGAGCGGCATCAGCGTCTCTGCATGGCCGAAAAAGAGCTGCATCTCTGGTGCCGGAGGAGCTAAGAGTGCCTCCAGGAGCGAAGCAGACGCCTGGGCAGGGATAGGGCTGATACTGGTTTCGGTGCGAACGAGCCAATGCTCATAATTGCTTACTTTCCAGCAGGCGAGGTATTCATCGTAGGTAAACCATTTCTCGCGGTCTATCTCCTGGCCGATAGCGGCGAAGCCGCTCACTACGGCTCTCATCTCTCCGGTCAGTTTCTGTGCCTCCTCACGGCTCAGACCCTCCACGAGCCTGTGGGCAGGAGCCTCAGGCATCACGGCAGCCGTATAAGCCTCCAGAAGCTCCTTTGTGGACGCGCTCCCCTTGTAGGCTAAGAAAGCTGTATCGGTCTCGAAAAAGCGCAGCAGCGGGTTCGTATCAGTGCCTGATGACGTCTGGATCCATGCTTTGGTAGGCCTTTGAAGAGCTATACCGTGACAGGCGCCATACATGCTCATTACCACACGAGGCACATAGCTTGACAGAGCCACAACCGCCTTTAAGGAATCTGTCATATAGTCGCGTGCTATCCAGCGGCCTATGGAGGTCTGCTCCTTAAGCCCTAACGCATCAAGCTCTCCCCAACGACCTGCAACGATGGAATCCATCGAATCGATAAGCCTCAGAAACTCCTCGCCTGCCGGTGTGAGTCTCCCCTCATTGCGGGCTTTTATCAGACGCTTGCTGGGAGCTTCCGTTTTCTTCCCGGAGCTGAGGAAGCGCGCTCCGTGGCGCCCCACATGGCGCACCGTGACAAGCTCCAACGAGTCCGGAAGCAGCGAGGCTCCCTCAAAAGGCTCCAGATCTATCGGCATCATACTGCCATCGAGCTGCTTCCACGTAGGCATATTCTGAGCGTACAGCCCAAGCGACAAGCTGAGTAGAAGAATAGCAAACAGATATCTCATAACGCTTCAGAAACAAATTGCTCCAACTCAAGGTTCGAAACCTTCACGTGCATAGCGCCATCTTTAGCCACTGATATATTGCCCGTTTCCTCGCTCACGATCACGCACACGGCATCGGTGACCTGGCTCATGCCGAGCGCGGCGCGGTGACGCAGACCGAGACTCTTCGGAATGTTCATATCATGGCTCACGGGCAGGATACACCCCACCGAGGCTATCCTGCCGCCTGCTATTATCATCGCTCCGTCGTGAAGAGGACTGTTTTTGAAGAAGATATTCTCGATCAGTCGCATATTGATGTCGGCATCGATCATATCGCCGGTTTTCTCATAGTCGCCCAGCGGCATCTTGCGCTGCAGCACTATCAGGGCGCCGGTCTTGGAGCGCGACATGCTCATGCAGGCATATACTATGGCCAGCACAGCCTTGCGACTGTCGGCATCCGTCTCTTCCTTCTTATGCACGAAGAGATTTCTCACGGTAGCCCATTTTCCCCGCGAGCCGATATCGATGAGAAAGCGCCGGATCTGGTCCTGAAAGAGAATCACTATCACTATCAGACCGATACCCATGAATTTATCGAGAATCGTACCCGTGAGCCTCATTCCGAGGATTTCGGAGGCTATCACCCATATCACGATAAAGGCGAGCACTCCGTAGAAGAGGCTCAGCGTGCCGCTGTTTTTCATCAGCCGGTACACGTAATAGAGCAGCACCGCCACTATCAGGATGTCGAGCACATCTTTTACTCCGAAATCAAACATATCAGTCAATCTTCTTGGGTTGCTTCATTAATCATTTCCATGAGGCTCACAGCCTCTACAGCGGCCTTCACATCGTGAACCCGCAGAATCTGCGCCCCTTTCTGAAGGGCTACGGTATTGAGCACCGTAGTGCCGTTGAGGCTCTCTTCAGGGGTGCAGCGAAGGGTTTTCCATATCATCGATTTCCGCGACATACCCGCCAGCAGCGGAGCATCGAGCTGCCGGAAGGCGTCCAACTCTCCGAGGAGGCGGAAATTCTGCTCCAGAGTCTTCGCGAAGCCGAAGCCGGGGTCGACTATCACATCGGCCACTCCGAGCTGCCTGAGCTCAGCCAGACGCCTCGCAAGCCATTCTATTACGTCGGCCGTCACATCGGCGTAGTCGGTCAGCTGCTGCATATTGGCCGGCGTGCCGCGCATGTGCATCAGCACATAGGCCACTTTGAGCCCGGCTACCGTAGAATACATCTCGGGGTCGAGCGTGCCGCCTGAAACATCGTTGATGATCTGCACTCCCCACTCCTCGACGCATTTCCGGGCCACCCCGGCGCGCCACGTATCAACGGATACGATAGCCTCAGGCGCCGCCTTGCGAACCCCCTCCAGAGCCTCTGCCAGCCGCCTGTATTCCTCATCAGCATTCACGTCGGAAGCCCCTGAGCGCGTGGAAAATCCGCCCACATCTATCATATCCGCTCCCTCATCAAGGAGGGCGAGGGTGCGGCTTTCGGCATCGCCGGTTCCGGAGCAGCGGCTGCCCACGAAAAATGAATCGGGAGTAGCGTTGAGGATACCCATCACCTGCGGCCTCGCGAACTTCACCAGGCAGCCTCCTACGTTAAGCGTGAAACATTCCTTCATTCAAGATGTGCGCCTTATGGAGCCGCGGTGCGAAGTTACGAACATTTTTTCGTAATTTTGCGCCCGGTTTTCAAATTCACTCATGCAGGACATCAGAAACATAGCCATCATTGCCCACGTAGACCACGGCAAGACTACCCTCGTAGATAAAATGCTGCTCGCCGGCCATCTGTTTCGCGACAACCAACAGACCGGAGAGCTCATGCTCGACAACAACGACCTGGAGCGCGAGCGAGGTATAACGATACTCTCTAAAAACGTAAGTATCAACTATAAAGGTACCAAAATCAACATCATCGACACCCCGGGACACGCCGATTTCGGCGGAGAGGTGGAGAGGGTGCTCAATATGGCCGACGGGTGCCTGCTCCTCGTAGATGCCTTTGAAGGCCCGATGCCGCAGACGCGCTTCGTGCTTCAGAAAGCCATCTCGATGGGTCTCAAGCCCGTTGTGGTAATCAATAAGGTCGATAAGCCCAACTGCCGCCCCGATGAGGTCAATGAGATGGTGTTCGATCTGATGTTCAACCTCAACGCCACTGAAGAGCAGCTCGACTTCCCCACCATCTACGGTTCGGCGAAGCAGAACTGGATGGCTACCGACTGGCGCAAGCCGACGCAAGATATCACGGCGGTGCTCGATGCCATAGTGAAATATATCCCCGCTCCGGTGCGCCTCGAAGGCGAATCGCAGATGCTCATCACGAGCCTCGACTTCTCCAGCTATGTAGGCCGCATCGCCATCGGGCGCGTGCATCGCGGCACCCTTCATGAAGGCCAGATCGTGGCCCTCTGCAAGAAAGACGGCAGCGTGCAGAAGCAGAAAATCAAGGAGCTCCACGTGTTTGAAGGCATGGGGCGCCGCAAGGTGAAGGAGGTGGAAAGCGGTGATATCTGCGCCATTGTGGGTCTTGACGACTTCGAAATCGGCGACACGATCTCGATACCGGAAAATCCTCAGGCTCTGCCCAGAATAGCCATCGACGAGCCTACCATGTCGATGACCTTTACGATCAACGACTCCCCCTTCTTCGGCAAGGACGGAAAATATGTAACCTCCCGCCATATCGCCGAGCGCCTCACCCGCGAGCTCGACCGCAACCTGGCGCTGAGGGTGGAGCGCGGAGCTACGGAAGACCGCTGGACCGTGTTCGGCCGCGGAGTGCTCCATCTCTCAATCCTGATTGAGACCATGCGCCGCGAGGGCTATGAGCTTCAGGTAGGCCAGCCGCAGGTAATCGTGAAGGAAATCGACGGCCGCAAATGCGAACCTATCGAATCGCTTTCGATCAATGTGCCCGAGGAGTTTTCCTCAAAGGTGATCGATATGGTCACTCGCCGCAAAGGCGACATCGTATCTATGCAGACACAGGCCGACAGAGTGCAGATTGAGTTCCAGATCCCATCGCGAGGCATCATCGGCCTGCGCAGCAATATCCTTACGGCTACCGCCGGCGAGGCCATCATGGCTCACCGCTTCCTCGACTATCAGCCCTGGAAGGGCGATATTGAACGGCGCACAAACGGCTCGCTGATAGCCCACGAGACGGGCACAGCCTACGCCTACGCCCTCGATAAGCTCCAGGATCGCGGACGCTTCTTCATCGCTCCGGGCGACGAGGTCTATGCCGGACAGGTTGTGGGCGAGAACGCGAAAGACAACGATATCACGGTCAACGTGACTAAATCGAAGAAGCTCACCAATATGCGTGCCTCCGGCTCCGACGAGAAGGTGCATATCGCTCCGCCGGTAATCTTCTCGCTCGAAGAGGCTCTCGAGTATATCAAGGAAGACGAATATGTGGAGGTGACCCCTCACAGCATTCGTCTGCGCAAGATTCTTCTCGACGAAAACGACCGCAAACGCGCCGCGCGCTGAACCATCTGAGAGCCTACGCGTTTTAGTGACAAGTAGGTGACAATGCACAAGATCCTACATGGATTCGGCACCCGCCGCACTATGGTCGCTGCATACGCCGCCAGCTATCCACCGCTGACGCAAGCGGAGCACCCGACCCGCACTCCACCCCGATTTTTCAGCGGGGAGGGCTTAGAATCGGCGACAATCCAAAAGCGTTAGGCGACGCTGCCGGAGAATCCGACATCAGCAGCAGAAGCGTCAGGTATCCACACCCGGCGCTTCGCTTCATTTTTCCCTCACGAAGACCTGATTTCACTTGTCGCCGTAATGACCTTTAAGGGAGATGACTATTACAACTACCTTTTCATCTTCAATACGATAGATGAGTCGGGCACCTTTGGTAATCCGCCGGCTCCAAAAACCGGCCAGACTTCCTTTCAGCTGCTCTACCTGACCAGTGCCCGTAGCAGGGTGAACCCGGAGCTCAGCAAGCAGATCAGCAATCTTTTTCAGGGTTTTCTTTTGACCTGACTTTCTCCATTCCTGCAGATGGCGCTCCGCTTCAGGCGTCAGAATCAGTTCAAAAATCATACTCCAAGAAGATTTCTGATCTCTTCCATCGAATAGGCCTTGCCTTTTCCCTCCTTCATCTCTTCTACTCCGCGCTTCACGGAAGCCACATTTTCAGGATTTTCAAACCACGAATCACCTGAAGGAGAAGGATTCTCGATCACCTCCACCGCAATCGAATCTGCTTTCGCTATCAGAATCGTCTCGATAAATTTCTTCAGGCTCTTCCCCTGCGAAACAGCCATAATCGATAGTTTCTGCAATGTTTCAACCGGCAGATCTATATTCTTGCGCTTTATGTTGAGTGTTGTCGGCATCATGTAAACTTTATGTCCCACAAAGATATAAAATATATATCATATACACAAATTCCGGCGTAAAGTTTTCTCTGTAACACACAGCTGATGTCAGAGGAGGATGCGGAAGCCGGTTTTCGGGCCGGGCATAAGGGTGAGGGTGCCGCCCCTGCGCGTCACCATTCTCCGAGAGAGGCTCAGTCCGATGCCACTGCCGCTTCCCTTGGTGGTGAAGAATGGGGTAAAGATCTGAGCAGCAAGCTCCGGGTCGATAGGAGCTCCATCGTTGGTCACTTCTATCTGCACCGCCTCATCTTCCTTCACCGAAGCCTTCAGGTCAATCTGCGAGGCTCCGGCCTCGAGAGCGTTTTTGAGAAGGTTGAGCAGCACCTGGCGCAGCATGGCGGCATCGGCATAGACCATCACATCGGCCGGCAGGGCTGACACGGCTATTTCCGCCTCCTGCCCCCCCGGATAGTTGCGCGAGAGCGACGCCACCTTCTCCATGAAGGGTTTCAGATACATCACCTTCATCTCCGGCTCCGGCACGATGGTGAAGCGCCTGAAATTAGACACGAACTCCATAAGATGGCTTCCGCTTTCCGCAATGGCGCGAAGGCGCTCAAGCATCTTCGCATCGAGCCCCGTGCCCTCCTTCGCGAGGGTCTCCGACAGCGACGTGACGGGAGTGAGCGAATTCATTATCTCATGGGTGAGCACCCTCGTCAGCCTCTCCCAAGATTCCACCTCTTTCTGCTGCAGGGGTCGCCTCAGGTCGCTGAAGGTATATATCTTCATCGACCTGCCCTTCAGCTCCACCGGCGTGATTTTCACAGCCAGGTCGCCGGTGTCGGCGGGAAGCTGGCAGATGTGGGTGAAGGCGGTGCGTCCGAGCTGGCTGAGCGCCGCCTTATTGTGTCTCACCACATTGCCCTTCTCTTCTACCACCGCTATAGCCGTATCCATCAGGTTGATCACCAGCCCCATGTATTCCTCCTTCTCGCGGGCCTCAGATGAAAGCCTTTCCAGATGGCCCACAAGGGCATTGAGCGCCGTGCTCGTGGCCCGGTCGCTCCCGGCGTCGTAAAAACGGAAGGCGAAGTCATCGTTGCGTGCGGCATCGAATATGAACTCAACGCGCTCCCTTATGCGCATCGTTGTAGCCACCACCCTCCAGCCCAGCAAGGCGGCCACAGCCGCCGCTGAGATGGCAAACATCAAGTTGCCCTCCTGAAATTCCACCCCCGCGCAGAAGGCCACCAGGAGCGCCCCGGAGAGCCAAATCACGGGTTCACCCGCCACCCGGCCCAGTTTCCTAAAGGCCATAGCACCGGATTTTGTTGTAGAGCGTCTGGCGCGACACTCCCAACCTTCTCGCCACCTCCGCGATATTGCCTCCGGTCTGCTGCATGGCGCCGGCAATGGTATGGCGCTCAATCTCTTCGAGAGTCATATCGGCGGTATCGACGGCGCTGCTGCCGCCCGCATCAATCAGGTCGAAGTCGGAGGTGCGGAGCTCCACCCCGTCGCCGAGAATGAGAGCCTTCTCCACCACATGCTCCAACTGCCTGATATTGCCGGGCCACGTCTGGGCCTTGAGGCGCTCCATCGCCTCGGGAGCCACCTGAGGCACGGGCTTGCCATATACCTTCGCATACTTCTCCAGGAAGAGCTCCACGAAGGCCGGGATATCATCGGCTCTATGGCGGAGCGGCGGCAGCTCGAGAGTCACCGTATTGAGACGGTAGAAAAGGTCTTGCCGGAAGCTCCCCTCCTCCACCATCGCCGGCAGGCTGCGGTTGGTGGCGCAAAGTAGGCGTATGTCGATCGGCCTCGGTGAGTTGCTTCCGATCCTCACAATCTGGCGCTGCTGCAGCGAGGTGAGCAGCTTCGCCTGCAGATGGTAGGGCAGATTGCCGATCTCGTCGAGAAAGAGCGTACCGCCGTGGGCGGTCTCGAACTTTCCGGGTCGGTCGGCCTTCGCATCGGTGAATGCTCCCTTTGCGTGGCCGTAGAGCTCGCTGTCGAAGAGGGTCTCCACCACGGCTCCCATATCGATGATCTCGAGGGGGCCTTTGCTGCGGCGCGAGAGGCGGTGAATTTCTCTCGCGAGCAGGTCCTTGCCTGTGCCGTTCTCCCCGGTTATCAGCACATTGGCATCAGTGGGCGCCACCTTCTCAACCATTGCCTTGAGGCTACGCATCGGCGCCGACTGCCCCCAGAGCATGCCCTGCTTCTCTTTGGGCGCTGCTGCCTCGACCACTTTCTTTTTGGGTCCGAAGGCATTGAGAAGCGTGCGGCGAAGCATTTCGTTATCAAACGGCTTGACCAGGAAATCGACTGCTCCGAGTTTCATTCCTTCCACCGCAAGGGCCACATCGGCATAGGCCGTGAAGAGCACCACTTTAGTGAGCGGTGCGATACGACGGATCTCCTTCAGCCAATAGAGACCCTCGTTGCCGGTATTCACGGCTGCCTGAAAGTTCATGTCGAGCAGCACTACCTGCGGGTGATACTTCGCCAACAGCCTTGCGAGGCCGTCGGGCCGGTCGGCGGTCACCACGGTCTCGACCACGCTCTCCATCAGCATTTTCACAGCCTGCAGAATAGCGCGGTTATCATCGATGACCAAAAGGGTGCCCGGACGCTTCATGATTACAAAGATAGTAATTTTCCGGCGTCCGGGCAAGAGTCAGAGCTGAGTATTTTCTACAATTTTTCCGTCGAAGAGGTTAATCACGCGGTGGGTGTAGGAGGCGTCGTGCTGCGAGTGGGTCACCATCACGATGGTGGTGCCTTCGCGGTTGAGCTCCGTGAGCAGGCGCATCACCTCCTCGCCATTCTTCGAGTCGAGGTTACCGGTGGGCTCGTCGGCGAGAATGAGTCCCGGGTTTGCCACAACTGCACGGGCTATCGCCGCCCTCTGCTGCTGACCTCCGGAGAGCTGCTGCGGGAAATGCTTTGCGCGGTGGCTGATCGCCATGCGCTCGAGCACCTCTTTCACCCTCTTCTTGCGCTCCGAAGCCTTCACGCCGAGATAATGCAGAGGCAGCTCCACATTCTCCTCGATCGTAAGCTCGTCGATAAGGTTGAAGTTCTGAAACACGAATCCGATCTTTCCCTTACGGAGCATCGTGCGGTCGCGCTCCTTGAGCGAGCCTACCTCCTTGCCGTCGAGCAAATAATTGCCGGCGGTTGGGTTATCGAGGAGACCCAAGATATTGAGCAGGGTTGATTTGCCGCAGCCCGAGGGACCCATTACGGCTACGAATTCGCCGTCGTCAACCTTGAGCGATACGTCGCGCAGCGCAAGCGTTTCAACTTCGTCAGTGCGGAAAGACTTTGAAATGTTCTGAATTTCGATCATAATACAAAAGTTTTATTTATTATTAGTTATTTTAATTTTGGTAGAGAGCTTTCACGGGGTTGGCACTTGCTGCACGCCAGCTCTGCAGCCATACGGAGAGCAGGGAGATCACCACACAGACGGCACCAGCGGCGGCGAAGATCCACCAATAGAGCGGAATGCGATAACTATATTCCGACAACCAGTCGCTCATCAGCCACCATGCTACTGGCACTGCAATCACGATAGCGACAGCCACATAGGTCATGAAGGAGCGGAGGAGCCTCTGCAGCACGCTGCCGCTCGTGGATCCGAACACCTTGCGCACGGCTATCTCGCGGGCGCGCTGCTGCACGTAGTAGGTGCTCATCGCCACCAGTCCGAGCATCGAGATAATCACCGCCACCAAAGCGAAGACGCCTACAATCTTCACTATACGGCCTTCGCGCTCAAACCGCTTCTGAATCACCTGCTCCATAAACGGCTCAGATACATACTCAATAAGTTCCGGTCCATCACTGAGACTTCTGAATACCTCGCTGATCTGCTTCCAGGCTTCCGCATGGTCACCTTTAATCTTTACGTCAAGGCTCCATAAATCTACGATATTACTCATAATCTTGATCATTATGGGGTGTTCAGACTCCAGGATATTACCGATCCGCATATCCGGCACCACACCCCGCACGGGCAATCCGGATTCTCCGAACACGCTTCCCGGCGGCAGAAGCTCCGCATCTAAGGGCAGTCCGAGATCGACAAGCATCTTATGGTTCACGAACCAGCCGTCGGGATTACCGTTATCGCGCTCCGGCTCAATGCCATAGAACTTCAACCAGTTTTCATCGCCTTTCATAATCTGGATTGAAAGAGCCCGGCCATCGTAGACTAAAGAATTATTGAGACCTCCATTTATAGGATTACCCATACTATAGACGACCTGCTCCACGCAACTCAGATTCTTTAGTGCCTCTCCGAACTGACGGTTCATATTGCCCGGCAGCTGAATACTGATCCTGTCTTTATATTCAAAACCGAGCGGAGCCTCAACAAGGTGATGCAGCTGAAGATAGATAGTGAATGTAGCAACAAGCATAATAACCGTCACCGCATTCTGAAGCACGATGAACACCTTCGAGAGCACCGAACGGGAGTGGCGGCGGAAGGTACCTCTCACCACGTCGATAGGCTTTGCACGCAAAATCACGATTGCCGGAATTATGCCGGCAGCCACCCCGATGAGAGAGAGCATAATGAGACCAACCACGAGAGTAATCGGATTCAGAAGAACTGAAAGCGAGAGGGTTACATTGAGCAGCTGGGCGAAATATGGCATAGCTACGGCGGCCAGACCCAGACCGATAAAGAATGAGAATAATACTACCAGACCGCTTTCGGCTATCAACCGCCAAACGATGCCCATTCGCGAATTGCCCATAAGCCGGCGGGTAGCCATCTCCTTAGCTCTGCGCGTAGATTGGGTTACAGTCAGATTAATATAGTTGATTACGGCGAAAAGCAATATCGCAACTCCCATGGCGAAAAGCAATTTCACCATCGATTTATCACCAAGAGCCAAATACTCGCAATCCCCATCTGACAGATAAGTATCCTCAAGACGCTCGATGTTAAGCGAGGCCTCGAACTCCTCCATCATGAAAACCGGGAAGAAAGTCTTGAGATAGTCTTCTATCTCCTTATTTTTCTGTATCAGATCAGAACCCGGCTTAGCAACCAAAAATGAAGCTGCTCCCGTAATATTTTGCATACCGTCTGATACCTTATAATAGTCGATAGCACCAACGCGCTCGTAACGCACGAGCATATCTATGGGTCCTTTATCGCTGCCAATAAGCATAGTGGCTTTCATTGGTTCCATCACCGCGGTAACCACTACAGGCACAGTGTCTTTCTCCAGCTTAAGCGACTTACCTATAGGATCCTCATCACCAAAGAGACTACGGGCATAGGCCTCACTGATCACCGCCGAATTCGGAGCTCTGAGAGCCGTAGCCCTGTCACCCTGGCTCAGCTGGAAATCGAAAACATCATAAAAGGTAGAGTCTACGTAGAGTATTTTTGCAGTAAAATCTTCACCATCAGGCCGAGTAACCAAACGTCTATTTCCCTCATAAGTCACACCACAGGTAGTCTCTATCTCAGGAAAACGGTCGCGAAGCCTTTGCTGAACTCTCCAGTTAATACCATGTTCTACTTTACCATCAAAAACAATTCCCGGCAGATATGTGCGGTCGGCTTTGGAATGCCAGGTGTCGATGTGGGTTTCCTGCCAGGTGTAGGCTCCGATGATGAGAATGAACATCAGAGCCACCGCCAGACCGAGCACGTTGATGGCCGTGTAGGCCTTGTTGCGCGAAAGGAATTTGAAAAACGATTTCATAATCCCGTATCTTCAGAGAGTATTTAATTTTGGTAGAGAGCTTTCACGGGGTTGGCGCTTGCTGCACGCCAGCTCTGCAGCCATACGGAGAGCAGGGAGATCACCACGCAGACGGCACCGGCGGCGGCGAAGATCCACCAATAGAGCGGGATACGGTAGCTATACTCTGAGAGCCAATCGCTCATCAGCCACCATGCCACTGGCACTGCAATCACGATAGCGACAGCCACATAGGTCATGAAGGACTTCAGGAGCCTCTGCAGCACGCTGCCGCTCGTGGACCCGAACACCTTGCGCACGGCTATCTCGCGGGCGCGCTGCTGCACGTAGTAGGTGCTCATCGCCACCAGTCCGAGCATCGAGATAATTACCGCCACCAAAGCGAATATACCTACGATCTTCACTATACGGCCTTCGCGCTCAAACCGCTTCTGAATCCATTGCTCCATAAACGGCATTGGCGCAAATTCGATCAGTTCAGGCCCATTACTGATGCTTCTGAATACCTCGCTTATCTGCTTCAGAGCCTCTGCCTGATCGCCCCTTATCTTGATATCTACGCTCCACGGATAATCCATCTTTTCCATAATTTGGATGGCAATCGGATGGGGCTCATCAAGCACGTTACGAAGCCGGAAATTTTTCAATACACCCCTGACTGGCGTAACGGTTTCTCCTTGCACGCCAAAAGGAATTTCCGTGGCATCGAGAGGAAGCGAAAGATCATTGAGAAACTTTTCGTTGACGAAATATCCGTCGCCACCATCATCGCGGAGCACTTCCAGACCATAAAAATCAAGGAAATCCGGCGAGCCCCACATAATCTGAACCGGATAGCGATTCCCTTCCCATAAAGGTGAATTATTGTAGCCGCCGTTTATAGGATTACCCAGACTGTAGACCACCTTATCCACGCAGCTCAGGTTCTTCACAGCCTCACCGAGCTGCCGTTTCATATCGCCTGGCAACCAAAGACTTATACGATCCTTATACTCGAATCCGAGCGGTGCATCTACCAGATGGCGCAACTGCAGATAAATCGTGAATGTGGCTACAAGCATGATTACCGTCACAGCATTCTGAAGCACGATAAACACCTTCGAGAGCACCGCCCGGGAAGTGCGACGGAAGGTACCTCTCACCACGTCGATAGGCTTCGCGCGCGAAATCACTATTGCCGGAATAATGCCCGCCGACACTCCGGTAAGGGAGAGCATCACGAGCCCCACAACGAGGGTGATCGGATTCTGTAGGACTGACAGCGAGAGGGCTACGTTGAGCAACCGGGCAAAATATGGCATAGCTACGGCTGCCAGACCCAGGCCAATAAAGAATGAGAACAATACGACCAAAGTGCTTTCGGCAATCAGCCGCCATACGATGCCCATTCGCGAATCACCCATAAGCCTGCGGGTAGCCATCTCTTTAGCGCGGCGCGTAGACTGGGTTACAGTCAGATTAATATAGTTGATAACGGCGAAAAGCAATATCGCCATGCCCATGGCGAAAAGCAATTTCACCATTGGCTTATCACCCAGAGTCAGATAATCGCCCTCTCCATCTGAGAGATGAATCTCATCGAGCCGCACAATCTCTGACGAAGTAGCGTACTCTTCCTCCATGAATATCGGGAAGAAAGTGCGGAGATAGTCTTCAATCTCCTTATTCTTCTGTCTCAGATCGTAATCCGGCGTCGCTACAAAAAATACGGCGGCTCCCATGATTGCGTTCATACCTCTGTCGACCTTACCTATATTGAGAATGCCAACCCTTTCGAAGCGCACGAGCATATCGATCGGCTCTTTATCGTCGCCAATAAGCATTGTATTTTTCATAGGCTCCATCACCGCTGTGACAATTACGGGTACGCTATCTTTCTCCAACTTCAGCGACTTCCCTATAGGATCCTCATCACCAAAGAGGCTGCGGGCGTAGGCCTCGCTGATTACCGCCGAGTTCGGAGCTACGAGTGCAGTGGCCTTGTCACCCTGACTCAGTCGGAAATCGAACACATCATAGAATGTAGAATCCACGTAGAGTATTTTTGCGGTAAGATTCTCACCATCAGGCCGGGTAACCATACGCCTATTTCCCTGATAAGTCACTCCACAGGAAGTCTCTATCTCAGGAAAGCGGTCGCGGAGCCTATGCTGCACCCTCCAGTTTATTCCATAATATAAGGGGCCTTCACCAAACTTAACTCCGAGCAGATAGGTGCGGTCGGCTTTGGAATGCCAGGTGTCGATGTAGGTCTCCTGCCAGGTGTAGGCGCCAATGATGAGAATAAACATCAGGGCCACCGCCAGACCGAGCACGTTGATGGCAGTGTAGGCCTTGTTGCGCGAAAGGAATTTGAAAAACGATTTCATGATTCTATTGCTTTAGGTCGAAATTAATTCTGATAGAGGGCTTTTACAGGGTTAGCGCTTGCTGCGCGCCAGCTCTGCAGCCATACGGAGAGCAGGGAGATCACCACACAGACGGCACCGGCGGCGGCGAAGATCCACCAATAGAGCGGGATGCGGTAGCTATACTCCGACAGCCAGTCGCTCATCAGCCACCATGCCACGGGCACAGCAATCACGATAGCGACAGCCACATAGGTCATGAAGGAGCGGAGGAGCCTCTGCAGCACGCTGCCGCTCGTGGATCCGAACACCTTGCGCACGGCAATCTCGCGGGCACGCTGCTGCACGTAGTAGGTGCTCATCGCCACCAGTCCGAGCATCGAGATTATTACCGCCACGAGGGTAAAGATTCCGACAATTACGGAAAGCCTGTTTTCTGCCGCGAACTTCTCAGCAATCTCCTGCTCCATAAAGGGTCTGGGCATAAATTCCGCCAGCTCATGGCCATTGAACACCTCTTTGCTTGCCTCATTGATCTGCCGCCAAGCCTCCGCGGGGTCGCCCTTTATTTTGACGTCGAGGCTCCATACATCGTCCAACTTACTCATAATCTTGATCATTATGGGGTGTTCCGATTCCAGAATATTGCGGATCCTCATATCAGGCACCACGCCTCGTATAGGCACTCCTGATTCTCCGAACACGCTTCCCGGGGGCAGAAGCTCCGCATCTAAGGGGAGCCCGAGATCGGCCAGCATCTTATGGGTGACGAACCAGCCGTCGGGATTACCGTTGTCGCGCTCCGGCACAATTCCGAAGAACTCCAACCAGTTTTCATCGCCTTTCATAATCTGAATCGATAGGGCCTTGCCTTCATAAACCACACTATTGTTGTTGCCTCCGTCGAAAGGAGTGCCCGCGCTCAGCACCACCATGTCTACGCAGCCGAGGCTTTCCAGCATCCGCTTCATCGGTCCTATCTGATTGCCGAGACCCCTAATCGAAATCCTGTCCTTATATTCGAATCCGAGGGGCGCCTCAACGAGATGGCGCACCTGGAGATACATGGTCAGGGTGCATACGAGCATCACGATCGTGACAACATTCTGCGCGACGATCAGGATTTTCGACCACAAGCCCTTCGTGTGGCGTCGGAAGGTGCCTCTCACGATGTCGATTGGCTTCACCGAGGAGATAATGACGGCGGGCACGATTCCGGCCGCCACTCCTACGGCAGCAAGCATCAGCAGGCCTACTGTGAGGGTGACCGGATTGATGAGCACGCCAAGATGGAGCGTCACGTCGAGAATCTGACCGGCATAAGGGAGAGCGAGGGCCGCCCCTCCGAGACCTATCATGAAAGCGACAACCACCAGCAGGCAGCTTTCCGCGATGAGCCTGAGTATGATGCCTTTGCGCGAATCGCCGAGAAGCCTTCGGGTAGCCATCTCTTTGGCGCGCCCTGTGGCCTGGGCCACGGTTAGGTTGATATAGTTCATTATGGCGAAGAGCAGAATGGCTACTCCCATCCAGAACAGCACCTTGACAATCATAGGATTGCCCTCACGGAATCCGGGGCTGTCAAGGCCGGAGAGATATAGCCCGTCGAGGGGAGTGACGCTCAACCTGCAGTTATATTCATCTTTGAGAATCCAGAAAAATTCCTTGGCATAGTCATTGTAGATCTGCGCATTAGCCTCCAGATTGCTTCCCGGAGCGCCTACGATAAACACTAAGGATCCGGCCGCATTGCTCATGTGCTCGTCATACTGACTGAAGTTGTAATAGCGGATATTCTCAAACCGCGCAATGAGCTCCACCTCCTCGGAGTTCATGCCATCGCCGGAGAGCATGGTATTTTTCATAGGCTCCATTACGCCCGTAACGGTAAGAGCTATCAGCTGTCCGCTATCATCGTTTTGCCCCAGCCTAATGGTTTTGCCAATCGGGTCGTCGCCGCCGAACAGTGCTTGAGCCAGCTTCCTGCTGACCACCGCGGAGTTAGGCGCCTTAAGCACCGATGCGCGGTCGCCCTCTTCCAGCGGGAAATCGAACACTGAATAGAAAGTGGAGTCGACGAGCAGAATGGAAGTGGTATGCCACTCTCCATCAGGCCCAACCACCTGATTTCCTCCTGCGCGCGTCACCGCGCAGTAATCCTCTATCTCCGGAAACCGGTTCTTAAGATTATAACCGACTCTCCAATGCGATGCATTGTAAGTTAATCCATCGTCTTGCAGCAGGCCGAGGGTATAGGTGCGGCCGGCTTTGGAATGCCAGGTGTCGATGTGGGTTTCCTGCCAGGTGTAGGCGCCGATGATGAGAATGAACATCAGGGCCACCGCCAGACCCAGCACATTGATGGCCGTGTAGGCCTTGTTGCGCGAAAGGAATTTGAAAAACGATTTCATGATCAGTCAGGTTTCGGTCTTAGTTTTCATTTAGCGCTTCGGTGGGATGGGATAGCACCTACCGGAGGCAGCGGGAAAACAAATTATAGCAATAAACTTTTTCATCATGCCCTTAGAGATACACAAAGCGTGCCAAACTTTTAATACCCTCTGTACCTGACATTTGCATTAAAAGGAAATTTCACAGGCGTAAAATTTTTTGACACCTGCCGTAAAAAGATTTACCACAATAATCCCCGGACTTGCGCCACATGCGCTTCGCCCGGGGTTGCTGTATAGCATCGTCGCTCGGCGACACCATAATCGGAGTACCGCAAGCCACGCGGCGATGGTGTAACCGGTATGAGCCGCTTTTTTCGGATCAGATCCGGCGGGAACCCTTACATGCGGTTTCGCTCGTCGGCTCCCGAAATGTTCTTGCGCATTGTCTGCGCCTTCTTGCCGCGCTGAAGCACATAGGTGACCGACAGCTGGAATGTACGCCCGGCCCTCCATACTTTGGAATCGGCATTGGCTGCCTCACTGCGATACTCGAACCGGGTGTTACCAAGCACATTGAACAGGTCGTTGACCATCAGATTGACCATCAGGTTGCCGCCAAGACCGGTCCAGCTTACGCCGGGGCGGCACATAACCATA
The DNA here is from genome assembly GCA_947632485.1 of uncultured Muribaculaceae bacterium. Lineage (GTDB taxonomy): Bacteria > Bacteroidota > Bacteroidia > Bacteroidales > Muribaculaceae > Lepagella. The sequence goes on from CANRPJ010000003.1 coordinate 67,400, forward strand.
GTCGTTACACTCTTCTCATACAGCTTCACTTCGGGGGTCATATACATCAGATAGAGAGAAGCATTGAATCCGCGCCCAAGACTGAAATAACTGTTGGAAGATACGACGAAATTAAATGCATTGCGGGTAAAATCGTCATATTTCGCCCGGTAGCCACCGATACTCATAGCCCACGAGGCTCTCCAGATTCCCAACTGGGAGGTATAGCCGGTGCTAAGACTGTATCGGGTCCAGCTTCCGTGGTTGGTGAAAGTCTGCAGAAGCTTGTCGCCCTCCATTATTGTCACATCGCGGCTCATAGGCAATCCTACCGAGACCCCGGCATTCACATATAAGTTGTCGTTAATCGTATATCCGCCGTAAAGATGGTGCCAGCTGGTAGGTTTAAGCCGCGGATTACCTTTCCTGACCTCCACCTCAGAGATTATCAGCGTGAAGGGATTGAGGATTTCATATTGCACCCTATTTATAGAAGAGGAATACGAGAGCTCCCAAAGATTATTATTTTCCTGCCGCCATGAGAGCGACACATTGGGGAAAAAGCGCCAGTAGTCATAATTAAACTTCTCGGCTCCATCGGCAAACTGCTGCCCTACGCTCCATACTCCCTCTCCGCGCAAGCCCGCAGTAAGGCCGAAGCCACCCCACTTTCCGCTGAAAGAGGCATAAAGAGCTGCAATCTGCTCCCGGTAGCGGAATATATTGGTACTCTCACGCTCTGCGGGAGCGGGAACCCTTCGGTCGAGATACTGGTTGAGATGCTGATTCACAAATGAATACTTCGCTCCGAACTTCAAAGAATAATACTCACTGAGAATCTTATTTATATCAGCCTGCGCCGCAGCCACTTCCGTGTACTGATCGTTGAGCTGCTCACGCTCTATGCTACCCGTCTTCTGGCCTGCGGGATTCAATATATCCACCAGTTGCCCGCGCGTATAGTCCTGATCATTTCGCGAATAGTCGGCTGCCATTTCTATCGAACTGCCGGCATCGTCAAGACTGCCCGAATAGTTAAGATTGAGAAGGAGACTCTTAGGGCGCGAATCCGTCGGATTATTCTGGATATATGTCTCCTGAAGGGTACTCCCGAAATACACGTCAGTTATGTTTCTGTTCGTATGCACTTTATTGCGCGGGCTGATTCCCATGTATTCGAAACCCAGTTTATGCTTGTCGGAGATGCGCCAGTCAAGACCTGCGCGCCAACTGTAGCTCCGCAGCCTCGTGTTGTTAAGCTGCACCGCTAAATCTCTTTCTTCCTGCCCTGTGCGCCAGGTTGTTGAAGTAAGCTTATATCGGCTTGTACCCTGCGATGCGTTGGCGGCAGCATAAATAGTGACAGGGCCGGTAGTGTATTTCAGCTGCACTCCTTCACCGGCACCCCAGGCCACCCCGTAAGAGCCACTGCCATTGAGCATCAGTTCGAAACCCTGCTCAGGAGGAAGGCTGTTGATGCGAATTACTCCGCCTCCGCCTTCAGCATCATACTCCGCCCCGCGGTCAGTAATAAGCTCTACATTCTTTATCCCTTTGCCTCGCAAGGTTTTCAACCACGTAAGAAGTTCGGTGCCGGAGAGCTGAATGGTTCGGTTATCATATTTTATCGTAGCGCCGGTTACGCCGTTGACCGATATGCTGCCGTCAGGGTTCACTACCACGCCGGGCGTAGCATTAAGGATCTGATCCAGACTCTGACTCTTGAGATATGGGCTGTGGTTCACGCTGACCACATATTTTCCCGGCTCCCTTTTAATCACGGGGCGCGTGGCGCTGACAGTTATCTCCTGAAGAGTATCGATCCTCTCTTCAGTCTGATCTGTCTGAGCCTGAAGATTACCCAGTATAAATATAGCGGACGCAACCGCCAGCATAATGTGCCTCATGATTCTTATTTTTTCGCCATAGGGCAGCTCACATCAGGAAGATACCACTTATCCTCACCGTGCTTTCGGAGAATATCGCGATAGCACACCTGCTTCACGCTGCGGCAATCTTTAAATTTTCCGCAAGTGGAGCATGCACTCTCAGCCGGAAACTCCTTCTGGCCGATACAATATAATCCGGTCGCCTTGTCGGAATTCCATATCTCCTTAAGCGACTGCTCCTTCACATTTCCGATAATAAAACGGGGATGCCAATACAGCTCCTCACAGATGGTCACCTGACCATCTGGCAAGATGAACATCTGAAAATAATTTCCCGAACAAAGGCTGCGGCTAAAAAATCCATTCCAGTCCGCATCAGCAGCATCTTCTTCTTCTCTGGATCTGAGACCGCTTGATTCAATTGGAAAGGTACTATCTTCTTTCACTTTTTCCAACCATTCGAAACACGAGGCTCTTACATCTTCGCGAGGTTCTATATCCTTACATACCGAGTAGATTGAGGGACCTCCTACATCCGGACGCCAATAGAGTACCTTATTGGGGAGAGTAGCAAGAAAATCGTAGACCGATTTAAGGTCATCTAACGTACTACGGCTTGTTACAATGCTATGCACTGCAACCTCGAGACCGGCATCTGTCATATCGCGGAGCGACTGCTTCATTTTCTCTGCGTAATCTTCTTTCACCCTGAGGGTACGGGTCAGCGTTTCGGGCAGCAGACTGTCGAGTGACACCTGTAACCTTTTCATCCCGGTGGCCTTGAAATCTTCAATCTCGCTCTTTGTGAGAGGTACCTTTGTGCTGATTAGAGGATTATATCCTTTCTTTACAAGCAGGCCGATCAGCTCGCGCCATTTCGGATACAGAAAAACCTCCCCGCCTATAAGGTCAATATAAGCAACTCCATCTGCTTCAGCCTCATCTACCAGTTGCTCTAACCTCTCAAAAGGTATCGAGCAATTACGCGGAACGCGCTTATCAGCATAGCAATAGAAACAGTCGGTTGCGCATATATTATTGACCATCAGCGTTAGATTGCTCACACTACCGGGACGCCGGGACTTAAGATTAGGCTGATGCCAAAGAAAATGCTCCGGATCATAAACCTTTGCCGGCGAAGCATCGGAGCTAATGAGCGTCATAGGCGGAAAGAAAGCTTCCTCTTCGCCGATTTTCATTGCCACAGGGTCTTCGCAATCCAAAAGTCGACTTACAAACTTATCGAAAAGCTCTCTTCTTATTTCTATGTGTTGACAAAGCCTTTTATAGGCTTCATCGGCAGAATCACCCTTACAACAAGCCAATATCGCACCATGAAGAGGATGCGCAGATCCGAATGAGCCTGAATTTGCAGTTTCCGTGAGAGCCGAAAGGCCGCCTTTATGTAGGATGAGGACTCGACCCTCATCCTCCTTAAGACGATACATCGGATTAAAAAGAAGCCCCATCTTAAGATTTTAATTAGGTTACATTCCGGAGGACGGTTTATCCGAACAAGATGGAGCACACCCTGAGCTACAACCGTCAATGCAACTTACGGCACAAGGTTTCGTATCTCCTCCGAAAACGCTCAACGATTCGGCATCAAGAAGTGCATCCTGCATTCCTTCAAACATTTTCTTCAATTCTGATCTCATCTCTTGTTGTTTTTAGTTAAACTACTTATTTTTATCACATTCAGGGAGCATTCTTTATCTAAAAGGAAACATTCCCCTATTATCGAACTCCCATGTTGAAACTGAGTCACATTATAAAACACGAAGTTTTACATCATTATTCCAAGTGCTATATAACACTAAATCTCAGTAATGTCAAAAATCAATCATCACAAATCTATTCTCCGTAAGATGGCCCATAAGAACACATCCACGCACACACCATACACGAATCTTTACATTGATTTACGCAACCATCAGTTCCTGAAGTTGTACATGGTTTTTGTCACCTCCTATGACACTCAGCATTTCTCCACCAAGAAGGAGATCCTGCATGCCCTCAAACATTGTTTTGAGCTCTTTTTTCATAGTTAATATTATTATTAGTTATAGCTTGTTGCTGAACTTAACGAGCACCCCTTTTTACAGGAAAGCTCACACTTTTTATTCTTCGTAGACCCAGATGCCACTGATTGGGCGCAACCTTGGCTACAACCCTTAAGGCAGCTGAGTTCACAATTCTTATTGGCACCGCATGCCTCACCATCATGCGCTCCTCCATATACAGCCAACATTTCGGCTCCAAGAAGCTCCTCTTGGGTCTCCTCAAATGACCTCTTCAGGTTTTCTAAACTCTTACACATAAGCTATAGCCTTTTAGAGATTTTATCTGCCACAAAGTTAATACAATTTTTTCAAATAAGCAATATCTTTGATAAAATTTAACACAAAAAAAGTTCCTTTTTATGCTAAAACACGAAAAATCAAGGCTTTGAAAACACCTTAGTTTTCATTTAGCGCTTCGGTGGGGTTGGCGTTGGCAGCGCGCCAGGCTCTCCAGACCACGCAGGTGATTATCACCAGATAGACGGCGATGACGCAGAGGAGCGACACAAGGACGCTCGGATCCACATGGCTCTTATAGTTGGCGAGCCAGGCTGACGAGGCCCACCAGGCGAGGAGGGCGCCGACAACCAGGGCCGGCAGCGCAATGGGGGTGACTCCCTTGACAAGCATCCGGAGCACGCTGCCGACCGTGGCACCGTTGACCTTTCGGATAGCTATCTCGCGGCGGCGGGAGTTGACCTCGTCGGTTACATAGCCTAAGAGACCTGAGAGGGCTATCACAAGCACGATGAAGCCGCAAGCCATAACGGAATCGCGGAGCAGCTTATCATGCTCATACTGAGAGAGGACGATATTCTTGACCGGCTCAGCCAGAAGGGGCTTGTCGGGCACGACCGAGGCCATCACGCGATTGACTTCGCCGAGAGCATCTTGGGCACCCTCGCGGAGCTTGACGACAATATGAGATGGCTGGTAATAAGACCTGCTAGCAGGAATATCGAAAAACACCATTGCCGGCTTCTCAAAAGTGCCTATTGAACCAGGCTTAATATCTTCGAAAATTCCAATGATCCGGAAAATATCTTCTGAATTTTCAGAATGCTCACCGGTCAACACAGCCTGACCTACCATACTTCCCTGAAATTCGCCGGCTTCCTTCAACCAGTCGGCAAGCGAGCGACTCACCATAATTGTTCTGCCCTTATCTTCATTGGGATTAAAAGAGCGACCCTCAAGCACATCGATACCCATTACATCGAAATAATCCTCATCAACAAAATAGAGGTCATTTACATTTATCTTTGATGTCTCTTCCTTATCGGGCAACCATACATAATTGCCGCTGGCACCGTTGTAGGGCAAATCAGAAGATAGAGTGGCATTCTCTACCGCGGGAATCTGTTTCAGGGCGGCAAGCGCTGCGCGCCGCTGTTCGGGAGTCCATTTATAGAGCGAGGAGTAGACGCGGTTATCCAACTCATAGCCACGGGGTTCGTTGATCATATAATCATACTGGCGGGAGAGATCGGCGATTACGATAACCGAGAAAGCTGTAGCAGCGAACTCGGCGAAGAGGAGGCAGGATTTCCACCGGCGGCGCGACTGCCTCACGCTCCGGAACGCGGCTGCGACAGGAACGCGGATAAAGAACCAGGAGGGCACCACGACGATGAGCAGGAATACGGCGAGCACCACGAGCAGGAGAATCCACATCACCTCGGGGCAGAAGAGCGCCTTATAGCTCACCGACAGCATAGCCTCCACCGGTTTCCTGAGAATGAGGAGGAGACCGATTCCGATAGCGAGGGCTACAAAGAGATTGGTGAGGCTCTCGGAGGCCACGATCCTTGCGATGCCCCAGGCGGAGGAGCCGTAGCATTTCCTCACGGCGATCTCCCTGGTGCGGTTAATCAGGGTGGAGATCACGATGAGGATATAGTTGAGGGTGGTGATGAGCAGAAGCAGGGCGGCGAGAAAGGTGAGCATCTTGCACAGATTGCGCACCGAGGGATCAGCATTGTGGCGGTCGCGCAGAGGCACGAGCTCATACCACTGGTCGAAACCGTATTTCTCCATCACTTCTTTCGGTACATGCCTGTAAAGCTCCTGGCGCATGAGCGGATCGACCTCGGCGGGCGTAGCTCCCGGGCGCAGCTTCAGGTAGGCGCGGTAGCGGTCGTTGCCACTCCAGTTGTTGAGGGACCACTCTCCCATCAGGCTGATGCAGCCGAAAGCCTCGGCGCTGACGGTGGTATTCTCCGGGAAATCCTCGTAGACGCCGCGCACGGTGAATTTGGTCTGCGAGTCATTTTCGGGCCAGATGGTCTTGCCGATAGCCTCCTGCACTCCCCCGAGCTTCTCTGCCACCTTGCGGGAGACCATGATCTCATTGGGGTTGGAGAGAATCTGCTTCGGATTGCCGGAAATGATTCCGACATCGAATACGTCGAGGAAATTGGGATCGGCGAGGCTCATGGAGAAAGTGTAGGTATTGCCGGCGGCGTCCTTGAAATCCTGGAACCAATAATAGGGAACCTCACGCGTAGAGGTCTCAATCTGAGCGATCGCGGCCTCCATGGCAGGCGCCACTCCTCCGCTCACCTGCGGGAAGGGCGTATTATCCTCGTTGGGACGCACGATGCAGGTGGTGACGGAATAGACGCGGTCGCTATCGGTGAAGCTGAGGTCGAAGCTCTGCTCGAAATGCACCTTGGCGATCAGCACCAGGGCGGCGGTGAGGCCAAACGCGAGGCAAAGGATCTTAACCACATTGCTTCGGCCGCGGCCGAAAATACTTTTAATTGCACTCATCTCTGACTTTGTTTGTATTAGCTAATTCACTCTATCTTCAGCACTTTGGCGTCGCCGTAGGCCTCATAGCCGTTGACGATCACGCGCTCTCCCGGCTCGAGGCCTTCGAGCACCTCATAGTACTGTGGGTTCTGGCGTCCGAGGCGGATGCTCCGGCGATATGCCTTCTTGCCGTCTTTATCGAGCACGAAGATCCATTTTCCTCCTGTGGCGGAGAAGAAGGTGCCCTTGGGAATGAGTATTCCCTGGGTGGGCTGGCCGAGCTGCAGGTTGAGATAGTAGGTCTGGCCGGTGCGGATATTGTCGGGTCGGGGCCCGGAGAAGACGAGGTCGGCGCGGAACTTACCATCGCGCACCTCGGGGTAGACCTTGCGGACGCGCATGTTGAAGACCTTGCCGTTGCGGTCGCAGGTGGCGTCGAGACCGGTGGTGACGCGGTCTATGTAGTGCTCGTCGATATTGGTGGTTACCTTATAGTTGGTGAGGTCGTTGACCTGTCCGATCTTCTGGCCGGCGGCGATGTTCTCTCCGAGCTCCACGTCGAGCAGACCGAGCTCGCTACTGATGGGGCTGACCACGTCGAGCTCATCTTTACGCTGGCGCACGAGCACCACATTGCGCTGCATGTTGGCGAGGTTATCTTCCATCTGGTCGACCTGCGAGAGGCGGAAGATTGAATCCTTGTGGAGGCGCTGGGTGATGAGGCGCTGGCGGCGGAGGGCGAGCTCATAGTCTTCCTTTGCCTGGATAAACTCCTCGCGGGCAATGAGCTTCTCATTGTAGAGGCGCTGCATCTGCTCGTAGGAGCGCTTCTTGCGCACGGTCTCGAGATCGAGCTGCGCGAGCTCGGTGCGGTTGTTGAGGAGGTCCTGCTCCATGGAGATCTGGGTGTTGCGGAGAATGTTCTGCTTCTCTGCGAGCTCCGATTCGGCATTGAGGATCTGGAGGTCGAGGTTGGCGTTGCGCAGGCGCACGAGCACTTCGCCCTTCTTCACAGTGGCTCCCTCTTCGACCACTTTCTCAACCACGATTCCTCCCTCCTGCGGGCTGATCTGCACGACCGAAATGGGCTGCACGCGGCCATCGAGGCGCACGAAATCGTCGAACTGGCCTTTCTTAACCGGGGCGATAGTAAGCCCTTTCTGCTCTACTTTCAGCGTCTTCGAGAGGTCGCTGGTCACGAGCCAAACAATCAGCGCCGCCAGCAGCACTCCGCCGCCAATATAAAGCCAGTGGCGCGGCTTCAGCGCCTTGATTCCCTTGCCTTTCTCTATTTTGATGTCCATAGTGGTTCTCCTTTATAGTAGTTTACGAGTTTAGTTTTCAATGTGTAGAGCATCTGCCGCTGCAGGAGCGAGAGGCGCGATTCGTAGTAGGTGTTGGCCGTAAGCTGAAGGTCGATGAGCGAGAGCAGCCCCTCTTCGTATTTGCGGAGATTCAGGTCGTAGGCCTCCTTGTCGGCCTCCGTTTTCGCCTCCAGCGAGAGCACTTCGCGTGCATAGCCGTCGCGATCCATCACCGCCTGAGCCACATCATCGTGGAGCTTACGCAGCGTCTCCTCGCGCTCCACGCGGGCTGCGGCGAGCCGGTTTTTCGCTTTCTTCAGGCCTCCGATGCGGCTGAGATTGCTGAAAAGAGGAATCGAAAGGGTGGCGGAGAGGTATTCGCCCCGGTTGTTGCGGAACTGCTCGCCGAAGGTCGAGGCCCTGTAATCGCCTGTAAGAATGTTGTAATAAGAGGTCGAGATACCTCCGCTTAGCGAAAGGGTGGGCATCAGGCCCCCCTTCTGTATCTTCACCTGCATCTCCGCTGATTTCACCCCGAGGCGGGCATCGACGGCAACAGGATTGATAGCTGAGGCAACGGCATAGATATCTTCAACCGACGCGCCGGCAGACTGCAGCGTAGGCATCGGGTTGAGGGTATCGAGCGGCAGCGCCTCGTCGAGCGGGTAGTTCATGGCGGAGCGTAAGGTGAGGAGGCTCTGATTGTAGAGGTTTTCCTGATGCAGAAGGTTGTAGGCGTCCTGAGCGTGGGTAGCCCTTGCCTGAGCCACATCGGGCGCCCCCTTTAGCCCCAGCTCCTCCTGGCGCTCGGTGAGCTTAAGCATGGCGGCGCTCTGAGCCGACTTCTCGCGAGCGAGCGAGATCGACCCGTGGTAGTAGACGGCATCGACGAAAGCCATCATTGCGGCGATGGCCCTGTCTTCGCGCGCGAGCTCCAGCTTTGAGGCACTCTGCTCGCGTAGCACCCTGGCCTGGCGCCAGCGGTTGTAGGTCTGGCCGCCGTCGAAGAGCATCATCGAGGCGTAGATGCCGTAGCCATTGTTTAAAGTCGTCACGTTGTTGTAGGTGTTAGTTTCGGGATCAATGTTTCGTCCCCAGCTGAACTGTCCGCCCACCTGCGCCTGAGCCGACGGGAAGAAGTCGGCAAGCGCCTGCGCCTGGTCAGTCTTAGCGGAAAGGAGATCCCATCTGGCTTTCTCCACGGAGGCGGCATGCTCTACGGCGTAGGCGATGCATCGGTCCATATCCCACGCTTCCTGCGCTGCGGCGGGGAGCGCCATGGAGAGGCAAAGTATTGGAATAAATCTTTTCATCATGCCTATAGAGATACAGAAAGCGTGCCAAACTTATAAAACCGTAATCATCAAGCATTTGACAAACGGGCGGATTTGAGTAGTGTAAAAAACTTTGACACTCCAGCGTAAAAATAATTGACCCCTTGAGCTGAGACAGAAACCCGGTGAACTGCAAGTTTTGCCAAAATATTTTTTCTTATTACCTTTGAAACCATATTAAATGCACATAAGCGATTCTTTATGAAGCTTCACATATCAAATCTGGGACCAGTAAAAGATGCCGATATAAAATTTGGAGACCTGACCATATTAACCGGGCCTCAGGCAAGCGGCAAAACTTTGGTTTTACAGATCTTAAAGCTGATACTCGACAAAGACTTCATAATACAAGATCTTGAGAAATACGGGTATAATGTGCAACCTAATCAGCTACTGAATATCTTTCTTGGGGAGGGTATGGGCGAAATATGGACACCCGGGACTGGCGTTGAGTTGAATAACACCTCTTTTCTTAAAGATGACCTTATCAATGCCTCCAATATCGCTCAGGAGAAACTATATTATATCCCGGCACAGAGAATTTTAAGCGTAGCCGACGGGCGTCCCCGAAACTTCATGGAGTTTGACAATACGAACCCCTACACAATCCGCCACTTCAGCGAATCAATTCGCTTACTTATGCAAAACGGGCTGGGCGATAACAATATAATATTTCCGATTACTACGCGGTTGAAACATCCCGTAATAAAGGCACTTAACAAATCGATCTTCCACGACTCAAAAATAATTCTCGAAGAGCGCGAGGGTCAGAAAAAGATGAGAATGAAGCTTGGCGACACAAGCATTCCTTTCATGACCTGGAGTGCGGGCCAGAAGGAGTTTACGCCGTTGCTGATGGGGCTCTACTGTGTGTCGGGGCCTCCTAATAAAATTGTGAACAAAGATGGTGTAGAGTACGTGATAATTGAAGAACCAGAAATGGGTCTGCACCCCGGAGCCGTGATCTCAATTATGCTTCAGGTTTTACTTCTTATCAAAAGTGGTAAGAAAGTGATTATCTCTACCCATTCTCCTGTGCCTCTGGAATTTGCCTGGGCGTATGATTATATTCGCCAAAGCAAATTGCAAAGAAAGGAGAGGCTGATTGGAAAACTATTTGGAATTGAGGGCGAAGAGAGCACGAAGATTTTCAGAGGATTGACAGAACTTGATGTAAGGACTTACTATTTTCAGCGGCAAGAGCAAGGCGTAGTAGCGCGAAATATAACTGAGCTAAACGTAGGCGCTGATGAGGACTATATGTCGGAATGGGGAGGACTAACATCTTTTTCCTCCGTAGCTAACGGTGTGGTGAGCCAAATAGTGACCAATGAGCAGTAATGTTAAGAACCGAACAAAGGCTGCGCCATTAACTTTTAATGACGCTGTAAATAAAGTGCCTTCGCTTATCCTGAAAGATGGTTTAGGAGCGATAAAGGCCGGGTATCGCGACAAACTGCACATAAAAGAGCCTCGAAAACTATGTGGGAGCGTAGATATCGACAAAGACCTGCAGGCTTCGGAGCCTCACTCCGCAAGATGGGACTATGCGATAGGACACGGCGAAAAAGCCTATTTTATTGAATTTCACCCTGCCGACACCTCCAACGTAAAAGAGGTGATCAAGAAATTGGAATGGCTTAAAACATGGCTGAAAAGCACTGCCTCCCAACTTGACAAATTGAAAGCAGAAAAACCATATCACTGGATTGCTTCAGGAAGAATCAATATTCTGCCCGGTTCCCGGGAGTACAGGCTGTGCGTAAGCAAAGGAATAACTCCAAAGGAGAGCTTCCATATTTAATTGAGTATTTTCCGATTTGATGGAAAAGTATTAACTTTGCAGCGCTTTTCGACGAAAAGAGCGCATCGAGGCCGGAGATTCCCCGAGGCTGTCTCTTTTTGGGTTAAAAGCAACAGTAATTAAAAAAAATTAAAAATCTCTGACACAATGCATCTTAATGCTGAACAGAAGGCCGAAATCTTCGAGAAGTACGGCCAGGGCAAAAACGACACCGGTAGCCCCGAGAGCCAGATCGCTCTTTTCTCGATCCGCATCGCTCACCTCACCGAGCATCTGAAGCAGAACCATAAGGACCACGCTACGGCCCGCGCCCTGAAAGCGCTCGTAGGCCAGCGCCGCAGCCTTCTGGATTATCTGATCCGCAAAGACATTAACCGTTACCGCGCTATCATCGCTAAAAAAGAACTCGGCATTCGCCGCTAATCAGCGCGATACAAATTTTTTGAAAAGACCCGCAGCAACCCTGCGGGTCTTTCTACTTCTGTTTTCTTTTTGTAATTTTGCCTCTCCTATGAGTAGGTTTCACAGCATAGCCCGCCGAATTCCGGCCTGGCTACCCACAGTAATCGCCGTGGGTCTGCTGCTATGGCTCACTCTGGCCGGGAAACCTCTGGGTGATACCGAAGTGCACCTCTTCCCCGGAGCCGACAAGGTGGCGCATATCCTGATGTTTGGCGGCACGGCTGTAGCGATTCTCTTCGACTGTCAGAAACACCGCGGTTGGCGCCCGCTGCGCTGGCCGGTGCTGATAGCCGTGGCTGCGATAGTTTCAATCGGAGGCGTAGCCATTGAGTTTGCACAGGAAGCGATGGGCGACGGACGGTCATTCGAGAAGGCAGATATGGCAGCTGATACTTTCGGCGCCTTCGCGGCTGCGCTTCTCTGGATCGTATTTCAGAAATATTGGTCGATTAAATCTCACAAAGATGGCGGAAACTGAAACAGCTACCCCAACTCCCCGCGAGCCTGAGAAAATGAGGCGCAGAGGGCCGAAGTGGCTAAGAGTGATGCTTAAAATCCTGATGTGGCTGCTTATAGCCATAATAGTGCTACCCTTCACGCTCTATATCCCGCCGGTGCAGAAATGGGTAGTAGGAGTAGCCTGCGGCATCGTGAAGAAGTCGACGGGCATGGAGGTGAGCATCGACCGCTTCAGCCTGAAATTTCCCCTTGACCTCGACCTGCAGGGACTGACAGTGCTCGACCAGCATGCCGACACGATGGTTTCAGCGCGCGAGGCCATAGTAGGAGTGAAGGCTATGCCGCTGCTGAAACTCGACCTCCAGATAAAGCAACTGAAGCTTCTCGACGGCTATTACCGAATGGTCTCTCCCGACTCATCGATGGTGCTCGCCCTGAGAGCCGGAGAGATGAATGCCGACAACAAGAGCAGCATCAATCTGAAAGCAAGCGAAATTAATCTGCATAAGGCTGATATAACCGATGGCTCGCTATCGCTCTATATGGACGTGTGGCGCCAGAAACCACAGCCCGTCGATACCACCTCGACACCATTTCTTATCAACATAGATGAGGTGAAACTCAAGCGATTCCGCTTCGCCATGTCGATGCTTCCCACAATCGACACGCTTACGGTTGATCTGACAGAAGGCGTTCTTGACAAGGGTACAGTAGATCTTCGCACCAACCAGATTCATATAGGCTCTTTCACTGCATCGAAAGGCGATGCGCAATATATCACCCCGACGCCCGAATATATTGCCGCCCACCCGATACCGACGGCAATTGAAGATGAGACCTTGGCACCTTTCACTATAAAAGCTGACTCACTGATTCTTAACGATTTCAACGGTCTTTATGCACTTAAAGGGGCAGAGCCTCTGCCAGGCTTCGATCCTTCGTATATAAGCGTGGGAGGAATAGGTATGACCATCAAGGATTTCTATAACCAGGCTACCCTCGTAAAGCTGCCCATCACTCGCCTCGAGGGCCTCGAGCGGAGCGGACTCCATATCCTGAGCGGTTCCGGACTGGTGCAGGTAGATTCCGTAGGCCTTACCCTCAAAGATCTGGCTGCCGCCACTACCGCGTCGGCACTTCATGCCTCCGCCTCAGTGCCCTTCGCGCTTATGGAGCTCAATCCGGAGGCACAGATGAGTGTGGAGGCGTCGGGATCGCTCGGACTGGCCGATATCGATGCATTTGCCCCCGCCGCAGCAGCTTTCACAAAGTATCTGCCCAACCGCCCGGTCGAAGTGGAGCTTGATGCCAACGGTTCGCTGTCACGCCTCGAGATCGCTTCACTCAAGGCTGAGATGGACTATGTGTTCGCTCTCTCCGCAGAGGGAGAACTCGGCAATCCTCTCGATATCAACAAGCTTACAGCCGACATCGATTTCATCGGCTCGCTTTCCGACCCGGCAGCCGCAAGCGCCTTTATCAATACGAAGGGGATACACATGCCCACCTTCACCCTCGATGGCCACGCTACCGCCGACCACATGAATTTCGGCGCCAACTTCAAGCTTCGCACCTCGGCAGGCAATCTCGTGGCAAAAGGTAATGTAGGAATGAATTCCGAGCGTTATCACCTTGATCTTAACGCCAGCAACCTCGACCCCTCGCGCATCATGCCAGATCTGGGGGTTGGCCCCCTGACCGCCACGGTGAAAGCTACAGGAGCGGGATTCAACCCCTCGAAACATGGAGCTCACACGGAGGCTGAAATCGATTTGAAGGAGATAGTGTATTCAGGGCATACCTACCGCGACATTAAGGCTACGGCTACACTCGGCGAGGGAGATTTCACTGTTCAGCTCACCTCTCCTGACCAAAACGCGAACCTGGCGGTTGATGTGAAGGGTCATCTGGAGCCGGACCTATACACGTTTGACGCCAAAGCCAACGTGTATCGTCTCGACCTTCAGGCTCTCGGACTCTCACCGACAATGAACTCCGGGTCGCTTCAGTTCGTAGCTAAAGGCACGGCGAGCCCCGACAAATGGCTATATGATATTGATGCCGACATTGCCCGTCTTGACTGGGATCTCCCCGACATGCCAATTCATCTCTCGGAGGGAGTGAAGGCATCGCTGAAAGCTCAGGCCGAAGATGTAGTCTGCACGCTGCGTTCGCGCGGAGCTGAGATGGCTTTCACGAGTCCGGTAAATCTCGGCAAGATTGTAGAAGGTTTCTCTTTGGCCGCGGCCGAAGCTCAGAAAGAGCTTGAGCATAAGCGCATAGATTTCAAGGAAATCCAGCATGCGCTTCCGGTATTTGCGCTTTCTTTCGGCGCCTCAGGAAATGGGATTCTGTCGCAGTTTCTCACTCCTTCCGATATGGGAATCGATACTATCTACGGACGACTCACCAACGACTCACTGCTCCGGACGAGTATTGCGGCCTACGAGTTCCGTACCGGTCAGATGAGATTCGACACCATCAACTTCAATGCGGTGCAGCGCGATTCACTGCTTGATTATAGCGCCCATATCGGCAACCGGCCTCCCAATATGCCGGAATTTGCACGGATCAACGCTGTGGGACATATTGGCGGCGACCGCGCCTCAATCTATCTCAACCAGCAGAATTCCAAAGGCAAGACCGGTTATAGGCTCGGTCTCACCGCCTCGTATGTGGATTCGACCTTGTCAGTCCATTTTACTCCTCTAAAGGCTATGATAGCCTATCTGCCCTGGAAATTCAATCTTGACAACTACGTATCACTCCACTCTGACGGGCGCATTGAGGCCAATGTGGAGGGCAGAAGCGCGGAAAGCGGAATCCTGCTGCGCACCACACCCGATTCGCTGGGACGAAACACTCTTCATGTGAACCTCGACAACATCAAGATTCAGGATTTCCTGAGTCTGAATATGTTTGCTCCTCCCATAAAGGGTTCTCTCAACTCCGATCTCAATGTGCGCTATCTTCCTGACCGTAAAGTACTGATCGGATCGGGAGACATCAGTCTGCGTGACCTCTTCTATGAGCGTCAGAGGGTAGGTACGTTCGACCTCAACTTCAAGGCCGGAATGAATGCCAACGGATCGACAGGCGCACGCATAGGCCTGAATATCGACGGCAAGGAATCGCTCGTGCTGCGTGGAGCCGTGCGCTCCGATAGCCTTGCGGCAGCGCGGAACCTCTCCCCTCTGCAGCTGCAACTGGAGCTCAAGAAATTCCCTCTGGCAATCGCCAACGCTTTCATCGGTAAAGATGTGGCTTCGCTTTCGGGAGCGCTAAACGGAAAGATGGCACTCACGGGATCTATGACTGAGCCTCGCCTGAACGGTGCTATCGCCTGCGATTCGGTCAACGTAAATGTGGCAATGCTCGGATCCTCGCTGAGATTCGACCGCGACTCCATAACGATGGCTGATAATGTCTTGAAATTTGAGAATTTCAAAATCTGGGGAGTCAATACCAATCCGCTTACTATCACGGGCGGTGTAGATGCCTCTCACCTTACCGATGTGAAAATCGATGTCGGAATCAGGGGGCGCAACTTCCAGCTGATCGGCAACAACAAGAAAGCACGCAGCGATATCTACGGAAAGCTCTTCCTCGACCTCGACGCAACAGCTAAAGGCACCATGACCCGCCTCGACGCAAACGCCCGGCTGCGCATTCTGAATACGACCGACGTATTCTATAATCTCGGCACCGATGAGGCTACCCTGACGCGCCAGAACTCGGGCGATGTGGTGAAATTCGTAAACTTCAACGACACCACCAAAGTGCTCGAGGCCGATACTATCCAGCAGAGCTCGCTCGCTATGCGTATCACCGCCGGACTGACAATCGATCCCGGCACGCAGGCCACTGTGAATCTCTCCACCAACGGGACCGACAAGGTGCAGATCACACCGTCGGGAACGCTCAACTATTTCCAGAATTATATGGGCGATATGCGCCTTACCGGAACGCTGCAGCTCGGCAACGGTTTTGCCCGCTATAATGTGCCGGTAATGGGTGAGAAGATGTTTACCTTCGATCCGTCGTCGAGCGTAACCTGGAGCGGCGACCTGCTCAACCCGAACCTCAATATAAAGGCGACCGACGAGATAAAGGCCTCGGTAAGCACTAACGGAGGCAATTCGCGAATGGTCGATTTCCTCGTGACCCTCTCCGTGGGCCACAACCTGGAGCGCCCGGATGTGCTCTTCGATCTGACTACCAACGATGATATTACCATCCAGAACGAATTGCGGTCAATGAGCGCTGACCAGAGAAGCACACAAGCCATGAATATGCTTCTCTACGGCCAATACACCGGCCCCGGATCGAAAGGTTCGGCTGCAATCATGGGCAATCCGCTCTACGGATTCCTGGAGTCGCAGCTTAACACCTGGGCTGCCAACAATATCCGCGGAGTCGACCTTAGCTTCGGCATCGATCAGTACAACAATAATACCGACGGCCGCAGCTCTACCTCCACGAGCTATAGCTATAAGGTATCGAAATCGCTCTTCAGCAATAAGTTTAAGATCATAGTGGGCGGTAACTACAGCACAGATGCCGATGCCGATGAGAATTTCTCACAAAATCTCATCAACGACATCTCTTTCGAATATACGCTGAGGCAGACCAACAGCCTTTCGATGTTCCTGCGTCTCTTCAGGCATACGGGCTATGAGAGCATTCTCGAGGGCGAAGTGACGGAGACGGGTATCGCCTTCGTGATGCGCCGCCACATTGAGAATCTGCGGCGTCTGTTCCATATCCGCTTCACACGACATCGCACCGCAAAACCGGAAGAGGTGCCCACGCGCGCACTGCCTACCGACTCTACAACAACCACGACCCAAATCCCTACCGACAGCATACCTGCAAAATGAGAACAGCCAAAGCATTCCGAATACTCCCGGCCTTGCTGGCGCTCCTTATAGCTGCCGCCTGCAGCACTACCAAACGCCTGGCCGACGATGAAACGCTCTATACCGGAGTGAAGCGTCTCAACATCACCCCCTTTGAGAAAGAGAAGCTACCGGAGGCGATGGTGGGCGATGTGAAAACGGCTATCAATGTGAAACCTAACAATCCTATGCCGTTTCTCTCTCCCTACAAGCGCACGCCCTTCCCTATCGGACTTTGGGTCTACAATAACTGGAACGATTCGGCCAAAGGTCTGAAAGGCTGGCTTTATGATCGCCTCGTGGCGCAACCGGTGCTAATATCTGATGTGAGACCGGAAATGCGCACCAAGATGATCGAACAGATTCTTGACGACAACGGATATTTCGGTTCCTCAGCCAACTATGAGCTGATCTACAACAAGAAGAATCCGAAAATGGCGCAGATCACGTATAATGTCGACGTATCGAAACCCTACATGATCGACAGTGTGATCCTGCTCAATAAACCGGAATCGCCTCTCGCCCGGGCTATCGACTCGCTGGCAAAGAGAAGTGACTATCTGAAAGTAGGAGAGAGATTTTCCGTCGACTCTCTTTCTGCCACTCGCATCAGAATTGCCAATAGCCTGCGCAACCGCGGCTACTATTATTTCCGGCCTGAATACATTGAGTTTCTCGCCGATAGTCTTATCACCCCCGGGTCGATAGCCATTAAACTGGTAAAGGCCGCCAATGTGCCTGATCTGGCGCTTCGCAAATACCGCGTGGGCAAGGTCACTACTGTGATTGAAAGAGAAGACCGCAACCACCCGGGCACTCCGGATACCCTTCTTACCAATCGCGGCGATCTGGTGGTGATGGAGCCTTCTCACCTGCGCCGAAATCTGATTCCGGGCTGCATCACTTTCCGGGAAGGAAGAGTGTTCAGCGTTCGCGATATGGACCGCACGCAAACCCGACTCTCCCGACTCGGCATTTTCGGAGACATTCAGATCCAGCCTTACCCGCAAGACACATCTGCCAAAGCGGAACCTCTCCTCAATGTGTTTATCACCTGCCGGTTTGAGAAGCCTATCGAGGCGCGTCTCGAGGTGAACGCCTCATCAAAATCCAACTCCTACATCGGCCCGGGACTCCTCTTCGGTATCACTCACAATAATATTTTCGGAGGAGCGGAAAAGCTTTCAGTGCAGCTCAATGCCAACTACGAATGGCAGACCGGTCGCGGCCGCTCATCAGTGTTCAACAGCTATGAGTTCGGTATCACCGCCTCACTGGCCTTCCCGCGGCTCCTCGCACCGAGATTCATACCCCGCACCCATCGTGACCTCAACTGGACGCGCATATCCCTCAACGCCGATATTCTCAACCGGCCCCACTATTTCAAGATAGCGCAGTTTAACACCGCTTTCACTTACGAATGGCGGGCTACGCGCCACACCCTCCATCAGCTCACGCCCTTCAAGCTCGTCTACACCAAGCTGATGTCGACCACTCCGGAATTCGATGCCATTATGGCCTCAAACCCGGCGGTTGCCCTGAGCTTCATGAGCCAGTTTATTCCGCAGATAAACTATACATATACCCTCGACAAATTTCTTGAACGCGAGCGTATAAATGGCATAAACCTCCAGGTGAGCCTTACGGAGGCAGGCAATATCTTCGATGGTATATGGGCACTCTGCGGAGTGAAGGGCCAGAAAAAACTCTTCGGAACCCCATTCTCGCAGTTTATAAAGGGGCAGGTACAGTTCATCTATAACCGTAGGCTGATTCCGAGTCTTGACCACTGGATAGTTTCCCGCGCGCTGATCGGAGCCGAACATGCCTACGGCAACTCTACCGCTGTGCCTTATGTGGATCAGTTCTACATCGGCGGTGCCAACTCTATCCGCGCCTTCACCGTGCGCTCGCTCGGCCCTGGCAGCTATCATGCACCCCGCAATGAGAGTGATGGGTATTTCGACCAGACTGGTACATTCAAACTGGAGCTCAACACCGAATATCGCTTCCCGATCGCGGGAATACTCCATGGAGCCGCATTCCTTGATGCCGGCAATGTATGGCTGCTTAAAAACGATCCTCAGCGTCCGGGTGGCAAACTGGCTGCGAAATCTTTCCTCCGCGACATAGCACTCGGCACCGGAGTGGGTCTGCGAGTGGATATGGGTATGCTCGTGATCCGCGGTGACCTTGGCTATGGCCTGCACGCACCCTATGCCGATTACTCCCGACATTATTTCAATATAGGCTTCAAGAATGCCTTCGCATTCCATCTGGCAATCGGATACCCATTCTAAATGCCTAATTGTAACCTTATAATATGGCGGAAGAAAACCGCTTACGATGCTTAACTATTTTTTCTTACTATGCGAAAAGTCAATCGACCTATGGCAACGCTGCTTCTGACCGGCGCCGCCTTGGCTGCCGGCGCGCAAAGCCATTTCGACGACAGGTTCCTGAGCTATCCGACCTACAATGGGTCGGATCTGGAGCTTGCTGTCACGCCGGAAGCCACCAGATTCCGTCTATGGTCGCCCAAAGCGGAAGCCGTGCGCCTCAATCTCTACAATGAAGGCACAGGAGGCCGACCCTATAAGACTGTAGAGATGAAAGCCGACCGAAGCAACGGCACATGGACAGCAGAACTTCCGGGCGCACTCTACGGAAAATTCTATACGTTTGAGGTGAATCACGACGGCCGCTGGCTCGCTGAGACGCCCGGAGTATGGGCTAAGGCTGTAGGACTCAACGGGCAGCGTGCAGCTATCATCAATATGGCCGAAACTGACCCTGAGGGCTGGAATGAAGACCGTGGACCAGCAGTGAAAAGCTTCAATGACGTGATAGTCTACGAGATGCACATGCGCGACATGACCATGCACCCTACCGCAGGAGCCGAACATAAAGGAAAGTTTCTGGGGGTTGCCGAAAGCGGCACCAAAAACTCTGCGGGAGAAGCAACCGGCATAGACAATATAAAAGAGCTGGGAGCCACCCATGTGCATATACTCCCCTCTTATGACTATAATTCGGTAGATGAAAGCCACCCTGAGCTGAACCAATATAACTGGGGCTACGATCCTCTTAACTACAACGCTCCCGAAGGCAGCTACTCAACCGATGCCTCAAAGCCTGAGGTCAGGGTAAATGAGATGAAGCAGATGATCAAGGCGCTCCACGATGCCGGAATAGGAGTGGTGATGGACGTGGTATACAACCACACGGCTTCCAATGATGATTCCAACTTCGAACTTACCGCTCCCGGCTACTATCATCGCCACCGTGAAGACGGAAGCTATTCCGACGCCTCCGCCTGCGGTAATGAAACGGCCTCCGACCGCCAGCAGATGCGCGACTATATCATAAACTCCGTGAAATTCTGGGCTGATGAGTACCATATAGATGGCTTCCGCTTCGACCTCATGGCTATTCACGATACGGAGACGATGAATCAAGTGGCAGCCGAGTTGAAGAAAATTCGTCCCGACATCTTCGTATATGGCGAAGGCTGGACCGCCGGAGACTCCCCTCTTGCGCCTGAGCGCCGGGCTCTTAAAGAGAATGTAGCGAAGATGGAAGGAGTGGCCGTATTCTCCGACGACATCCGCGACGCCATAAAAGGTCATTATTCCAACGAAGAGGCTCCCGGATTTGTGCAGGGTGCACCAGGCCAGGAAGAGACCGTGAAAATCGGTATCGTGGGCGCCACGGCTCACCCGCAGGTGGACTATTCGAAAGGCAATAACTCCAAATTCGCCTACGCCAGCTCGCCGCAGCAGGTGGTAAACTACGTGTCATGCCACGATGACCTGACTCTGACCGACAAACTGCGTAAATCCATGCCCGAGGCCACTGACGCAGAGCGAAAGAGAGCCGCACGCCTCGCCCAGACTATCGTATTTACCTCGCAAGGCACTCCCTTCATGTTTGCCGGCGAAGAGATCTGGCGCGACAAGAAAGGTGTGCATAACTCCTACAAAAGTCCCGACTCTATCAACGCTATCGACTGGGATCTGAAAACAGCTCACCATGACCAGTTCGACTACTACCGCGAGCTTATAAAACTGCGCAAGGAGCATCCAGCGTTCCGCATGAATTCAGCTGAACAGGTGGCTCGCCATCTAAAATTTGATGACCTTGATACTGAAAAGACGCCGAACCTGGTTTCCTACTCACTGGTCGATAACGCAAATGGTGATACCTGGAAAGAAATAAAGCTGATCTTCAACGGTGCCGATGAAGACCGTATTGTTGAGGTGCCGGAAGGCGACTGGAAAATAGTGGCCACCGACGGGAAAATAGCCGCCGACGGAAGTCTCGGTACCACCAACGGAGGAAAGATTAATGTAGCTCATCGGAGTGCCACGATTCTGGCCCGCTGACAGAGCTCTTGCACATGCGGGGGAAATTACTTAATTTTGCTCCCGCAACCGCTCCCATAGTTCAATGGATAGAATAATGGATTCCGGTTCCATCGATTGGGGTTCGACTCCCCATGGGAGTACTATACAAACAGCATTAACAACCACTGCACGAGTAATTTATCACCTCGTGCTTTCTTTTCCCAATTAATTGCGAGCGCCCTGAAAATCGAGAAAGGCAGATGGGCAAGGAGGAGGTGTTCTTACTTTTTACGCTTTACGGTGTGTTTTACTTTGAGCACTGCAAGATTCAGCTCTATGGTTGTCTCCGCATCTGATACGCTCATATTATCGCCTAAAAGATCAGCAAGAATTTCCCCGCTTTTCTCCATAAGGGATTTCTGCCTCACTTTATCTGTCGTGACCCCCATATCGCTTACAGCGCGTGTAAGCTCCCGGAATTTAGCAAAGGTCTCCACTATAGCCAAAGTGGTTTGCGTAGCAACGGAACCTTTGAGAATGGTTGCAAGCATATACAATCCCTTTTCTGTAAACACTTTCACTCCTTTGGGTGAGAACTTCACGGAAGGGTTATCAAAAATTTTGATAAGCTCTGTCTTTTCATCTTTACTCAGAGTGTAGATATAGCCTTCAGGAAACTTATCGGGATTATTCTTTACCGCCTGATTGATTTCCCGCGTTTCCACTCCATAAAGTTTAGCCACTAAGAAATCAGGAATAACTTTCTGGTTTCTGATATTTATTACAGACTTTTCAACATCAGCTATCTTTAACATTCCATTCATATTTTTACAGGGTTGAGAGGGTTGAGATGGCGCGATAGATGTGGCGGATCTCCTCGAATGGAACTGCTATGGGAGGATAGACATCGTTGACCGACACCAACAGCAAGGAGCGAATATCATCAGTGTTGGCGCGTATGACCCTAAGGGCTACCCTGTCATCTGTCACCACCAGATGAATATGCCCATACGCGAGTTCGTGAGGATCGGCCACGCAAGGACGAAGCAGCACATAAGCACCGTCATGCACGCGCGGCTCCATCGAATCGCCATCAAAGCGAACTGCAAAGTCTCCCTCCTTAGCGTTAATCCAGGGCAACATCTCTTCAACTTCCTCTCCATCTGCCTGACCAGGTCTTATTCCAGCTAATGCATTGATATTGTAGAGAGGCACTTCGATTGCCTCAATATCTCTCACTAGCACAGCATTTGACACCGGAGACGATTTTTCCGGTTTTAACATTTCTCCTTCACCGGTAGGAAGCCAGGCATGATTTATCATAGGCGCGATCTCAATAAACTTGTTTACCTTTGTATTGTGGTTATAATTAAACTCTCACAAAGATAATAAAAAGAAAGAAAAAAGAGACTCTTGTGCAGCATAATACCGAATTACTGGATGCCAATTGGCAGACTGGCCGATATATTGTTGAGTTTGAGCAGCAAGGTAAGATACGAGCTGAATACTGTAAACAGCTTCTTGTAAGACTTTATCACGATCTTACAGTCCGTCGTGGTAAAGGTTTCAGTCGTTCTAACCTGACATATATGAGGAAACTGTATCTCGTTTTTCCAAAAAGTGAGACGCTGTCTCACAAATTGACATGGGAACGCTCTAAAAAATCGGGCTGAGGAGGGGCTAATGTTGCGGGGATTGATTACCTTTGCTTAGTGTTGTATATAATTTAGTGCTACTACAATGGACGTGCGAATCGAAGAGGGTTGGAAAAAGGCCCTGAAGGAAGAGTTCGGGAAACCATATTTCGCCCAGCTTGCTTCGCGAATACGTCAGGCCTACGCCGGGCCGAAACCGGTGTATCCCCCCGCTAAAAGTATTTTTGCCGCATTCGATGCCACTCCTTTCAGCGATGTGAAGGTTGTGATTGTAGGACAGGATCCCTACCACGGGCCTGGTCAGGCTAATGGGCTTGCATTCAGCGTGGCTCCAGGACAACCTTTTCCCCCTTCTCTCCGCAACATATTCAAAGAGGTAAGCGCCGAAACAGGTGCCCCGACTCCTGCTGATGGCGATTTGTCACGCTGGGCCCGCCAAGGGGTACTGCTTCTTAACGCATCTCTCACTGTAGAAGAGCATTCTCCCAAGAGCCATTCCGGGATTGGTTGGGAGCAGTTGACTGATGCCGCAGTAGAGGCGCTCAACCGAGATCGGGAAGGACTCGTATTTCTGCTATGGGGATCTGACGCAATCCGAAAGGGCATGCATATCGACCGCGGAAGGCATCTGGTGCTTACCTCGCCCCACCCGTCACCTCTCTCTGCATCGCGCGGATTCTTCGGCAACGGTCATTTTAATGCAGCCAATCAATATCTTAAGAACCAGGGCAAGAGCCCTATTATCTGGTAAAATTAAAGAAAAAAAATGAGCAATAGCAACGATCTTGAAGCCCTGAAAAAGAAATGTCTCGACCTTCGCGCACAGGGCTATAACTGCGCTCAGGCAGTGCTACTCTGCTTCACCGATGAGCTCGGCCTCGACGAAGACACCGCATCTGCCCTCACCCTTGGAATGGGAAGCGGCATGGGAGGCGCCGGAGAAATCTGCGGAGTGGCTGCAGCTATGGCAGCTGCTGCCTCCCGCATTCTGGAGAAAGAAAACGGGCAAAAGCCGGATAAGACCGAGGTCTACGCTTTGGTCAAAGAGCTGTTTGCCGACTTCAAGGAGCGCAATTCTGGCCGCCTGCGCTGCTCCGAGCTAAAGACTCCCGGCGCAGTAAAAAACTGCTCCGAGCTCGTATGCGAAGGAGTAGAGATCATCTATAACCGGCTCCACCGTTGAATCTCAGCCACCTTCTTATCGGCAGTCTTCTCTGCATGGCTCCAGTGGCAGCCGCGCAGAGCGATACTCACACCCGAATCTTTGATCCTGATTTCCATACTCTTAAGATCTCGCCTGAAGGACGTCCCCTCGACCCCGCCATAACCCTTCTCGGCTCTTCGCCCATTGTGCTTACAATCGATGAATGGGCTGAGGAACCTTCATACCTTGAGGCGCGTATTACTCACCTGAACGCCGACTGGAAGCCCTCCCAGCTAATCGAAAGCGAATACCTCGAGAGTTTCAATTATGCGAAGATCGATGATTGGGCGCTCTCCGACAATACGTTTCAGCACTACGCGAATTATCGGATAAAGCTACCGAATTCCGATATAAAGCCGAAAGTATCAGGCAATTACCTGGTAGAGATATATAGGGAAGATGATCCTGAATCCATTGTGGCTCAGGCAAGATTCAGTATTGCTGAGACCACGGTGCCGCTGAAAGCCGAGATGTGCTACCCCACCGACCGCGGCACAGATTTCTGGCAACAACTGAGAATAGAAGCTGATTTGAAGAAGCTGAAGACGGCTGATCCTTTCTCAGAGCTGATTCTCGTTGTAGAGCAAAACGGATATCCTGAATCAGAGAAGATTATAATGCACCCTTCGAGAATCCAGGGAGATGTGGCGGTGTTCGAGCATGAGCCTTCGCTAATTTTCGATGCCGGCAACGAGTTCCGTAGGTTCGAGACTGTCGTGGCCGGATATACCAGCCGTGGAATTGACTCAGTCAGTTTCGAAAACAATCGGCATCAGGCTTTTCTTAACACTGATTTTCCGAAAGATACAGACCCGTACCGCTTCGATAAGACTCAATTCGGGGCGAGCTTAGTGAGAGCTTCCAATGCCACCGATAGCGATCTGGGAGCCGATTATGTCACCGTACACTTCTCGCTCGATGCTCCTCCCGGCCGCACGATTTTCCTTGAAGGAGAGCTTACGAGAGCCCTGCCCGGAGGAATGGCTAAACTTGAGGGTACAGGGCCATATCACCTGGCTCTGCCGCTAAAGCAGGGAGCCTACAATTACCGATATCTGGAGCTGCAACCTGACGGAAGCTTCAGAAATATCGACGGCTCCCGCTACGAGACGCGCAACCGCTATACCGTTAAGCTCTTCTACCGCCCGCTCGGAGCGAGAGGTGACAGGTTGGTGGGCACTACTGAAATTATTTCAAACGAATAGAGATATGCTTAAGATAGGAGACACTCTGGTTTCGCTCGACCTCGTAGAACGCTGCTTTTGCTGCGACCTCAATGCCTGCCTCGGACAGTGCTGCATCGACGGGGATGCTGGAGCGCCGATCACAAAGGAGGAATATGACCAGATCTGCAATGTCATTCCTGAAGTGTATAATGATCTATCGCCGGCAGCAAGAGAGGTTCTGGAGGAGCAGGGACCTGCCTACATTGATGAGGAAGGCGATCTGGTGACCAGCCTCGTCGATGGGCGCGATTGCGTCTTTACTACCTACGCTCCCGGAGGCATTTGTCTGTGCGCTCTGGAGAAGGCATGGAGAGAAAACCGTATAAGCTTCAAAAAGCCGGCGTCATGCGCGCTCTATCCTGTGAGGCTCAAGGAATATGAGGGCTTTACGGCAGTGAATTTCCATCGCTGGAAAATCTGCAAACCTGCGGAGACACTCGGACGCGCCAAAGGGATTCCGGCCTATCGCTTTCTGAGAGAACCGCTTATAGAGAAGTTCGGAAAAGAATGGTATGATGAGCTCGACGCCACAGCCCAGGAATATCTACGCCAGAAAAAGGAAGGCAAAGTCTGAATTTAGTATTTATTAACAATCAGACAAGTAGATATTCGGTCATAATTATCTAATTTTGCATCAAGATTGGACAAAGACGTTGCAGCAGGCCTGGGAAGGCAGGCGCAGCAAAATAGGTTTGATACTATGAACCTGACATGTAAGAATTTATTTAGTTAAGCTAAAGAAACGCGGTGAAATTGAGAAATTACGCTGCGTTTTTTGTATTCTCACCTGAATTATATACCTTAGCGTCGATAAAACTCCAGATAAGCCGAGCAAGACCTTCCATGAGTTGCCTCGCCGCCATGATTCATCTCTCAAGCTGGCTGTTCTGGCTGCTGATTATAGCCTATGCAGCCACTACGGTCAGTTGCATCATCGTTGTGCTTTCAGAAAACCGTAACCCTATCCGCTCGCTGTCGTGGATGATATCATTGATATTTCTTCCGGGTATAGGGCTGATTTTCTATCTCTTCTTCGGTCGGAGCCTTCGCAACACCCGCATGATCAGCCATTCGAGCAAAAGGCGGCTCATGAAGCGGAACAAAGAGGTGAGCGTAAAGGTGAGCGATACCTCGCTGCTCCCCTCGCGAAGGCAGCTCGTGAAGCTCGCTAACTCGCTCACAAGCGCCCCGCTGACACAAAACAATGAAATAGAAATCTTCACGGAAGGAAATGCCAAATTTGAATCGCTCGAACGCGATCTGAGCAATGCGCGCCATAATATCTTCCTGCAATACTACATCTTCTCCGACGATGAAGTAGGCCGCCGCATTGCAGCTATCCTCAAGCAGAAAGCTCGCGAAGGGCTCGATGTAAGGGTGATCTACGACCATGTAGGCAGTTTCTCGTCAAGAAACCGCTTTTTCAAAGATCTGAGGGAAGCAGGAGTCAATGCCCGACCGTTTTTCAGAGTTACTTTCCCAACCCTGGCCAGCCGCATCAACTGGAGGAATCACCGCAAGATTGTAGTAATCGACAATGCCATAGGCTACATAGGAGGAATGAATATCGCCGACCGGTATGTTAAAGCTATCGGAAAAGAAGGACCCTGGCGCGACACACATTTCCGGGTGAAAGGTGATATCGTGAGCCAGCTTCTATATTCTTTCGCCGTAGACTGGAGCTTCATGGGGCAGCCGCTCCTTAACACCGGACCGCAACTGCTCGCCCACGAGCCCAATGAGCTTGGCATTCAATTTGTGGCCAGCGGACCCACCACCAACTGGGACAATCTGTCACTCTGCTTTCTACGAGCCATCTCATCGGCCCACAAATCAATCTATATCCAGACGCCATATTTCCTGCCCACCGAGGCTCTACTGAAGGCTCTGCAGGCTGCTGCTTTATCAAAGGTCGACGTAAGGGTGATGATACCCAGACGCAGCGACAGCCGCCTTCTGCAGCTTGCCAGCTTCTCCTACATTACGGAATGCCTAAAGGCCGGCATCAAGGTCTATCTCTACGAAGAGGGAATGCTCCACGCAAAAACAATGATAATTGATGAAGATTTCGTGACAGCAGGTTCAACCAACTTCGATTTCAGAAGCCTCGAGAATAATTTTGAATGTAATCTGCTCGTGTTCGATTCCGACTTTAACCGGCGAATGAGAGACATCTTCTTCTCCGATATCCAGCACTGCTCTAAACTCACATATAAGGCCTGGCATCAGAGACCCTGGCATCAGCGCCTGCTGGAATCGATTGTGCGCCTTACCGCTCCGGTGCTCTGACGCCTGATGCCCGCGTGAGGGCACCGAGAAGAAGCCATATCGCTACAAGACACAGAGCTGAGCTTGATAACGCAGCCACGGATTGAGCCACCCTCACGGAGCCGATACCTACCAATGGACTGACAAGCCCGCCTGCCACATACATGGAGGCACCGCATACTGCTCCCGCAGCTCCGGCGTTTCTTCGCTCGCTATCCATAGCCACAGCCGTAAGCGGAGGTTGAAGCAGTCCGAAACCGACCATCATTACCACATACGAGCCAACTACGGCCCATACCGGCATGGAGCCCATAAGCGCAAAAGCAGTAGCCCCGGCTCCGCCCAGCAGAAAGGATACCCCTGTCTTCAAAGCAGTACCGATTTTTCTGAATACGGAAGCTAAAGCCGATCCGCAGCCGAGCATCAGTGCCGTGCCGGCGAAACAAAGACTGAACCCTAATTCCGAAAGACCATAAAGCTCCTGAAGCACGAACGGCGAAGCTGCAATATAACTGAAAAGCGTGCAGCCGCAGGCCATAAGCCCCAACGTGGCAAGAGAGAACACCGGATTGCGAAACACCCTGAACAGGTTGCCAAAAGCCTGCCAGATGCCTCCCTCGATTCTTCCAGCCCGGGATAGCGTCTCCGGCAAAGGCAGCGAAGATAAGAATAGCGCCACTCCGAGCGCGGTGAGCAAGAAAAAGATTCCCTGCCAGCTTGCCACTCCCGCCATAGCGCCGCCGGCGAGAGGAGCTATCACCGGCGTTACGCCGTTTATAGCCGAAAGCAGCGACATGAAGCGTGATAGTCTCGACCCCGTATATCTGTCGGTAGCCATACTTTTGGCTATCACTATTCCGCCGGCTCCCCCTATACCCTGAAAAAAGCGACACGCATTAAACTGGACGATATCAGTAGCCAGCACGCAGCCAGTCGAGGCTATCACGAAGAGAGCCAGAGTGGCAAGCAGCACTCTTCTGCGTCCATATCGGTCGCTCACCGGACCGATCAGAAGCTGACCCGCAGCCAGACCAGCCATTGCTGCCGTAAGGCTTATCGATGCCATTGAGGCCGAAGTGCGGAAAAATTCCGCCATTCGCGGAAGCACCGGCAGATAAAAATCCGTCAGGAAAGGGCCGAACGCCGTAAGCATTCCCAATACTATCACGCCGGCAGGTCCGAATCCCTCGTCGCCGCTACCGCTTCCGTATGCTCTGCGCATTATTTAGTGCTCCTTATAAAAGCGAAAGGGATCGCACGCCGATACGCACAATCCCTCCCGATTCGTAATTTCTGTCTGGAATAATCAGGCCTTTGCCTCTTCCTCTGCTTCTGCTGCGGGTGCCTCTGCCTTCGGCTCCTCTGCGGGAGCAGCCTCGGCTTTCGGGGCAGCCTTGCGGCGAGAGCGACGAGTGGTTTTGCCCTTCTTCTCGTCTTTCGGAGCGCTCAGGCGAGCCTCGTTGAAATCTACGAGCTCGATGAAGCAGGTCTCGGCGTTATCGCCCAGACGATGTCCGGTCTTGAGAATGCGGGTATAGCCTCCCGGGCGGTCGGCAACCTTTTCAGCAACCACGCCGAAAAGCTCCTTTACAGCTTCTTTATTGCGAAGATAGCTGAACACGAGACGGCGGTTGGCCGTGTCGTCCTTCTTCGAGCGCGTGATGATCGGCTCGGCATAGACGCGCAAAGCCTTGGCCTTGGCCAGAGTCGTATTGATCCTCTTATGCATGATAAGAGCGATGGTAAGGTTGGAGAGCAGCGCGTCGCGGTGTCCCTTCTTACGACTGAGGTGGTTGAATTTCTTATTGTGTCTCATCGGGGTTAGTCTTTATCTAATTTGTATTTGGCGATGTCCATGCCGAAAGAGAGGTTATTGCGGGCCAGCAGCTCGTCGAGTTCCGTAAGGCTCTTCTTTCCGAAGTTGCGGAACTTCAGCAGATCAGTCTTGTTGAATACCACCAGCTCGCCAAGCGTCTCAACCTCTGCGCTCTTGAGGCAGTTGGTTGCGCGTACGCTCAGACCCATGTCTACCAACTTACTCTTCAGCAGCTGGCGCATGCGCAGAATCTCCTCATCGAATTCCTCGTCTTCCTCCTGCACGGGAGTCTCCAGAGCTATTTTCTCATCGGAGAAGAGCATGAAATGGTAAATCAGAATCTTAGCCGCCTCTTTCAGCGCGTCTTTCGGGAGGATGCTCCCGTCGGTGGTCACCTCCAGGATCAGCTTCTCATAGTCCGTCTTCTGCTCCACGCGGTAGTTTTCGACGGCATATTTCACGTTCTTTATTGGCGTATAGATCGAGTCGATGGCGATCACACTGGGGTCGGCGCCGGCGAGCATCTCGCGGTTTTCGTCGGCAGGAACCCAACCGCGACCCTTATTTACCGTGAACTCCATCTTGAAGCCCTCGGCTGCCGGGTCGAGATTACAGATCACCAGTTCGGGGTTGAGCACCTCGAATCCGGCGAGCATCCTTCCAAGATCGCCCGCGGTAAGAGCGGCTGCGCCGGCAGGCACTTCTATTGTGGCCGTCTCTGTATCGATGTCCTCAGTAGTCTGCTTGAAGCGTACCTGCTTCAGATTGAGGATAATGTTCGATACGTCCTCTTTCACCCCGGGCACGGTGTCAAGCTCGTGAGCCACTCCGTCGATGCGGATTGAGCAGATGGCGTAGCCTCCGAGCGAAGCCAACAAGATGCGACGCAAAGCATTGCCTACTGTCTGGCCATAGCCAGGTTCCAGAGGGCGGAACTCGAACTTTCCGTAGGAGTTCGTCGCCTCCAGCATCATCACTTTGTCGGGCTTCTGAAATGCTAATATTGCCATGAGGTTCAGGAGATTTATTATTTCGAATACAACTCGACGATCAGCTGTTCCTTGATATTCTCAGGGATATCTTCACGCTCGGGCACATGGAGGAACTTACCGCCCTTCAGGCTCTCGTCCCATTCTATCCAGGGATACTTGCTGTGGTTGAAGCCTGCAAGGCAGTCTGCTATCACCTCAAGGCTCTTCGACTTTTCGCGAACTGCTACTACGTCGCCCGGACGAACCTGATAAGAAGGAATGTTCACTACAGCGCCATTGACCGTTACATGCTTGTGGAGCACGAGCTGACGCGCTGCAGGACGGCTGGGAGCGATACCCATACGATATACTACATTGTCCAGACGGCTCTCAAGGTACTGAAGAAGCACAGTACCCGTCACGCCCTTAGCGCGGGCGGCCTTCTCGAACATGTTACGGAACTGACGCTCCAGCACTCCGTAGGTATATTTGGCCTTCTGCTTCTCGCGGAGCTGGAGACCATACTCCGACGTTTTCCGCCTGCGGTGCTGTCCCGGCGGATAGTTTCTCTTGGCGAATATCTTATCCTCGCCATAGATCGGCTCGCCGAACTTGCGTGCGATTTTAGTCTTTGGGCCGGTGTATCTTGCCATTGTTTGAGTTTTTAGTTTGAAGTTTTGGGAGCTGCCCTTTAGCTCCTTTCCGTTAGCGCAGCCGCGGCCATCGAGAGAAAGAGCATCAGATGGTCATATTCGCATTCCGGAAGAATTGTCAGGGCCGCTTCTTTGTCTTGTTTAGCTATGAAAGATTCTCTCTGCCTTAGAGATTTTTACACTCTGCGGCGCTTCGGCGGACGGCAGCCGTTGTGCGGCAGCGGCGTCACGTCTACAATCTCCACCACCTCGATGCCTTCGCCATGAACCGTACGGATAGCGCTCTCACGGCCGTTGCCGGGACCCTTCACGTAGGCTTTCACCTTGCGCAGACCGAGATCATAGGCCACCTTAGCGCAATCCTGCGCTGCCATCTGAGCGGCGTAGGGAGTGTTCTTCTTCGAACCGCGGAATCCCATCTTGCCGGCCGACGACCAGGAGATGACCTGACCCTCAGAATTGGCCAGGCATACGATGATGTTATTGAAAGAGGAGTGAACGTGCAGCTGGCCCATTGCATCGACCTTGACGTTTCTCTTCTTCGCTGCGACTGTCTTTTTTGCCATACTTCAATTATTTTGTAGCTTTCTTCTTGTTAGCGACTGTCTTCTTGCGGCCCTTGCGCGTGCGAGCATTGTTCTTAGTGCTCTGGCCGCGCACCGGAAGGCCAAGACGGTGGCGAATGCCGCGATAGCAGCCGATATCCATCAGTCGCTTGATGTTCAGCTGAATCTCGCTGCGGAGGTCGCCCTCCACCTTGTAGTTGCTCTGGATCACTTCGCGCACGGCGGCTGCCTGGGCGTCGCTCCAGTCTTTCACTTTAATGTCGCGGTCTACACCCGCTTTTTCCAGGATCGTGTTGGCGGCGCTGCGGCCGATACCGTAGATGTAGGTCAGGGCTATCTCCCCGCGCTTGTTCTGCGGAAGGTCTACGCCGACTATTCGTACTGCCATATGCTTCTTGTCTGTTTAAAGTGCAAAGATAATAAAATTATCCTTGACGCTGTTTGAGTTTTGGGTTCTTCTTGTCGATAACATACAGCCTGCCTTTGCGGCGCACGATCTTGCTGTCGGCGCTGCGTTTCTTGATTGATGCTCTTACTTTCATATGCTTTTAGGATGTTTGTCTCGGTTTATTTGTAGCGGAACGATATGCGGCCCTTCGTAAGGTCGTAAGGTGACATCTCTACCTTCACCCGGTCGCCCGGGAGAATTTTGATGTAATGCATGCGCATTTTGCCGGAGATATGGGCGGTTATCTCATACCCGTTCTCCAGTTCAACCTTGAACATCGCGTTGCTCAGGGCTTCCAGTATCACTCCGTCCTGCTCTATTGCAGCTTGTTTTGCCATGTCGGTCTTCTTTCGGTTTCTTTTCTGAGTTCAGATAAATCTCTCGCCGAGCGCCTCGCGTATCGGCTCAAATGAGGTCAGGATTTCCGGATCCTCTCCTCTTACGACTATCGTGTGCTCGTAATGGGCCGACCATTTGCGGTCTTTCGTTCGCGCCTGCCAGCCGTCACGCTCTATCACGATATTCTTGCTTCCCATGTTGATCATGGGTTCGATGCAGATACACATGCCGTCTTTCATCACCGGCCCGATTCCGCGGCGACCGAAGTTGGGCACCTCGGGATCCTCATGCATCGAGCGCCCGATGCCGTGGCCACACATCTCGCGAACTACCGTATATCCCAGCTTCTCGCAATAGGACTGCACGGCATTGGAGATATCGCCTATGCGATGGCCGGCCTTGGCCGCATCTATACCCTTATAGAGCGACTCCTTCACGTGGCGCAGGAAAGTATCCACTTCAGGGGCTACCTCTCCTACAGGGAAGGTGTAGCAGCTGTCGCCGCAATAGCCGTTGAGCTCCACCACAAGATCTGTGCCTACGATATCGCCTTCGCGAAGCACATAGGCCGAAGGAAATCCGTGGACTACATACTCGTTGACTTCGATACATAGTGTGCCCGGAAAGCCATGATATCCCAGACAGGCCGGACGCCCGCCGTGATCCAAGATGTATTCGCGGGCTATCGTATCGAGCTTCTGGGTCGTAACTCCCGGAGCCACCCACCGCGCCACCTCGCCGAGCGTCGCGCTTGTCAGCTCGGCGGCGGCGCGCATGAGTTGCAATTCCTCTTCGGTCTTGAGATATATCATCTCTCTTTCTCCTCAGTCAAGTCTGGTTCAGAAGGCTCCGCTGCCGGTTGTGCGTCCCTTGATGCGGCCGTCTTTCATCAGGCCGTCGTAGTGGCGCATTAACAGGTGACCTTCTACTATGCGCAGCGTATCGAGCACTACGCCTACCATAATCAGCAGCGAGGTTCCGCCGAAGAACTGGGCAAAGCTTCGGTTGAGGCCGCATACATGGGCTATAGCCGGAAGGATTGCCACGATTCCAAGGAAGATTGAACCCGGAAGCGTGATTCTCGACATGATCGAATCCAGATAATCCACAGTCGGCTTACCGGGTTTCACGCCGGGGATAAAGCCGTTGTTGCGCTTCATGTCTTCCGCCATCTGTGCAGGACGCACCGTGATGGCCGTGTAGAAATACGTGAAGGCTACGATCATCAGGAAGTAGACAATGTTGTATGTCCAGCCATACATGTCGGTCAGAGCCCCGAAGAAGCCGGTCTGATTCGTGCTGAAGCCTACCAGCGTGATGGGGATAAACATGATGGCCTGCGCAAAGATGATAGGCATCACACCGGCAGCGTTGACCTTGAGCGGTATGTACTGGCGGGCGCCGCCATACTGCTTATTGCCCACGATGCGCTTGGCATACTGCACAGGCACCTTG
Organism: uncultured Muribaculaceae bacterium; assembly: GCA_947632485.1. Taxonomy (GTDB): domain Bacteria; phylum Bacteroidota; class Bacteroidia; order Bacteroidales; family Muribaculaceae; genus Lepagella. The sequence goes on from CANRPJ010000003.1 coordinate 101,293, forward strand.
CGAGTGCCCTGCACGAGCAGTACCGCACCGGCAATCACGGCCAGCAGAATCACGATTTCCAGAAGGAAAATCACCAGACCGCCGCCTGCCGAGTTGAGAAGGCGTCCCGTAAACTCCTGAATGAAGGCTTCCGGCATGCGGGCCAGAATACCGATCAGAATTATGAATGAGATGCCGTTGCCGATACCTTTCTGGTCGATGCGTTCGCCAAGCCACATGATAAACATGGAGCCTGCCGCGAGCACGATTGTCATATAGGCCACTGTCCAGAAGCCCATCTCAACGTGGCCGCCTGCGGCTGCCACCTGATAGCGCAGATTCATCAGGTAAGCCGGACCCTGGAGCACCAGGATCAGCACCGTAAGATAGCGCGTATACTGGTTGAGCTTCATGCGCCCGCTCTCACCCTCACGCTGCATCTTCTGAAGCGAGGGGAGAACCATGCCCAGCAGCTGCACGATAATCGAGGCTGTGATATAGGGCATGATACCCAGAGCGAAGATCGAAGCCTGCGAGAATGCACCGCCCGAGAACATGTCGAGCAGCTGCATCAGGCCATCGGAGGTGAAATTCTTCAGAGCCATGAGGTCCTGCGGGTTTATACCCGGAAGAACCACATAGCAGCCGAAGCGGTAAATCACCACCAACAGCAGCGTGATGCCTATGCGCTTGCGCAGGTCTTCTACGCTCCAGATATTCTTTACTGTCTGTGTGAATCCCATTCTGTGTTATTTTTTTGTGGCTGTGGCTTTGCCGCCGGCAGCCTGAATGGCCTCTGCGGCCTTGGCGGAGAAGGCGTCGGCCTCTACCTCAAGCGGGCGGGTCAGTGCGCCCTTGGCCAGAATCTTCACAAGACCCTTCTTCGGCACCAGGCCTGCCTGACGCAGGTCGGCTACCGTGATCTTGGCGAGATTGGCTGCGGTTGCCAGAGCCTCCAGGGCGTCAAGGTTGATCGCCTTGTATTCTACCCGGTTGATGTTCTTGAAGCCGAACTTCGGCAGACGGCGCTGCAGCGGCATCTGACCGCCTTCGAAGCCGATTTTGTACTTATAGCCAGAACGCGACTTGGCACCCTTGTGGCCGCGAGTCGACGTACCGCCGTAGCCCGAACCCGGACCGCGGCCCACACGCTTGTTCTTCTTATTGCTGCCTACGGCAGGCGAAAGATTATTTAATTCCATAGCTGTTGTCTCTCCTCATCTTTATGCCGGGGTCACCTCTACGAGATGACGCACGGCGTTGACCATTCCCTGGATTGCCGGGGTGTCTTCTTTCACCACCGAATGATGCATCTTGTGCAGCCCAAGGGCATCGAGCGTGAGCTTCTGCTTCTTGGGGGCGTTGATGCGGCTCTTGATCTGAGTTATCTTTATCTTTGCCATGATTCAGTGATTATTTTCCGTTGAACACTTTTGCCACGCTCACACCGCGCGATTTAGCTACATCGAGCGGGCTGCGGAGCTCGCTGAGAGCCGCGATGGTGGCCTTTACCAGGTTGTGGGGGTTCGACGAGCCTTTCGACTTGGCAAGCACGTCGGTGATGCCCACGCTCTCGAGCACTGCGCGCATAGCGCCGCCGGCCTTCACACCGGTACCGGCCGATGCCGGACGCAGATAGATGCGAGAGCCGCCGAACTTGGCTGCCTGCTCATGAGGAATAGTGCCTTTGTAGACGGGCACCTTGATAAGGTTCTTCTTTGCTGCCTCCACGCCCTTGGCGATGGCTGCCTGAACCTCGTTGGCCTTTCCCAGACCCCAGCCGATGATGCCGTCTTCATTGCCTACCACTACGATAGCGGCGAAGCTGAAGGCACGGCCGCCCTTGGTCACTTTGGTGACGCGGTTGATGGCCACAAGACGGTCCTTAAGGTCAAGGTCGTTGGTAGATTTTACTCTGTTATCTCTTTTTGCCATGACTTTCTTCTGTTAAAATTTAAGACCTGCCTTGCGGGCGCCATCGGCCAGCGATTTCACGCGACCATGGAAGAGGTAGCCGTTGCGGTCGAACACCACCTCGCTGATGCCCAGTTCAAGTACTTTCTTACCTACGGCCTCGCCTACCTGGGCTGCCTGCTCAGTCTTGGTGCCTCCCTCGAGGCCTTTCGACGAGGCGGCACACAGAGTGCGGCCGGCCAGATCATCGATCACCTGGGCATAGATGGCCTTGTTGGAGCGGAACACGCTCAGACGCGGGCGCTCGGCCGTGCCCGATACTTTGCCGCGGATGCGGGCTTTGATCTTGTTGCGTCTTTCTATCTTGGATATCATTTCGCTTCTCTCTTAATTATTTAGCACTTGCCGACTTGCCCGACTTGCGACGGATCACCTCGCCGACGAACTTGATGCCCTTGCCCTTGTACGGCTCAGGCTTGCGCAGGCTGCGGATCTTGGCGCATACCTGGCCCAGAAGCTGCTTGTCAGAGCTTTCGAGGATGATGAGCGGGTTCTTGTTACGCTCCATCTTGGCCTCTACCTTTACCTCTTTGGGAAGCTTGATATAGATAGCGTGGCTATAGCCCAGAGCAAGCTCCAGCACCTGGCCGGTTGCCGTGGCGCGGTAGCCTACACCTACGAGCTCCAGCTCCTTGCGGTAGCCCTCCGACACGCCTACAACCATATTATGGATAAGGGCGCGATAGAGGCCGTGCATGGCGCGGTGCTCGCGGTCGTCGCTCGGACGCGTAAGTTCTATTTTGCCGTCCTCCACCTTTACGGTGATGTCCGGATTGATCGCCTGTGAAAGCTCGCCCTTGGGGCCTTTCACGGTGGCTACATTATCTTTCACCTGGATGGTCACGCCGGCAGGCAGTTCAATCGGTGCTTTACCTATTCTTGACATACTTACCTCCTTCGATTAATAGACGTAACACAACACTTCGCCGCCAACCTTAAGCTCTTTAGCCTCTTTGTTGGTCATCACGCCCTGCGGGGTGGAAAGAATGGCGATGCCAAGACCGTTGAGCACACGCGGCATGTCCTTGTAGCCCGTGTACTGACGGAGACCCGGGCGCGACACGCGCTGCAGGCCCTGAATGGCGCTTACTTTATCGACCGGATCATACTTGAGGGCAATCCGGATTGTGCCCTGCGGCGTGCCGCCTTCCTCGAACTTGTAGTTCAGGATATAGCCTTGGTCAAAGAGGATCTTCGTGATCTCTCTCTTCATTTTCGACGACGGTACCGTAACCACACGATGGCCTGCCATGATGGCGTTGCGGAGCCGCGTCAGATAGTCTGCTATAGGATCTGTCATTGGTTTGGTTTGTTAAATTGATTCAGACATGCTGAACAATATCTAAAAACTCTCTTTTTCTTTCGGGTTGAAGGTTCCGGAGCCGCCGGGCGCCGCATCGGAGCGGAGCGCCCGGCATTTCCGGCTCTTTGCTTTCTTACCAGCTTGCCTTGCGCACTCCCGGGATCAGGCCTGCTGAGGCCATCTCGCGAAACTGGATGCGGCTGATGCCGAACTGGCGCATGTATCCCTTCGGGCGTCCCGTGATCTCGCAGCGGTTGTGAAGGCGCACCTTCGAAGCGTTGCGGGGAAGCTTCTGCAGCTTGGCCAGGGCCTCATAGTCGATGTTGCCGTCGGCGTCGGCGAGAGCGGCCTTCTTCAGGGCTGCTTTCTTCTCGGCGTAGCGGGCCACCATCTTCTGGCGCTTAACCTCGCGGGCTTTCATTGATTCTTTTGCCATATCTCTTCTTTACTTTTCTTTCTTGAACGGAAGGCCGAATTCCTTGAGAAGGGCGAAGCCTTCCTCATCGTTGGGGGCTGAAGTCACGAAAGTGATGTTCATACCCTGAAGCTTCGGCACATTGTCAATGTTGATTTCGGGGAAGATGATCTGCTCGGTGATGCCCAGCGTATAGTTGCCACGGCCATCGAGCTTGGCGTTGATGCCCTTGAAGTCGCGGATACGGGGCAGAGCCACGCGCACGAGGCGCTCCAGGAACTCATACATCTTCTCGCGGCGCAGGGTTACGCGCACGCCGATAGGCATCTTCTTGCGGAGCTTGAAGTTGGAGATATCCTTGCGCGAAAGCGTCGGCACTGCCTTCTGGCCCGTGATGGCCGTCAGTTCGTTGACCGAGGTCTCAATCAGCTTCTTGTCCTGAGTAGCGGCGCCAAGACCCTGGTTGATCACGATCTTCTCCAGCTTGGGCACGCGCATCGGCGTCTCGTAGCCGAACTTCTTGGTGAGCTCAGGCACGATGCGCTCTTTATAATCTTTGCTAAGTGTGGTCGAGCTCATTATTTAATCTCCTCTCCTGATTTTTTGGAATAACGTACGAGTTTGCCCTCCTCGTTGCGGCGGCGGCCGATACGCACGCCTTTACCGCTCTTCGGATCTACAGGGTTGAGGTTCGAGATGTGGACCGGAGCCTCCATCTTGATGATTCCGCCCTGAGGATATTTGGCATTGGGTTTGGTGCTCTTCGACACCATATTCACCCCCTCCACGATGGCGCGGTTCTTCTTAACCTGCACCTCGAGCACGCGGCCCGTCTTGCCTTTGTCGTCGCCGGCATTGACGTAGACCGTGTCGCCCTTCTTAATATGCAATTTTGCCATGACTGTTGTTACCTTTAGGGGTTAAAGCACTTCGGGAGCCAGCGAGACGATCTTCATGTTGGTGGCGCGCAGTTCGCGGGCCACGGGGCCGAAGATACGGGTGCCGCGGATCTCACCAGCGTTGTTAAGGAGCACACAGGCGTTGTCGTCGAAGCGGATATAGCTGCCGTCGGGGCGGCGGATCTCCTTCTTCGTGCGTACTACAACGGCCTTCGATACAGTGCCTTTCTTGACTTCCGACGAGGGAATCGTGCTCTTGATGCTGACTACGATCACGTCGCCCACCGAAGCGTAGCGACGGCCCGTGCCGCCGAGCACATGGATGCAGAGCGCCTCTTTTGCGCCGCTGTTGTCTGCCACTACCAGGCGTGATTCTGTCTGTACCATTGCTTACTTAACTTTTTCGATGATTTCCACCAGGCGCCAGCGCTTCGTCTTGCTCAGAGGGCGAGTCTCCATCAGGCGAACGGTATCGCCTACGGAGCACTCGTTGTTCTCATCGTGCGCGTGGTATTTTTTCGTCTTGTTGACAAACTTGCCGTAGATCGGGTGCTTCTCTTTCCACTTGATCTCAACCGTGATCGTCTTGTCGCATTTATTGCTGGAGACTACCCCGATCCTTTCTTTTCTTAAATGTCTCTTCTGTTCCATTTCTTTCTAAAATACTTGTCGGGATCACTTGCCCTGAGCTTCGAGCTCTTTCTGGCGCAACACGGTCTTCAAGCGGGCAATCTCGCGGCGGTCTTTGGTGATCTTTGCGGGATTGTCTACGGGAGATATCGCGTGCGCTACTTTCAATTCGCGATAAGCCTTCTCGGCAGCCTCTACGCGAGCCTGCAGCTCATGAATGCTTAATTCCTTGATTTCTTCCTTTTTCATGTCAGATTATTGTCTGTTTTATCAGTCGTGATTGGTTTCAGACAGCCTGGGAGGGATCATAGTCGCGGCGAACGATGAATTTCGTAAGCACCGGAAGCTTCTGGGCTGCAAGGCGCAGAGCCTCCTTGGCTACCTCCATCGGCACGCCTTCTACCTCAATCAGGATGCGGCCCGGAGTAACGGGCGCCACGAATCCTTCGGGATTACCTTTACCTTTACCCATTCGCACCTCGGCAGGCTTCTTGGTAATCGGCTTGTCGGGGAAAATGCGGATCCAGATCTGTCCCTGACGCTGCATGTAGCGCGTCACCGCAATACGCGCAGCCTCTATCTGGCGCCCGGTGATCCATTTGGAATCGAGCGTCTTGATGCCGAACGAACCGAAGGCCAGCTGGTTGCCACGCTGTGCCTCACCTTTCATGCGGCCCTTCTGCGAACGGCGGAATTTAGTCTTTTTCGGCTGTAACATTTTATTATGTCAGTTTAGCGGTTGTTGTTCTTCTTGTTGCGGAATCCGTCGCGGCGGCGCTCATTGCGCGGGCGGCTTGATCCCGGCTCCTTCTGGCCGATTGCGTAGGCCGGAGTGAGCTCCTTCTTGCCATAGACCTCGCCACGGCAGATCCAGACCTTGATACCGATGATACCCACCTTCGTCAGAGCCTCTACCAGAGCGTAGTCGATGTCGGCGCGGAGAGTGTGGAGCGGCGTGCGGCCTTCCTTGAACATCTCGGAGCGAGCCATTTCGGCGCCGTTGAGGCGGCCGCTGACCTGAATCTTGATGCCCTCGGCACCCATGCGCATCGTGGAGGCTATCGCCATCTTCACGGCGCGACGGTAAGCCACCTTACCCTCGAGCTGACGGGCTATGTTGGCAGCCACGATCTCGGCGTCGAGTTCCGGACGCTTGATTTCATAGATATTGATCTGCACTTCCTTGTCGGTGATCTTCTTGAGCGCTTCCTTGAGAGCATCTACGTCCTTGCCACCCTTGCCGATAAGCATGCCCGGGCGGGAGGTGCAGATGGTCACTGTCACCATCTTGAGCGTGCGCTCAATGATGATGCGGCTCACACTGGCCTTAGCCAGTTTATTACGCAAGTATTTGCGGATCTTCGAGTCCTCAAGAAGGGTCTCGCCATATTTCTTTCCGCCGTACCAGTTGGAGTCCCAACCGCGGATCACTCCCAGACGGTTGCTGATCGGATTTACTTTCTGTCCCATCTTTGTCGTCAGTCTTGAGATTATTCTTTACCGGGGATCTGATCCACGAATACGGTCACATGGTTGGAGCGCTTGCGGATACGGTAGCCGCGGCCCCGCGGGGCCGGACGCAGGCGCTTCAGCATCGGAGCGCAGTCTACGAAGATACGGCTCACGTAGAGCTCACCGCTACCAGCGGTGCGCTCATTCTTTGCCTCCCAGTTGGCTATTGCGGAGCGAAGCAGCTTCTCCACCCGGCGGGCTGCCTCCTTGTTGGAGAATTTGAGGATGCCGAGAGCCTTGAATACCTCCTGCCCGCGTACCATATCGACCACCAGGCGCATCTTGCGCGGCGACGACGGCACATTGTGCAGCTTGGCGAAGTATTCACCCTTGCGGGCTTCCTTCAGCGCGTCGGCGTATTGTCTTTTTCTTACACCCATTGTATTTCTTGTGCTTTATTATCTGTTTGTTTTTTCAGAACCGCAGGGTCGGCTTACTTTTTCTTATTGCCGGCGCGGCCGCGGAAGGTGCGCGTCGGAGCGAACTCACCGAGTTTGTGGCCTACCATGTTCTCCGTAACGTAGACGGGTATGAACTTATTGCCGTTGTGCACGGCAAACGTGTGGCCGACGAACTCAGGGCTGATCATCGAGGCGCGGCTCCAGGTCTTGATCACGGCCTTCTTGCCGCTTTCTTCCATGGCGCTGACCTTCTTTTCGAGCTTTACGCTGATAAACGGTCCTTTTTTAAGCGAACGACTCATAGTTGTCTTCTTCTCGTGTTAGTCAATTACTTCTTCCTTCTCTCGATGATATACTTCGAAGAGTGCTTCTTCGGCGAGCGGGTCTTCAGGCCCTTAGCGTAGAGACCTGTGCGCGAACGCGGGTGACCGCCGCTCTGGCGACCTTCACCACCACCCATCGGGTGATCCACAGGGTTCATTACCACACCGCGGTTGTGAGGCCTGCGGCCCTGCCAGCGGCTGCGGCCTGCCTTGCCGCTCTGCTCGAGGGCATGGTCAGAGTTGCCGACTACGCCTACCGTGGCGCGGCATGCGAGAAGCACCTTCCTGGTTTCGCCGGAAGGCAGTTTGATAATTGCATAGTCGCCTTCGCGAGAAGTCAACTGAGCAAACGAACCTGCGCTGCGGGCCATGCATGCGCCCTGGCCGGGACGCAGTTCGATACAATGGATGAGGGTGCCGACAGGTATCTTAGCCAGGGGCAGGGTGTTGCCTACCTCGGGAGCTACGTCTTCGCCACTCATTACAATCTGTCCCACTTCAAGGCCGTTGGGCACGATCATGTAGGCCTTCGAGCCGTCCTTATAGTAAAGCAGGGCGATGCGCGCCGAGCGGTTAGGATCGTACTCGATGGTCTTCACTACTGCAGGCACCCCGTCGTTAGTGCGCTTGAAGTCGATGAGACGCAATTTCCTCTTATGGCCGCCTCCGCGATAGCGCACACTGAGCTGGCCCTGCGAATTGCGGCCGCCGGTGCTGCGTTTGCCGACTGTAAGAGACTTTTCCGGTGTAACTTTAGATACCTTCTTGGACTGGCCAGCGCCTTCGCCCGAGAAGGGATTCTTAGCAGTGGAGATCTCGTTCTTGAATACACCGATAATCTTGTGTCTTTGCCCGGGTGTTGTGGGCTTGAATTTTCTTACTGCCATTTCTGATTAGATGTTACTGTAGTAGTCGATTGTCTGCCCTTCGGCCACAGTCACGTAAGCCTTCTTGAACGCCGGGTTCTGGCCTTTGATTAGGCCGCCCTTTGTGTAGCGCTGCTTGCGCTTGCCGGCGTAGTTGGCGACATTCACACGCTCCACACGCACATTGTAGAGCTTCTCTACCAGATCCTTGATCTGGAATTTGTTGGCGTCGGGCGACACTGCGAAGGTATAGGTGTTGAGCTTCTCGCTCTCCGCCGTCGCTTTCTCCGTCACCAGGGGTTTAATCTGGATATCCATTTCTGTGTCTCCTCGCTTTAAAATTCGTTGATCTGGTTGAGGCTATCCTCAGTCATCACAATCGCGTCGTTGTTGAGCACGGTGTAGGCGTTGAGGTCCATAGCACGCACCATAAGGGCGTTGGGCACATTGCGCACCGACAGAAGCACGTTGCGGTCAGCTTCAGGCATGACGAGCAGCACCTTCTTGTCGTCGAGCTTCAGGCCTTTGGCGAGAGCCATGTAATCTTTCGTGCGGGGAGCGTCGAAAGTGAAGTTCTCCACTACGATAATCTGGCTGTCCTGAGCCTTGGAAGTGAGGGCGAGTTTGCGAGCCAGAGCCTTCACTTTCTTGTTGAGCTTGGTGCGATAGTCACGGGGTTTGGGACCGAACACGGTACCACCGCCACGGAGCAGCGGGCTGTTGATGTCGCCATGGCGAGCGCCGCCGCCGCACTTCTGGCGACCGAGCTTGCGGGTTGAACCGCTCACTTCGCTGCGCTCTTTGCTCTTGTGGGTGCCCTGACGCTGGTTGCCCAGATACTGTTTTACGTCGAGATAGACGGTGTGCTCTGCATTGCCTTCGTTGAGGTCAAGTGCGAACACCTCATCGTTGAGCACGACCTTGCGGCCCGTGTCTTCACCTTTGATGTTATATACAGCTAATTCCATCTTTATTTCTCGACTAAAACGATTGAACCTTTGGCTCCGGGCACGGAACCCTTGATTACGAGCAGATTGTGCTCGGGGAGCACCTTGATTACCTGCAGATTCTGCACGGTCACACGCTCATTGCCCATCTGGCCGGCCATGCGGAGGCCTTTGAACACCTTTGCCGGGTAGGAGCAGGCACCGATAGAACCGGGTGCGCGCAGACGGTTGTGCTGGCCGTGGGTGCTCTGTCCCACACCGCCGAAACCGTGACGCTTCACTACGCCCTGGAAGCCTTTACCCTTGCTGGTGCCTACCACGTCGACAAAACCGCCCTCATTGAAGAGGTCAACGGTCAGCGTGGAGCCCAGCTCCGGCTTTGTCTCAAACGACTTGAACTCGGCCAAGTGCCTCTGCGGGGTCACCCCTGCCTTCTCGAAATGTCCGGCCATGGCTTTGGTAGTGTGCTTCGCTTTCTTCTCTTCAAAGCCTACCTGTACCGCCTCATAGCCGTCTTTCTCAACGGTCTTGATCTGGGTGACAACGCAAGGACCTACTTCGATAACAGTGCACGGAACATTCTTTCCGTCGGCACTGAAAACGGATGTCATTCCGATTTTCTTTCCAATTAATCCTGGCATTTCTTTATTCCTTGAATTCGTTGTTTCTTATTGGGTTAAGGTTAAGGTCAGCGCCTTACACCTTGATGCTCACGTCAACACCGCTGGGGAGCTCCAGCTTCATCAGGGCGTCGATGGTCTTCGTCGTAGAGCTATAGATATCGATCAGGCGCTGGAAACTGCTCAGCTGAAACTGCTCGCGGCTCTTTTTGTTGACGAAGGTCGAACGGTTCACCGTGAAGATGCGCTTGTGCGTCGGCAGGGGTATGGGGCCGCTCACCACAGCGCCGGTGCTTTTCACCGTCTTTACGATCTTCTCGGCCGACTTGTCGACGAGATTGTGATCGTAGCTTTTGAGTTTGATACGGATTTTCTGGCTCATTATATGTGCTGTGTTATTTATCTTATTTGATGAGATCCACGCGGCCCTGCACCTCGGTCAGCACATTCTTGGCGATCGAGTTGCTTACCTGGTCGTAGTGGCTGAATGACATGGTGCTGGTAGCGCGGCCGGAAGTGATCGTACGCAGCGCGGTCACATAGCCGAACATCTCGGCCAGAGGAGCCTTTGCCTTCACGATGCGGGCACCGGAGCGGCTTGTCTCCATGCCTTCTACCTGTCCGCGACGCTTGTTGAGGTCGCCGATCACGTCGCCCATCGACTCTTCGGGGGTCACCACCTCGATCTTCATGATAGGCTCCATGAGCACCGGACCTGCCTTTTCCGAACCCTTCTTGAAGGCCTGGATAGCACAGAGCTCGAATGAGAGCTGGTCGGAGTCAACGGGGTGGAAGCTACCGTCGAGCAGAGTCACTTTCAGACGCTCTACCGGATAGCCGGCGAGCACGCCATTCTTCATAGCGGTCTGGAAGCCCTTCTGCACTGAAGGAATGTATTCCTTGGGCACGTTACCGCCCTTCACCTCATCTACAAACTGCAGGCTGCCTTCGAAATCGTCGTCGGCCGGCTCGATACGCACGATGATATCGGCGAACTTACCACGACCACCGGTCTGCTTCTTGAATACCTCACGCAGCTCCACGGGCTTGGTGATGGCCTCCTTGTAGGTAACCTGCGGGCGACCCTGGTTGCACTCTACCTTGAACTCGCGACGCAGACGGTCGATAATGATATCGAGGTGAAGCTCACCCATACCGCTGATCACGGTCTGACCGGTCTCCTCATTGGTCTCCACGCGGAAGGTCGGGTCTTCCTCGGCGAGCTTCTGCAGGCCTACGCCCAGCTTGTCGAGGTCTTTCTGAGTCTTAGGCTCTACAGCGATACCGATCACGGGATCGGGGAACTCCATAGCCTCGAGCACAATCGGAGCGTTTTCGTCGCAGAGCGTATCGCCCGTGCGGATATCCTTGAAGCCTACTCCGGCGCCGATATCGCCGCAGCCGATCATCTCCTTGGGGTTCTGCTTGTTGGAGTGCATCTGGAAGAGACGCGACACACGCTCCTTCTTGCCGCTGCGGCTATTGAGCACATAGCTTCCGGCTACTACATCGCCGGAGTAAACGCGGAAGAAGCAGAGGCGGCCCACATAGGGGTCGGTAGCGATCTTGAATGCCAGAGCGCACATCGGAGCATCGCTGCTGGGCTCGCGGGTAAGGATCTCATCGGGATCGCCTACTGCATGACCTTCTACAGCGCCTGCGTCCTTGGGCGAAGGCAGGTATGCGCAGACAGCGTCGAGCAGCGTCTGCACGCCTTTGTTCTTAAACGACGAACCGCAGATCATCGGGTTGACCTCCATAGCAAGCGTAGCCTTGCGGATCACGGCCTTGATCTCATCTTCCGTAATCGTAGAGGGATCATCGAAATATTTGGCCATCAGATCTTCGTCGTACTCTGCGAGAGTCTCGAGCATCTTGTCGCGCCATTCCTCTGCCTCAGCCCTGAGGTTAGCAGGAATTTCGTCGACCTCATACTCAGCGCCCATCGTCTCATCGTGCCAGAAGATAGCCTTCATGGTCACCAGGTCAACCACGCCCTTGAACGTCTCCTCGGCCCCGATGGGGATCTGGATAGGCAGCGGGTTGGCACCGAGCACCTCGCGCACCTGGCGAACAACCTCGAAGAAGTTGGCGCCGGAGCGGTCCATCTTGTTGACATAGCCGATACGCGGCACATTATATTTGTCAGCCTGGCGCCACACGGTCTCGCTCTGAGGCTCTACACCGCCTACTGCGCAGAAGGCAGCCACGGCGCCGTCGAGCACACGCAGCGAGCGCTCCACCTCTACGGTGAAGTCAACGTGTCCCGGAGTGTCGATCAGGTTGATCTTGTATTTCTCACCGTTATATTTCCAGAACGTGGTGGTAGCGGCGGAGGTAATGGTGATACCGCGCTCCTGCTCCTGCTCCATCCAGTCCATGGTAGCGGCTCCGTCGTGCACCTCACCGATCTTATGGGTCAGACCCGTATAGAAGAGGATGCGCTCCGACGTTGTAGTCTTTCCGGCATCGATGTGAGCCATGATGCCGATATTGCGGGTGTATTTGAGATCTTCGTTCTTAGCCATTTCAGCTTCGGATTAGAATCTAAAGTGAGCGAATGCACGGTTGGCCTCAGCCATGCGGTGCATATCTTCCTTACGCTTGAAAGCGCCTCCCTGCTCGTTGTAGGCGTCGACGATCTCAGCGGCGAGCTTGTCGGCCATCGTCTTGCCTCCGCGCTTGCGGGCGAAGATGATGAGGTTCTTCATCGACACTGATTCCTTGCGGTCAGCACGGATTTCGGTAGGCACCTGGAAGGTGGCGCCACCGATACGGCGCGACTTAACCTCTACGTGGGGAGTAACGTTTTCCAATGCCTTCTGCCAGATTTCGAGAGCGGTTTTCTCCTCGTTGGGCATTTTGGCCTTCACGGTTTCGAGTGCCGTATAGAATATGGTATAGGCGGTGTTCTTCTTTCCGTCGAGCATCAGGTGGTTCACGAATTTCGTGACACGCTGGTCATGGAACACCGGATCCGGCAGGATCACCCTTTTCTTGGGCTTGGCTTTTCTCATTTCTGTTTGTTTTGTTTAAGTTTTCAGTTGGCTGCTCTTTCGCGATCTTCAACGGGGCTCTCTTGTCCCGTTTACTCAACCTGGGTGGTCATCCAACAATCAAACGTAGGTTCGTGATTCTGTTTTCTCTGTCTCTTTTAGTGAGCGGCTTATTTCTTAGCAGCCTTCGGACGCTTGGCACCATATTTGGAGCGACGCTGAGTGCGGCCCTGCACGCCTGCGGTATCAAGAGTGCCACGCACGATATGGAAGCGCACACCGGGAAGGTCTTTCACACGACCTCCGCGCACCATCACGATGCTGTGCTCCTGAAGATTGTGGCCCTCACCCGGTATGTAGGAGTTGACCTCCTTGCCATTGGTAAGGCGCACACGAGCCACCTTACGCATAGCCGAGTTAGGCTTCCTCGGGGTGGTGGTGTAAACCCTGACACACACGCCGCGACGCTGCGGGCACGAGTCGAGGGCAGGCGATTTGCTCTTTTCTTTCAGAACAACGCGTCCTTTTCTCACTAACTGCTGAATTGTTGGCATTTCAGTTTCGTTTGTTTTGTCAGTATGTTTCTTGTTCAGTTTTCTCTCGTTTGCGCGCTCTGGAAAGCGAGGCTTTCCATACACGCCACTGCGCACCCCAAGCGCCTGACTGGCAGGCGATTGAATGCAGCAACGCCTCCGGATTGCTCCGAAAGCGTTGCAAAGTTACGAAATTTCGCCGGATTACGAAAATTTTCCGTCAAATAAATTTCTGTAAAAAGATGTTTTCAGTTCTTGACGGCTGAATCATCGTAGACGGAGTTGTTGAGGCTCCTCTGGGTCTTGCGGAAGGAGCGGCCGAACTGCAGATTCCAGGTGAAACTTACATAAGATTCCCAGGCAGCGCCCTTCATCTGGAACACACTCCAGCCCGGGCGAAGCGGATTGTGATCCTTCGAAGGATAGTAGCAGCCCTTCTTTGTCATGAACACCGTGCCAGCAGCGACTGAGAACTGCCCCCAATTGTAAGAGGCATGCAGGCCGCTTTGATTCTCGCCGGTATTTTCATCGTAGCCATATAGGCTTTTCTTAGGCACATAATAATAGCCTGAGAAATAGAATCCACCGAAATGCAATAGCCCACTCATGCCCCACACGAACTGATTGAGCCGGTTGCTATAGTCTCCATTGGATACGTAATAGCTTGAAAAATCGAGATATCCCTCTAAGTCAAGATGCCCGAACAGATTAGAATATTTTAATTTAACAATCGCCGAAGTAGCATCGTAATTCTTGAAATTAGCATACGATTGCACATATCTTCCCCCTCCTGCCCAATAGAGATCCTGAATAATCGCATCCCACGTATGGTAATTCTGCACATAAGCATTGATATCTAACGCGCCCTTATGAGTCCAGAAAGATAAATAAGACCTTAAGGGGTGAGCCGCCTTCAAATCAGGATTACCGGTAGCCGTAATGAAGCTGTTCTGCTCAGTCTCCACCGTAGAGAGCATCGAAAGGGAAGGAAGCTGAGGAGAATAGTTGGCATAAATCTGAAACTGCATATCCGGCCTTACCCTCCAAGATACACTCAGATTCGTTCGCTCCTGCCAGTAGCTGCTGACCAGAGAATTCTCATCTAAATAGAGATATTGAGCACCTCCACCCCACTGCAGGAAAACCCTGCCTATGCTCGAAGAGACGTTGGCATAAAGATAGAGGTTATCGCGATCCATCGTGCTCTTCTGGGAGCCGAGATAGAGATTTCGCGAATGAGAGAAATAGTTGTTAATTCCTCCCGAAAGGTTTACTTTTCCTAACGGCTGAGTATAGAACACATCGCTGCGCACTCCATAGAAACTACCGTCGACTTTGGAAGGATAATTAATCGGCTCATTGTCCATACCATCACGCCATTGCCTGAAACTTCTGGAATAGTCTGAAGATGAATAAGATGTCACCACGTTAGCTTCCAGCGAATTGCCCCGCGACCACTCCTTGCGGGTGAAGAGATTGAGGCTCGGTTCAAGTCTTCGGCTGCGGGTATCCTGACGCTGAAAGAAGGGCTTTTCACCGTTGACCGACAACCACCCTGAAGGGGTGCGGTGGTCGGTAAAAAAATGAGCACTCAATGTAGATACGAATACGAATCCAGCATTATCATTATAAGTGTAACCGGCGCTCACATTATTGGTTATATAACGCATCATGGAGGGCGTTCCCTTCAGGCTCTCCGTGCGCTTCCAACTCCCATCGGGACTACGGTATTCAGTAAAGGAATTGGTCAGATTGTCGCGGTAATCGCGCCAGTCATTATTGTAACTAACCACGAACTGAGAGCGCTTGTAATTGTAGGTTCCGTTCAGATTCGTATTAAGAAATCCCGTCTTATAAGGGCTTGACCTAAAGAAAGTATATAGCGTGCCGCCATCAAGCCTCTCTTTCAAGACTATGTTGATAATGCCACCTGTGGAATCATCATAACGCGATGAAGGAGTGTTCACATATTCAATGGATGCGATTTTTTCAGGCGGAAGCCCTTGCACGAAATTCAGATCGCGGGGCACGCCATTTACCTTGAAAACGACACCCTTTCCCATACTGCTGATTGTACGCAACTGAGGATTGACCGACAATCCGGGCAGATTTTCAAAATTCAGAAGATCCAGCACTGATTGAGAAGCCCTCACATTCTTTTCCTCAGGGTGAATAATCATTTTATCAGCCTTGTAGTATTTACGTTCAGCGAGAACCACTACCTCGCCTAATTCATTGGTCAATGGTTGGAGTCGCGTCTGGCCGTCGCCGGGAGCAGGAAAGATACATTCAATTACTGAAATCTCAAAACCATCTGCCTCAAGCCTAAGCAAATATTTTCCTTGAGGAGCATTAAGCACCATTATACCGTCATCGCCAGTTGAGGCTATATCCACAAGCGTGGAATCCGGCATTTCAAGTCTACCGTATACTCCCCCAATAGGCATCTGGTCTATCGCATTCACCACCTGCAGCCTCCACTCGAATGCGCCTGCATTCAGGCAGCCTACAGCGCAGATAATCACGAAGAGGGCACTTTTAAGCTTATTTGTCGATTTAGCCATAATAGAGAATCTCTTTTAGGGTTCTACTATAATGACGGCAAAAATACTGATTTGTGACAACCTACCCCCCCCACTTTTGCAAAAAAAACTTAAAATTTCGATGCGTCCTCTTTTTGGGGACGCTTTTTTGCGCTTTCTGTCCTAAAAATTAGGACACCTCGTTTCAGTCACCCTCTCCGAGGGTTCATGGTGGAGGGAGGGATTCCTCTTCCCCCGGGTTCGCACCCGGGGCTAACGTCAGTCACCCGCGCTGCGGGTGAAATCACCTTCAGCTCCGATTCCGATTACGCTGCGGGTGATACCCGACCTTCCGTTCCGATTCCGCCTACGGAGAGGGTGTAGACTACTACAATCCAGCTGTAGAACTCATGCCTGAGATCAGCACCCGCGGAGAGGGTGCTTGAAGGTAACCCCGGGTGCGAACCCGGGAATCGACACCCACCCCTATCTCAGAACCCGCAGCGCGGGTGATTCATAGCCAATCGTTTATGTGATAAGAAAGGTCATACTTTGATGCCATCTTCTCCATCTCCTCTTCTAAACTTATGCCGCTATGATGATTCTCCTGATTATTGATGTAGTCTTCACATTGCTTTTTATGACCCGGACTTATGCTACCGGCATAATATCCGTCAGCCCAACCTTCAAAATAATTTAGGAATCGTTCTCTTTTTAATAAGGCCACTGATGACGTTTTCATTTCTCTAACCAACGAGGCCAATGCAACTGATGGATGCAAGTCCAGTAGAATATGGATATGATCTTTATAACCTCCAATAGCACAGACATGACTCATATTATTCTCTATCACTCCTGACAAATAAGCATATAATCGATCTCTGCCTTCCGGCAGAATAGTGCCTCTACGGTATTTCGTAGCAAATACTAAATGAATATAGATGGCAGTTTTACTCATATCTGTATTAATTAAGCTTTTTTCAGTCACCCTCTCCGAGGGTTCAGGGTG
The DNA here is from genome assembly GCA_947632485.1 of uncultured Muribaculaceae bacterium. Lineage (GTDB taxonomy): Bacteria > Bacteroidota > Bacteroidia > Bacteroidales > Muribaculaceae > Lepagella. Next base: position 118,222 of record CANRPJ010000003.1, read on the forward strand.
GTGGAGGGATTCCTCTCCCCCGGGTTCGCACCCGGGGTTAACGTCAGTCACCCGCGCTGCGGGTGATACCCGACCATCAGCTCCGATTCCGCCTGCGGAGCGGGTGAACTCCTATAATCCTTATGTGGAACCTATCCTGTTTCTGAATTGAGAAAGAAGGTGTCTAATATGAAGAATATCAGCTGTTTCTTCACTTCCCCTGAGGAGGAGCCCAGAAGCGTTCGGGATCGGAAGTGTAGATAAACCACTCCTCCCCCAAGCGGAAGCCTTCAGGCACGAGAGCCACGTAGCTACCGTTGCCCTGGGCCTCACGACCCTCTGGCTGACTGCAGTTTACAACGCGTGCGGTGATGCAGTAGAGGTTCTTGGCCATATAGTTCTTCAGGTAGCCGTCGACCTCGGTCTTCTTCCTATGGTTCCAGTTGGCGTCTTCATTGAGCACCAGTGGAAGGTCGGCAATCAACCTCTCGCGCACCTCGCCGGGGTGGAGGGGCACGCCGTTTTCATCGGTCACGAATGAGGCGTGAGTCGGGTCGAGCCATACCCATTTGCTGAAATCCGAGCTCCATGCGGCTACAATCACGTGGCAGTCGCTGTCCCACATATAAGCCTCCGGCTCGCAGGTGAGATAGCGGGCGGGAATTCCTTCTGCCAGAAGAGCTTCGGTGAGCATTATGGCCAGAATCCGGCAGTTCACTCCGCGGTCTTCTTTCTGGCAGAGGTCGTAAATGTCACGTATATTATAAGCACAGGAGGGATTTAGGGAGCTACCATCGTGAGGAATGAGGTCGTGGATCCAATAATTGAGCCTCTTCATGCGCTCGAAATCGGAGCCTTCGCCGGCGATGCTGTCGAGGTTGAAACGCTCCCTCGAAAGAGCGAGCAGAGAATCGGAAGCGGGAGCGTAGCGGAAAACGGGAAGTGGCTCGCTCTGAGCTTTGTAAGGGGCTGATTTCTTAAGCACTTCCAGTTTCGGAGTGCCTTTGAAGAAATCATTATTGAGATAAGGGCGCGCCGCCTCGGCCACTGGCGCAGTATCCACCCCGAGCGCAGCCACTTTTGAGGCGAGATCCTTATACTGCGCTAAAGCTACCTTTACCAGAAACTTCTGATCATTCTCGCCGGAAAGCCATCTCTTATAGGAATCAAAGATAGCTTCCGCTTCTGCCTTAACTTGTGGATTCTCTTCGTCAGCCTGAGGCACTTTTGCTTCCGGATTCGATATCATCGCGCCGTGACGAAGGGCATACCCTCTGAAATCCGGACTGCCGGTGGGCGCCTCAAGGCCAAAATCTGACACAAGCCCCTGGAATTCAACAGCCTCAAGCTTCGGACAATTATTAAACATACCGGGTCCACCCATCGAGGCTACCGGCCCACGGAATTCTACTCTACGAAGTTCAGGGCAATCTCTGAACTGGTAGCCATCGATATGACCTATCGAGCCAGTGAAAATCACTTCTTCAAGAGCAGGGAAGGAGTTAAAGCTACCAGACGGCACATAATCAGCAGTGCCGATAAAGATACTTTTCAACCGAGGGCACCCCTGGCCATCAGTCATGGCAAATTCTGGCAGACGCAGGCGCTCGAGCGATTCGCTCATACCGATAGCCATATTATGGACGTAAACACCTTCGGGAATCTCGATCTCACGAAGTCCGGTGCCCCATAGCGACCACATATTCACGGAATCAAGGCGCTCGGGAAGCATAAGACTATCGAGGGTGCACGCATACAAGAATCCTATCGGAAGCGCATGGCGGCTGCGGATAGTCATAGTGGCATGGTTGGCAAGCGGCCTCGCAGAGGGATCCGGCGCAAACTCCGCTTTCCTCAGATCAAGCACTTTCACTACCGAAGGGTGCGGGACGAACACAGAATCACCACCGCACACGCTCCTCAACCACCTGACATCATCATTGTTGAGCGCTCCGGAAATCCGCAACACTCCCGCCGGGGAGTCGGTGCCGACCGTCTGGCGGAGCGTGCCAGGACGAGAGAGGGTTACGTCGTAGACTTTCAAATCATCGCCGGCATAAGCCGCCAGGCATGAGACGGCGCACATAAGGTCGAAAAAGACCTTAATCGTTCTGGCAGAAAGAGCTGTCATTTTCATGATAGTTTTAAGTTCTTCTGTTATAATGACGGCAAAAATACTGATTTGTGACAACCTACCCCCCTCACTTTTGCAAAAAACTAAAAAAATTTGATATGTCCTCTTTTTGGGGACACTTTTCGCACTTTCTGTCCTAAAAAATAGGACACCCCGTTTCAGTCACCCTCTCCGAGGGTTCATGGTGGTGGAGCGCTTCCTCTACCCCCGGGTTCACACCCGGGGTTAACATCAGTCACCCGCGCTGCGGGTGATATCGCCTCAGCTCAGATTCCGCCCGCGGAGCGGGTGATATAGCCTTCTGCTCAGATTTCGGCAGCGCTGCGGGTGATTCCCGACCTTCTGATTCAGCCCGCGCTACGGGAGAGGGGAGATTATTTGTATTGGGAGGCGGCGTCGAAGATGTCCTGGAAGATGGCGTAGTCTTCTTTGGTGAGCTTCATGCCGCGACGCTCCATCACGCGGTCGGCTATGACGAAGAATTTATCGAGCGATACGTCGGTGAATCCCGCCGAGGGAGATCCCTCGCTAAAGGAGGGAATAAAGGTACGCGGGAAGCCGGAACCGTGGATATTCACGCCGACACCTACTACGCTGGCGGTGTTGAACATGGAATTGATGCCCACTTTCGAGTGGTCGCCCATTATGAGGCCGCAAAACTGCAGATCGGTGCGCATGAAGGTATGGCGCGGGTAATTCCATACGCGGATCTTGGCATAGTCGTTTTTCAGATTGGAGGCGTTGGCGCCGGCGCCGATGTTGCACCACTCTCCTATCACCGCATTGCCGAGGAAGCCGTCGTGCGCTTTATTGGAGTAGCCGAAAAGCACCGCGTTATTGAGCTCTCCGCCCACTTTGCAAACAGGGCCAATGGTTGTGCCTCCATAAATCTTCGCCCCCATATTGATCTTTGACCCCTCGCAGAGGGCGATCGGGCCTCGCAGACATGAGCCCTCCATCACCTCAGCTCCCTTACCGATATATATAGGACCGGCTTCTACGTTGAGAATAGCACCTTCTACCCTCGCCCCCTCTTCTATAAAGAGATTCGGCGAGCCTTCGCGGGAATTTGTAGGCCCGATCAAGGTATTGCTCAGAGAGAGTGGCTGCGAGCGGCGCCCGGCGGTGAGAGCCTCGAAATCGTCGGCTATGGCGCGGGAGTTGTTTAGAAAGATATCGAACACGAAACGCAGCATCACCGGCTTGACCGGACAGGAGATGCGACGGAAGGCTTTGGCGTCGCGCGTGGCGCGGGTGCCCCGGAAGGCTATCCATTCATCGTCGGAATATAGGGCCTCGCCCACTTCAAGGCGCTTTATAGCCTCAACTACAGCCGGTTCTGGATATACGGCGGAGCGTACAAAAATATTGTCGCGACCCAGTTTGCTTTTATATTTGCGGCGCAGGAAGTCGGCCGTTAGATAGGTATATGAGCCCGGGAGCATTCTCTCCCATTTCTCCCTGAGGGTAGTGATTCCGAGCCGGAACTCGCCGATGGGTCTGGTGTAAGACAGCGGAAGCATGTCGGCATGAGACTCGGCAGTATCATAAAGCACAATGGTAGCCATATCGCAAAACAATTTTGCGGCAAAGTTATCAAATCCTTCGGTTATAGCGATACCAGCTGCCTTAAAACATACCGGAGCGCCATCTCACGAAGGCACTCCGATAGGTGATGGTTCAGATCAGACACCGGATTTTCACAAATACGATGCTTCCTACTTGACCACTAACTTACAAATTCTATTCTCTTAGTCACTATTACTTGAACTCTTGTCTCATCAGTTATGCAGTTATGCTTACGCCATCTCGAACCGCACGGCCCAAATCTGACGCATTGCAAAGTTAAATCTTATTTTTGTAAAATTTGCTCATGGGGGGGGGTAAAAAAAGTTAAATATTTAGCCCTGTCGTTAATTTATTTAACATTTACCGCTCTTTCCTCCTATTTTCAACAATTTACGATTTGGAGGGAAGGAACACGAAGACCACCGCCGCCACAAGGCAGAGGAATGCCGCCAGATGATTCCACTGGAAGCGCTGCCCCTGAAAGAGGAACAGGGCCACAACGGAAAAAACCGTAAGACTCAGAACCTCCTGAATCACTTTCAGCTGAAAGAGCGTGAAAGGACCGCCGTTGTCGACAAATCCGATGCGATTGGCCGGAATCATCAGGAAATATTCGAACAGAGCCACGCCCCAGGAGGCGAGGATCACGGCATAGAGAGGCCAATTCTGAATCAGACCCATCTGCTGGAGGCGGAGATTGCCGTACCAGGCAAGGGTCATGAAGAAGTTGGATACTATCAGGAGTAAAACTGTAAGTAGAGCCGGACTCATAAGCAGCGGTTTGATTTTCCGGGTGCAAAGTTAACTCTTTTCTCGGGGCTGAAGCGCGCAAGGCTTGCCCATTAGCCAAAAAATCGCTAACTTTACAGCATAAAAGAAAAAGGAATCCCCAATCAGAACCTTTACGGAAACCATGAAAAAGAACTACGAATATCTGACGCAGCTCCGGAAGCTGATGAAAGAACGCGGCCTTGACGCCGTGGTAATTTCCGGCACAGATCCCCACCAGAGCGAATATACGCCGGCTCACTGGCTCGGTCGCGAATGGCTCACCGGATTCAGTTCGAGCAACGCCAATGCCGTGGTGCTCCCTGAGGAGGCCCACGTATGGACCGACAACCGCTATTTCATAGCCGCTGAAGAAGCCCTGAAAGACACGGGGTTCACCATGATGCCCTACGATGGGCCGAACCCCGTAGACATGAACGACTGGATAACCGAGCACCTCAACAAAGGGCAGAAGGTAGGCATCGACGGCACTACATTCTCGATAGCCTGGACGCAGCAGCTCGAGCAGGAGCTCAACGACAACGGCATTGAGCTCGTGACCGATTTCCAGGGTCTCGACGAGATTTGGACCGACCGCGCCCCGCGCCCGTCGGAGCCTTTGTTCGTGCACGACGAGAAGCTCGTAGGCCGCACCATGGAGCAGAATGTAGAGGAGGTGATGAAGCTCGTGAAGGCGGAGATGGCCAACGCCGTGATTCTCTCGGCGCTCGATGATATCGCTTGGGTCACCAACCTGCGCTCCACCGGCGATGTGCTCTACTCCCCCATCTTCGTGAGCTATCTCTACCTGGGTCAGGACAAGCGGGTGCTCTTTATAGATGAAGACCGACTCACGCCCGACGTGAAGGCTCACCTCGCAAAATATAATGTGGAGACTCAGCCCTACGACAATGTGCTTAAGTTTGTGGCCGAGCTTCCGAAAACCACCCGTCTACTCATCAACCCGGCAAAGACGGCACGTGCGCTCTACGACAATGTAGGCTGCACCCCGGTGTTCGGCGGCAAGGATATCGAGAAGCTCAAGGCTATCAAGAATCCTACGATGATCGAGAATTTCAACATCGCCATGGAGAAAGATGGCGTGGCTCTCGTGAAATTCTTCAAATGGGTTGAGGAGGAGTACCCGAAGCGTCAGCTCGACGAATGGGAGCTCTGCTGCAAGCTGCGCGAGCTTCGCCTGGCCGATCCGAGCTGCCTCGACGAGAGCTTCCAGTCGATAGTTGGCTGGAACGCCAACGGCGCGCTGCCCCACTATGAGCCTGACGCAAAGACGCATTCCCCGATCGTGGGCGACGGTCTGCTGGTGGTAGACAGCGGCGGCCAGTACGTGTACGGCACTACCGACATCACCCGCACCATCGGCCTGGGCAACATCTCGCCTGAGATGATCCACGACTATACGCTGGTGCTCAAAGGCCATATCGCTCTCGCTACCGTAGTATTCCCGCAAGGCACCCGCGGCGCTCAGCTCGATATCTGCGCTCGGCGTCCGCTCTGGGAGGAAGGGAAAGCGTATTACCACGGCACGGGCCACGGCGTAGGCTTCTTCGGCAATGTGCATGAAGGCCCCCATCAGATCCGCACGCAGGAGATTCCCGTGGTGCTCGAAGCAGGCATGACCTCAAGCAATGAGCCTGGCCTCTATCTGACAGGACGCTATGGAATCCGCATCGAGAACATGATGGTGATCGTCAACGCCATGCTCACAGAGTTCGGACAGTTCCTGAAGTTCCAGAATCTCACATGGTTCCCCTACGCCACCGACCTGATGGATATAACGATGCTCAGCGACAAGGAGATAGAATATGTCAACAAATACCATGCCGAGGTGCTCAACCATCTGCTGCCGCTGCTGAGCGGTGATGACGCCGCCTGGCTGGAGAATAAGTGCAAACCCATCAAACGCTGATCAGTCATGGCAATAATCAAGAGTGTAAGAGGATTCACACCGAAGATTGGGAAAAACTGCTTTCTGGCCGATAACGCCGTAGTAGTGGGCGATGTAGTGATAGGCGACGACTGCAGCGTATGGTACAGCACCGTGCTCCGCGGCGATGTGAACTCAATCCGCATCGGCGACCGCGTGAATATCCAGGACGGCAGCGTGCTTCATACGCTTTATGAGAAATCGACCATCGAGCTTGGCAACGATGTGAGCATCGGCCACAACGTGGTGCTTCACGGCTGCAAGGTGCGCGACTATGCACTGATCGGCATGGGCGCCATAGTGATGGACGACGCGATAGTAGGCGAAGGCGCGCTGGTGGCCGCCGGTTCCGTGGTGCTTAGCCGCACCTACATCGGCCCTCACGAGATGTGGGCTGGAGCTCCGGCGCGGTTTGTGAAGATGGTCGAACCTGAAAAGGCGAAGGAAATGAACGTGAAGATAGCTAAAAACTATCTGATGTATTCCAAATGGTATGACCAGGAGGAGGCCGAAAAGAAGGAAAATGACTGAAATTGGCCGGAAAATTTTGCGAAACAACAGGGAATCCCTAATTTTGCACCGCTAAAACCAAAAACAAGCAAAAAGAACATGATAATCGTACCCGTAAAAGAAGGCGAGAACATCGAGAGAGCCCTCAAGAAATTCAAACGCAAGTTTGAGCGCACCGGCATCGTGAAAGAGCTTCGTCGCCGTCAGGCTTTTGAGAAGCCCTCCGTCACGAACCGCAAGAAGATGGTAAAAGCCATCTACGTGCAGAAGCTGCGTCAGGCCGAGCAGTAAGGACCTACTCGCCGCTTTTATCGCGACACACATAGAAAGAACGCTACGGGGCGCAAGCTCCGTAGCGGTTTGTCGTATCAACCCATTTTCATCTGATGAAAGAGAAGAGAACCACCCCCGAATGGCTCGTGGGCTTTGAGGAGCATCTGCGCGGAGAGCTCGGACGATCTCCCCTCACCGCAGAGGCATATCTGCGCGATCTTAAGGCCTTCGCCGCCTACATGGCCGCACCTGATGGGATTAGGCATGAGGAGGTAGGAGTCAACGACGTGCGCTCTTTTCTCGCCGACAGAAGCCGTCGCGGCGACAGCGCCCGCACTCTCCGCCGCAAGACCCAGAGCCTCCGGGCCTATTTCAGATACCTCCGCCGCAGAGGCGCGACGCAGCAGAATCCGGCGGCCGACGTGATGCTCGCCAAGCCCGACAAGCCTCTGCCTGAGTTCGTGACCGCTCAGCAGATGGAGGAAATTCTCTCGGAACAACCCTCCTCAGCAGGCTGCCACACCGACAGCGTGCGCGACTCGCTGATAATCGAACTGCTCTACTCAACCGGAATCCGCCAGGCCGAGCTTCTGGCATTGCGCGAATGCGACCTCAACGCCTCGGCCAGGGAGCTGAGAATCACCGGAAAGCGCCGGAAGCAAAGGGTGATACCGATAGCCCAGGAGATAGCTGACAAGATGGCGGCCTATCGCGAAGACCTCAAGACGCGCGGAGAGGCTCCAGAGAGTTTTTTCGAAGGATCGCCCGGGAAACCACTGAGCAAGACTACACTTTACCGTATCGTGAACAGACGCCTGGCAGGAGCGAACTGCCCGCAGAAGAGTCCGCACACCTTGCGCCATACTTTCGCTACCGCGATGCTCAACAATGGAGCGGATCTCAACACGGTAAAGGAGTTTCTCGGGCACTCCCGGCTGGATACGACCCAGATCTATACTCATGTATCGTTTGCGGAAATGAAACGGGCTTACTCAGGGGCTCACCCGCGCAGCCAAAAGGCTGAAAAAGACGCTGAAGCAAAAAAATAGCAGCCCGGAGCCTGAAAAAACGCCGGAAATTTGTTATCTTTGTAGATAATAACCCAACAAAAAAATCGAAAGCCATGGAAGTAAAGATCAAAGCGATTCATTTCGACATCACCGACAAACTTACGGCCTTCATCAACAAGAAAGTAGATAAGCTGGCACGCCGCTACCCCGACCTTCAGGAGGTAGAGGCCACTCTGAAGGTGGTTAAGCCGGAGACGGCAATGAATAAGGAAGCCGGTGTGAAAATAAGTGTGCCCGGAGCTGAAGACCTCTTTGCCTCCAAAACAGCCGACAGCTTCGAGGAGGCTCTGGATCTCTGTCTGGAAGGGCTTGAGAAGCAGTTGGAGAAACTGAAAAGCCGCAGGTGACCCCAGGCGCTATGATGAAGCGCAACAGCGTAGCTGACACATACATTGTTGACTTCCCCGCGGTGACGGACCCGCGGGGAAGCCTCACCTTTGCTGAGAGCGGTAAGGAGTTGCCCTTCACGGTTAAACGAATGTTCTGCATCTACGATGTGAAGCCCGGAATGACCCGCGGCGGCCATGGGCACAGGGAATCGCAGATGCTGATAACCGCCGCTGCCGGGAGCTTTCGCGTAAAAGCCTACGACGGCGAGACAGAGGTGGAATTTCTGCTTGACTCCCCTGCGAAGGGTCTGTACGTGCCGACCGGAATTTGGACCATTTTGGAGAGCTTCTCGCCGGGTGCGGTGTGCGTGGTGCTGAGCGACACGGCCTACGATGCCTCCGAATATCTCCACTCGCGCGAAGAGTTTGAGACTTGGCGATCAGGAGGGAAAGCGGAGTAAACCAACGGCAATGCGAATACCGTTTCTCGATCTGGCCAAGGCCAATGCCCCTCTGATGCCTGAATTAGCTGAAGCCGCAGCCAGAGTGATCCGGTCTGGACGCTATCTGGGCGGAACTGAAACGGCGGCTCTGGAGAGCGAGATGGCCGCGCTCTGCGGAAAGCGGGGAGCGGTGGCGGTAAGCAATGGTCTCGATGCGCTGCGGCTGATAGTGCGCTCATGGGTGGATTTCGGGAAGCTGCGTGAGGGCGATGAAGTGATAGTGCCCGCCAACACCTACATCGCCTCTGTGCTCCCGCTTACGGAGTTCGGGCTGCGTGCTGTGCCCGTAGATCCTTCGGAGAAGACACTGAACCTCGACGAGGAGGGAATCAGCAAGGCTCTTTCGGGCCGAACCAGAGCCGTGATGCTCGTGCATCTCTACGGAACTCCGGCAACTACACCCGGTTTCGCAGCGAGACTGCGCGGAGAGGGACTGATGGTGATTGAAGATTGCGCGCAAGCTATTGGAGCCTCTATCGGCGGTAAGCCCGTAGGGGGTTGGGGCGATGCGGCTGCCTTCAGCTTCTATCCGACGAAGAATATCGGCGCGCTTGGCGATGCAGGAGCTGTAGTTTCTGATGATGAAGAGCTTCTCGCCTACGTGAGAGCACTTGCCAATTACGGTTCCGACAGAAGGTACCATAATATAGCGCAGGGGTATAACTGCCGTATGGACGAGATTCAGGCAGCCATGCTCCGCGTGAAGCTCCGCCATCTGGATCAGGAGACGAGGCGCCGACAACGAGTGGCTGACGCCTATAGAAACATAATAAAGCATCCGGAGGTAACGCTCCCGATGCATGAGGAGAGCGCGGTTCAGGTGTGGCATCAATATCCGGTGCTCTGCCGCCGGCGTGATGAGCTGCGCCGCTATCTGGAGGGAAAGGGAGTAGGCACAGATGTGCACTATCCAGAGCCCTTCTACCAGCAACCGTGCTATCAGGGCTTATTTGAAGGCCAATGGCCGGTGACCGACAGGATATGTCGCGAGATTGTAAGCCTGCCTATCGGATCGGTCTCCCCCGCCGAGGCTGAAGAGATAGGCCTCCTCATAAACCAATTCTAAAATATTAAGCACATGAAGAAAACCTGGGTAATAGCATGCGGCATAATAGTGATTCTTCTCATTGCGGGTTCATTGCTAATGGGTCCGCTATTCCTGACAGCTAAAACCGCCTCGCTGATCAAGATTCCGAAAAATGCCACCAAAGAGGTGATGAAGGAGCAGCTTACGAGCACTTTCGGCCCCTGGTACGCATCGGGAATACTTCGTGCGGCCGATCTGATTGGCACTGACTTCTCTACGCGCCATGGTGCCTACATGATTGAAGAGGGCACAGCTGCCTGGCAAGCGGCCAGAACGCTGCTGAGGGGCGCACAGACACCCGTGAAGCTCACCTTGACCGGCTCCCGCACCCCGGAAGATCTGGCGCAACAGATAGCATCCAAGCTTGATTTCCCGGCTGAGGAGCTGCTGAAAGCGATGTCGGACACGACAACTCTCGACCGCTACGGCCTCACCGCAGCGCAGGCGCCGGCATTGTTTCTCAATGACACCTACGAGGTGTGGTGGTCGTCTACGCCAGAAGAAGTGATCGCAAAGATGGGTGCGAACTATAACCGGGTGTGGAACGCCGAACGACTGGCGAAAGCTGAGGCACTGGGACTGACACCTGCCGAGGTGACTACGATAGCCTCGATTGTCGACGAGGAGACTAATGCCAAATCGGAGAAAGGCAAGGTTGGCCGCCTCTACATAAACCGACTGAAGAAGGGAATGCCCCTCCAGGCAGATCCTACGGTGAGATATGCCGTAGGCAACTTCTCACTGCGGCGTATCACCGGCGCCCACCTGAAAACCCAGTCGCCCTATAACACCTACCTGCACAACGGATTACCGCCGGGACCTATTCGTACCGTAGGAACCGATACGATCGATGCGGTGCTCGACAGCAAGCCCTCCGATGACCTTTTCATGTGCGCAAAGGAGGATTTCTCCGGCACTCACAATTTCGCCTCTACCTACGCCGAACACCGCCGCAACGCGGCACGCTATCAGGCAGCCCTCAATAGCCGCGGAATCCGATAGAACCCTCAGCCCGGGAAAGGCGTTATCTTTGAAAAGGAGATTCGATTATGGATACTGTTTTATTTCGCCAATACTCATCGATGGCCGATGCCTGCATAGCTCAGGGGCGGCTGCGGGCCGCAGGCATACACTGCAGAATCCAGCAAAGCGCCATGAACAGTCTGCTTGGCGGAGGCATGGTTGACGGCGGGGTGCAGCTCTTCGTAAAGGCCGACCAGCTTGAAGAAGCCTCGAGAGTGCTGGGAAATCAGTAATGAAAGAGATAAGCGACAACCGTAGGAAAGGGAATTTTTACTAATTTTGCCACTCCATGGCGAAAAGATTGTTCCTATGGCTTCTTATGCTCCTGTGGCTTCCTGCCACGGGTGCTTTTGCGTATTCTGCCGGAAGCATGGAGCCAAATCTGAACGTTGAGGCGAAGATGCCCGGAAAGCTGATTCCCGACAGTCTTGCCACCGATACGACAAAGGCCGACATGAACTGGTGGCATCTTCTGAAAAAGGGGAAACTTAACCTTTATGATCCGGCGGTAGAATACCCTAAATTTCTTGGATTCTGTGTCGACGTGTACCGCTGGGGTGACAAGGCCTTCAATTCCTACGATACCACCTATGTGAAGCCAACAGGACGACGCTGGAAAGCGATGCTGAGAAGCAGTAATTGGGTTGACAGTTATGCGATCAATCTCGACCAGAACCACGTGTTCATGCTCTCCAACATCGTGGCCAATTTAGGTTTCTACGTTTCATATATGGCGGTGAGTGTGGGCTATGAGCTCGATATGACCAATGTGATCGGCAATCAGCCGATGAATCATAAGAAGCTGGACTTCAGTTTCAATTGCGCCCGCTTCTCGATCGATGCCTATTTCCAGGAAAATACGGGAGGCACATACCTGCGGCGGTTCAATAATTACGACAATGGTCGCTTCTTCAAATATTATCTTGAAAATCTGCGACTTCAGGCTTACGGTATAGACCTCTACTACTACTTCAACAATCGCCACTACTCTCAGGCTGCCGCCTATAATTTCGGACGCTATCAGGTAAAGAGTTCCGGCTCACTGATCACCGGCCTATCACTCTACAGCCAGAACCTCAGTTTCGATTTCAACTCGCTTCCGGAAGATATGAAGAGCCATTTCGGTCTCGATGATCTCGACTTCAGGTTTCACTACAATGATTATTGCCTCATCGTAGGCTACGGCTACAACTGGGTTTTCGCAAAAAATTGTCTCTTCAATATCTGTGCCCTACCCACCATCGGCTATAAGCATTGCTTTGAGGACTGCGTAGGAGGCAAACGCGATATATTCTCGGCCAATATCAAGGGAACGATGTCGGTAACCTACGCAAAGGGAGACTTTTTCGCCGGTCTCGTAGCGAAAATGGACGGTCACGCCTTCTTCGGCCACAACTACTCTCTATTCAATTCGATAGAGAGCGTCACAGCAAGCGTCGGCGTCCGCTTCTGACAACGGCAAAAGTGACTCAAACTGCGGCCCACCCACCCCTTCTTCTACACAACTAATTAATTGATTGGCGGGGCGACGCATCCGCATCGCCCCGCCGGGAGTCTGTATCAGAATAAAGTGGAATTTTTACTCCTGATTTTCGCGTGAACGCGGCTTACGAGCCTCAAAGCGGCGTCCGGTGCCTTCGCGGCGGGGACGGTCACCGTCGCGACGCGGCGCACGGGGAGCACGCTCACGCTCCACATAGCCTTCCGGCTTGGGAAGCAACGCACGACGCGAAAGACGATACTTGCCCGTCTTCTTATCGACCTCAATCAGTTTCACGGTAATCTTGTCGCCCTCCTTAAGTCCGCTGGCTGCCATGTCGTCGAGGCGCTCCCAGGCGATCTCGCTGATGTGGAGCAGACCATCGCGTCCGGGCATAAACTCAACGAATGCACCGAAGTCGAGAATCGAGCGCACGGTGCCTTCGTAGGTCTCTCCCTCTTCGGGAATTGCCACGATAGCCTTGATCTTGGCCAGAGCAGCGTCGATACCGCTCTTATCTTTAGAAGCGATCTCTACGCGTCCTACTCCGGTCTCCTCGTCTTCATCGATCGAGATGGTTGTGCCGGTTTCTTCCTGAATACCCTGGATTACCTTGCCCTGAGGACCGATTACGGCGCCGATCATCTCCTTCGGAATCTCAATCGTAGTGATACGCGGCACGTGTGGCTTATAGTCCTCACGAGCCTCAGGAATCGTCTGTTCGATGATATTGAGGATGTGGAGGCGTCCCTGACGGGCCTGCTCCAGTGCCTTCTCAAGAATCTCGTAGCTGAGGCCGTCACACTTAATGTCCATCTGAGTGGCTGTAATGCCCTCGCGAGTACCGGTCACCTTGAAGTCCATATCGCCGAGATGATCCTCATCGCCGAGGATATCGGAGAGCACGGCATACTTCACATTACCGGTATCCGAGATAAGACCCATTGCCACACCGGCTACGGGGCGCTTCATCTTCACACCGGCATCGAGCAGCGAAAGAGTACCTCCGCATACGGTAGCCATCGAAGAGGAGCCGTTGCTCTCCAGAATATCGGATACGATACGGCAGGTGTAGGGGAAATTATCAGGGAACATTCTCTTCAGAGCGCGGTGGGCAAGATTGCCATGGCCTACTTCACGACGGCCTACTCCGCGCTGAGGACGAGCCTCGCCGGTGGAGAAGGGAGGGAAATTATAGTGGAGCAGGAAGCGCTCTTTGCTCTGGTTAAGCACATCGTCTACGATCTTCTCGTCAGCGGTGGTTCCGAGAGTGGTGGTCACCAGAGCCTGAGTCTCACCGCGGGTGAACACAGCTGCTCCGTGAGGACCCGGAAGATAGTCAACCTCACACCAGATCGGGCGGATTTCGGTAGTCTTACGGCCATCGAGACGCACTCCTTCATCGAGCACACAGCGGCGCATAGCCTCCTTCTCAACATCATGGTAGTAGCGCTTAACCATCGCCACGCGCTGATCCTCAGTATATTTCTCAAGCTGCTCCTCGGTCATCGGCGGAAGCTGCTCGATATATTCATCGCATATAGCCTTGAAGCTTTCAGCACGCCAGTGCTTGTCGGCGTTGCCCTGACGAGCTATCGCATAAGCCTTGTCATAGCACTTAGCCTTCACGTCGGCACGAAGCTCATCGTCGTTGATCTCATGGTTATATTCGCGCTTGGTCTCCTTGCCGGCTTCCTTCATGAGCTCTATCTGAGCCAGACAGTGCTTCTTGATTTCAGCGTGAGCCACCTTCAGGGCCTCCAGAAGGTCAGCCTCGCTCACCTCGTTCATTTCGCCCTCCACCATCATGATGTTATCATAGGTGGCGCCTACCATCAGCTCGATGTCGGCACGGTCAATCTGATCGAAAGTCGGGTTGATCACCCATTCGCCGTCGACGCGCGCAACGCGCACCTCGGAAATAGGACCGTTGAACGGCACGTCGCTACAAGCCAGAGCAGCTGAAGCCGCGATACCGGCCAGAGCATCAGGAGCATCGTTTTCGTCGGCGGAATAAAGGGTAACGTTTACGAAAGTCTCAGCGTGGTAGTTATCAGGGAAAAGCGGACGGAGCACGCGATCCACCAGACGCGAGGTCAGGATCTCATAGTCGCTTGCGCGTCCCTCTCTCTTGAGGAAGCCGCCGGGATAGCGGCCGATAGATGCATATTTCTCTTTATACTCCACGGTGAGGGGCATGAAATCGACACCCTCGTTGGCATCTTTCGCGGAGCATACTGTGGCGAGGAGCATGGTATTGCCCATACGCACCTCAACCGCACCATCGGCCTGCTTTGCGAGCTTGCCGGTCTCGATAGTAATCGTGCGGCCGTCGCCCAGCTCGATGGTTTTCTTCACTGGTTTCAACATAAAACTTGCTTTCTAAATATCTTCTACTCGTAAAATCGTGCAAAGTTACGAATTTTGCCCCACATAAGCGCCTTAACAAACGCTAAAAATACCCCTCGAGCAACAAAAAAAGACGGGTTGCTGGCCCGTCCTTTTTTCTTTTGTCTGCTATCCGGAATCAGTCTCTTCCGCCGCCGAATATGCGGAGAAGGAAGAGGAAGAGGTTGATGAAATCGAGATAGAGGTTGAGCGCTCCCATCGTAGCGAGCTTGTCGGCAAGCTGCGGTTCGAGATTAGCCGCGGCAAGACGCTTCACCTGTTGGGTATCCCATGCGGTCAGACCGATGAAAATCAGCACGCCTACTATCGAGATCACCCATTCCAGAGCGCTGCTCTTCACGAAGAGATTCACCAGCACCACTATAATCAGGCCAAACAGAGCCATCATCAGATAGGTGCCCATCTTCGAGAGGTCTGACTTGGTGAAATAGCCGTAGACGCTCATGCAGCCGAATACTCCGGCGGTAATGAAGAAGGTATATACGATCGTGCCGAGCTTATAGACTATGAAGATCGGGGCGAGCCACACACCCATCAGCGCTGAGAATACGCAGAAGAGAAGCAGGCACGCGGCGGTCGACATCTTCATCATGCGGGCCGGAAGAACCCAGGCCATTACGAACATGGCGATCAGGATACCCCAGAACACGATTGTATTGCCGAAGATAAACTGCAATGCAGCAGGTGAAGAAGCCACACCCAGCGCACAGAAAGCTGAGATCAGGAGACCTACGAACATTCGCACATACACGCGACGGAGCACAGCATTGGTCTGCTCAATCACGGCGCTGCTGCCGTAGTAGGGCGGCGGAGTGGTACGAGGAGTGTTGTAATCCATAATTTTATTAGATTTTGATTTGTTTCTGAATTGCGTTCCGTTTCTTATATAGACAATGAAACTACCGCTTTGGTTTATTCTCTACATTCGCTCAGGCATCTCCATTCCGAGAAGCCCTGCGGCTGCCCGGAGTGTGCGAGCCGCCGTGGCCGAGATCAGGAGGCGCAGGTTGCGCACCTCCGGATTCTCTTCGCGCAGAATCGGATAGTCGTGGTAAAACTGATTATATTCCTTCGCCAGATCATAGCAATAGTTGGCTACCAGCGCCGGGGAATAAGATCTTCCGGCCTCGGCCACGATCTGCGGGAAATCGGCAATCTTGCGGATCACTGCCGTCTCCTTTGCGTTGGGCACAGCGCGTCCCGCCGCTTCGCGATCTATCTCGCCGGCCTTGCGCATCACGCTGCGGATGCGGGCATACGTATACTGCAGGAAGGGTCCCGTATTACCATTGAAATCGATGCTCTCCTTCGGATTAAACATCATATTCTTTTTCGGATCCACCTTCAGCAGGAAATACTTGAGCGCTCCGAGCCCTACCATGCGGGCTATCTCCCTGGCTTCCTCCGGCTCCATGTCGGGGAATCGCTCAGCGGCAGCCTCCGAAGCCTGAGCTATCATCTCGTCCATCAGGTCGTCGGCATCTACCACCGTGCCCTCGCGGCTCTTCATCTTGCCCTCGGGCAGCTCTACCATACCGTAGGAGAAATGAACCAGTTCCTTGCCCCACTTGAAACCGAGGCGGTCAAGCAGAATCGACAGCACCTGGAAATGATAATTCTGCTCATTGCCCACTACATAGACCATCTTGTCGATCGGATAGTCCTGATAGCGGAGCTTGGCGGTGCCTATATCCTGAGTCATATACACCGAGGTGCCGTCGCTGCGAAGCAACAGTTTATGATCGAGACCTTCCGGGGTGAGATCGGCCCACACCGAGCCATCTTCTTTCCTATACATCTTCCCCTCTTCCAGCCCTTTGAGCACCAGATCCTTACCCTCCAGATAAGTATTGCTCTCATAATAAATCTTATCGAAGCCTACTCCCATTCGGCGGTAAGTCTCATCAAAACCCGCATAAACCCAGTCGTTCATGCGCTTCCAGAGGGCGCGCACCTCAGGATCGCCCGCCTCCCAGCGGCGCAGCATCTCGCGCGCCTCCGCCATAAGAGGTGACTTCGCCTCAGCCTCCTCCTTAGTCAGGCCTTCTTTCTCCATAAGCTCCTTCACCTCAGCCCGGAAGTGCTTATCAAAAGCCACATAGAAATCGCCGATCAAATGATCGCCTTTCTTACCGGTGCTCTCCGGAGTGGCTCCCTCGCCCCATTTCTGCCAGGCAAGCATCGACTTGCAGATGTGGATACCACGGTCGTTCACGATATTGGTCTTCACAACCTTAAGACCATTGGCATCAAGAATGCGGCATAGCGACGACCCGAGAAGATTATTGCGCACGTGGCCAAGATGCAGAGGCTTGTTGGTGTTAGGCGAGCTATACTCCACCATCACCAACGGGCTCTCCTCAGTAGCCTTCCTGATGCCGAACGACTCATCGGCGTCGATAGCAAGCAACCTCTTGGTCCATACCGCCGGATCTATACTGAGATTCAAAAAGCCTTTCACCACATTGTAGGCGGCCACCTCATCAAGATTCTCCTTAAGCCAACTGCCAATCTCCTCAGCTGTAGCCTCCGGCGCCTTGCGGGAAGCCTTAAGGAAAGGAAACACCACTACCGTGAGGTCTCCTTCGAAATCCTTACGGGTAGCCTGCGGAGTCGTGGTCTGCGGAGCCGCGTCGAGTCCGTATAAGGCTTTTACCGCCTCGGCCACCCCCTGCTGTATCGTATGTTCAATGCTCATGTGCAAAAGTTTGAAATCATGTGAAAAGAGCTACAAAGTTACAATATTTCCATGGATTCCCATATAGGTCGCAGCCAATCTCACCAATAGCATTACCGCACCGGAGCTTATCACTGCAATATCCCACGTTCTTTCGCTCAATCTCGCCCGGTTCAACGTTGGCATCGGTCATGGTCAGAACCGCGAATGGGAAATCGGACGCAAAACCCAGTATGATGATCTTGACACCAGAATGTAAGGAAGCAAAATCTCAATGCGATAGTTTTATAGAATACTCTATACTACAGGGGTTGGAATCAACTAAAGCAGTATCGACAATCTTTAACGAAGCTGTCGTCCACTGAAAACAGACGATTCTCCTCGTCCCAGATGAGCTTGCGCTCACCGACACTGTTGTCCTTATGCCCATCGTTCATCATACGGCTCGTGTTTACATATTGTCTAGATATTTGAGGGTTCGCCAAAATGACTCCTTCGTCTCCTTTCTGAAATCCTCACATTTAACAATTTTTGAATAGGCATCTCTGAGAAGAGGATATTTAGGATTGTTTGACAATCTTGCTGAAATTAAACCTATAAAACAATGAGTATCTAATCCAGAACAATTTGGATTATATTTTTGAATAGGCAAACTATTATATAGGTTATCTAAAGATTCAATTGTAGATATTTTTGTGATATAGTTCATTGCTAATTCACATAAATTGCCCATTGTTTCTCGAAAGCGATTAATCCATTCTTCTCCATCTAATAGAATAAATCTATCCTCAGAAGAAACTTGCATCTTCCATTTAAGATCCGGATTCCAACCATTGTTATTTATTGCTTTTAAAACAAATAAATTTATAAAAGCAGAATGGTTTAGATTGAAACCACATAGAGAACAGATTTCATGTATTTCTTTAAAGTCTATGCTCACCCATGGGAAAAGATTAATTTCAAACCCCCATGTATTGTAAGTGAAATAAATTGAAGTTAAGGGGTTTCGCTCCTTAGACGAAAGAGCGAAACCACCTTTGCTGACTTTAAAGCCATACTCTTCTGCAAACGGTGTCAATTCCGTTAAAACAGTTTGTTTGACTTCACGGATTTTCATTGAATTTTACTTTATTGTTACCTCTACTTTAGAGACTGTAGTATTACAATATGGTGGTCTCCACTTCTACATGCCTATAATATATTTTCTGAATGACTGATTCAATTATGAAAAAAGGAGACTGCATTTACAGCCTCACTTTTATTAGATATATCCTCTTGTCATCAATTTGTAGATCATGGTTACAATAACCTCTACACCTATAATGACAAAATTCAGCGCCAATGATATCCAAATTCTTTTACATGTGATCATAACATTCAATATAAATCTTTTAATGACAGCATATAACAACATCATTAAGGTCATTACAACAGATGTTACAAAAAACGAAAAACATCCTCTAATGAAAATGATTCGAGAAGGGTCGCTATGGTATATTTCAATGATATCGTCTTTACTTCCTAACGAAAAGTAGGACAGAAAAACAATTATCGGAAATTCGATCAAAGCAAATGCTACAGTTGTTATCCAACTATTATTTTTTAGTGCCGTTTTCATTAAATATCTGGATTCCGTTGATTTTATAGAAGTTAGTACCATTAGGAGTTGTTGAGAATATCTGGCTTTTCCAAGAAGCCTTGGCCTGTGCGGCCTCCAATGTGCCGTCGTTGCAGCAGAATCCCTCACCATCGGCATCATACCAGTAGTTGGACATGACTTTTCGCGCAAGTGATAGCAGAGTGTCAAGTCCGCTTGACCTATGCCGAATGCAGCCGAAAACGGGCGTAGCCAAGCCGTTTTCGTCCACTGAAAACAGACGGTTCTCCTCGTCCCAGATGAGCTTGCGCTCACCGACACTGTTGTCCTTATGTCCGTCGGTCATCATACGGCTCGTGTTTACATATACAAGGTTTCCATTCTTGTTAAATTACAAAGTTATGAAAAAAAATTCTATCAGGTGGTGAGATAGTCTCACCCTCAACGACCTTAATTGGGTTACGCCCGAAACGATAAGAGACACATACGCCTTTTTCAGCGCCGATTATGAAAAGGACTATGAGATGTATTCAAGAGTGTATAAGAATGTGGCGTTCTATCCGGCACAGAAAACGCTCTACATAGGCGATTTAAGTGCGGTGATAAAGGCAATTATCAGAGAGTGACGCATTGTTTATTGATTCCGGAGGCGTAATTGCCCGTATGCGCCATGGGATTTTTTCAGGAGTTTTGCTAATTTTGCAGCATGGCGAGACGACAACTCGGGAGCGTCACGCTCCCTCCGCTCCAGTCAATGGAGCATCTTACTGAGCTGATCAATGAGTATGGGTTCTTTCCATTCTTTATCAGCCCTATACCCGGTTTTTCCGTGATCGATGCCACGCCCGGAGTGTGGCAGCACGACGGCTCCGATGGACCCTGGCAGTGGAAAGGGCCCATGCTTCGCGACCGCAACCTTGCCTACGGCAAATTCTTCAACCGCAAGCATGGCTACATCAGCATGGAGTGGTTTCCTCACTTCTGGAACTACCGCTCCACCAAAAACTATGCCCCTGACCCCGACACCGCCGCCCTCGACGACATCGTGGCGCAGACAATCGCCGCCGAAGGACACCTCAACACCAAGCAGATCCTTCCCGCTATGGGAATCCCGACAGGTCGACGCAAGCGACAGGCCGACGAACTCGTAGACCAATCCGGGCCGGCTGTAAAAATTTCGCTCGACCCCATTCTGGGGCGCCTGATGATGGAAGTGCGTATCGTGACCGAAGATTTTGACTACGACGTGGATAAGCACGGCCACCAATACGGCTGGGGAATAGCGCGCTACACCACGCCCGAACTTATGTTTGGCAACATCAAGGCCTCCTGCTCGCCCGAAGAGAGCTACGAGCTGATGCTCGAGCACCTGCGGCGTAAATTCCCCAACATCAGCGACACCCAGCTCAAACGCTTCCTCGGCTAAAATAATACCTGTCTCAGAAAAATTTATTATCTTTGCAGGACAGAAACCAACATTCGCTTCATCTTGGACGCAGACCCTTTGCCAGGCCATTGGCCTCTATCACTGATATTACTCTCGCAACGTTCTATCGAATTCTGTGCGCCGCCGGATTGGGTGGCCTGGGCTTTCATTGTAGCAATAGCAGTAGTGTGCCTCGCTGCCTCGGCCTTCGTATCGGGCAGTGAAATAGCTTATTTCGGACTCACCCCCGCTGAGATCGATGACCTTCGCGACGACGAGCAAAACCGTGAAAGCCAGCGCGCATGGCGCCTCATTTCCCACAGCGAGCGCCTCCTCGCCACTATTCTGATCGCCAACAATCTGGTCAATATCACGATGGTGGTATTGCTTACCTTTGCTATCAACCAGACTGTGAAGGTAGCCAACCCGGTGCTCGACTTCGTGCTCCAGACAGTGGTGCTAACCTTCCTGCTTCTGCTTTTCGGCGAAATTTTCCCGAAGCTCGTAGCCAGGGGGAGAACAGTATGGTGGGCCCGATGGGCGTCTGCCGCTCTCGAAGGTATATACAAGCTGCTCGGGCCGCTTGCCCGATTCATGGTGAAATCGGGAGAACTTGTGAACCGCGTGGTGGCAAAGAAAGATGAGAAAATTTCAGCCGACGAACTCGGCACCGCGCTTGAGATTTCCGATATCAGCGAGGGCAAAGACAAGGAGATGCTCGAAGGCATTCTTTCGTTTGGAGAGAAGGAGGCGTGCGATATTATGACCTCGCGAGTCGACGTCACCCAGATCGAATATCATGCGAGCTGGCACGAAGTAGTTGAAACCGTGGTAGAAAGCGGTTATAGCCGCATTCCGGTCTACGATACCAACCAGGACGCTATCCGGGGAGTGCTTTATAGTAAGGATCTCCTGCCCTACATCGGAAAGCGCGATGACGGCTTCCGGTGGCAATCGCTGATCCGGGAGGCCTACTTTGTGCCCGAATCGCGAATGATCGACGATCTGCTTGAGGATTTCCGCAAACGCAAGATCCACATTGCTATCGTGATTGATGAATACGGGGGCACTCAGGGAATCGTGACTCTCGAAGATATCATCGAGGAGATAGTAGGCGATATCGACGATGAATATGACGACGAAGAGAAGCTCTACCGGCGCGTAGGCCCTGATACCTACATATTTGAGGCGAAGATTCCCGTGGGCGATTTCTTCCGCATCACTGATACCGAGGCCGAAGAGTTCGGAGAGGAAGGAGAGGCGGAGACCCTGGCAGGACTCCTGCTTGAGATAAAAGGCGATTTCCCGAAAGAGAAAGAGAGCTTCCAGGCGGGGCGCTGCCGCTTCACGGTGCTCGAGATGGAGCGCCACAGGATCATGAGCGTGAAAGTGAAGGTACTCCCCGCCGAAACCGAAGAAGAGAAAAATGGAAACTGAATTCATATATTGGCGTCACCTCACTCCCGTCGGGATAAGGGTGGAAGAGGTAAGTGGCGGGGAAGACCGCCAGGGAGCCGTATGGCGCGCGCTCGCGAAACAGGTATATAGCGAAAACGGCAGTCGCGGCTATCGCGAGATAGGCCATCGGGAGTCGGGAGCGCCATATATCGATGGTGGCGAGGAACGCATCTCCGTGACCCATACCTCCGGGCTTCTGGCTGTAGCCTCACTGCCCCGCACCCCCGAAGCCGATCTTGAGCAATTCAGCACCCGTACAGCTCTTGGCATAGATGCCGAGCGGTGGGACCGCAACAAAGTCTGCTCGCTCAGGGAGCGCTTCCTTTCAGAAGAGGAGCTGCCGCTTGTTCCCCAAGGCGATGTAAGAGCCGGAATCCTTGCCTGGACAGCAAAAGAAGCCCTCTACAAGGCTGCCCTCTGCCCAGGCCTCGATTTTCGCCGCGATATCAGAATACTGTGCCTCCCGGATCCTGAGACCGGAGCGCTGGGGAAGGCGTGGCTGAAAAGAGGAAAAGAGGGAGAAGAAGTAGAGATGGAGCTATATGCCTACTCATCTGAGGGTTGCTGCGTGACCCTGGCTTATTCTCCTAAATGCGCCAAATATAAGAAGAAATGAACTCCAACGACTGGTTATCGGCTCTCGAAGCCCTTAAGGCCGGAGGCACTCTGCCTGAAGGCGAACCCGATGCTGTAGCTACTCCTGAGGCGGAAAAGCCGAGGAAGCCTCAGCTCCATATTCTGCTCGATAAAAAGCAGCGCCGCGGCAAGACAGCCACCATTATCGAAGGCTTCGACTGCCCCGATGAAGAGCTTCTCGATATCGCCCGCCGCCTCAAGACCGCCATCGGCACCGGGGGAAGCGCCCGCGGAGGAGAGATTCTGCTTCAGGGCGACTGGAGGGAGCGTGCGGCTACCCTGCTGCGCAGCGAAGGTTACAAAGTGAAATAAATCCTCCTCATGCTCCAGATTCAGAGAGCCTCAGCCGGTTCGGGCAAGACCTATACCCTCGCCCGCAAATATATCCTGCTTCTGATTTCAACGAAAGAATCTGGAAGCAGGCGCCGCAGACTTCGTAATGAGACCGAGATAACCGAGGCTGTAGGAAAAATACTGGCAATCACCTTTACCAACAAGGCTACCAATGAGATGCGTGAGCGCATAATCCTGCGTCTCGCCGATCTGGCTTCTGACAAGCCAGCTGCAAAAGTGGAGTATCTGGAATATTTCATGCAGGAGCTCGATGCCACCGAGGGGGAGGTGCGAAGTGCCTGCCGCGTAGCCTTAAGCGCCTTGCTGACAAACTACAGCGACTTTCAGGTATCTACGATCGACAGTTTCTTCCAGAGCGTGCTCCGCACATTTGCCTACGAAAGCGATCTGAACGGCAACTATGAAGTGGAGCTCGACAGCGATTACCTCCATCAGGTAGGCATCGATGCCGTGCTTTCTCAGGTCAATACGTTCAGGCCCGACCCGGAGGTGCGCTTCTGGCTCGAGAAGCTCATGCACGAATGGAAATCCTCATCAGGCTGGAACGTCTTTCAGAAGCAAGGCGGAGCCGGAAGCCAGGATACCCTCTATGGCGTGCTTCTTAACATCGCCAAGACTCTCAACTCAGAGGCCTACAAAAGGATACGGCGCAAAATGAAGGCTTATTTCGCCGAATATCCGGATTTCGGAGCTACCTACCGCGCATGGGAAGAGGCTATGACCAAAGCGCCGCGTGATGCCTTCGCTGCGGTGAAAACGGCTACTGAGAAATGGGAGAGCTATGTGAAATCTCACCCTGGATTGCCTTTCAAAAAGGGGGTAGCCGTAGAGAAGCACATAGCCTACTGCAAAGCAGCCACATGGAAAGGCTGGAAAGACAGCAAAAGCAAATTCAGCTTCGATACTGAGAAGAAGAGACAGTGTGTGGAGGGTGATCCCGAGTCCGAGGCAAATCGTACGGGCATGGCGATGTATCGGGCCGTAACCGAATGGAAAAATGCGCTCGATGAGCCCGGCTACCGCCTCTGGAAGCTCTATAGCGCAAAGATGTCACTCCTGGGTCTGCTCAACGCTATCGAGCGCCGCGTAAGCGATTACCTTAAGACCAACAACCTCGTGGAGCTCGGCGAAACCAATATGATGCTTCGCCGGGTGATCGGCAACGACCTGGCGCCCTTCATCTACGAGCGCCTCGGAAACTCACTTGATCATTTCCTGATCGACGAGTTTCAAGACACCTCGCGCCTCCAGTGGAAAAATCTTCGGCCTCTTCTCTACGAAAGCGAAGCCAGAGGATGCGACAACCTTATAATCGGAGATGCCAAGCAAAGCATCTACCGGTTCCGCAACGCCGATATCAACCTCATAACCCGCGATGTGCCGAATGAATTCGACGATCGCGAGGAGCTTGGAAGTGAGCCCCAGCACAACACCAACCACCGGAGCAGCTGGAAGATAGTGGAGTTCAACAATTCCATCTTCAAGACCCTTACCGAGATTATCGACGAGGACCAGCAACTCGGGTCGATGCTCGAAGATCTGTATTTCAACACAGTTCAACCTCCCGGCAGCAGCGGAAAGATCGACCGGGGTGGCTACGTGGAGATCCGCTTCGTAAGCGATGTCGACAAGCAAGAGGAGCCTCTTCACTTCTCTAAGATTCCCCCTCTGGTAGCCTCTCTCATCGACCGCGGCTATAAGCAGAGCGATATAGCCCTTCTTGTCACATCTAACGACGACGGCAAGCAGCTGATCCATGAGTTCATGGCCTACAACGCGGCCCTGCCCCCCGGCGCTACGCCCATAAATTTCATCAGCGAGCAGTCGCTCCTGATTTCTGAATCAGAGGCTGTGAAAAGCGTGATCGGCACTCTGGAGATGATCCGCGCCGGAATGAAGCCTCTGCCTGAGGAGACAGAGACCGAAACCGACCGGCCACGCCGTTCCGCCATTGAGACCGGAGCCGCCTATCGCCACTACTGCACGCTTCACCCTAACGAGGCGCCGGAAGAGCGTCTCCACACTTTTCTCCGTAAAGGCGCGGAGGGCAGCTCTCTGGCCGAGATGCTTAGCCAGATGCAATCAGTGACCCTTCCGGCGATTATCGACTCGATTCTCGCCACTAACGTGAACCCCTCCCTGCTGGCCTCCGACGTGCCCTTTATCTCCGCATTCATGGATCTCGTGCTCGACTATTGCGAGCGCTACCCCGCCGATGTAGCCAGTTTTCTCGACTGGTGGGAGAAACGCGGGCAGAAACAGTCGATCAGCTCACCCGATGGCACAGAGGCCGTGCAGGTGATGACGATTCATAAGTCGAAGGGCCTGGAGTTCAAGTGCGTAATCCTGCCCTATGTGAGTTCGTCGCTGCGAGTCACAAAGATTACCGGCAAGAACGAGGTGCTGTGGGTAGCGCCCGCTCTCGATGGCTTTGATGAGCTGCCGCCGCTGCCTCCGAGGGTGCCTGTCACGGTGGCAGATGCGGCCGGCGTAGGAGCCCACATGGAGAAGGCCGTCGAAGCCCAGTGCAGCAAGCTGATCGATAACCTGAATACCCTCTATGTCGGATTCACGCGCGCAATCCACGAGCTCTACGTGTTTGCAGCAGGCAACACGGCCCAGAGAATCCTTACGGCAGTACCCCTCATCAACTCTGGCCTGAAAGCGGACTTCACCCTACCGCCCAGGGCTATAGAGACACACGAAGAAAACGACGAAGTCTGGTTCAGCGTCGGCACGCCTTCACTCCCCCACCCGCCGGAAAGGAAGGAAGCGGATAAGGAGAATGGCGAAGGCAAGCAGGCGGAGATCTTGCCCTTGGAAGTATATTCCGTAAACTCCGGATCGCCATCGCTCGCATGCCGTGAGGCCGATCTTCCGGATCCCGACGAAGAGGATCCCGATCCCCGCTCGATAGGAAACCTCAAGCATCTCGTGCTCGAAAGCATAAGGACAGCCGGCGACCTCGACAGAAGCGTGAAACGCCTGGTGATCGCCGGACGCCTATCGGAACCGCAAGCCCTCGAAATCCTTACTGATCTGAGGGAGGCACTGGCGCGCTCCGAAAGTAGCGAGTGGTTTGCCCCCGGACTCAGAGTGATCACCGAAAGACCCATTATCCGCAAGGGCGAGAAGCTGCAGCGCCCAGACCGCGTAGTGGTAGACGCGGCTAATAATGCTATCGTGATCGACTATAAGTTCGGATCAGAAGTGCGCCCGCGCTATAAAAGCCAGGTAAAGCGCTATGTAGACCTGCTGCGCCAGTCGGGTCTATACCACACCGTGACCGGAAAGATCTGGTACGTGAACCTCCACCATATCGAAAGCATTGACTAATTCCGATAAAATGGATAATAATCGATATTGCTACCGCTATCCGCGTCCGGCCGTAACGGCCGACTGCGTAGTGTTCCGCCTATCAGGCGGAGACCTTCAGGTGCTTCTTATAGAGCGCGGTGGCGAACCGTATAAAGGCTGCTGGGCCTTTCCGGGCGGCTTCATGAACATGGACGAGACAATCGACCAATGCGCCACGCGCGAGCTTGAGGAGGAAACCGGCCTCACTCTGGTGGAGCTTGAGCAGCTCCACGCTTACAGCGCCCCTGACCGCGATCCGCGCGAAAGGGTGATGACCATTGCTTTCATAGGAATGGTAGCTCCGGAGCACAGCGAAGCGACCGCAGGCGACGATGCCGCAAAGGCCCGATGGTTTTCAGTCGATGCTCTCCCCCAGCTCGCCTTCGACCATGAGCAGATTCTCTCAGACGCCCTCAGGCATCTGGCAACCAAAAAGAATCATGCGGAATAAAGCCGCGTGAACCGGTCGGGATAAAGCATCAGCGGACGCTCATCGCTCCAGCCCTGCGAAATATTGCGCACATAGAAACGCGCCAGCCCCCGACACTGGTACGCAATATGCCGTATCTCCGATATCAGGTGCGAGAGATTGCCGATCGTCTCGCTCGTGATTTCTGCCACTACACGGCCTCCTATGCAGAGGCGCGCGTAGATTTTATCGCCAAAATGAAGGTTACGTGTAGTTGATTTCATATCTTTTCTGTGTTTGCTTTTGTTTACGATGCAAAATTACAATCCATAGCTGCCAAAACATTGCAGTCAATTCTTAAGGAAATTTAATTTGCGTATTTGAAAAAGATGTAGTAATTTTGCAGGAGTTTCCCAGAGGGGAAGCCTTACTACCGGGGATGACTGGTTTTGACAGCGTGCAGAAGCGGTAGGTAAGCATGCAGAGCCATGGTGCTTGCGCTCTATAATCAACGGCATCGACCTATAATTGGCGAAAATAACAACTACGCTCTCGCTGCGTGAGTCCGAAGTACAGTAAGACCGCTTAATCCGCTCCACAGTGGAGCGGACGAGACATCACCCCATTGCCCCGTCCCGAGACGTTTGGATAAGGTGGTGCAGAGAAATTCGGGAATTGGAGCTCCGGCGTCCTGACGGAGTTCTGAAATAAAAGGACTAAGGGTCAGGTTGGCCGTCGCGGGCCTGCCTTATCACGAAAACCAATCCGCAGACTAAGCATGTAGAAAGCCTGTTGATTCCACGTTTGGACGAGGGTTCAAGTCCCTCCATCTCCACTTGACGGGTCGGACAGATTCCGGCCAACAAAAGTTTAAACAAGACTAAACCGCACAATATCAACTTATTGTGCGGTTTTTTTAGTGCCTAAAAATGACGACTCAGGACCGTCATCGGACAGAAAAAAGACCGAACAAGACACCCATTGGTGGCAAATTAGTGGCAGAAAATTCTGCAATACCAAATTGCCACTCCATTGCCACCAGAAGCCTCGTAACTGTGTTTAGTGCAACATGTTACAAAACACCAACTCGGAAATTATCGGTCAAAACCGGTCATTTTCGGACACAATAAATCCAACGGATTTTATTGTTGCAGTGGCACTGACTTACTTTACATTTGACACCTGATTTTACCTTATCTTCAATACCTCTTACATGGGCTGAGGATGGATGTCCGACATTCGTCCTCTATTGGCCAAAATGTGTCTAAGCAAAATTTAGTTTAACTCGTTATGATTTTTGCAAGGGGTAAAACTCGGGCAATCATAACCACAAAATCCAAATGTAAGATGAAACAGAACACATTCAAAATTCTGTTCTTCCTCCGAAGCAACTATCTCAATAAAGATGGTACGGCTGCTATTATAGTCCGTATTTCAATCGACGGAGAAAGACAAGAATGGACCACCAAGCTGAGCTGTGAACCTGCTAAGTGGGATAAGAAATCAGGACGTGCTCTTGGCCGCTCTTCAAAGGTGTTTGAATTGAATAACCACATTCAAGACATACAGACACTCCTTACTAATCACTACTACGACATCCAGCGTCGTCATGGCTACGTCACCGCCGAAATGGTGCGCAACGCCTATATGGGCATCACCCAGCGAGAGGAGTCGCTCCTCAAAGTCTATGAGCAGCACTTGGAGGATACCAAGAAACTCGTAGGTCTCAGCAAGGCTGACCCAACCTATCGCAAGTATGAGCGTATGTACCGCCGCGTGGTAGAGTTCATGAAAAAGAAGTACAGCATCACCGACATCCCGCTCCGAGAGATAAAGTACCAGTTCATCGTGGACTTGGAGTTCTTCCTGCGCACGGAGTATAAGTATTCCCAGAATACGACCTACAAGTGCATGAAGTTCTTCAAGCAGGTAATCAACAAGGCCATCCGCGCCGGGCTTATCACCGTTGACCCTTTCAACGGCTACAAAATCTCAATCGAGCGTGTTGACCGTGGATACCTTACCGAAGACGAGCTGTGTAAGATGATGCAGAAAGAGTTCGCAAGCAAACGCTTGGAACAGGTGCGCGACATCTTCATCTTCGCCTGCTTCACAGGGCTGGCGTACATCGACCTCGCCCACCTGCGTGTCGATAACATACAGAAGATGTTTGACGGGCGTCTTTGGATTGTCACCCACCGTCAGAAGACCAACACAAAGGTAATGGTGCCGTTGCTTCCCCCGGCTCTAAAAATCCTCAACAAATACGAGGGTTGCTACAACGACGGCCAGCTCATGCCGATAATCACGAATCAGAAGCTCAACTGCTATCTGAAAGAGATTGCCGACATCTGCGGCATCGAAAAGAACCTGACCTTCCACCTCGCCCGTCACACCTTCGCGACAACCATGACACTGGGACGAGGTGTTCCCATCGAGTCGGTCAGCAAGATGCTCGGCCACACAAACATTCAGACAACGCAAATTTACGCGAGAATAACTGCCGATAAAATCGGAAAGGATATGGACATCCTGTCAAGAAACCTCGGCAATCTCGACTTTTAATCTGAACATTCCATAAGCCTCATGCGAGTGCCGTTCGGGAATGCTCGGACGGCACTCGCTGTGTCCTGACCGCAGATTTTCAAATTTTTTCCACAAATTTCGACTTTAACATTCATTAAGAACATCTACATAAGTCGCTGTTATTCAACGATGATTTATTGTGGATTTTAGAAAATAAAGCGTTTTTTATCCTACACTTATCCCAACTCTATCCCGGAGTTATCATAGATGCACATCCTTTTCCCGAAGTAACTTTGCATCACAAACAAACCGCTAAACCCACCTGATATGGACAATTACGTTATGTTTCCCCCTCATCCCGATCTGGCACAAGAGGTACAGAGAATGCAATGCACTCTCAGCCGTCTTGAAAAGTTTCTCGCTGCTCAGGATGAGAAAATTCAGAAAGCCGAGGAATATGGATTTATCCATGAGCGGCTTCCCAACCAGCCGATGGTGAGCAAGGATGAGGCCGCCGCTATCCTCTGCGTATCACCCCGACACCTTCAGCGCATCCGCAAGCGGCTGGTGCTGAAATGGAAGAAGGTCGGAAGAGAAACCCACTACTTCCTGAAGGAACTGGTGGAGGCTATCGAAAAATCACAATGCCCTTGGAATCCGGTGGCATACGAGAAAGCAATGAAACGTGTAACCCGATTACCCCGATATTGATATGACAGTATTAGAGAAAAGAGCAATCCTCTCTGATTTCAGAGCCATAATTGATGATCTTCGAGCCGAAATCAAATGTGAAATCAGACGCGAAATTAAGGAAGCCAGCAAAGAGATCAATGCAGTCCTGACAAATCAGGGTATCATCGAGCCGGAAGAAAGAGTGCTGACCAAGGCACAGCTCATGGAAATGTATAATGTCGGCAAAACCAAAATAGAATCCATGATGGCTGACGGCACACTGCCATTCATCAAATCCGGAGACAGCCGCCAGTCCCGAGTGACCTTCCGCTGGGCAGATGCCAGAATAGCATTTGAAACCACAAGAAGATAAAAACCATACCACACCATACACCAATAATTAACGTGCCTCTTTTCAGGCACAAGTTTCCAACCCCAAAAACTTCTAATTTATATGGCACAAGAGCTGAATCAAGAAGAAGTCCTTATCGCCCGCAACAACGACACCGGGCAGGTAGGCGCAGTGACCGGACTCAACGAGGACGGCACACCCAAAATGACCGATGTAAAGTCGGCAAAACTCTCTGACCTCGTGAAATTCCAGAAAGGTCAGAACCCCATCGAGGCATTCCTGTCGAATTTTGTCCGTCAATGCCAGAACCCCACGACATTCGGATTCTTCCGTGTCCCAGCTGACCGCTACGACACAGTAGGCACCGTAATCGGCGACTTCGCAAAAGACCCGGAAACCAACGCCGAGATGCTCAAAAACAATAAGGTCGAGCTACCGACGGCAGAACAAAAAGTCGAACAGCCTCAACAAGCCGCGCCCCCCACAGAGCAGCCTGCACAGGCGGCAGCCACTGACAATGCTCAGGCTCCCGTAAAGGAGGTGAAGCACTCTGCAATCGACCAGTCGAAAATCGACTGGGATACGCTCAAAGAGAAATGGGGCGTCGACAAAGATGCACTCGAAGCCTCCGGCGACCTGAGGGAGATGCTCTACAACCGGAAGTCCAGGCTGGTGAATGTCACTCCGACCTTCGGAGGCGAGAAATTCAACATCGAGGCACGACTCTCTTTCCGCACTGATCCAGATGGCAGCGTCAAGCTTGTCCCTCACTTCATCCAGAGCGAACAGAAGCTCGACCAGTTCATGGGATACAAATTCGACAAAATCGATCAGGCAAATCTCAAAGAGAACGGCAACCTCGGTCGTATTGTAGAACTGACCGACCCTGCCACCGGAGAGAAAGTTCCATCGCTCATCAGCCGGGACCGCTACACCAACGAGCTACTGGCAATTCCTGCAAAGGATGTCAGAATCCGTGACACTTTCGGCCAGACTAAGCTGACCATGCCGGAGATTATGACCCTGAAGAAAGGTCTTCCCCTGCCCCCCAAAGAGGTCGTATGCCGCGACGGAAAGACCCGCACGGGAATACTCCAGTACAATGTCGACCGCAAGGCTGTCGAATTTGTACCCAACGGCATACACTGGTATGAGAAGGTGGAGCAGGCAAAGCGTGCCGCCGAAGCCAAGAAAGAAGGCAAAGGCGAATCCGTTTCGACCGAGGCTTCGGAAAAGAAGGCTGAGAGGAAACCCAACTGGACACTCAAAGACGGCAGCATCAAGCCTCTCGGACAATGGAACAAGATTCCTCTCACCGAACAGCAGAAGGATGACTACGCCAACGGACGTGTCGCCAAGCTCGACAACATGGTCGATGAGAAAGGCCAGCCCTGCACCGTCTATCTGTACTTCGACAAGGAGAAGCAGCGTCCGGTGACATCGCTCAATGACCCGCGCGTCAAGGTCGCCGACGAATCCCGCACCCAGAAGGCTGTGAACAACGACGGACTCACCAACGAGGCGACGAAGAACATCACCGACCCTCTGACCAAGGGACAGACCCAGCCAAAGGACGATGCCCAGCAGAAACAACAGCGCAAGCCGAAGGGCCCGCGACTCTGATTCCCATAGCAGAGTATAATACAAAACCACTGAACCCACGCAGATGAAACGCCGAGGGAGGGTCCGGAACCTCCCGAAGCTTTCGTCTCAAAATTCCCAACACTCAAATAAAAACATTTCAAGTATGACAGATAAAACACTCGTGACAGTCGTTACCGCCAACCGTTTCATGGCTGAGACCATCGCCCGGGCTATCGGCGCCACCTCCGAACACGAAGGCTACTATCACGGCAACGGCTATGCCGTGACATGGACCAACGGCGAAATCATCGAAGCCGAATACAAGCATGGCGAAAAGTTCGTCATGAACTCCGGTCAGGATATGCGCATGATGTATGCCCACCACTTCAACTTCAGAATGCGCAATTATGATGCGCTCCTCGGCTGGGAGAAGTCGAAGGCAGACGAAGCCCAGCTATCCGTCATCAAGGCTCTGTGGGCAAAAAGCAGTGTCATCGTCAACGCTATGGAACCCACTTTCGATGGAGAACTGGCATTCCTCAACCTCTACTGGTATCTCCGTATGCCGGTGACTGTTCGCCGCGCATGGCTTTCACGTCTGCGCAAGCCCATCATCATCCGAGGTGTCGAGAACGGCGTGTATTCTCCCGACAAACATGAGAAATGGCTCGCAGGGGAACTCGTGAATTTTTTTCTCAAAGCCGATGCTATGGCCGCAGAAAACGCCCTCGACATCGAATCGGCAGAGAACAACCCGGCTGACGATGGAAGTGATGTAGAACTGAATATCGTAAAGGCTCAGACTCTTCACAACATGGTCACCCTGTGGATGGATGCCACTATGGAACTCGGCTACGACTTCGAGCCGACATTCCTCATCGCTCACAAGCTCTACGCCAAGGGGCTGATCTCATACCCCTATCTATACCAGAACGGAATCCCCGGCAACGTGTATAACACCATGCGCCGAGACTTCCGCGTGCTGGAACACAACTCCCGATACGGAGAGATGGCCAAAGAAGTCGGATGGCTCAGCACCCGCAACACCTTCCACAATGGCGAAACGCCCTATAACGGTCATGGCATAGTCACGACCGGGCTGCATCCCACCGACCTCAGCCGTGACGAGGAAAAACTCTACAACCTCATCGTGAAGCGAGTCATCGAGGCCTTCACCCCCGACGAGAATGATTTTCAGAAGAAAGCCCGCAAGAAGCGTAAATCCCACAAGAAAGCGGGTTAAGAGGCTTGAAAATCAGCTAAAATATCAATAATTCCTCCCTGATGTCCCAAAGATTTTGTATCTTTGCACTTGATTCAACGTCATATAATGTTTTTGTTTCATTTTTGACGTGGATTTAGTGGTTGGACATCGGGCGGGAACCCGATGTCCTTTTGCTTAGCTATCAGCCATACACCAATTTACACCACTTTAAGCAAATCAGGATTTCGGCAAACCACTAAATTCCCCACCATAATGAAACAATCTCATGAAAAGGAGATGGACTATTTCGCAGCCTATCTCTACGGTCACCTACGTGACCACCGCTTTCCCGAAGTAACAGACCCAGAGTTTATCAATACCCGCGCCGGCGAAGCATATAAGACCATGACCCGTCTTGTTCTCGAAGGGCGCAGTCAGTCCGTAGCCGAGGAACTCGCCATGCGTGTACTTATTGAAGGTCACTATGTTTCTCGTTGGGATGTGATATTCAACCTCCTTGAAGAACTGTTCCACAACGACCTGCCGACTGAAGAAGCAAAAATTGAGTGGGCAGAATTACTGCTCGGACTCCGTTACGTCAACGCCATACTTGACAAGTATGAAGTCAACGGGGACTTCCTCAGCAGAGAAGATTACCCGAGGCTACAGAACGAGTTAGCGGGTACCATTGCGGACATTTTAGAACAATACCGCAATGAGTTACAATAGACTACAAACAATGCGCGACAACATCGAGGCGATACGGATGGCGTTTAGTCTCGGTGTCAAGGGGCGCGGGGCGCAGTCTACCGAGGAACGGGAGGTGTTGCGCAAGTATGCCGGATTCGGCGGTCTGAAATGTATTCTCAACGATGCCAACGAGTTGGCGGATGCCGCCAAGTGGAGCAAGTCGGATATTGAATTGTTCGCCCCAACGGTTGAACTGCGTCGTTTGATTCACGATTATTCTCGTGATGATAAGGAGTTTAACCGCTATATGGAGTTGTTGAAGGCGTCAACGCTGACAGCATTCTATACCGATAACCGTATTGTTGATGCTATTTCCGATGCGCTTAAATATCAGGGTGTAGAGATAAAAAGTTTTCTTGAACCGTCTGCCGGACAGGGGGCGTTCATTGATTCTTTTCTGCGTAATGACATGTATCCCGGTGCCGAAGTCCTTGCATACGAAAAGGATTTGTTGACAGGTAAAATTCTGTCAGCCCTGCACCCGTCTATTCTTACCCGAATAGAGGGCTTCGAGAAGATAGAGAGCGATTTCAACGGATATTTCGATGTGGCCGCGTCAAATGTTCCTTTCGGAGATTTTGCAGTTGCAGACCCGGCTTATGCCGTTAGCAAGGAGATAGGCTACCGTCAGGCGGCTAAGTCGTTGCATAACTACTTCTTTCTTAAAGGTCTTGACCAAGTGAGAGAGGGTGGTCTGATTGCCTTTATCACATCGCAGGGTGTGATGAATGCCGCTTCGCCTTTCGTGCGTATGGAACTTGTGAAAAAGGCTGACCTTGTGGCTGCACTGCGCCTTCCAAACAATACTTTCTCGGATAATGCCGGAACCGATGTTGGCTCAGACCTTATCATCTTGCAGAAGCACACCGAAAAGAAGTCTTTGTCGGCTGATGAAGAGTTCTTTATCCAGTCGGTAGTTGACCGGGGTACAAAAGTGCCGGGCAACAAGTTTTTTCAGGCTTTTCCGCAGAATGTAATATGCACTGATGCCAAGGTTGGCACTGACCAGTATGGCAAACCTGCCATCGTGTACTACCATGACGGAGGTGTCGATGGCATTGCACAAGACTTGCGTAAGGCACTCGACGAGTCGTTGCACCTGCGCCTGAATCTGGAATTGTATAATTCCAACGGTATCAAACCGATTACGCCTGACCCTGTTACGCCAACTCATACACCCAAGCAGGTTGCGAAGGTGGAAGCTCCAAGGGCGGAAAAGAAGTCGAGCCTTACCAATACACCGCTGATGCAGCAGTATCAGAACATGAAAAAGAAACACCCTGATGCTGTATTGCTTTTCAGAGTTGGCGATTTCTATGAAATTTTCGGTAAAGATGCGGTTACTGCCTCGGAGATTTTAGGTATTACATTGACCCGCAGAGCCAACGGCAGGGACAATTATATTGAATTGGCTGGCTTTCCGCATCATGCTCTTGACACATATCTGCCCAAACTTGTGCGGGCCGGCAAACGTGTGGCAATCTGCGAACAGTTGGAAGACCCGAAGCTGAAAAAGACACCTAAGCAGAAGGTGGTTGAAACGGTTACACCCAATCAGCCTCCAAAAGCGGAGCCTGAGCCGGAACCAAAGCCTGCTCCCGCTCCTGTTGATTCATCAAAAATGGAACCAGCCAAGGAGATAGAGACCGACGGCAGTCCTGATTACACCGATAATCCCGACCCTCGCCTGTTTGCCTACAATCTCTTCGGCGAATTGGAGCCTATCGGCAAACCCCGCCGTCAGCCGAAACAGGCTGAGGATGCCCCCAAGCCGCAACCGAGTGTCGAAGTCAAGGACATACCCGTAAAGAAATTCCGTCCGCTCAATGAAAAGGAGCTGGAGTTTTATGGCTCTCTTAACTGGGAGGACAATCCGCCCATCAATGGATTCTACGAAACCATGATGTCTATTGCCCACCGCCAGCTTGAAGAAATGCGTCTGGAACGTGAGGCGGAAGAAGCCGCCAAACAAGCCGCTGCAAATGGCGAGACTATCAACGAAAGCGGCACCGTCATTGAAAGAACCGAAGGCGACTTCATACCCGGCAGACAGCCAAGAGTGGTTCCACAAAAGCCGGAGCCTGTCGAAAGGGATATGTCTCCCCGTCCTTTCTCGGAGGATATTCAGTTCTTCCACCATAACGGCAGTATGGTGGTGCAGGACGGTATGGTAGGTTTCCTCTCGGAAGTCCGCAAGAACAGCGCGACATTCAATCCGTTGGAGTTGAAGCCGGAACAGGCGAAACGCGCCATGCTCTATGTCACCCTGTCGGAGACATACCAGCAACTCTACAACTACGAGGCTGAAACGCACGAGGTAAGTGCCGAGCTGCGCGAACACCTCAATCAGTATTATGATGAGTTTGTGGAGAAGTACGGTAATCTCAACGAGAAACAGAATGTGAGATTTATTCTCATGGACGCCAATGGGCGTGACGCACTGGCATTGGAGCGCGGCGAGAACGGTAGGTTTGTCAAGGCTGACATCTTCGATCATCCTGTTTCATTCGCTGTGGATGAACTGACAAGTGTCGATACTCCTATGGAGGCGTTATCTGCATCGCTCAACAAGTTCGGTGCCGTCAATCTGGACTATATGACCGGATTAGTGGATATGTCCGAGGAAAATCTGATTCAGAGTCTGGAGGGACACATATATTATAACCCTCTGGTGGAGAATTATGAAATCAAGGACAGGTTTATCGCCGGAAACGTGGTGCAGAAAGCCGAGGATGTCAAGGCATGGATTGACCGCGAAGAAGAACGTATCAAAAACTTCCCCGGATATGACGGCATCGAGCCATATATCGCTATGGCGCAGGATTCTCTCAAAGCACTTGAAGAAGCCACCCCGCGAAAAATCACTTTCGCCGAACTTGACTTCAATTTCGGCGAGAGGTGGATACCCACCGGCATATACTCCGCTTACATGAGCAACCTGTATGGCACCGACATAAAGATTGCCTATTCATCCTCTATGGACGAGTATTCATGCGAG
Source organism: uncultured Muribaculaceae bacterium (assembly GCA_947632485.1). Lineage (GTDB taxonomy): Bacteria > Bacteroidota > Bacteroidia > Bacteroidales > Muribaculaceae > Lepagella. Next base: position 155,304 of record CANRPJ010000003.1, read on the forward strand.
GCACAGCGGAAGAATATGAAGATATGGGAGGAATTCTGCGTCAGAGGCTATTACCGCACATACGACGGCATAAGCCTTCTGAAACACGCCCTGCACAACACCGTCCCCGACATCAAGAAGTCTGCCGGAAAGGATGAGAACGGCCACGATATCAAGGTGCCTGACAGCGAGGCGATTCAGCTTGCCAATACCAAAATCGACGAAATCCGCAACGGTTTTGCCGACTGGCTCGAAGCGCAGTCGCCTGAGTTCAAGGAGAAACTCTCTGACCTCTACAACCGCAAGTTCAACTGCTTTGTGCGTCCGCAGTATGACGGCAGCCACCAGACGTTCCCCGACCTCAATATGAAGATGCTCGGAGACCGCTACGGCATACACTCCGTGTATCAGTCTCAGAAGGATTGTGTGTGGATGCTGTTGCAGAACGGCGGCGGCATCTGTGACCATCAAGTCGGGACCGGCAAGACACTGATAATGTGTATGGCGGCACATGAGATGAAACGTCTCGGACTTGCCCACAAGCCGATGATTATCGGAATGAAGGCGAATGTGGCAGAAATTGCCATGACATACCATAGTGCCTATCCCAACGCGAGGATTCTCTATGCCGATGAAAAGAGTTTCAAGGCGGACAACCGTGTGGCGTTCTTCAATAAAATGAAGAACAACGACTATGACTGCATTATAATGTCGCACGACCAGTTCGGCAAGATACCGCAGTCGCCGGAAATCCAGCAGGAGATTCTTCAGGCGGAACTTGACAGCGTGGAGGAAAACCTTGAAGTTGTCAGGCAGCAGGGGCATGACGTGTCACGCGCCATGCTGAAAGGTCTTATCAAGCGCAAGGAGAATCTTACCGCCAAGATTGCCACCATCCAGTATCAGATGGAGCAGAACCGCGGCAACGTGGTGGACTTCAAACAGATGGGTATCGACCACATATTCGTTGACGAATCTCAGAACTATAAAAATTTGATGTTCAACACCCGTCACACCCGTGTCGCCGGTCTCGGCAACGCCGACGGAAGCCAACGCTCCCTCAATCTTCTCTATGCTATACGCACCATTCAGGAACGTACAGGCAAAGACCTTGGAGCGACATTCCTCAGCGGTACAACTATCTCCAATTCATTGACGGAGCTGTATTTGCTTTTCAAGTATCTACGTCCCAATGAACTGGAGCGGCAGGAAATCCGCAGTTTCGACGCTTGGGCGGCTATCTTCGCCAAGAAGACAACCGACTTCGAGTTTTCCGTCACCAACAACCTGATTCAGAAGGAAAGATTCCGTTACTTCATCAAGGTGCCGGAACTGGCGGCGTTCTACAATGAGATCACCGACTACCGCACGGCGGAGGATGTGGGGGTTGACAGACCGGAGAAACGTGAGATACTTCACAACATCCCCCCGACACCGGCGCAGGAGGCGTTCATCGAGAAACTGATGAAGTTTGCCGAGAGTGGCGACGCCACAATACTCGGCAGAGCGCCATTGTCCGACACCGAGGAAAAGGCGAAGATGCTAATTGCCACGGACTATGCCCGCAAGATGGCTCTTGACCTCCGGCTTGTTGACACTTCATACGGCGACGATCCGAACAACAAGGCCAGTCACTGCGCCAAGATGATTGCTGAATACTATCGCAGATACGATGCCCAGAAAGGCACGCAGTTTGTTTTCAGTGACTTGGGGACATATAAGCCCGGCGAATGGAATGTCTATTCCGAAATCAAGCGCAAGCTGATTGAGGATTATGGTATTCCGGCGCATGAGATACGTTTCATTCAGGAGTGTAAGACGGAGCGTAGCCGAAAGGCTGTCATCGAGGCTATGAACAGCGGTGATGTCAGAGTTTTGTTCGGTTCGACAACCATGCTCGGCACAGGCGTGAACGCCCAGCGCAGAGCGGTTGCGGTCCATGAACTCGAATGCCCCTGGCGACCGAGTGACCTTGAACAACGTGAGGGCCGTGCGATACGAGCCGGCAACGAGATTGCCAAGTTGTATGCTGATAACAAGGTGGATGTAATCATCTATGCTGTCGAGAAGTCGCTGGACTCCTACAAGTTCAATCTTCTTCACTGCAAGGCTACTTTCATTGCCCAGTTGAAATCCGGTGCTATGGGAGCCAGAACCATTGACGAGGGTTCGATGGATGAGAAGAACGGCATGAACTTCTCGGAATACATGGCTATTCTCAGCGGCAACACAGACCTTCTCGAAAAGGCTAAACTTGAAAAGCGTATTGCCGCTTTGGAGAGTGAGCGCAAATCCTTCAACAAGGGTATCGGAGATTCAAGGTTCAGACTCCAGACCATCAGCCACGACATTGCCAACAATGAGGCTGCTATCGCAAGAATGAAGGAGGACTATGACAAGTTTAGTGCAGTGGTTCAAAGAAATAATAGCGGTAACCCCGTCAACAATCTCACCCTTGACGACTGCAAATACAAGGACGAGCAGAACATGGGTGTTTATCTCCAAGGACTGGCGCAGCGCATTGACACTCACGGGCAATACAAGCGCATCGGAGAAATCTATGGCTTCCCAATCAGTATCATCTCGGAGCGTGTCTTGGCTGACGGCAAGGAGACCGTTCAGAACCGATTTGTGGTCGAAGGCAACTACAAATACAAGTTCAACAACGGCTTCATCGCCATGTCCGACACCCATGCCGCCTGCATGAATTTCGTCAACGCTCTTGAGAAGATACCCGGCATAGTGGCACAATATGAGGAGCGCACAGCCAAAATGAAGGCAGATGTTCCGATACTTGAAGGCATCGTCGCCAAAGTCTGGGGCAAGGAAAGCGAATTGAAGCAACTCAAATCCGACCTTGCCGCCCTCGACCGCAAGATCACCGCCCAACTCGCCCCAAAAAAGGAGGAGCAGGACGGTGAAGAAGTCAAGCAGCAGTCCGACACCCAAAGGATTGAAGTAAGAGATAACCCGTCTCAGACAACCGGTCCGAAGGAAACAATGGTTGCCGAACCTGCGGCTCCGGGTTATCATCAGCGAGAGCCGTTAAGTTCCCGCATAGTAATCGGAGGCTGCGGAGCCACTCCACCCGGAGGGTTTCGCGCCGCCGGTCCCAAACTATAATTTTAAGACAGCCGACTGCAATATATCAATATATTGTGGCCGGCTGTCTATTTATTATTGACTATTTTGTATCGTGTTTTTTTTGCGCTCTCTTTCCTCACGCTGTTTTTTCTTGACAGGCGGCAACCCGAAACCCTTGGGAATCTCCAGAGCCGCCATAAGGTTGTAAAGATGGCTTCGGGAAATATCAAGTTCTCCCGCCGCTTTTGTAACTACTCCTTTGTGTTTCAATAAAGCCGCCTTGATGCTGTGGCTCTGGTCAATAAGAGTGTCATTCCTGTCAAGATGAGGCGACAGATTCAAATGTATCGGCTTTATATAGGTAGAGTCTGCCATCATATAACTTTGTTTAAGCACTTGGAACAATCCCCTGAGGTTCTCATCCCATACATGAGAATGTATTGTTTCCAGTGCATCTTTGGTCAGCTTCCGCTCAGGAATCCTTTCGGTAAGACAATAAGCTCTCAGAAGATTTTCTGCAAGCATCGGCAATTCATTCTTGAACTGGCTGAGCGAAGGGACATTGATCACATTATCGCTTATGAGCGAGAACAATTCTGCCGAGAAGTTTCCTTTGCCGACATCCTGTTCAAGATATTTATTTGTGGCACAGATTATAAGTCGAGGGTTTCTCTCTGACGCAGGAGCTTCTACCACTTTCTTTATTTCCTCATACATAATCTTTTGCGCCACCATGTCGAGTTTGTCGATGTCATGAATATATACCGAACCTTTGTCCGACTGGTCAAACATATGCCGTATGCTTTTGCGTAAGCGGTTCTCACACTCGGCAGTCCATATATTATCGTTCAACCCTCCTATTTCCGAAGAACTGCAATTAGCGAATACGAACAGTCCCTCACATCGCTGGCTGCTGAAATGGGCAATCTGTGCAAGAACCGCCTTGCCCGTTCCTCCGGCACCCATTATCATCACGACATTATTTTTCCGATGATTAAGCCGTTCCCTTACTTGCAGACATTCGCACTTGGCGTGGCTCAGCCACTTCAAAGGCGTTTCCTCCGAATATAATACGCTCAAAGGCTCGGTCAACGGGTCTATTCCGGTCATGGAATGAGTGAAGACTTTTCCGTCGGATAATTTCCAAATATCTATCTCGCCGCTGGGATGACCATTCATACCGAGATAGCAAGTCTCAATATCCTGGTGGTTGACATGAACCCATGTCATAATTCTTCTTGCCACCGGATCCTGTTTGGTGACGTCAGACATAACATGGGTATAGTTGCCATGATTCAGCTCCTCAACCGCCTTTTTGAAGTCATAGATTATCCTAACCCGAGACTGCAAAGCCGGGATTGAGTTCAGAAGGAGCGCAATAGGCGCATCCTTTGAGGCAAAAATAAGCACCTTCCATTCGGATAGAGGCAGCGAATTAGGTCGTATTTTCATTATTTCTTCTGTTTAGCCGTATTTTGTGGAGAAAATGTAGGCTCCGCTTTTCGACTACAAAATAAGGAACACACTATCAGCGAATAAAGTTTTTTACTCCGAATACAGATTATACATAGTTTTGTATATAAAATACATTCTTAAATACAAGTCAACTACACTTAACGACATAAAAGTCAATAACGCAATACGTTGGAATATAGAACATAAAGAACAAAAATAGCATTCCCACTTGTTATGATACCGCACTCTCGGTTGAGTGCCTCGTAACCCGTTAAAAAAACAATTTGTTTATGGAATCAAGACGAATGGATCTTTTCCACCTGACAAATCTTGACGTGTTCAAGAATCTCCGTCAGGGCCTTTTCTCAGAGAGCCTCACAGCACAGCTTACAGATCTCATCATTACAATCCACGGTGTGACCGCCACCGATTCGCCCATGCGACACTACGCGCTGGAACTTCTCTCCATCGCCGACATCCAGTTCTCGGAAATAAAGAGCCGCATGATGCTCGATCAAGTCAATGAGGCATTGGCTTCAGCGTTCAACACCGCCCACAACTATGTGGCCAGAAAACTTCAGGCACTTTCATCTGTCCCCGGATTCACACCCAATACCGGCGAACCCGAAATCAAGAGCACTCTCCGCTGGCGTAAGCCCAAGTCCCACTTCGCCCATCTCTGCCATGCAATCAAAGTTGGAGGCTGCATCATGGATGATGATTCCTTCTCCGAACTCGTCCGCAACATGGCGTCCGCACTCAACCTCGACGTAACAGTGCATTACGTCAACAACATCATCTCCTCGCTCAAGTCGAAGCAGTCCTGCAAGAGTGTCACGGAATTCCTTGATAGCCTCAGAAAAGGCGTTGAGGAAGACATTCAGCGCAGACTTGACAATGAAGACGGCAGAGCCTGATGTCCACCCACTAAATCCCGAAATCCCAATATGAAAGAATCCATACGCTTTAACAGAGCGCAGTTTGCCGAACTGTTTCACGCTCTTAAAGAAGACGGATGCTTCAATGAAGACATTCCGCAGGAAGAACTCGTAAGAATCTTCGCAGACGCTGTCACCACAGACACCCCCGAAGATGAAGTGTTCAAATCAATCACCTCCACCGGTCACTACGAGGGTTTCGACTCAGATGACGAGGAGGACGACATCGAGTATATCGAAGATGACTTCGATGAATATGACGACTTCGATGAATACGACGAATATGAAGAATACGAAAGACTGAGCGCATAAATCTCGATGTGAAAGCGCAATGAAATGAAAATCCCGGCCCATTCAGTAACTGGATGAGTCGGGATTTTCGTTTATATGCCCTTGGGGAGTAATCTACATAGAACCGGGTCTTCCTTGATTCGTTCTATTTCTCGTTCTACAAGGTCGCGGACATCTTTCTTGACCTGTTCGTAATTCTTCTGAATCACATATTTCATTTTTGATTTGTCCTCGGTATCATCCTTGAAGTCTGTAAGAATCGGAATAGGTCGGTATCTTGCTTCATCGGATTTGACCTTTTCTGAATCCACCACTATCTCGGCATGAAATATTTTCTGGTCAATACGCTGGTCGATGTTGTCGGAAACGGAGCCGACAAACATTCCCTGTGTCAGAGTGGAAATTTTACTCTGAGGGATTAGGCTGTCCATCTGGGTATTGAAAGAATGACTCACATCATTGCGGTTGATACTCATGGACTGACGCTGCTGAAGCACCTTTCCGAAACGCTCGGAGAGTGTCTTGGCAGTCTCTCCGACAACTTGACCGGAAAATATATTGCCGACGGTGTTCATTACCACTGCGGCCTCCTTGTCGCCATAGTCGCGCTTCAACTGCGAGAAGTCCTGAAAACCGAGACAGACGGCAACTTTGTTGCTTCGTGCCGTGGCGATAAGGTTGTCGAGACCTTTGAAGTAAATCGTTGGTAGCTCGTCAATTATAACTCCAGACTTCAACATACCTTTCTTATTTATGAGTTTTACAATTCTTGAATTGTAAAGACCGAGAGCTGCGCCATAGATATTCTGACGGTCGGGATTGTTGCCGACACAGAGTATCTTCGGCTCCTTGGGATTGTTGATGTCAAGAGTAAAGTCACTGCCTGTCATAATCCAATACAACTGAGGCGAAATCATGCGCGTAAGAGGAATTTTGGCAGATGCTATCTGTCCCTGAAGCTGCTCCTGTGCGTTGCCCTGCCATGCGTCGATGAAGGGCGACAAGTAGTTTTCCAACTCCGGATACGAAGTCAGAATTGGAAAGATCTTCTCATAAGGGCGGCACAGGAACTCAATGGCATGGGGAAATGTGCAATACTTGCCATTCTCAAAGCGCTTCAAATACCAAATGATAGCCGCAAACAACACGATTGGAGACTCCACAAAGAAGTCGCCCTGCTTTTGCAACCAAGTACGGTTCAAGTTCATCATTATGGTATATGCAGATTCATAAGCATCGGCTATATCCGTCATGAAGTCCGGGTGTATGGGGTTACAGCGATGTGAATGTTCCGGATCATCGAAATTGATAAAACAGAACCGAGGTGGATATTTGCCGTATTTATCCATGTTCATCAACATATGATTGTATGCAATCATCGTCAGATCAGGACTTTTGTAATCATAGACGTATAAGCTGAAGCCCTTCTCTATCTGCTGTTTGATGAAGTTGTTGACTACTGCGTATGACTTGCCGGAGCCGGGTGTCCCAAGCACGATTGTTGCCCTAAAGGGATTCACGACATTTATCCAGCCTTTATTCCACTTCTTCTTATAGAAAAACTTTGTCGGCAGATTTATGGAATACTCATTGGTCTTTTTCTCGGTTTCCTGCATGAAGGATTCATTCTCCTCATTGAAGCGGTCATCCATCATATTGTTCTTCAAAAGACGGCTTATCCATACGCCTCCCAATAGCAGACAGACAAAACCTGCAATGGTGGTCACGATGTATGGAATATTCCAGTTGAGATAAACCATCCACCAGTTGAAGAAGAACAATGTTGCCCCGACACCGATGAAAATCCATATCTGCTTCCATTTGATTCTCTCATTCTTGACACCTTTGGTGCCGAAACATGACAAGGCAAGCAATAGCAATGCCCACCATTTGGCGTTCCACGGATTGTTGAACAATCCTCCCGCATCGTTGAGATTGCCGAGCACCTTCATGGTCTCGGCGTGGAACCGCCAGCCGCCTATAAGCGACTGGCAGAACCAATAGATATTTGCGACCACCAGAATGATGCTTACACCACGGAGCATATCCATGATTTTTGCCAATGATCTGAGGTCATCTTCTTGTTGACTCATAATATATTTCGGTTTAGTTATTATAATTTCGGGCCGCGACGTTTCTTCTTTTTACGCCGCTGCATCTCGCGGTAGAAAGCCTCCTCCTGCGGGTCGAATGCCGGACCCACGCTGAACAGACCACCAAGACAGAAGTCCGGTGTATAATCATAGTCGTTAGACTGACTGTGATTTGGAAAACCATGTGTCTGAGAATTACCATGAGTATTTCCGGAATCTCCCGATGCCTGACCTTGGGTGTTGCCCCGGGTGGTATCTTCGGGTTGCTGTACCGGCCGCATTGGTATCGGACGTTCTTCCGGATTACTGAACCACTTGTCAATGGCATTGGCAGAGAACTCCTTGCCAAGGCGAGAGCCGTTGAGTACCGTCTTAGTGTTATGGTCGATATATGTCGCTCCATATATACGTCCATCATCTGTGTAGCGCAGTATGAGGTCTATGTTCTTGGCTTTGAGATTTGACATGAAATCATCCTTGCCAATAGATTGTGACATTACACTCCTTAAGGTTCTCAAAGTGGGCTTGACATCAATCTTCTCTTTGGCATTCTGATAACGCCGGTCAATAGCCTCACGTCCGGCGAACTTACCAAGTCGGGAAGCCTTGAACGGAGTTGAGATGGTCTTGCCGTCATCGTCCATGGCGAAGTAGACCAGTCCATGATACTCACGACCGTTATAGCGTCCGTCGGCCTTCTCGCACCTTATATTA
>CANRPJ010000004.1 GCA_947632485.1 uncultured Muribaculaceae bacterium
TCACCCGTTACTACTCCCGTCTCGCTCACGGAAGCTACTGTAGGATCGCTCGAAGTCCAGGTAACTGTCTGGTTGGTAGTGCTGGGCGGAGTGATTGTAGCCTTGAGAGTCTGCGTATGGTAGAGGTGGAGCTGTATCTTCGTTTTGTCGAGCTCCAGTTTCGTAGCCATCACTTCCTGCACCGTCACCGTGCATTTCGCCTCCAGTCCGTTAGCGGTCATAGCAGTAATGGTAGCAGTACCCACTTTCAGCGCAGTTACCTTGCCATCGGCATCCACCGAAGCCACTTCCGCGTCGCTCGACGTCCACGTCACTGTCTTGTCCGTAGTGTTCTCGGGAGCCACAGTCGCTGTGAGCGTAGTAGTCAGTCCGATATTGGTATTCCAGGTGCTCGTGCTAAGAGTTATACTCGTTGCCTCTACTGTAGGAGTTTTATATGAAGCAAAGCCCTGCCAAACCGGCGAAGCCTCGTAAGCAGCCTTACTCCCGTCAGGAACAGTCAGTATAGCCGCCTTATTTGCGGCAGTAAATACCTGATCTTCTTTACCCTCTTCTGCACTCGCAGGAGGCACCGGATTAAGCGACTCTATCTCAGTGAAATTGCAATTATCAAAAGGAGTCGTTCCTAAAGTATTCAAACTCGAAGACAAAGTCAAATTGCCACTTAATCCAGTACAACGGCCGAAAGCATAATTTCCAATAGTTTCAACATTATTTGGTATCGTCAAGGATCCAGTTAAACCGCTGCACCAACTGAAAGCGTAGTCGCCTATTGAAGTTACACTCTCAGGAATCGTCAAAGAACTTGTTAAACCACTACAACTAGAAAAAGCTCCCGTTTCTATAGTTGTAATCTTTTCAGGTATTATAAGTTCTCCGGTAAAACCACTACAACCGTTAAAGGCGTAAGAACCTATTGAAGTCACCCCAGCAGGAATAGTCAAAGAACCGGTCAAGCCACTACAACCGTCAAAGGCGGAATTACCAATTGAAGTTACACTCTCTGGAATTGTCAAAGAACCGGTAAAGCCCTTACATCCTGAAAAGGTTCTCCATTCTATAGTAGTAATCTTTTCAGGTATTTTTAGCTCTCCGGTAAAGCCCTTACATCCGTAAAAAGCGTAAGAACCTATTGAAGTTACATTCTCGGGTATTATCAGAGAACCGGTTAAACCGCTACAACCATAAAATGTACTATTTTCGATAGTAGTAATTTTACTCGGGAGTTTGAGCTCACCGGTAAAGCCGCTACAACCCGAAAAGGCGCCAAAACCTATTGAAGCCACCCCAGCAGGAATAGTCAGCGAACCGTTAAAACCACTACAACCATCAAAGGCGGAAGAACCTATTGAAGTAACATTCTCAGGAATTGTCAAAGATCCGGTAAAGCCATTACAACCTGAAAAGGTTCCCCATTTTATAGTAGTAATCTTTTCAGGTATTTTTAGCTCTCCAGTAAAGCCCTTACATCCTGAAAAAGCGTAAGAACCTATTGAAGTTACGCTCTCAGGAATGGTCAAAGAACCGGAAAAGCCACTACAATCAGAAAAGGCATAATCACCTATTGAAGTAACATTCTCAGGAATTATCAAAGAACCAATAAGGCTACTACAAAATCCAAAAGCATATTTTCCAATTGAGGTTACACTCTCCGGAATTGTTAGTGTACCGGTAAAACCGGTGCATTCATTGAAAGCATAAGAGCCTATTTGCGTTACAATATAAATATTTCCGTTATAGGTTACGGTGTTTGGGATTACCAAATCTCCTGATGGCTCGTAGCCAGATGCAAGTCCTGTAATGGTACATGTCACGCCATCACTATTAATAGTATATTTAAATGGAATATCATCGGCGAATACGGTTAATGAACCCAGCATTGCAGTGAGTAGTAGTATTAACCTAATACACAAGTTTCTGTAACGTCTAAAAAGAAAATATTTACTCATATTTTTTATTGGTTGAAATTCAATTAAGTATATCGGATTGATTAATAATCACATGAGTTTAAATCCCGATATTAGGTTATTTGCTAATATGCACATTATTTGGCGAACAAAGATCTTCCCATAATTTAACGCGCGGTTCAAACAAGCCTTCAGAAGGTTGTTGCGTGCAAGTTTTTCTAAGCTATGAGAACCGACATTATCTTTATCAGATTCATCTTCATCACTTTTATTTAATATAAAGGCTGCATTAGAAAGGGAAGACTCCTGAGTCTGCGCCGGTATATAGACTTCTCGTGGTAGTGGTTGCTCCAAAAACAGTAAACCATACAATTCAGCGATTTCTGTAAGTGTAGCCTTAGGTAAACAAATAAAAGGTAAACGAATAAAGAAAAATCCCGTTATTCCTCGTTCGATATCGGATTTCATTTGTTCGGCAGAATATCGAATTGAAGTCACTAACAACGCTCTCTTACCGCTGAATTCGATAAGATGATTATGACTGGCCTCCCATGGCCTAACCGTTGCGTTACTGAATTTGAATAACCTGATCATCGAGGCAGTCAGTTCTTCGAATATTTCACGATATTCACTGTAGCGCAATCTTCTGACAGCGCGTCGGTCTGAATCTTGACCAAGCCCGGCTAAATGCAGCTGATTAAGGCCTGTAAACTGCACAATATATTTATCACCCATACGCGAATAGGTAAGTGGTGTCGCGGTGGCTGCTGGCCGAGACGTTGTTGTTGAAACTGTGTTGATTAGGAAAACACAGAAGCGTGAAGCCGATTGTTGCCCGCTCCACTGTCTGAGGCCTTCGAACTGCCCACCTATCGAAACGAGCAACTCAGACCTCACGCCGTATGCAAACATACGCCCTACGCCTCCTCCCGGAGACGCGGTGCGGCTTCTACATACCCATGAGCATCATCGCTGCAAGGTGTCCTGATAGGTTGAAGTGTTCGAAGTTTCAGACAGTCAGAAACCAAGCGCCAATAACGCTTTTTATGTCTCGCTCCGGCGCCGAAGCCCCGGTGCGCATCCTCCCGCCCTTACGGCGCGAGGCTTTCTGCAGCCCTACTCCTTTGCGTCGGCATCGGGCTGCAGCGCAAAGATACAATCAATTATCTTTCTGCGCAATACCTTTTTTAATCTTTTCCTTCTTTTATTGGGGGATACCAAATACCAAGGGCGCCGTAGGGACATGCCTTTGGCATGTTTTCCATTAATCCGTTGATAATCTGCAAATACGGTGTGGACGCGAATTTTCGCGTCCGCAGAGACAGAGCATAAGCGCGAAGGCGTGCGGGAGGCACGCCGCTATCCAGTAATCCCCGATGTAGCGCCACAGGCGCAAGTCGGGGGATAGCTGCCAGGAAGAAAAAGTTGAGTCGCGGAGCGATGACGCTATGTAACACAATATTCTTGCTATAACCGCTTCCCTAAGCCGCTACCTCACAGCATCGTCGCTCCGCGACTCACAGACAAGGTTACTCCACTCTCCCCGGACTTGCGCTTACAGCGCTACATCCGGGGTTGCTGTATAGCATCGTCGCTTCGCGACTCCGCGGTTGAAGAGCCGATAGGTTGACTTGACACAGCAAAGGCTTTATTAGACTGTAAGTAAGTAGATTAAGCACATTTTAGTGTCAAGGTTGTCAAGCCGGCTGTATGGCGGCTAAAAAATCGGCTACCACGAAGGTGCTGCCACCGATGAATAGCACATCGTTTTCAGCACAGGCCGCTTTGGCTGCTTCGTAAGCTGCGCCCACACTTTCCCAGACTCCTTCATAGGGAATGCCGATAGCTTCAAACTTCTTTGCGAGGTCAGCGGCTGGAAGGGCGCGGGGAATAGCGGCGTTGGTGAGATAAAACTTCGCTTCCCGGGGCACGAGTCCGAGTATATGGTCGAGATCTTTGTCGGCCACGAAGCCAATCACCATTCGGATATCACTCCTTTTTTCTTCCGCCACCCGGCGAAGCTGCGCAGTGTTTGATAAGATACCCGCCTCATTATGACCGGTATCGCAGATTGTAAGCGGCTTATCGGCAATCTTCATCCAACGGCCCGCAAGCCCGGTCAGTGGGCAGACCTCAGCAAAACCGCGTTCAGCAGCTTCATCGGAAATCTCGATTCCCGCTTTCCGCAACATCTTCAGGGCTGAAAGCACCGTATTGATATTATGGCGCTGATAATCACCGGTAAGAGCGCATTTGAACTCACCAAGTAGAGGCGAGCTGCATTCCAGCACTCCACCGCGGGTCCGGCATGAGGAGAGCAAAGCATCGTCTTGCGCGAAAATGGCCGGCGCACCCACCTCGGCAGCTTTCTCCTCAAACACTTTCCTGACCTCTCCTTCAGCCTCGCCAATCACTACCAGTACTCCCTTCTTCATGATTCCGGCCTTCTCGCGGGCTATGGCCGGGAGCGTTGACCCGAGAAACTGCATGTGGTCGGGCGAGATGTTGGTGATCACGCATGCCATCGGCGAAATGATGTTGGTAGAATCCAGGCGTCCGCCCATACCTACCTCAATCACAGCATAGTCTACCTGCTCGGAGGCGAACCAATCGAAGGCCATCATCATTGTCAGCTCGAAGAAGGAGGGTCTGCCTTCATAGCCCGAAGAGCGGAACCGCTCCACGAAATCCACTACCTTCTCTTCGGGAATCATCTGCCCGTTGATGCGCATGCGCTCGCGGAAATCTACGAGATGCGGCGAGGTGTAGAGCGCGGTCTTGTAGCCCTGAGCCTGCAGCATCGCGGCCAGAAGGTGGGAGGTGCTACCCTTGCCGTTGGTGCCGGCCACATGGATTGAACGGAAGCGGCGGTGGGGGTGAGAGAAAAAGGCATCAAGGGCGAGAGAGGTGTCGAGACCAGGTTTATAGGCGGCAGCGCCTACCCTCGAAAACATCGGGAGCTGCCGGTAAAGATATTCGAGACTTTCCTTATAGTCCATAGATCAGATAACCGGCCAGCCCGGCGAGGACCATGACCGAAATGGGGTGAATCTTTATCTTTTTCCCTCTCCAGGGGAAGCGGAAAAACACAAGGCAGAAAGATACGGCGCATATCGCCACGCTCGCAATCAGCTGGCTTCTCTCTCCCGAGGGGCAGAAATTGGCCTCGTTCATCAGCAGGATAGCCGCAGCGGCAATCAGGCCTACGAGCACCGGTCGCAAACCTGAGAAAATTCCTTTGATTACTCCGCTCTCATGATGGCGCCTGATGAAATGCGAGCTATAGAGCACGAGGAAGAAGGAGGGAAGGGTAACGGCCAAAGTAGCCACGCAGGCGCCGAGAAGACCCCAGTAGACGCCTGAGAACTCAGGCATTACATGGCCGGGAGCGGTATAGCCGATATATGTAGCGGAATTAATGCCGATAGGGCCGGGAGTGACTTGCGAGATTGCCACGATGTCGGTAAACATCTGCTCCGATATCCAGCCGGGCTCCACAACCGCCGCCTCTACGAGCGAGAGCATGGCATAGCCGCCTCCGAAGCCGAAGATGCCTATCTTAAGATAGGCCCATGCGAGCTGCCAGTAGATATTCATTGCTGGCCTCCTTTCTTGCTATCGAGGCGTCTCTGCGACCATCGAAAATGAACATAACCTCCTAAAGCACCGAGTACTACGTAGAGAATCGGACTGGAGACAGCGCCGAAATTCAGGCTTATCATAAGAGCTACCACAAGAGGTATCCATACGGTGCGCCACCCGATTTTGGCTGCCTTTGCCGAGGTGATGACCGGAACCACAATCAAGGCCACAACCGCCGGCCTCACTCCGAGGAATATTGATGAGATGACCGGATTATTCTTGATCTGATCCGGGGTAAGGAAGATGGCGATGGCGAGAATAATGAGAAATGAAGGCAGCACAGCTCCAAGCGCCGCAACGGTGCCTCCGCGCGAACCTAACAGGCGGTCGCCGACGGCAGTAGCCATATTTACTGCGAGCACTCCCGGCAGCGCCTGAGCCACCGCCACCTGGTCGAGGAAATCCTCACGGGAGAGCCATGAGTGCTTGTCAACAATCTCACGCTCAATAATAGAGATCATAGCCCAGCCTCCGCCGAATGTGAACGCCCCGATCTTGAAGAAGGTGGCGAAGAGGCGCAGTCCGAGATGCTTCTCTTTAGATTTTGATTCAGTAGGCAACATGCGGCAAAGGTAGCAAAAAAAGGCGTAGCGGGGCTCAGCTTATAAGGAAAAGAGAAGCGCCCCGGCCATAATAGCTTCAGGACGCTTCATAGTTTATTTGTCGCTGCACCTCCCGGTGCACGCTTAATCTTCTTTATCTCTATCTTCTTTTGATCTGTGTTTAGTCTTCATGCGCGATTTGGTCTCGCTGCTGCTGATGTCGCTCTCCTCCTTAAGGTCAATTTCGTTGCCTTCCTTGTCGCGCACACGGTATTCGAGGTAAGCGAGCGATTCATCGGCAATCACCTTGAAGCTGCGTCCGAACTCCCTGCGCCATTTTCCCTGCAGGGAGAACATGCCTTTCTTCAGGTAGGCGTCAACGAAGGGGTGAACATACATCGTGAAACTTTTCACCTTCAGCTCATTGACAAGGTAATCAAGCTTTTCGTGGAGCTTGTCGGTAAAGAGCAGTGAAGGCTGGATCTCCCCTTTGCCGTAGCATGAGGGGCAAGTTTCTTCGGTGGCGATATCAAGAGCGGGACGCACCCTCTGGCGAGTAATCTGCATCAGCCCGAATTTGCTGAGGGGCAGAATATTATGGCGCGCACGATCGTTTGCCATCAACTCGCGCATGTGGTCATAGAGGGTCTGCCGATGCTCCGGCTTGTTCATATCGATAAAGTCGATCACGATGATTCCGCCCATATCGCGCAGCCTCAGCTGCCTGGCTATCTCATCGGCGGCCTTGAGGTTCACATCGAGCGCGTTGCTCTCCTGATCGCTGAACGACTTACTTCTGTTGCCGGAGTTCACATCAATCACATGAAGCGCCTCCGTATGCTCAATAATGATATATGCTCCGCTCTTAAACGATACGGTTTTACCGAAGCTTCCCTTTATCTGTCGGGTAATATTGAAATGGTCGAAAATCGGAATCTCCTTTTCGTAGAGCTTCACGATATCGGCCCGGTCGGGTGCAATCAGACTCACATAATTGTGAATCTGCTCGTAGGTCTCCTTATCGTTGACATGGATACTCTCGAAATCGGGGGTGTAGAGATCGCGTATCAGCCCTACAGCTCTGGAGTCGACCTCATAGATGAGCGACTGCGGCTGAGCCTTCTGCATCTTAGCTACAGCATCTTCCCAACTTTTCACCAGAGAGCGCATCTCATTGTTGAGCTCCGCTACCCTCTTATTTTCGGCCGAGGTACGCACAATCACGCCGAAGCCCTTGGGCTTGATGCTGCCAATGAGCTGGCGCAGGCGAATCTTCTCTTCTGTCGACTTGATTTTCTGCGATATCGACACCTTGTTGCTGAAAGGAATCAGCACCAGATAGCGGCCTGTGAAGGATATCTCCGTAGTGAGCCGGGGCCCTTTGGTCGAGATCGGTTCCTTTACGATCTGCACCAGAAGCTTCTGCCCAGGCTGAAGCACCTCAGTGATAGCTCCTTGCTTGGGGATATCGGGCAGGAGCTTGAATTTAGATATATCGGGCACCTTTCTTTTGTCGTCCAGAGCCTCTTCCACGAATTTAGAGTAGGACGAAAACTGTGAGCCCAGATCGAGATAATGAAGAAAAGCGTCTTTTTCATAGCCCACGCTGACAAAGGCGGCATTGAGCCCCGGCATCAGCTTATGGACCTTGGCGAAGTAGAGATCGCCCACGGCATAGGCCTGATTGCGGCTCTCCTTCTGCAGCGACACCAGGCGTGAGTCCTCCAGCAAAGCTGTGGAAATCTCATTGCGCTGCACGTCTACTACAAGTTCGCTTTTCATTAGGTAGATTAAAATTAATTAAATAAAAAGAGAAAAGGACAAACCTTTCACCCCGGGATAGCAACCGCAATGTGTGAGGCTTGTCCTTTTAGATCTCTCATGAAAGCAGGCGTAAGCCAGAATCACTTCTTCTTGTGACGATTCTTTCTGAGTCTTTTCTTACGCTTGTGCGTGGCCATCTTGTGGCCTTTCCTTTTCTTTCCGCTTGGCATAGTCTTTTGGGTTGTTGATCTGTGAGTAAATATTTCGCAGCTCAAAGAGCCGGCATTCCTACGGAAGAATAAAATTTACTTAACCTCTTCGAGGAACACCTTCGAAGGCTTGAAGGTAGGCACCTTGTGCTCAGGAATACGGATAGTAGTATTCTTGGAGATGTTGCGGGCCGTCTTCTCCTTTCTGGTCTTCACTACGAAGCTTCCGAAGCCGCGGAGATATACGTTGTCACCGTGAGCCATGGAATCTTTTACCACGCTCATGAATTTCTCTACAGTGGCCAGTACGGCCGCTTTTTCCAAACCTGTGCTGCGAGATATCTCGTTTACGATATCAGCTTTTGTCATGGTGAGTTATGCGTTTATAAATTTTTAAGTCCGTTTCTGCCGCACGGTGTTTCCGTTTGGCACTGCAAATATCGGAATTTTTTCGTTAACAATTACTATACTGCTGCAAATTACCTCTCTTTTTATTACTTTTGAGCCGATAATGAGCGATTACAACTACCATAAGATGCTTTCAGGAGCCAAATGGGTGTTTTTTGACCTTGACGACACCCTCTTCGATTTCGCCGCCTGCTCGGTCGTGGCGCTCCGCGAATTGTATGCCTCGAGCACGGTGCTTCAGCGGCGCTTTGGCGATTTCGATGCCTTTTGGGAAGCCTACCACATATTGAACTCCGAGCTGTGGCGTCTTTATCACTCCGGCTCAATAGAGCGCGATTACCTTAAGACGGAGCGATTCGAGCGCCTGATCAGGCCTGTTATGCCGATTCCGGAGGCAAATGCCGAAGCCCGCAGACTCGATGAAGAGTATCTCTGGCTTCTTTCCGAACAAGGAGCTACGGTAGATGGCACGCATGGAATTCTTCAGGCTCTTTCGAAGCGCTACCTGATCGGAATCCTGAGCAACGGCTTCATCGATACCCAATACCGCAAACTCTGGCACAGCGGCCTGGACCGCTACGTGCAGCGCATGATTGTAAGCGATGAAATCGGGATCCAGAAGCCGGCAAAGGCGATTTTCGACCACGCTCTCAGAGAAACCGGCGCAGATGCCGCCACATCTGTAATGATAGGTGATAATCCTGACACCGACATAAAGGGCGCTATCGACGCAGGCTGGAAAGCCATTTACTTCAATCCGTCAGGTCGCCCTTATGATGGGCCGGCCCCGCAGATCAGAAATCTCTCAGAGCTTATAAAGGACTTATAATTAAGGTAGACTCTCGACTACCGCTCCTTCCACCGACGAAAGGCGCCCCTGCACCTCGGCAAGCAAGCTCTTGCGCACCCTGAGCTCCAACCGGCATAAGTTATCAAACTCCTGAGTCACGATCTCCACTCCATCGCCTTTCGCCACCTTCATCACCTTGTCGGCCGCCGCATACGGAAATTCTACCGAAAGGGCGCTCATGGCATGCATCTCCTTGCGTCCGGCGCTTTCGAGAGCGAGACGGGCCGATTCCTTGTAAGCGGCGATCAGTCCGGGAGTGCCAAGCTTGATGCCGCCGAAATAGCGGGCCACCATCACTATTACATCGGTAAGACCGAAACTGTGGATCTGTCCCAGAATCGGCCTTCCGGCAGTGCCCGATGGCTCACCATTATCGTTGAGCTGCCATTCCTCCCCTTTCGGTCCGAGCGAATAAGCCCAGCAGATATGGCGGCAGTCGCGATAGCGGGCTTGCAGCTCCTTCAGGGCAGCCTTAGCCTCTTCGGAGGTGCGCACAGGCACTGCGAAACTGAGAAAGCGACTCATCTTCACAGTGTGGCGACCCTCGCCTACGCTGGCGGGAGTGAAATATACATCTTCCTCCATCCGGCTCAGCCGAAGTACCAGTCAATCTCCTCCTCGCTGCGCGGATAGAGCAGGAGGTCGTTGGCCAGTTTCTGGGCTACGTGCTCCCCAAGCGTCTGGGTAACAATGGTAAGAGCCCAACGCATAGCCACTGCAGGACCGGCTCCGAGCACGAACTTACCGGAAACGACTACCGGCGACTGCACAACCTCAGCCCCTTCCAGGCCGCTTTCCGTGCCGGGGTATCCGGTAGCCTTCTCTCCCTTGAGCAGTCCCAGGCTTCCGAGCACCATGGCCGGAGCGGCACAGATTGCTGCGATGCGACCCTCGGCGCTCTGAGCCTGCTGCTTGAGCAAGCCGCAAAGCGGTGCAAACTCACGCAGATTGGTGGCACCGGGAAGACCTCCGGGCAGCACAAGCCATTCGGCATCGGCAAAAAGCACGCTATCGAAAAGCACATCGGCTGTGACCGTAACTCCATGGGCACCCTTCACCTGCAGGCTCGAGGTTATGCTGACCGTGCGGACCGGCAGACCCGCACGCCTCATAATATCTACCACCGTAAGGGCCTCGATCTCCTCGAAACCCTCCGCAAGAAATACGTAAGATTCTTTCATCTGCTATATCAGTGTGTTTCAGTTTTCAGACTATCTTTCCAAAAAAATCCTTCCAAATGGAAAAGATGCGTAAATTTAATGATAATTTCCGGAAAGTGCTATCTTTGCACTCACAAAAATTCAATATGATTTCTTTACGCTCACTTCCGGCCATCTTGCTCACCTGCGCTGCTATCGCTCTCGGAGGCTGCTCCGAGACTGAAACTTACAGCAAAGTGCAGGGTGGAGTATGGAATACTCTTTATTCTGTGACTTACCGCGGCAGCGAGGCTTGGGTGGCCGATTCGATATCCAGAGTGCTCTCGGAGGTTGGCCGAAGCGTCTCTGCTTTCGACAGCACTTCGCTCATAAGCCGGGTGAATAGGAACGAGACCGATTCGCTTGACAGCGCGCTGCTTGCAATTCTTGAGGCATCTGAGCGCATATATAAGGAGACCGGAGGGCTATTCGACCCGACAGGAGCACCGCTCTTCGATGCCTGGGGATTCGGTATAGGCCACACCGTAAGCGCCGATACAGCCCGAATCGACAGTCTTAAGAGCTTCATTGGGCTTGATAAAGTTGAGATTGCCGACGGGAAAATCACCAAGCAGGATCCGAGGCTACGCTTCAACCTATCGGCAATTGCGAAAGGCTATGGCTGCGATGCTATTGGCGAGATGCTCAAGCGCAACGGTATAATTGATTACCTTATAGAGATCGGCGGGGAAATCTGCGTTTCCGGCTGCAGCTCAGGCGGAAAGAGATGGAGAGTCGGCATCGATATTCCTGAAGCTTCTGCCGCCGCTTCCGGCAAAGGAGTGGCGAAGGTCATAAACGTGACAGACTGCGGACTTGCTACATCTGGCAACTACCGAAACTTTCATGAAGAAAACGGCCGGCGCTTCGGCCATACCATTAATCCTAAGATAGGTCGACCGGTAGAGACTGATGTGCTCAGTGCCACCGTAATAGCTCCTACCTGCATGGAGGCCGACGCATTCGCTACCGCCTGCATGGCCATGGGCTCGGAAGAGGCCGGAAAGCTGTCGGAGCGTCTTAACCTCCCTGTGCTTCTCATTCTTGGGGATTCATCAATCTATGTAAGCCCCGGTTTCAAACAATATCTGGAAAACTGAAATAATGCTCACAGCCATAATAATATTCTTGCTATGCGCTATTGCAGCGCTTCTCGTAATAATAATCATCAGGCGCCCGAAAGACCCCGCACCGGATATCCAGAATGCTGTAGAGACCTGCGTGGCTGCCGCTCTCCGAAGCGCCGAGGAGCGCCATCAGCTTGAGATGCGTGACCTGCAGGAGCGTACTCGCCTGCAGTTTAAGGAGATGGCAAGCGAAGCCCTGCGCGACAATACAGAGCAACTGCGCAGGCGTAGCTCAGAAGAGCTCGATGCGGTGCTCGGGCCTTTCAGGGAGAAGCTCGAAGGTCTTCGCAAAGTGGTGACGGAGAGCTATGTGCAGGAAAACGCCTCCCGGAAGTCTCTTTCAGACCAGGTGGAGCGTCTTATGGTTCTCAACCGGACAATCGGTGATGAAGCCCGCAATCTGACCCATGCCCTGAAGCGCGATCCCGGAGAGCAAGGGCGCTGGGGCGAGACTGTGCTGGAAAATCTTCTGGAGAGCGCGGGCATGAGACGCGGTACAGACTATGAGGTGCAGGTGACCCGAGACAGCGCAGGCCGCACTCTGCGCGATCAGGAGGGACGTCTGCAGCGTCCTGACGTAGTTGTAAAGCTCCCTGATGCCCACCGGATAGTGATCGATTCCAAAGTATCACTAACAGCCTATCTCGATTATACGAAGGCCGGCAGTGAAGATGAGCGCCGCGGAGCCGCCAGGCGTCACACCGCGTCGGTACGCTCTCATGTAGATGAGCTCGCTTCCAAGAAATATCATCTTACGATTGATGGCGCTCTGGAGCATACCTTGATGTTCATGCCCAATGAAGGGGCTTATCTGGCAGCTGTTGACAGCGACCCGGAGCTTTGGAATTATGCCTACGACCGCAAGGTGGTGATCGTATCGCCCGCCCACCTCTTCAGCGTGATGCAGATAATATCGCAGCTCTGGCGCCAGGAGAAGCAAAATCTTAACGCTGAGAAGATTGCCCGCCTCGGAGGCGAGCTGTATGACAAACTTACCCGGTTTGCATCAGAGTTCGTTAAGATTGAAAAGGAGCTCGATGATGTGCGCAAGGCCTACGATAAGGCTTATAATCATCTGGCTACTGGGCGCGGCAACGTAATCAGGCGCGCTCAGCAGCTGCGCGATAAGGGAGCTAAGACCGGGGCATCGCTTCCGGCTCAGCTTTTGCTCGATGATGAAGCGCTTGACGACGAAGAGGAGTCGCTGTCGGGTTTAGACTGAGGTGCCGACTTACTGCGATTTACAAGAATCACGCCGCCTACCACAGCGAGAGCCGCCAGAATCTTAGCTATCGTAAGGGAATCCATTCCTATTGCTACACTTACGCCGACAGCGATAATCGGCTGCACATAGCTATACATGCTCACCAGCGTAGGCCTCAGAAGCTTCTGCCCGACAGGAATCAGGAAATAGGCGGTAAAGGTTGCCAGAATCACGAGGAAAGACATCTCCCAGGCGTAAGCTCCCCTGAAGCGGTTCCAGTCAAAACCGGCCAATTCCCCTCCGGCAAGAGGCAGCGACATCAGGACGCTGAAAAGAAATACCCATTTCATGAAGGTTACGACCGAGTATTTGCTGATAACAGGCCGGAACACTCCAAGATAGACGGCGAAGCTGATGGAATTGATCACCTGGAGAACCACACCTTTCACACTTGTATGAATCTCAGATTGACCATGGTAACCACTCAGAATAAGATAGATCACGCCTAAAAAGCTCAGCGCAACTCCTCCGCATTTCATAACCGACAAGGGTTCGCGGAGCACTACGGCCGCTATGAGCATCGTATAGATAGGCGTCATTGAGCCTACAATGGAGCAATCTACAGGCGTGATATCGCGGATAGCCATAAGAAATGTGAGCTGGGTGAGCAAGAATCCTACAGCTGAAGCTCCGACAATCTTCGGCAGATCACGCCGCTCCACCTTTTCCCGGGGCAGGAAAAGAGAGAGAAGCCAGAACATGAGGCAAGCACCTATACTTCGAAGACAATAGACCCCAAGCGGGGAGAGAAGTTCTCCCGACATGAGGTCCTTGCATACTATTATGTTGAAGCCGAATATGGCGTAGGCCGAGAAGCACGCCAGATGGCCTTTCAGAATTGCACCGTCTTTCATTTCGGGTGCAAAGGTAGCCATTATCAGCGAAGAAACCGGGGAGCCTGGAAAAGAAGACCAAAGTTTATGCCGAAATTCCAGTTGCCCTTAGGCTGGCTGAGATAATTGCCATACAGGCTTATCGAAGCGAAGTTGAAATTATAGACAGCTGCAACCTCAGCTATATACCTCACTACAGGAATTGAAGGCTCCATCTTTCGGTTGTCTAAATCAGCAAAACCATAGAAATCGCCTCTTAGCTGGAAGTTGCCTATCGGGTTCCACACTGGCATCACTCCTAACGCCAGGAAATTGTCAGCCCTGAATGCCGGATTGAAATAATTGCGGGTGGAGGGTGTAGGAGCAAAGCCAGGAGCCTGCACCTTCATGGCCATATCATTCTGGAAATGCCCACGCAGACTTCCTACTCCCTGAGCAAGAACTCCTATCGATACCGGATGCGAGATGCTGAAATATTGCTTCCAATCAAGTTTGAGCCTTCCGATCCAGTGCGGTGACCACGGTTTTGGAGCTGATGCATCTGAGGCCGGCTGATACTCCATATCTTCTCTAATCCCAATAATCTCAGCTTTCAGCTCGCGGCCTGAAGAGGGATAGAGGAGATTATCGAGGGTGCACCATTCGGCACCGGCTTTAAGCTCAACTCCCCTATAGGAACTGCGGTCGCTTGCGGCGCCGGCTTCCGGAATTCCTTGAGTGAAGTAGCGGTCTTTCTGCCACCCGTATCCAAGCGCCATATATCCGCGCCCGTGGCGGCCGAGTGCCATATCATAGGTAAGCCTTCCGAAAACCTGACTTTCAGTGAGATTCCACTGGGCGCTCGTTTCATAAAACATCACGTCTTTCTCATACTGCCTTTGCCTGCTTGCCACAATCTCAAGATCGATGCCCGTAGGGACAGCTGTAGGGAATTTCATGCCTGTACGGAGCATGGCGGCAGCATAAGACTGACCGATCCAGCCGTTGACCTCTGTATAGAAGGAATGGAATTTCAAGGTACTGTAGCCGGCGGAGATAAAGAGCATACTGTTGGGCGAAGAGGTGATCCAGCCGCCTATTCCGAGAGTCCACTTATCTTTCACAGATGACTGCAAAAGCAGACCTGACGGCACACTCGTATCATAAGAAGGAATGATGGAAGGCCTTAAATCAGCCACTTTCCCTGTCGACATCACTTCATAATAGCTCTGCTGCGCTTCGTCGAGCCCGAAAGTGCCTCCCTTATGCCTCTGAAACAGTTTCGTAAGATAAGCAGCCTGCGATCCACTTGCACCTTCTACCTTAACATTATCGAACCTCACCTCTGGGGTGGCTTCCTTGAACGCCTTGCGCCGCTGCTCCACCTCACCCGGCTCCCTGCGGGCTGAGATACGCTGCTTTATGGAATCGACCATAGCCAGACCGGTCTTATAGCCGATATCATAGATCTCTTTCGCCTGATTGAAGGCGAGAACTCCAAATTGAAGCACCGGCACCTGAATCTTCACTCCCTCTTTCTCGGGAAGGGAATAGTCGTTGTTTTGGATAATCATATCTTCCAGCTGACTGTAGAGATTATCTGACTCGGGCTTGCCGTCAGGCCCTGATACCGACACTCCGATAATGAAATCGGGGTGGAAGTCGGAGCGCATCACATCGACCGGAAAGTTATCATATATACCCCCGTCGAACATAAGGGTACCATTGATCTTGATAGGCTTATATACCATCGGGAAACTCATTGAAGCCCTCACGGCATCGCTCAGAAGCCCCTTCGACATCACGACCTTATGCTTGGCATAAATATCGCTCGTCACGCAGCGGAAGGGCACGAAAAGCCGGTTGAAATCACCTTTCATCTGCAGGGTATATGGAGAGAAAAGGCGCATGAACTCAATATTCATCGGCACCGGGCTGATCAGACTGCCCGGCATCAGGCCTACATCATTCTTTACCGAATCGCTGAAATCTGTATTGAACTGCACCCATCGTGCCGAGGGCTTCGGCTTGAAGAAATAGTATTCCTCAGAGGGCATGACTACTCCGGAGCTCCACGATGCGAAATCAGGCGAGGTAACAAGATCAATCATCTCCTGCGGACTCAGCCCGCAGCAATAAAGGCTGCCGATTACGGCTCCCATCGAGGTGCCGGTCACATAGTCGATCGGTATACCGTTTTCTTCGAGCGCACGGATCACTCCAATGTGAGCTACACCTTTAGCACCTCCTCCACTAAGCACAAGACCAATCTTCTGCCTGGATTTATCCGACGCCTCCTCTGCTGATACCTGGGCCTGACAGGCCACAAGAAGGAGCATTATAGCCAAAATCTTTTTCATAGCAATACGGACTGCCCTCCTATGGGCCTTCAATATTATTACGATGGGAGAAAAGATTTTGTTCAGCAGCTACCGGTCAAAACTAATAGGCATTGGCATCGCCGCGGATAGAATTCAACACAGTCATCACCACAATCTTGAAATCAAGGAACACATTCCAGTTGCGGATATACCACATATCAAGCTCCACCCTCTTCTGCATCTGCCAGAGCTCTTCCGTAGCGCCGCGCTGCCCATTCACCTGCGCCCAACCTGTAATTCCCGGCTTCACGGCATGGCGAGCCATATATTTCTCTATCAGTGATTTGTACTCCTCTGTAATGGAAAGCATGTGCGGCCGCGGCCCGACCACCGACATCTGGCCTGCCAGAACATTGAAAAATTGCGGAAGCTCATCAATCGAACTTCGCCTCAGAAAAGCTCCTACGCGGGTTTTCCGGGGATCATCTATCAGAGCCTGTGCGGTATCGCTCATAGAGTTCACATACATCGTTCTGAATTTCAGGCAAGTGAACTCATATCCATAGAGCCCTGTACGCCGCTGCCGGAAGAATACCGGACCCGGTGAGGTCATCTTGATTGCCAGAGCTACCGGAATCAGAATCAGAGGGAAAAGCACACAGACCGGAAGACTAATTGCTACATCAAACGCGCGCTTTACAATCCTCGCCATCGGATTCGACAGCGGCGAGGCCGCAAGCCGTAGCGCAGCCAGCGAGCCTACTTCGCACCCGTCGAACTGCATCAGGTCTGAGCCGGGCTGCAAAGGCACCGAAATCAGCTCAATACCCCTCTCTACAGCAATTTCCATAAGAAGGTCGAGATCGGCCAACTGAAGCCCCGACTGGCATACATAGATAGCATCGGGCCTATTGGACTCGACAAAACTTACCGCAGCATCAGCCGGAAGCGACCTTATCCCCTCCGGAAGGGAGTCACTACCGCTACCGCACCATGCCGCAACCCTATACCCATAGCCCCGGTCTCTGCGCAACTGCCGCAATACTCTCATGCCTTCCTGAACAGTACCAATTATCATCACATGGCGGATATTGTAACCCCGGCGACGAATCAGCTTCAGGAAATGGTCTACCGCGAACCACCATAGCGAAAAAGCCACGAACAGCAGCAGACCATAAAGCGCAAGCCAGCCCGGACCGGGACCGGCAATCTGAAACAGATAGAACAGTGCCGCACAGCCGAGGCATTCGCACCCGCTCATCTTCAGAGCCCTGACCAGCGACCTGTCTGCATACACTATGCGGGCACCGTAAGAGGCCATAAAAAAAGGCGGATACGGCGGCAAACACTATATTGATTGCCAACCATATCCACCAGGTTCTCATATAGCCAGACGGCCATAGTAAGCTGCATATCAATGCCACCGCATTGAGCACCGCGAAATCCGATACTACCGACAGGATCCGCAGATACTTACCGTAGCGTCCTCTCCTCATCCTCCCCCGGAAATGGGCGCTTACTCAGCCTCGGCAGCCGCCGCATCAAGCTCAGCTATCTTCTTTTCGAGCTTAGCCATCTCCTCTTTGATGCGGGCGATATTGCCCTCCATCTCCTTGAGCATCGAATTGCCGGCCGACGACTTGAAATTGAAGAAGCCCATGTTGTTTTCATAGGTCTGCAGCTCAGCACGCTTCTGCTCGTAGGAGCGGAAGAGTCTGTCGCGCTCGCTGTTTCCGCTCACCGGACGCTCCCTGCGCTGCTCGCGACGGTTTTCATAGCCTCCGCGAGAGAAGCCGGCCCTGAGACCATGACGCTCGCATACGGCATCTACGGCAGCCCTATACTGGCTCTGAAGCTCATCTTTCACCTTAAAGGGCACATGACCGATACCCTGCCACTGGGTCTGAAGGTCGCGGAGCGCCGACTCCTCGATCTCCGCCTCCTCGGCAAGAGCGTTGAGTTTAGCTATTATCTCTTTCTTAGCCTCAAGGTTGGCATGCTGCTCCTTGCGGGCATCTGTATTCTGCTTCTTGCGGGCATCGAAGAAGAAATTGCAGGCGGCATTGAAGCGCTCCCAGATAGCGTCGCTGTTCTTGCGCGCCACAGCACCGATTTTTTTCCATTCAGCCTGCAGCTCAAGCACCTTCTCGATACCGCTCTTAACATCACACGTATCCTGCAGCGCCTCGGCACGCTCACAAAGCTCGGTCTTCTTGGCGAGATTTGCGGCAAACTCATTGCGCGAGCTCTTATAGAACTCCGCCTTACGCCCAAAGAAATCATCGCACGCCGAGCGGAAGCGGGCAAACAGGGCATTGTTCACTTTCCGGGAAGCGAAACCAATCTGCTTCCAACGAGCCTGAAGATCGAGCATCTCCTTGGTAGCTTTCTCCCAGGCACCAAATCCATTGGGCTGCTGAGCCGCTACTGCCTCTGCCTCTTCGCAGAGCTTTGTCTTAAGTTCTTCGTTCTCACGCTCCTGAGCCTTGCGCGTTTCAAAGAATTCCTGATGACGCTTTCTCACGGCCGTAGAAGCGGCACGGAACTGCTCCCAGATCTCTTCGCGCACCTCTTTAGCCACAGGTCCGATCTCGCGCCACGTCTCATGAAGACTCTGAAGCTTGCGGAAAGCGGCCAGCACATCTTTCTCCTCCATCAGCGCCTCAGCCTCAGCCACAAGGCCACGCTTGGTCTCAAGATTCTTCTTGAAGTCAAGGTCGCGGAGCTCCTTATTCATCTTCAGGCGATCATAGAACTGCTCTACTACAGCCTGATAGTTTTTCCACACTTCCGTCTTAGCGCTCTGCGGAATATCCTTGATTGCCTTAAATTCATTCTGCAGCTGCTGGAAACGCGGGAAATGAAGATTGATATTGTCGATATCGTCAACTATCGATTTCAGCTGATCGATCACCTTCTGCTTCAGGCTGAGATTCTCACGACGCCTCTGCTCGTCAGCCTCAAGCCAGGCATTACGACGCTCCTTAAACTGATTCAGAAGCTCCTTAAAGCGGTTTTCTGCCTGATCGGGGGTCGAGGCAAAAGCTTCCGGGCTATTCCCGGCAGCCACGAATTCTTCAAGCTCCGCCTCCACCTCTTTGGAGCGGATAGCAAAGAATGCCTGCTTTATCACCGCTACCTCGCGGTGAGCTTCCGCATCGCCTCCTCCTACTATGCTTTCCAAAGCGGCGAGCAGATCCTCTTTCGACATGTGATGGTAATCCGGACGGCGCAGCTCTTCCGATTCCGAGGCCATCGCCTCATCAGCGGCTTCGGCTATATCTTCTGCCGGCGATTCCTCGACCGCGCATTCATCAGAAGCGTCGGTCATAGCATCGGCTGCGGCTGCAAGATCTCCCGACGGAGAGCCCTCCACAACACATACATTCTCACTGTTTCCACATGCCTCATTTGAGGTTTCATTGCCGGACACCGGAGCGTCCTCAGGGGTCACCTTCTCCTGAGCGGAGAGGTCTTTGTCAAGCTCGTTCATTTTTGAGTTTCGTTATTTGGCGGCGCCTCGCGCCTCATTTGTCAAATTTCAGGCCGAAAATTATTTTTCACGTTCTATCTCCGCCTTGATGATTTTCACATCTTCAAGCGGACGGTCATTCTTATCGGTAGCTACTTTCTGAATCTTATCGACTACATCAAGGCCACTCAACACCTGGCCGAACACCGTATATGCTGAATCCAGATGCGGGGTGCCTCCTTCATTCATATATACATCTACAAGTTCCTGTGGATATACATGCTGAGGCACCGCCTCTTCCACCTGGCGCTCAAGCTCAGCCCTAAGCGAGTCGAGACCTTGCTCGTCACCCGCCTCCTTAAGCTCAGTAATCTTCGCGGCATTCTTAATCACCAGCTTCTGGAGCTCGAGACTGCGGGCGGATTTCGTGATGCGGTCTGCAAGCTGCTCCAGCTGGGCAGGCATCGTCTTGCGACCCATTACGATATAAAACTGCGAACCGCTGCTCTTACGCTCCGGATTCACCTCATCACTGTTACGGGCCGTAGCTACAGCTCCGCGGCGATGAAAATGTTTCGGATATACTATCTCTGCATCAAGAGCAGGAGCGGCCTCGCCTTCTCCAAGCCTTGCGCCGGCAGGGGCTCCTTTAGAGTCGGGATCACCTGTCTGCACCATAAAATCCTCGATAACCCGATGGAACAGCACTCCATCGTAAGCCCCTGTTTTCACGAGGTTAAGGAAATTGTCGCGATGGCGCGGAGTATCATCGAAAAGAAGGATTCTCACATCGCCCATACTCGTATGGAGATTCACTATAGGTCCGGAAGCGGAATCTACAGCTTCCGTCTGAGCGCAAAGCGGAGCCACCACAAAAGCGGACGCTGCAAGTATGATATGCTTTATAATATTCATGGCTATTTGACTTTATGGGGCAAAAGTAGCAAAAAATTTTATGGTTTGCGTAGAAGTGACTATTTTTGTCAGAAATAATAAAGATTGTGAGCAATCCTAAGGAACACATAATAGTGATCGGACGCCAGTTCGGCAGCGGTGGACGCGAGATTGGCCGCCTGCTGGCCAAGAGTCTCGGCATTCCCTATTATGATAAGGAGCTTCTGTCGGAAGCGGCTAAGAGATTCGGCTATCGCCACGAGCTTCTTGAAAAGGCCGACGAGCGGCGCCCCTCGCCCTTCCGCGCCCTTTTCGATGCCGGCTACGGCAGCCCCACCTACGGTCTCTCAGGGCTTGGGCGCGAGCGCCTCTATCTGGCTCAGAGTGAGGTCGTGCGCCGTATCGCGGCGGAAGGTCCGTGTGTGATTGTAGGCCGTACGGCCGACTATATAGTGCGCGACGACGAACGCCTGACCAGCATTTTCCTGCATTGTGACGATGCAGCCAGGGCAAGAAGAATTGTGAGCCGCCAAGACTGCTGCGATGAGGCATCGGCAATCGAGATGGCCCGGAAGCACGACCGTCATCGCGAAAACTACTATAACTATTTCACCGGGCGCAAATGGGGCCATGCCGCCAACTATCACCTGACCCTCGACGTATCCCGACTCTCGGCGGAGGCTGCCGTGAAGCTGATTCTGCAGTTTCTTGAACTCAAGGATTCTGCAACTGAAAATGAGGCAAAACAGCCTTAAAGTTAAACTTTTCATTCTGCAAAGCCTTATAATGACAGAAGATTCCTAAACTTCAGCATTATGAAAAGTAAACCTTACCTTCTTACGTTCATCTTCGCCCTCATTGGAGGAATTGCGTTGCTTATATTCGCCAGCAGTCCGGGAATAGGCAAGAGCGTAGTGATGGCTATTGGAGTTATCTCCATAATAGCCAGCGCCTACACATTATTGGTTGCTGCATTCTCAAAGAATCCTCATCGCAATGTGACCGGCGAAGAAGAGGCGGCTACAGTGAAGACATCTCTACTCATTCCGGCCGTTGCCGGATTGATATTCGGCCTTATATTGGTATGCATGTCGGAATTCTTTTCACGGTTTCTTGTATACACCTACGGCGTATTGTTTCTGATATGCGGCTTTACGCAGCTCATGTTCATCACGTCGAAGATGGGTACTTACAAAATATCCAAGGGATTTGTGATAGTGCCGCTCCTTATAGTCTGCGCCGGTGTGCTTCTGCTCGTGTTCTGGCATAATCAGGAACTTGACAGCACGATGACGGTAGTTACCGGAATAGTGCTGATCTGCTACGGTGTAAACGGATTTGCCGGTGCTGCCCACCGCTAAGGGAAAATCCGCCTGTATGAATATGAGCACACACATGCTGGCGAGAGCGAGAGCACAACAGGCACGGCCGAAACAAACGCGGTGGAAACGAAAGAGATAGAACATTGAATATAAAGAACTAAACAGAAGCGCGGTCTGCCGCCGGAGCATTTGCGCCGGAGGAAAGTCCGGGCAACAAAGAGCACCATACTTCCTAACGGGAAGCCGTCGGCAACGGCGGGGATAAGTGACAGAAAACAACCGCTCCGCGCCTCGCGTAGGCGCGGAGCAAGGGTGAAAAGGCGGGGTAAGAGCCCACCGGCTTCCGGGGCGATCCGGAAGGCCGCACATCCTATGGGTTGCAAGGCCAAATATACCGGCTTACAGGGGCTGCTCGCTCCTGCCGGGGGGTAGGCTGCTCGAGGCTGCGCGCAAGCGTAGTCCAAGATAAATGGCAGACACCGCCTCCTTCGCGAGGCGGCACAGAACCCGGCTTACAGCGCTTCTGAACTTATTTTTCTAAGGCGATGCAGAAGAAGCAGACCCAAAAGACCGAGAGCGCCCTGACGAGGTTTTTCGACCGCGTCGGGGCGCTTGCGGATTATTGCTGGAAGGGAGTATGGCGCGATCCGCGCGACTCGTTTGGAATCCGTATGCTCAAGACCCTGAACCTCTCCGTGAGGTCTTTCATGGACCGCGACCTGCAGCTCCGCTCCATGGCGCTGACCTACAGCACGGTGCTCGCCATAGTGCCGGCACTGGCCATGATCTTTGCCATAGGCCGCGGCTTCGGTCTGCAGGGTCTTGTGGAAGATGAAATCTACGGCCTTTTCCCGGCTCAGAAGGAAGCGGTGGCCACTGCCTTTAAGTTTG
Source organism: uncultured Muribaculaceae bacterium (assembly GCA_947632485.1). Classification (GTDB taxonomy): domain Bacteria; phylum Bacteroidota; class Bacteroidia; order Bacteroidales; family Muribaculaceae; genus Lepagella. The sequence continues at coordinate 22,625 of CANRPJ010000004.1, forward strand.
TCGACAGCTATCTGAACCAGGCCTCGCAAGGGGTATTTATTGGCGTAGGCCTCGTCTTTCTGCTTTGGACCCTCATCTCGCTCCTCTCCAATATCGATGAGGCCTTCAACAATATCTGGGATATCCGCAGCCAGCGGCCGTTTTATCAGAAAATCACTGACTATATCGCCATCTGCCTCATAGTGCCTGTGCTGCTTATCTGCTCATCGGGTTTCGCAGTATTCATCTCTACAGCCGATGATTTTCATTTCCGGGTCCTTGCGGTGCTGAAAAATGTGATTATCGAGATCACTCCCCTTGTGCTCGCATGGCTGGCTTTCACATTCTCCTATTTCCTGATACCCAATACGAAGATCAAGTTCAGCTATGCCGCGGCTTCGGGAGCGGTATGCGCAATCGCCTACGAGATTCTCCAGATGCTGATGCTGACGGGACAAATCTACGTGAGCCGCTACAATGCAATCTATGGCTCGTTTGCTTTTCTGCCTCTGCTTCTCGTGTGGCTGCAGCTATCGTGGCTTATACTTCTCTTCGGCTGCGTGCTCACCTATTCGATGCAAAACGTATTCTCCTTCAACTATGAAGGCGATGTCAACAATATCTCCGACTCCTATCTGCGCACTATCTGCCTCGCAGTGATGGCTATTGTGATCCGCCAGTTTGAAAACCACAAGCCTCCTCTTTCGCGCAATGATATGTCGATCCGCTTCGGAATCCCGATAAGAATCGTGAGCCGGGTGGTAGATCGTCTTCACAGCTGCGGACTCGTATATTTCGTAGTGGAGAAGAAAGGAGTAATTGGAATAGCACCTGCCGTTGACAACGACAGCTTCACCGTAGCCGACCTCTTCAAAACGCTCTATAATTCAGGAGAGAAAGACTTTATTCCCGGTTTCGCCGAGCGTTACAGCAGCCTGATTTCCGACGCCAGCGGAATCATTAGCAGCGCATTCAAGGCGATGCCGGATACGCTTATACGCGACATGCCCATTCCTGAAGATACTGAATGAAATGAAAATGAGCTTTTTTCGCTTCAAAATGTTGCTATTTTGATAAATTTCCTTTAACTTTGCCCAAACACGGAGATAATTAACTATCATACTCTCCCACAACATAATTCAACGCCCATGAGCTACCTGAAATTTGACAAAAGCCTGATGATTAACCTTGAGCAGAGCCTACCGAAGGAGATGCTCAGGACTAACAAATCGGGAGCCTACCACTGCACGACGATAGTAGGCTGCAATACCCGTAAACAGCACGGGCTGCTCGTGATTCCCATACCGGAGATGGACGACAAAGCCCACGTGCTCCTCTCATCGCTCGACGAGACAGTAATTCAGCAAGGAGCGCCCTTCAACCTCGGGCTTCATCAGTATGGCGAGGGAGTTTTCAGTCCCAATGGCCATAAATACATTCGCGAGTTCAACTGCGAAAGCGTGCCTAAGCTGACCTACCGGGTGGGAGGCGTAATCCTCACAAAAGAGAAAGTATTTATTAGCAACGAAAACAGGATTCTGATAAAATACACCCTCGTAGAGGCTCATTCTCCCACAACGCTGCGCTTCCGCCCGTTTCTGGCATTCAGAAATGCCAACGACCTCTGCGTGGAGAATACTGCCCTCGATAAGACCATTCACAATGTCAACAACGGAATAGCCACCTGCCTCTATCCCGGCTATCCCTCGCTCTTCATGCAGTTTAACAAAGAGCCGAAATGGATAGATGATGCCCACTGGTATAAGGGAGTGGAATATTACAAAGACCGCGACCGCGGCCTGCCTTATAAGGAAGACCTCTGGGTGCCAGGATATTTCGAGCTTCCGATCAAGAAAGGCGAGAGCATCATTTTCTCAGCTGCTACCTTCGAATGCGACCCGAGCGATTTCAGCAAGACCTATGAAGAGGAGCTCGCACAGCGAATCTGCCGCACGAGTTTCTACAACTGCCTTAAGAACAGTGCCATGCAGTTCTACGTGCGCACTGATACCGGTATGTATATCATGGCCGGCTTCCCCTGGTACAATGTGAGGGCGCGCGATGAGCTTATCTCTCTGCCCGGGTGCACGCTGGCAATCGACCGCCGCGAAGACTATGAGCTGGTGCTCGACACCTTCCTGAAGGCTCTGCGCAGATATATCGACAAAGGAGAGAAAGATAAGACCATAACCGAGATTGACCTTCCCGATATTCCCCTGTGGGCAATCTGGGCTATCCAGCAATTCCGCCGCTCTGAAGGTTCGGTAGCCTGCCGCGAGAAATACGGAAAGGCCGTAGAAGAGCTGGTAGAAGATATCAGGGCGGGGAGAATCCGTAACCTCGTGCTCGAACCCAACGGTCTCGTAAGCACGGAAGGGCGCAACACCCCGGTTACCTGGCTCTCGGCATCGATCGATGGTAAACCAATCATTCCGCGCACAGGCTATATCCTCGAGTTCAATGCCCTATGGTATAATGCCTTGCGCTTCCTCATCTCACTGCTTGAGCTCGATGGAAGCCGGCAGACTTATGTAGATGAGCTCACTGATCTCGCGGAGAAAACTAAGGGAAGCTTCCTGAGCACCTTCCTTAATGATTACGGTTATCTTTACGACTACGTCAATGGCTCCTACACCGACCTCGAAGTGCGTCCCAACATGGCGATTGCAATTGGTCTGGAGTATTCCCCGCTCGACCGCAGGCAGCGCAAGAAAGTGCTCGATCTGGTCACTCGTGAGCTCCTTACCCCCAAGGGTCTGCGCTCATTGAGCCCGAAGAGCTTCGCCTACAATCCCACCTATGTAGGAGGCCCGATAGAAAGGGAATACGCCGTCCATCAGGGTCCGGCCCGTCCGTGGCTCTTCGGATTCTATGCCGATGCCTATTTCAAGGTGTTCGGAGTTAGCGGCGTATCCTTCATTCAGCGTATGCTGATCGGCTATGAGGAGGAGATGACCCAGGGCTGCATCGGCTCTCTGTCGGAGCTCTACGACGGCAATCCGCCCTACACCGGACGAGGCGCAGTCAGCACTTCGAAAAATGTAGGCGAGATCCTGCGTACGCTCAAGAATGAGAAAGAACTGAAGAAACTACAAACCTTAGATACAGAATAAGCCATGAAAGCTCTCATGTTCGGGTGGGAGTTCCCCCCTCATATTCTCGGAGGTCTGGGCACAGCAAGCTACGGCCTCACAAAGGGTATGCACGCCAATGGCAACATGGATATCACTTTCGTGATTCCTAAGCCGTGGGGCGATGAAGAGAGAGGATTCGCACAGATAATTGGCGCATGCAACACTCCCGTGGCATGGCGCGATGTAAGCTGGGACTATGTGCAGCAACGTCTCGGAAAGTATATGGATCCGCAGCTCTATTTCGACCTGCGCTCACATATCTACGCCGATTTCAACAATATGCGGCTCAACGACCTCGGCTGCATAGAATTTTCTGGGCGCTACCCCGACAATCTTCTGGAAGAGATCAACAACTATTCGATTGTGGCCGGAGTGATAGCGCGCACTATTCCCTGCGATGTGATTCATTCTCACGACTGGCTCACCTACCCCGCAGGTATCCATGCCAAAAACGTGACCGGCAAGCCGCTCGTGATTCATGTACACGCAACCGACTTCGACCGCTCAAGAGGCAATGTGAACCCCGCGGTGTTCGCCATTGAGAAAGACGGCATGATGAACGCCGACCACATCATTACCGTATCCAACCTTACCCGCCGCACCGTGATTGAGAAATACGGCATCAATCCCGATAAGGTCACTACCGTGCACAACGCGGTGATTCCCTTGAGCGATGAACTGCTCAACCTCCCCGTTCACGACAAGAAGGAGAAGGTGGTCACTTTCCTCGGCCGAATCACCATGCAGAAAGGACCGGAATATTTCGTGGAGGCGGCCGCCAAGGTGCTTAAGAAAGACCATAACGTGCGCTTCGTGATGGCCGGTAGCGGCGATATGATGGACGAGATGATCCGACTCGCCGCCCGCAGAGGCATTGCCGATAAATTCCATTTCACCGGGTTCCTCCGTGGAAAGGAGGTCTATGAAATGCTCAAGAACAGCGATGTCTATATCATGCCGTCGGTATCTGAGCCCTTCGGCATCTCTCCGCTCGAGGCAATGCAGATGGGAGTGCCGAGCATCATCTCGAAGCAGAGCGGCTGCGCGGAGATCCTCACCAACGTGATTAAGACCGACTACTGGGACGTCGACGCTATGGCCGACGCTATCCATGCCCTCATCTCCTATCCCGCTCTCCACGACCAGCTCAAGGAACAGGGCATCGAGGAGATGAAAGGTATCACCTGGGAAAAAGCCGGGAAAAAGGTTATCGACATATATAATAAGGTAATAGCCTGAAGTAATTAAGAAATCAAACCAACAGATTATAGCCATGAAATCAGTTTGTCTCTATTTCAACATACACCAGCCCTTCCGCCTGAAGCGCTACCGCTTCTTCGACATCGGCAACGACCATTACTACTATGACGATTTCGCCAATGATGAGATCGTGAGCCGCGTAGCGGAGCAGAGCTACATACCGACAGCCAACACGCTGCTCGATATGATCAAAACCCACGGTAAGGACTTCAAATGCTCCATCTCGATATCGGGAACAGCCATCGAGCAGCTGCAGCTCTATGTGCCCGAGTTTATCGAGCTACTTAAGAAGCTCGCCGATACTGGCTGCGTGGAATTTCTCAGCGGCACCTATGCCCACGGCCTCTCATCGCTCGAAGACCCGGAGGAGTTCGCGCGCCAGGTGAAGGAACACGATACGCTGATCCACAGCCTCTTCGGAAAGCGCCCCACCGTGATGCATAATACTGAGCTTATCTTCGACGATGATATCGCCCTCATGGTGGCTTCAATGGGCTTCAAGGCTGCCCTTACGGAAGGAGCCAAGCACATTCTGGGCTGGAAATCGCCCAACTTCGTATATTGCTCCGCCTCAGCTCCCAAGCTGAAGCTGCTCCTCACCAACGATAAGCTGATTTCCGACGTGAGCCGCAATTTCAACAATCCGGAGTGGGCCGAATATCCCCTTACCGCCGACAAATACATCGACTGGATCGCATCTACTCCTGAAGACCAGCAGGTTATCAACCTCTGCTTCAGCATGGATACTTTCGGATCATTCCTGCCCGCAAGCACCGGTATCTTCGATTTCCTCAAGGCTCTGCCCCATTTCGGCAAGCAGCGCGGCGTAACCTTCGCTACTCCGTCGGAAGTGCTTCCCAAACTGAAACCGGCTGATGCCCTGGCTATTCCCTTCCCGCTTTCCGGAGTTGACGAGGCGCGCGACGTCTCGGCCTGGAAAGGCAATGTGCTCCAGCGCGAAGCGCTCAATAAGCTCTATTCCGTAGCCGAGCGTGTGGATCTCTGTACCGACCGCCGCCTCAAGCAAGACTGGCAATATCTCCAGAGCAGCGATCACTTCTACTATATGAGCACCAAGAATCAGGCCGACGGAGCTGCCCACTCTATGTTCAGCCCCTACGACTCGCCTTATTCAGCATTCACCAACTATATGAATGTGCTGGCCGATTTCATCGTGAGGGTGGAGGAGCAGTATCCCCTCTCGATCGAAAACGAAGAGCTCAACTCGCTGCTTCTCACGATCCGCAATCAGGCTGCTGAGATTGAATCGCTCAACAAGGAGATCTCGACGATCCGCACGAATATCATGCAGAGCGACGAGTATAAAAAGAAAAAAGCTGAGTCTCTTCCCGCTCCCGTAGAGGAGAAGCCCGCTCCGAAGAAGCGCGGCCCGGGTCGCCCCCGCAAGAAGAAAGAGGCATGAACCTGCTATCGAGAACTGACCTTTCATCATGAAACATCTGATCTACCTCCTTCTGCTCGCCGCAGCCCTGCCCGCGGGAGCAAAGGATTTCTCCACTCATTTCGAACCGCGCACCCTGCGCCTCGACTATATCATGGGCGGCGACAGCACCGACCGCTATATAATGCTGGCCGAGCAGGCTGTGCTCCCTCAGTGGGCCGGAAGGCGCACGCGCCTTAAAGAAGTGCCCGTAGATGGCGATGCCCAGATAATAGTGCGCGACAAGGCTACCGGCGACACGCTCTACCGTCAGCCCTTCGCCACGCTCTACAACGAATGGCTCACCACTCCGGAAGTCAACGAGCGTCCCCGCTCCTTCGAGGTGACGATGCTCACTCCCCTGCCCAAGCGCGAGGCGCTGATCGACGTGGTGCTTTTCAACAATCGCCGCGAGCCTATGCTCACTCTCACCCACCCCTACCGGCCCGATGACGTGCTGATAGCCCGCAAGGGTGAGCGCACCATCACCCCTCACCGCTATCTCCACCGCAGCTCCCACCCGGAGAGCGCAATCGATGTGGCGATTATCGGCGAAGGTTATGCCGCCGAAGAGCTCGACAGCTTCTATACCCACGCTCAGCGCGCCGTAGATGCCATTCTGAGCTTCGAGCCATACACGAGCCATGCCGACGACTTCAATTTCGTGGCCGTAGGAGCTGTATCGCCCGAGAGCGGAGTGAGCATACCCCGCAAGGGAGAATGGCGCAACGCTGCTTTCGGCTCCCATTTCAGCACCTTCTATTCCGACCGCTACCTGACCACGCCGAAGGTGCATGCCGTTCACGATGCGCTCGCTGGAATCCCCTATGAGCACATCATCATTCTTGCCAACACACCGGAATATGGAGGCGGAGGCTTCTTCAACACGTATCTGCTTACGAGCGCACGCCACCGCACGTTCCGCCCTGTGACGGTTCATGAGTTCGGCCATAGCTTCGCCGGTCTCGCCGACGAATACTTCTACGAAGGCGGCGATGCCCTCGACGGCTCATATCCCTTCGATGTAGAGCCTTGGGCTAAGAATATCACTACCATGGTCGATTTCGACTCCAAATGGAAGGATATGCTCCCGGAAGGCACCCCCGTGCCCACCGACCCGAAAGATGCCGAGAAATACCCCGTAGGAGTATACGAAGGCGGAGGCTATCAGACCCACGGAATCTATCGTCCGGCCGACGAATGCCGCATGCGCAACAACACCTATCCCACCTTCTGCCCCGTATGCCGGAAGGCACTCGAAGAAGTTATCACTTTCTATACTGAATAACGACTTTTTTAGCATAAGGATTTAGAAGTACCTACATTTTTGTTGGTGCTTCTAATTTTTTTAATTAACTTTGCGACAAACTTGATTATTTATTAATATACTATATGGAATCCAAGAAATTTTTACTCCAGGAGAAAGACATTCCTGAGGCATGGTATAATGTAGTGGCTGATATGCCGGAAAAGCCGGCTCCCATGATTCACCCCGGCACCAAGAAACCTCTCACCGTGGAGGATCTCTCCCCCATTTTCGCCGAGGAGCTCGCCCGCCAGGAGCTCAACGAAACCGACCGGTGGATAGAGATTCCCGACGAGGTAAGGGAGATGTACCGCATTTGGCGCCCTACGCCTCTGGTGCGTGCCGAAGGCCTTGAGAAGCTGCTGGATACTCCAGCCCATATCTATTTCAAGAATGAAAGCGTAAGCCCCGTAGGAAGCCATAAGCTCAACTCCGCCATTCCGCAGGCCTACTTCTGCAAGAAGCAGGGTATCACCAACGTAACCACCGAAACCGGCGCCGGTCAGTGGGGAGCGGCCATGAGCCTCGCGGCCAAGCACTTCGGACTGGAGCTGGCCGTCTACATGGTGAAGGTCTCCTACCATCAGAAGCCCTATCGCCGCTCGATCATGCAGACCTATGGCGCAGAGGTGATTGCCTCGCCAAGCATGTCGACCAGGGCAGGACGAAAGATCATCACCGACCACCCCAATTATCAGGGATCGCTCGGCACTGCCATTTCCGAGGCCGTAGAGCTCGCTACCTCTACTCCCAACTGCCGCTATGTGCTCGGATCGGTGCTCAACCACGTTTCGCTCCATCAGACCGTGATCGGCCTCGAGGCAGAGAAGCAGATGGAGATGGCAGGCGAATACCCCGACATCGTGATCGGTTGCTTCGGAGGCGGCAGCAACTTCTCCGGAATATCCTTCCCCTTCATTCGCCATAACTTCTCCGGCAAGCGCAACACGCTCTTCATCGCAGCCGAACCGGAGTCATGCCCGAAGCTGACCCGCGGCGTATTCCACTACGATTTCGGCGACGAAGCAGGCTATACCCCTCTTATCCCTATGCTTACCCTCGGCCATAACTTCGCCCCGGCCAATATCCATGCCGGTGGTTTGCGCTACCACGGAGCCGGCTCCATCGTAAGCAAGCTGAAGACTTCGGGTCTGATCGATGCCGTCGATATTCCGCAGCTTGAGAGCTTCGAAGCCGCCACCAAATTCGCGCGCGCAGAAGGAATAATTCCGGCTCCCGAAAGCGCCCACGCTATCGCAGCAGCTATCCGCGAGGCAGAAAAAGCGAAGGAAGAAGGCAAGCAGAAAATCATTCTCTTCAATCTCTCCGGCCACGGTCTGATCGACATGGCTGCCTACGACCGATACTTCGCAGGCGACCTGGCCAACTACAGCGTAAGCCAGGAGGAGATCGAAGCCAACGTGGCCGATCTCGACAAACTCATCTGATTCCACCGCCAGGAAACCCGGCTTGACAGCCTTGACACGGTTTTGGGGTTATATCGCTACCACCCAGCGATATAGCCCCAAAACCGTGTCAAGGCTGTCAAGCCGGGTTCCTCCGCACCAAAAATCGGTCAGAATTTGGTGGTTCACGCATTATCGGCTATATTTGTAGACTATTAGCTCACTTTTCTATGCGCGCGATGCTTCGCTACATACCGCTTCTGCTGCTCGCCGGCCTCTTCTGGGCCTGCGGGGGTGACCGCGCGTTGCAAGTCTCTCTCGACCGCGCCGACGCGCTGATGGAATCTCACCCAGACTCCGCCCTCGCCCTGCTCAAACCATACGACGGAGCCCAGATCCGCTCCGAGGCGCAGCGCGCCCGATTCGCCCTGCTCTATTCCATGGCGCTCCACAAGAATTTCATAGATGAGCAGTCCGACAGCCTGATTTCCATAGCCTGCGGCTACTATGACAAAGGGCGCGAAGCGATGCTCGCCACTTACTACCGCGCATACATAAACCACAATGCCCGCCGCTTCGACAAGGCGATAGTCCTTGCCCTCGAAAGCTTCGACAAGGCCGAAAAGCTCAAAGATACACTCTTCATGGCCCGCGCCTGCGAGCTACGAGGTCTGATAGAGTATGAAAGCTACCTGATGGAGGAGTCACTCCCACATTTCCGCGAAGCCGCTAATTATTATAAGGTGGCGAGAAAGACCCAAAACCATCTTGTAGCCCTCGAGAATGCAGCCCTGAGCCTTGACTGGCTCGGACGCTCCAAGGAAAGCGTTCAGCTTCTCGATAGCCTCAAGCCACAAGCCTGGTCAATTAAAGATACCACTCTCGCAATAGAACTCAGCTCTAAACTGGTTCCAATTCTGCTGAAAAACGGCAATCCCGATCCAGTGCTTACCGACAGGGAAGTAGCAGCTTTGTCCGGCTTCGAATCCATTTGCTCCGACGATCCAAGGACCCTCTCCTCCCTTGCACTTCACCGCCTCTATAAAGGAGATTATCAGGGGTGCGACAGCCTGCTGCGCTGCGCCCGGGCAGCAGTAAGCCAGGAAGCGGATAAAGCTTCTGTTTTATCAGTCGAGTCAGAGTGCTCTAAGCGGTCAGGCGATTACCGCAAAGCCTCAGAACTTGCCGATTCCATGCTCCGGCTGCAAAGCGCGGTCGTCAGGGGGCTCTTCAAAAGAGAGATTACCACCGCCGAGCGCGATTATATGGCTGCTCAGAGCAAGCAGGCTGAAGCGGAAAAGAACTCCGCGCGCACCATTCTCTGGCTCTCGATAGCAGGATTCGCTCTTCTCTGCCTGGCGGCTTTCCTGATTGTCAGGAGGATTTTCCGCAAAAGAAACGATAAGAGTAATGCTGCGCTCAATGATAAGATAGCAGAGATTCAGCTTCTTACAGATACCCTCAGAAGAACACGTAGCGACCATTCATCGCTCGCTGGCTCCCTGATCCAGACCCACTATAAAGCGCTCGACAGCATCTGCGACCAATACCATCAGGGTGCTGATTCGGCCGTAGACCTCAAGCTGCTCAAGGAGCGCCTCGACTCGGCAATGATGGAGCTGCGTAGCGAGGAGTCGATGGCGGCGATCCGTGAATTCGTGAACCGCAACTTCGATTCCATTCTCGACCGGGTGAAAGAAGCATACCCGAAAACCAAAGAAGCGGAACTAACTTTTATCGCTCTCATCAAGGCTGGCTTCACAGCAAGAGCCGTTTGCCTTCTTACCGGCATGAAGAGGTCGAGTTTCTACTCTAAAAAGGACCGGACGACAGAAAAATTAGCTCAAATAGGCATAATGATCTGATTTCAAGCCGTCTGCATCGGCAACTAAATCAATTACGCAAACTCATTTTCATTCATTCGCAACACCCTGACTGTCAGCGTATTGCATTTTGCGTAATTTGGCCAGTTTTACGCAATCTTTACATCGCTGACGCTCTGACACTTATCAGATGCCAAAATCGGTTTTGCGTAATCGAATTCCGGCGAAAAGTATCATTTTATCAGATTATTCTAAATACTTTTGCGGAAACTGAAGTGAAACGATATGAGACCCGATGTGACACGAAAACATAGCTACAAGTATACATTCGTACCTCCGGCACTCTTTGTGGGGTGTGTCACTGTCCGGACACTCGCTTCCGCTTCGCGGTCGCTCATGCCCGGTTTCTGATGCATTCGCGCCTCGCGGCGCTACCCCGCAATATGTACGAGGATATGAAAGTAGGGTAGGTGTGGCTTAGTGAGCCGCGAAGCGGTGAGGTCATTGTTAACTTTTACCTTTGCATCGGAATTCAGAGTTAACATTTCAACACAGAATTGTTAATGAGAAAAGCGGAGACGGTGACCTTTATGGTTAACCCCACGCTCGCAGCCAACGCCGCAGCGTGAGGGAAAGAGAGTCAAAAAATGATATTGACCTCGAAAGAGGTCATTTACAATAGATAATGCATAAGGCATTTCATATGAGAGTCTCATATTTACATGATGACCTCTTGCGAGGTCAGGTTTGTACGTGCATCTATGACCTCACGCTGCGGCGAAGCCGCGAGCGTGAGGCTTACCACGAACGCAGCCTTCGGCAGCGGTATCACCGTCAGAAGCCCATGCCATGGGCTTTTCTGAAAAAAGTTGGGGTGGGAGTGTCACAAATCGGGCATTTTTCCGTCTCTATAATAAAGAGTATTATTTAATATGTTCATATTGCCTGAGATGAAGAAACTTGCTATCGCTTTTGCTGTATTATTCAGCACGTCTTTCCTCACGCTATCAGCGCAGGATACCGTTGCTCATTCCGATTCTACTAAGACTACTCTTCTTGATGAGTTAGTAGTCGTTGGCAAAACCATCAAGGAAACGCCGACCGGATATAAGATTCAGCTAAGCAATAACGATATTATAAAAGGTAAAAACGTAACAGAGACGCTCGGATTTCTTCCCAACATAACGGTTAAGGATAATACAATTCTTATAAACGGCAAGGCGCCCTCTAAGATAACGATTGACGGCCGCAAGGTACGGAATACGGAAGAACTCAGCAGCCTTCCCGGTGATTTCCTTGATAACGTCGAGATTAGATTCATTCCTGACGCAGGCGACATAATTAAGTCATTAGGAGGAACTATCGCAATAAAATTAAAGAAACAATCTACTTCGGGTTATTATGGCACTCTGACCGGATACCTTGACGCTGGAATAAAGGCTGGACTAACAAGAGAGGCTATTTCACCCGTTATTAATGCGAAAACAGGCAAACTCAATATCTATGACTGGCTATATGCCGGCCTTTACCATAGTAAGGATTGGGCGACACAGACTCTTGAGTCGGCTACTTCTACAACTACATACCACGAGAGACAAAAAGACATCAATAATCAGGTCCAGAACACCCTGAATCTCAACTACGAATTCAGTCCCCGCCATAACCTCGCGCTCAACTGGTATTATTCATACGCGAAAACCGGCATCAACGATATTAATACCGATACCAGCGAAACACTGCTCGACACCCACGCACCTGTTCGCCAAAACACCCTATCGCTAATCTATTCTGGTCGGCTCAACAATAACGGTGACAGACTAAACGCATCTGTCGAATGGCTAAACCGAAACGTGGAGGAAACTTCGGAATATGGAGATAACGGAGGTTCTCTTAAAAAGGATTACCAGACGCAGACATCAAATCTGATGCAGTTTCAGACTGACTATAACCGAGATCTCACAAGTAATCATTCAATAAGCGTAGGAGCAACATATCTTCTCACAAAAGCGAATACTGGAAGCAATGCCGACCTCACCGGCCATGGACTCGAATGGCTGGAAGAAAGAGTGATTACCCAAACTCCGAAAGTTTTCGTATCAATGATGGGATCTATCGGGAAGCTGAACTATTATGCCGATTTGGGTTGGAAACACAATTCTGTAAAAATATTATCGCAGAAAGCACACGTACAGAGTTCACTGGAACCCGCTGTGAGGCTATCATTGCCTATCAAGGAGGAATTCAGCCTGTCGCTACAATATGCTCACATGCTTGGTGATATACAGTATGACGCAATTTCCGATAAGAAAAGATGGCTAAACGGATTAATGTACTTCACCGGCAATCCCGATTTGAGAGCCAGTAATTATGATGAGATAAGTGTTTCAGCGGGTTTATGGAACAATAGGCTTAACCTGACGCTTGGGTATGAACGAACCAACAATCCCATCATGTGGGAGACCTTCACAGAAGAGGGAACCAATGTAAATTATACGAAGCCGGTGAATATGAAAGGCGTATCGTCTTATCAACTCAATGTAGATTATATGCTGAAATTGTTCGGTTGGTGGACTATCAGACCCTCCCTTCGCCTTACGCTACTTGAAGAGAACGGCACTATGGGTGGCAAAGTTTACAATGGAAAACCATTTCGTCAGTTCTATGCGATTGACAACTCCTTCACCTTCAAGAACGGCTGGGGAGGATCTGCAGATTTCGACATAGAGCCTACATATCATTTTTTTGATCATACTATGTATTCTGTTTATGGTATAAGTTGCAAAGTCTATAAGTATTTCTGTAACAAAACCCTAAGGCTTAGATTCGACTTTTTCCCATTAAACAGGAGGCGTGCTTTTGACCGACACTCCGATCAAATGTTTGTTCATTATAAGTACACAACTCCAGGGCAATGGGGTAAACTCATGTTCACTTGGTATTTCAAAGGAGGAAAGAAAGATATCAGGATTAATAGACAACGGACATCGCTCTATTACCGGGAATCCAAAAGCGATTAATAGGTTTAGGAAAAAGCTTAGCTCATCGGGAGATGAGGGGACGCGGAGGAAGGAGTTTGCGCAGGCTGAAGCCTTCGCTCCTTGCACCACATGACTGCCTTGACACGATTTTGGGGTTATATTGCTGAGGGATAGCGATATAGCCCCTTGTCAATGTCAAGGCTGTCAAGGGGCCTGCGCGGAGCTAAGGGGATCTGATTAGCTATTTTGGGGATTCTTAACTGACTTTTCAATCCGCGATACGCAGTATTTGGCGGATTTTTCGTTACTTTGCGCTATTATAGCTATAACCTTTCATTATGAGACTACTTATGACCTTAACGCTCGCCACCGGGCTGGCTATCGCAGCTCCGGCGTCAGCGCTCAATGCCTCGCCTGCACAGCAGACTAAAGCGGGCAAGACTGCCCAGAAGCAGTCTACTCCCCGTACTATCGTTTCTGTAGAAGAGGTGACAGTCGACTGCCCCGTGGGAACGGTGCCCAGGCTTCCTTACCGCGTATGGGTGAACTATTCCGACGGAGCCGGTGAATACCGGCAGACCAAATGGTCAAACTCTCTGCTCACCACCGAACATGAGCAGGCCGATAAAGCGAAGCACCCCGCCGGGTCGAAATATACCATAGGCGGCTTCGTGATCGGAGATAACACTACCGGCAACGGCTATCCTATCACGGCCAGCATCAATGTGGTAGAGGGCGGCTATTCCACTCCGGCTCCAAAGCCCATGGCCCACACGGTGCCGCTTTCGGACGTGACCGTGACCGGTGACAACCGCCTCACCTCGAACCGGGATCTTGCAATTGACCAGATCCTTAGCTGGGACGTGACCCAACAGCTCTATAACTATCGCGACACTTATGGCCTGCCTACCGAGGGCTATACGCGCTCCGACGGCTGGGACAGCCCCGACACCAAACTTAAGGGCCACGGCTCAGGCCATTATATGTCGGCTCTCGCTCAGGCTTATGCCTCAGCCAAAGATCCGGCTCAGAAGGCTGCCCTGAAGAAGAATATCAAGCGTATGGTCGACGAGCTACGCGAATGCCAGGAGCGTACCTTCGTATGGAACGACTCGCTCGGCCGCTACTGGGAGGCCCGCGACTTCGCTCCCGAGGAGGAGCTGAAAGAGATGAAGGGCACCTGGGAGGCTTTCGACGAGCATAAGAAGAAATATGCCGAGTATGGCTACGGCTACCTCAACGCTATTCCGGCGCAACACCCGGCGCTGATCGAGATGTATCGCGCCTACAATAACTCCGACTGGGTGTGGGCTCCTTACTATTCTATCCATAAGCAGCTTGCCGGCCTGATCGACATAGCAAATTATGTAGATGATCAGGAGATAGCCGACAAGGCCCTGCAGATAGCGAAAGATATGGGTCTCTGGGTATGGAACCGAATGCACTACCGCACTTTCGTAGATACGGAGGGCACCCAGGAGGAACGCCGCAGCAAACCGGGCAACCGCTATGAGATGTGGAACATGTACATAGCCGGCGAAGTTGGCGGTATCGGCGAATCGCTCGCCCGCCTCTCGGAGATGGTGACGGATCCTACGGAGAAGGCTCGCCTGATCGAAGCCGCCAACTGCTTCGATAGCCCCGCTTTCTTCGAGCCGCTGGCTATAAATGTAGATGATATCCGCAACCGCCATGCCAACCAGCATATACCGATGATTATAGCTGCCCTGCGGAGCTATCAGAGCAATGGCGATAAGAAATACTATAATCTGGCTGAAAACTTCTGGAATCTCGTGCAGGGGCGCTACGTATACGCTCCCGGAGGTGTAGGCAACGGAGAGATGTTCCGTCAGCCTTACAGCCAGGTGCTGAGCATGGCCACCAACGGCATGTCGGAGGGCGACAGCGAGTCGAACCCCGATATCAACGAGACCTGCTGCGTCTATAACCTGCTGAAGCTCACCAAGGATCTCAACTCCTACAATCCTGACGACGCCCGCTATATGGACTATTATGAGCGCGCTCTCTTCAACCAGATCGTAGGCTCGCTTCACCCGACTGACTATCATACCACCTACCAGTATGCCGTAGGCCTCAACGCCTCCAAACCCTGGGGCAACGAGACTCCACAGTCAACCTGCTGCGGCGGCACCGGCTCGGAAAACCACGTGAAATATCAGGAAGCTACCTACTTCGTTTCTGATGATGACGACACGCTCTGGGTAGCCCTCTACATGCCGACCACGATGCAGTGGAAGAATATGACCATTGCTCAGGATTGCGCATGGCCTTCCGAGAACTCTACTATCAGCATAGCCGACGGAGAGGGAGATTTCACGATGAAGCTGCGTGTGCCCTACTGGGCTACGGAAGGCTTTGAAGTGAAGGTGAACGGAGAGCCTGTTCAGGCTAAAGCAACCCCCTCTTCTTATCTTGAACTGCCCCGCCGCAACTGGAAGAAGGGCGACAAGGTGGAAATCCACATGCCTTTCACCAAGCATCTTATGTATGGTCCCGACAAGCTCTCAGCCGAAGTGGCCAGCCTCGGAGGCGAACCCCTCGATGAGGCATGGGTAGGCACGCTGATGTATGGCCCTCTCGCCATGACGGCTACCGATGTGGCCAACTGGAAAGAGGCTACGCTGAACCTCGACAGCCGCCTCGCTACCGTGACGGCATCGACCCCCAACGGCGAGCAGAAAGGCACCGAGGCCAACCTCTACACACTCTCTCAGGGAGGCCGCACCTTCCAGCCCGACTATTACCGCCACGACAATTCGACCCACTATTTCCGCATCAATCAGGTGATGGATCCCACGGCCGAGCTGAAGATGGCTCTCGGAGAGAAGCTGCGCCAGTCGGAGGCTTTCCATCAGGAAGATTATGGCAAGGGCTATAAGGAGCTGCAGGCTGCCGTAAAGAATGGCCGCAACCTTATGGACCAGCCTGCCGTGACCGAATCGGAGATTTCGGAGGGCATGAAAGCGCTCGACGCAGCTGTCGACGGTCTGCAGCAGAAGGGTCTGAATACCTCGCGCCTGAAAGCGGCTCTTGAAGCTGCCAAAACCTACAACTCGCAGGATTACACTACCGAGAGCTTCAATGGCCTCCAGGCTGCCTCTAACGCCGCCCAGAGCCTCATGGGAGGCTCGCCGAAGCAGGTAGACGTAGACCGCCAGACATTGGCTGTAGGCGACGCCGCGAAGAGCCTTGTAAGCGTGGCAAGCGTTGACAAGTCAGCCCTTAAGGATATGCTTACAGTAGCTAACGAGCGCAAAGAAGCACAGGAGAAATGGAACGCGCTCGAAGTGAAGGTGCCGGAGTATTCGCCCTGGGCCCGCAACGGCTTCATGCGCCTGATGTGGACCATGAACGATGCCCAGAAGGTATTTGACAATACCGACAAGAATTATTCTCAGGGCGAAGTGAACGCAATGGCCTCATCGCTCAACTCAGCTATCAATACAATGCGTCCGGGCAACCTCCCGGAGATCGAGGATCTGCGACCTCTCTCAGGCCTTCTGCGCCGCGCCGGCAGAGTGACCGCAGAGACTTCTGCTGAGCTCAAAGATGCGATCGAATACGCTCAGATGGTGATGAAATACGTGACCGACGGCAGCGGTACCCACGATATGATCCAGACCGCTGTAGAGCGTCTGAAGAAGGCGGCAGCTCTCTGATCCGCCTGACCTCTATCCACAGAAAGCCACGCTTCGGAGTTTCCTCCTTAGCGTGGCTTAACTTTTCACTAACTCTTGCTGTATCAGCCCGCTCTCAGGCGCGGCGAAAGATACAGCCGATTAGAAATCAAACTTTTCGAGCTTGAGCTGACCGCACTCCTCCATCACGCCTACATATTCGGCAAATTCGGGAGTTGCGCTATGGCGGTCGAGAGCAGCCTGATCTTTCCAGGTCTCTACGATTACGAAAATATCATCGCGGGTAGCGCTTTCAAACACATCGTAGGCCACGCAGCCCTCATGGCCGAGCGATTTCTCAGTGAGCTTCTTCGCTGCATCTAAAGCGCGGATATAAGCATCTTCGGAATTAGCCTTGAAAAAACAGTTAAGTCGAATCATGTCCTTTATTATTTTGTTGTTTACAATTGAATAGCTTTCAGTTCAGCTTCCGCATCTCTCCGCTCCTTCTGCTTTCGTCGGCCTCAAGGCAGATCTGATGCACCCTGATAGCCTCATCAATAGTGGTCGACGCCTTCACCTTGCCTTCTCCCCTTACGGCATTCAGAAACTGCTCTACGAGCCGAAGATCAGCTCCTCCGTGGAAGGGATTGCTGTTGAGCGAGGAATACTCAAATGTGGAGCACTCGCGGCTTGCGAAGTGAGTGGCGCGGATATGCTTTCCATCGCTGAAAATCTCTCCGCCAGTCATCTTAATGTCGGTAGTACGCCCATCGCGCTGCGTGAAGATATCCATGTGGAGGGTGATAAGCGAGCCATCGTCCATACGCATCGTGACCACCTGATTATCAACCACATCATTGTCGCAATGGTAGACACATCTGCCGAAATTGCCTTCTTTCAGCTCTTTACGGAGCACATCGTCGAGCGTCTTACCCTCCGGAATATCGAAATTAGAAATCCACTCCCGGCGCCACCAGTAAAGATCGACCGCCGAGTATGGGCATTTCTCCTCGATATCGCAGTGCACACAGCGGCTTGCAGACCCTTCGGGAGCATTCTCAGACCGGAACCAGAGCAGGGATCCATACGACGACACGCTGACACACTTCGCCTCCGAAAGCCAAAGCAGGAAATCGATATCATGGCAGCACTTGGCCAGAAGCATCGGATTATTCCCCTTCTCACTGTTCATGGTGCCGCGCACATAGCTATGACACATGCGGTCAAGCCCTACATCTTCCGTATGGGTTATTGAGATGATGCGGCCATATTTACCGGAAGCTATCAGCTCCTTTACCTTGATGAAGCATGGGTGATAGCGGAGCACATGGCAGATGCATACCTCTTTACCTACCTCGCGGGCTTTCTTACTTATGGCGTCGAGATGCTCGGGAGTCTGAGCTGCAGGCTTCTCCAGGAGCACATGGCAGCCTCTATCCAGAGCCTGCATGCAGGGACGGTAATGGTCATTTTCGGGAGTGCATATAAAGGCCGCTTCCACATCTATATCGCTGGCAAAAAAATCATCGTAGGTGTTGAAGCAGTGATCTTCGGGCACCTCGAATTTCTCAGCCACAGCTTTCCTGCGGATTTCATCAGGCTCAACCACCGCTACGAGGCGCGCCCGCTCCGGATGCTGCTCTACATAGGTGAGATATTTACGCATACGATTGCCGACCCCGATAGCTACTATCGAGGTCGGCTTTACAGACGTTGCTGTCTTATCTATCATTTTTTCTTGCCTTTCTTCTTGGCATTCTTCGTAAGATCGAGAACCCTGACATTACGGAACTTCACGCCCGGGCCATGACCACAGAAGCTGATATAGCCTTCCTTATTGAAGAGGCCGGGGTGATTGTTATGGTCAACCGTGTAGGGGTTGCGGTCGCTTCCGTCGGGGGCCACGTTGTGACCCTGGCAGGCTTCGCGGATATCTACATCGTTGATCACCTCGCCATCTACGGTTACGATGATACGGTCGCCCACAGCCTTGATCTCCTCAGTATGCCACTGGCGGATAGGACCGAAGTCCACATGCTTGGAAGGAGCTATACCATACACGCTACCGTGGTTCTGGTAAGGACGCAGACCCTTGTAGCCGAAGGGGTGACCCTGATAAACGGGATCGTCATGGTCGAGCACCTGAATCTCCATGCCGTCGTAGGCGGCATCGACTCCGGTCACACCCTTGCCGGTACGGATACCGATACCGTTGTTCACGGCGGGAGCATCGAAGAAGAAGTCGAAGCGCAGAATGAAGTCGCTATAGGTATCCTTGGTGTAAAGATTACCCGTACCTCCATACTGTGCTGTCACATAGATATTTCCGTCGACCGGCACATAGGCAGCGGTATTGCCATGCCATTTGTCGAGGTCGCGGCCATCAAACAGCACCTCGAAGCCCTGAGCGGCCTCATCGGCGGGAAGCACGAACACGGGAGTGTCGGCAAGACGATCGAAATAGACGTTGCGCACTCCTTCGGTCTTACCTCCATTGATGCTTACCGTGCCTTTCGGAGCCACCTTGCTGCCATCGGCCAGCGTAGGCATAACTTCGTTGACCGCCAGGGTCTCACCGTTGGCATCGACGAAGAGACGGTCGTTGAGCATCTTTACGCGGATAGTGTTCCAGCCATCGGCAGGAGCAACCGACTTAACGCCGGCTACGGAGATGCCATTCTGAGCGTCGGCCTTCACCAGCGGAGCTCCGCGGAGCACGAGATCCAGAGGCTGAGTGGAGTTCCAGTCGAAATACATCTCAAAGTTCTCCTGATCGCCATTAAGCGGCGCTAACGCATTACCGGTTCCGTCAGCTACGGTGTAGAATCCACCTTCGGGCACGAAATCCGCGAGGAAACCGCTCACCTGATCGGCTGCATAGCCTGCGTCGGCATCTTTCACCTTATAGGCCAGGAAAACGTCGCGGGTCTTCTCCAGACTCTTCTTAGCTGCATCGCCCTGACGGAGAGCCTCATTCTTCAATACGATTGTCTTTACTGCATCGGCGGCATCGTAGGAAGTGGAGTCATTGTAAAGATAGCGTGAAGCAAGCATAAGGGCGGGCACCGTGGGGCTATTGCCAAGCGAGCTCACCAGAGTGCGCTGCATAGCATAGGAGGGATTCAGGTCGAGCGCGCGGCTTGCGAGCCTATAGTTCTCAAGAGCAGGGAGCTTAGCGCTCTTTACGAGGCGCACATAGCGGTTGAGGGCCTGATCTTTGAGGGCGGGAGTTTTCTGAGCTATACCGTAGAGCACATCGATCATCTCCGGATTGTCAACCATCAGCAGAGCCTGGAATGCCTCATCGGCATTGCCTTTATTGTATTCGCTAAGCAGCAGATTGATCGCATCGGAATTACCAGCCTGGGCAAGTATCGGATAGTAGCGGGAAGCCTTCCCGGCAGGAGCAGTCTTCAGGCGGCGAGAAGCCTCAGAATACTGCTTGCCGGCATCGAGAGTAGATATCGAGCTCTTAGCAGCCTTCTGGAGCGAAGCCACAGCCTCAGGAGTAGAAGCAGAAGCAAGGAGATCGCAGATCTGATCGAAATTTTCCGGCTTCACTACTCCGGAGAGATTCTCAAGAGCCGTTTTAGCCACCTCGCTATCGGAGCCTGATGCAAGAGCTACCATAGGGCCATAAGCGCTATAGATGCGGCGGGCGGAAGCGAGCTTGGCAGCTTCTTTCTGAGTGCTGGGATTGCCGGAAGCAAGAGCCTGGAGCACACCGGGAGCTATATCACCCTTATACGATACAAGCGCCTTCGATGCGGCAGCTGCCCGCTCCGGATCGGAACCGAGAGCACCGATCAGAGCCTGCATGGCCTGCGGACCGCCTATCTTGGAAGCGGCCTCAGTAGCTGCAAGAGCCACATCAAGATTCTTCGAAGCCACAAGATTGCTTACAGCGCCTTCATGAGCTTTCACATGATTGTTGCCAAGCCATCTTACCACATCGGCCTGAGCACCGGGAGTCATCGACTTCAGGTTAGCAGCCACTGCATTGTAGATGTCCTTGCCTGCCACCTGCTCAGCTTCGATAAGAGCGGTGTTGCGATATTGGATATCGCCATCTTTCAAAGCGGCGAGGATATTGCTCTGGGCATTAGCCTTATCGCCATGAAGCAACAGCCTCAGACCGGCGCAACGCACTGCCTGATTCTTGTTTTTCATTAGCTCCTTAGCTCCGGCCATAGCGTTTTTCGAACCGCCCAGGCGCCCTACCAGACGCAGGTAAGCATCAGTGGCGCCCGTAGGATCGTTGGCAAAGTTCTGCGCCTTAGCTGCATCATAGAGAGTCTTATAGGATTTCTCCGAACCGATCTCTCCGAGAGCATTGTAGGCAGCTGTCTTCACCTCCTTATTGCCTGAGGCAGCCCAGTTCAGCAGAGTAGGCTCCACATCTTTCAGATTGCGGCAGTAGGCCAGATACGCGAGGTCGGCATCAGGCTGGGAAGCCACGATATACTCCGCTACCTTGGCGTCGACTCCCGGCATCTTGGCCAGACCGGCTACCGCCGTATGACGCAGATAGGAGTCGGGAAGCATAGCTATATAGGTATCGGCAT
The DNA here is from genome assembly GCA_947632485.1 of uncultured Muribaculaceae bacterium. Taxonomy (GTDB): domain Bacteria; phylum Bacteroidota; class Bacteroidia; order Bacteroidales; family Muribaculaceae; genus Lepagella. The sequence continues at coordinate 44,158 of CANRPJ010000004.1, forward strand.
CTGAAGGAAGGACCAATTTGTTGAGCTGAGAAAGGAGGAACGCACGGTTAGCCTCATCTTTACAGCGGTTGAGGCCTGCAAGCAGACCATCGTGCACACCTTTGCGGATAGCGGCATTATCAGTCTTCGTAGCATAGCTTGCTATAGCATCTATAGCATACTCGACCGTTGCGTTCTGGTTGGTGGCAGCCGGCTTGAGCATATCAGCCAGAATCTCCACTCCGGGCTGACCGGTGGCGGCCATTTCCGCAACTACTTCGTCATATTTCTTTATGCTCTTGGCCGGAAGCTGGGCAAGGCCATCGGAAATCACGGTCTGCACCGTGCGGTTACGGGCGTCGACCTGTGCGGAAGCGGGAATACCCAGACAGAGGCAAAGGGCGACCAGTATAAATGATAATGAAATGCGCTTGTTCATTTCTTGGGTTCGAATTAGTTAGATTAGTTTATCCGGATCAGATTGTCCATTCGCCTCTCATAGGCTGATAGATCAGGGCATTTGCCGCATCGTCGCCGATGAAGGTCTGGGTTTTGGGATCGAAAGCCAGCTCATGGCGCCCGAGACGCAGACCTACTGTAGCCATATTGATGATCGTACAGCTCTGGTGGCCATTGTCTTCATTAAGGGCAAACTTCTGGCGGTTACGCACGCAATCGAGGAAGTCAGTGCGCTGCGGCTCCGGATCCGGCATCTCGGCGATTTTCTGCATCACGTTGGGAATGGTGCACTCGAATCCCTGATATACCTTTCCGTTGGGGCCCTCGATATAAGGCACCTTACCTTTGCTTTCGTAGCCTTCACCTTCGAGCACGATCTGGCAGCCGTCGGCATAGGTATAAGTAATCTTACGCCATGTGCCTACAGCATCGGGGTGCTGCTGCGGAGCATCGATCTCAACCTTCACTGGAGAATCATGGTCCTTACCGAGCAGATACTGCACGGGATCGAGGTAGTGCTGACCCATATCGGCAAGACCGCCGCCGTCATAGTCCCAGTAGCCGCGGAAGGTCTGGTGCGTACGGTGCTCGTTATAGGGCTTGTAGGGAGCCGGGCCGAGCCAGAGGTCATAGTCGAGATGAGCGGGCACTGGTCCGGGAACGAGGTTCTCACGGCCTACCCAGAAGAATTTCCATGCGAATCCGGTAGATGCGGAAACCGTAACCTTAAGCGGCCAGCCAAGCAAACCGCTATCAACGAGTTTCTTCAGCGGCTGCACGTTGGTACCCAGGCCATAGAACGTGTCATCAAAACGGAACCACGTGTTAAGACGGAAAATCCTATTATAGCGCTCTACGGCTTCTTTCACTCTCTTACCCTCGCCGATAGTGCGGGTCATGGGTTTTTCGCAGAAAATATCTTTGCCTGCCTTGGCTGCTTCCACAGCCATGATTCCATGCCAGTGGGGAGGAGTGGCGATATGCACGATATCTACGTTGGGATCGCTGATTAGATCGCGGAAATCGTGATATGTCTTTACATCTTCGTTGAAACGCTTCTTCGCAGCTTCCTTAGCCGAAGTGAGATGCTTGCTGTCGACATCACACATAGCTACCAGCCTGCAGGCATCATCGCTTGCAAAATGGTAAGATGAGCGTCCGATGCCACCAACACCGATCACGCCTCGCGTAAGCTGATCGCTTGGAGCGATGTGGCGGGTAGTGCTACCCAACACCTTGCTCGGGACTATGGTAAACAGCCCCAAAGCGCCCATGGTTTTCAGAAAATCTCTTCTGTTCGTTTTCATGACTTATTGTTCTGTTTGCAAATCAGTTGGTTCAAAAAATATTATTTGCCGCGTTTGCCTGTTATTCTCATAAGAAAGAAACGCGCACATTGCGAGAGTCAAAGTTAGCAAATATTCTTCATTCCCACAAGTTATTACGCCACATGCTGATCTCTTTCACGATTTTTAACTATTAACCCTCCTTGCGGTCGGCAAGCAAAATACGCACAAATGACTCGGGAAGACGCACATTATACATCGACAGAGCCCTCCTGAATAGCGGTGCTATCTCCTCATCGGTGAAACCCGCTATGCCGCAGCCGATGCGAGTCACAAGGAATGTAGTCTGGTCACATTCTTCTGCCACGTCCAGAAACTCATCTACGTAGGGCTTGATTGTCTCCACTCCGCCCTGCATAGTCGGTATCGCATAAGACTGCCCCTGCAGCCCTATGCCCTGACCCTCAATAGCTCCGAACCGTTGACGCGCTATTCTCGCCGCTCCCCCGGCGTGGCACCCTGCAAGATTGCTGCCGAACACGAATATCTCGTCTGGAGCCAGCTCAGTGATATTTTCCGGAGTAAACTTCATGTTAGAAAAAATTGTAAGATTCTCAGGCACACCGAACGGCTTATGGTGGATATAGCGGGAATCAAGTTGCTCCGGGGAGGAAGCTCCGGCAAGATCGTCGGCTATAGATATGATTACGTCATGGAGTTCAAGATGCGTCTTAAACTTCTCCGGAATCGCATCGTAGCCTACTATCGCCCCTATTATATTGCCTGCCAACGAACCAGTAGAATCGCTGTCGCCATCATGATTTACGGCACAAATCAGACACTTACCGAAGTCGTCGATATATCTCATCACGCAATATAGGGCAATCGCAATAGTCTCCTCAGCAACCCAACCCTCTCCAAGTTTAAGAATAGCCTCAAAATCACCGACTTCACTCTCTGCTAAATCCATGGCCTCATTAATCAACTCTCCAAACTTCTTCGCTGCTTTGCTCTCAGGCCACAAATCGAGTACTAACGGCATCGAGTCAACCACGATTTCGCGAAGTTTTGCCCGGCTGACTTCCTGCTCCCTGATACATTTGAATATTACAAGAGCAGCCAATGCTGAGGCGAAGGTACTCATATCGTTATGATGGGTGATCTCCGCGCTGCCGCCTGCTATCTCAGCCACTAAGCGCTCTTCATCTGTACCCGGCAACGGATTGGCACCATAATAAATGCCGATCGGAGCTACACGCATCACTCCTCCGCACCCTTTTGAATCATTCTTGACAACCCTACCCTCTTTCAGCTGCCTTAAGGCAGTGAGACACGTATTTCCCGGCGCGCGACGCGACCACAGATCTCTGATATTGCTAAGCCAAGAACCTGGCATGGGCAGTTGAAAAGCAGTCTGGGTAGCATACCAGGATATATACGATTTTTCGATCTCTTTTAATACAGTTACCGGATCTTCTGCCTCACCTTTCGCCGCAGCAGTAAGCACACCTTCAGCCGTAAAGAGTGTCATCTGGGTATCATCGGAAAAACGCGCTCTTCCCTCTCGGTCGAGACTATATTCCTTGATTCCTCCATCACCGAATCTTCTAATAATCTCCTTCCGCGAGCTGAACTCCACTTCATAGCCGAGCGCATCGCCGGCAGCGCCTCCGATTAGCGAGCCTCTGCACCAATCAAGCAATCTATCCATACCTACATAACTGAAAAACCTCTCTGCCAGACAAAGCCGACAGAGAGGAAAAATTAAACCTATTGTCAGATTAATGAATCATTCCGAAGAAAGCCAACGCATCGGAAACCGAAGCATTGAAAATACCCTGATAGATGGGCGATACAAGACCGAAGAACACGATACCAGCCACGCAGAGCCAAAGCGCCACGCGCTCAGTGCAAGCTGAGCGATAAGCGGGAATCACAGGTTCATCAGGACTGATCCACATCGCTTTCACTACGAGCAGATAGTAGTAGAGAGAGATGATGGTATTGATCAGCGCAATCAGCACCAGCATATAGAGCGCCATGGATCCGGTGCTCGTAGCAGCCGTGAAGATAAGAATCTTGCTGAAAAATCCTGCAAAAGGAGGAATACCGGCCAGGGAGAACATAGCAAGCGTCATGGCAAACGAGAGCCAGGGGTTGCTCTTGTGAAGACCTCTGTAATCGTCCATTGAGAGCTTGCCTGTTTCATTCTCAATCGATGAAATCACAGCAAAGGCACCGAGGTTGCTTACTACATAGACGAATATGTAGAATAACATCGAAGCCATTCCTATGGCATTGCCGGCAATCACACCGAGCATGATATAACCTGCCTGCGACACAGATGAGAACGCCATAAAGCGCTTCATATTCTTCTGGCGCATCGCGAAGAGGTTACCCACAGTGATTGTAGCGATGATCACGGCATAAAGCATCCATTCCCAGGCATCAGCGTAAACGGCGCCGAAGCACTGCGTAAAGATCACAAAGAATGCGAAAGCCGCAGCGCCTTTGGATACGACGGAAAGATAGCTGGTAACGGCCGTAGGAGCACCTTGATATACGTCGGCCGTCCAGAGATGGAAGGGCACGAGCGACAACTTGAAGCCCAGACCTGCGAGCACGAACGCAAGCGCGCAGAGGAGCAGACCGCTCATACTGCTTGAAGCGAGAGCTAAAGCTATATCGTTGAAATAGAGTGAGCCGCCGGAAAGACCATAGACAAACGAAAGTCCCATCATCAGGATAGCCGATGAGAACACAGCTGTCATGATATACTTGATAGCAGCCTCGTGGCTCTCATATTTCTTCTTGCTGAAGGCAGCGAGCGCGGCAAGCGGCAGCGAGGCAGCCTCAAGACCGATCACGAAGAGCAGGAAATGGCGCGCCGAAATCATCAGATACATGCCGAAGAGGGTGACCAGAAGCAGTTCATAGAACTCTCCCTTACGCACTATGTCGTCGGGGCTTTCTATCCATTTCACCGACTGAAGCAGCACGATGAATGCGCCTACATTAAGGATATTCTTAATCCACACACAGGTGTGGGTGCTTACATACATTCCTCCGAACACTGACCCTTCGAATGAGTCGGGAAGAATCCACATGGCAACCGTACCCAACCCGAAAAGCACGAGTGTGAGCGGAGTGGTAGCCTTACGGGCCTTCTCGCCGGCGAAGGTGTCGAAGAGAAACACAATCAGAAATATACCGAGCAGAATCAGCTCAGGGCGCATGGCGCCGAATTGCGAATAGTCCATCTGAAAATCGTCTCTTATAATCTGTTTCGTTAGGAAGTTCAAAGGGCTGCGGCCTCAATGGCCTTTATAATCGGGTGGAAGCTGAACTGGATTGTTTCGTTGATCCAGTTGGGGAAGCAACCGATTCCTGCTATACATACAATCAAAGTAACCGTTGACAGGCGCTCAAACCATGATGCATCGGTAAGAGCAAGATGATGATCGTCCTGCACCGGACCGAGAAGCAACTTACCCACCACGCGGAGAATGTAGACAGCCGTAATCACGATAGAGCAAGTAGCGGCAATCACAAAGCAGCGATGGAAGAGGTCGGCATCTTCAAACGATCCGAAGAAGATTGTCATCTCTGCTACGAATCCCGACAAGCCAGGCAAGCCGAGCGAAGCGAAACCGGCTATCATATAGCATACGCCGAGGTAAGGCATTATCTTCATCAGGCCTCCCATCTGGCGAATGTCGCGCGTATGGGTGCGACCGTAGATCATACCGATAAGGGCGAAGAAGAGAGCCGTCATCAAACCGTGGGAGAGCATCTGAAGGATTGCACCCGTCATGGCCGTAGTATTGAGCATCAGGATTGCAAACAACACCATACCGCAGTGAGAAACCGAAGAATAAGCATTGATATACTTGAGGTCGGTCTGCACGCAAGCGGAGAATGCGCCATACACTATACTAATACCGGTCAGAATAATGAAGATCCATGCGAGCTCGTTGGCGGCCTGAGGAAGCAGGTAGATCGCGATTCTGAAGCAACCGTAGCCTCCAAGCTTCATCAGCACGCCGGCGTGAAGCATCGATACTGCTGTAGGCGCGCAAGCATGACCGTCGGGGCTCCATGTATGGAACGGGAACATGGCTCCCAGCACACCGAAGCCAACAAATGTGAGGCAGAAGAGCAGATTCTGCCAGCTCGGGTCGATAGCGGAATTATGAGAAATCTCAAGGATATTCCAAGTCAGCGGCATTCCTTCGGGAGCGGAGTGCCAGTAGATGCCGAGCAGACCAAGCATAAGGAATGCGGATCCGCCCATAAGCATCAGGGTAAGCTTCATTGCTGAATACTCCTTGCGGCCGGTGCCCCATACTCCAATCAGAAGATACATCGGAATCAGTGCCACCTCATAGAACATGAACATCGTAAAGATGTCGATTGAGATGAAGAAGCCGAATACTCCGGTAGATAGCAGGCAGAACCAAAGGAAGAAGTTCTTTGGCAGAGGATTGATTTTCCAGGAAGCGAAAGTACCTGCAAATACGATCACTGCCGAAAGCAGAAGCATCAGAACGGAGATGCCGTCAACTCCCACTGCCAGATGAATGTTGAAAGGAGCATACCACATCCAGCTGCCCGTAAAGAGCATTTCTGATGCATCGCCAGCTCCGCGCAACCGCAAAAATTCGCAGCATAGCCAGATAGCCAGACCCAACAGAGCTGTAGATCCCACCACCATCACCGCACGAATGGCACCGATGCTCTTGCCGCGGCAAAGGCCCAGTCCCGCCATCATGACGATGGGGATTATTACGAACCAAATCAATATATTACAAAACATGGTCTTATACTTTTCAGAGTTGCTACAACATTTAGAGCAGGCAAATCCAGGTTATGGCAGCCAGCAATACTGCACCGGCGAAATACCACAGCACATAGAGCTGGATATTTCCGCTCTGCAGACCGCGGATTGCATAAGAAGTCTTCTGAGCCACCTTGGCAAAGCCGTCCATCGTGGCGTCGATCACATGACGGTCGAACCAGGCTATACCGCGGCAGATGCCGTTGAAGATGATCTTATGGGTCACGAACATATAGATCTCGTCCCAGTAGAACCTGCGGTGAGCAGCCATCCACAGGCCGGGCATCATATCCTTGAGCCTTGTGGGAATCGGATTCTTCTTAGCATACATCACCGTAGCCAGCACTATGGCGAGCACTGCCACCGTGAGGCTCGTAGCTGCAACCGGCAATTCGATGTGGATATGATAAGGAGCACGATTCCAGGTTACGAATTCACCGAAAGGAATGAAACCGGCCACACATGACACTGCTGCGAGGAATATCAGGGGCACTGACATCTGCCAGGGGGCATCGTGAGGCTTATGCTCCTTGTAGTGAGGATTCTCTTCCCACCAGAAAATCAGGTAGTAGAGACGGAACATATAGAACGCCGTGAGGCCAGCCACCATAGTCATCCATGCGCCCCAGAACCAATGCTGGGCAAACATAGCTGCCAGCATCTCGTCTTTCGAGAAGAAGCCGGAGAAAGGCCAAATACCGGCAATAGCGAGACAGCCGATAAGGAAGGTCCAGTGAGTGATAGGCATATACTTCCGCAGGCCGCCCATTGCCGTATAGTTATTGGAGTGAACGGCATGAATCAACGCGCCGGCGCCGAGGAAGAGCAGAGCCTTGAACATTGCATGGGTGAACAGATGGAACATCGAGGCCATATAGCCAAGACCATCGTGAAGCTCCGGCCAGGCCACACCCAGCGAGGTCATCATGAATGCAATCTGCGAAATCGTAGAGAATGCCAGCACTCTCTTTATATCAATCTGGGTGCAAGCTACTACAGCAGCATAGAACGCCGTGATAGCGCCAATCACACTCACAAATACCAGCGAGGTCTCGACTACCAGATATACCGGGAACATACGGGCCACCAGATATACACCTGCTACGACCATAGTAGCTGCATGGATAAGAGCCGATACCGGAGTAGGACCTTCCATAGCATCGGGAAGCCAGATGTGGAGAGGCATCATTGCCGATTTACCCATACCGCCGGTAAAGATGAGCACCATAGCCCAGGTGAGCACCGATGCGCCCATGAAGGTGGCTCCTCCAGTAGATGCAAGCACTCCCTGCGGATTATTGGTCATATCGATGAAATTGAACGTATCGGTATAGAACGAGAGGATCAATATACCGATAAGGAATCCAAGGTCGGCGAAGCGGGTAACGATAAAGGCCTTCTTTGAAGCCGACACTGCGCTCGGCAGCTTATAGAAGAAGCCGATAAGCAGATATGAGCTGACACCCACAAGCTCCCAGAAGATATACATCTGGAAGATATTGGTAGCTACCACCAGACCGAGCATCGAGAAGCTGAAAAGCGACAGGAAAGCATAATAGCGCTGGAATCCAGGCTCATGCTCCATATAGCCCCAGCTGTAGAGATGCACCATGAAAGAAATCGTAGTGATTACCACCAGCATCATTGCTGAAATCGGATCAAGCAGGAAGCCGATCTTAACCACAAGCGACTGTGTGAACGCCAACCAGGTGACATCAAACATCTGCACTTGCTGACGCACGCCGTCGACTATATAGGCTGCCTCACCGCTGAAGAAATAGGTAAAGGCTACCCAATAGGAAATCACAGCGGTAGTGCCCATTCCGAGAATACCGAGCACACCGGCCATCTTCCGGGGCATCTTCACGCCTCCGAGGCCCAGCACGAGAAACATCGTGATGGGAAGGGCCAGGATAAGAATAGGAAGTGTAACGCCCATAGGTCAGAATTTCATTTTTGTGATTTCGCGTATGTCGATATTTCCCATAGCGCGATAGATATTGATAATAATCGCGATAGCAAGCGCCGTTTCAGCAGCTGCAATGGCGATAGCAAAAAGCGTGAACACCATACCCTCCATCTGACCCGGGAAGAGATAGCGGTTGAAGACCACGAAATTGAGGTCGGCCGCATTGAGCATCAACTCCAGAGAGATAAGAATGGCAATAAGATTCTTACGGGTGATGAATCCGTAGACCCCGCAGGCAAACATCAGCGCAGCGGGCACCAGATACCATAAAATACTCAGATCCATACCAAATATCATCTTTTGCGCGCCACTACGACGCCACCGATTATACAAGCCAGTAACAATACGCTGACCGCCTCAAAAGGAAGGAGATACTGGAATTTCTCTGTCCCCATCAGCGCATGGCCAATCGTGTGCATATCAATATCAGCGCCTCCGGTAAGAGCCTGACCGAGCGACACTCCGGTATAGACCGGCATCGTGAACAGAGCGAAGCCGAGCAATACTGCACCGGCTACAGCTGCCGAGATGCCGAGTACGCGTCTGTGAGCGTCAAGCACTGTACCCTTGTCGTTCGGTTTAGAGGTCAGCACGATCGAGAACACGAAGAGCACCATGATACCGCCGGCATATACAGCCAGCTGCACTGCTCCAAGAAACTGATAACCAAGCTGGAAATAGAATACTCCCGTAGCGATCAGCACGAACAGCAGATAGGTGGCGGCGCGCAGAATGCGACGCGAAGTGACAGCCATGACAGAGAAGACAACCATGACTATCGCCACCACGAAATAAACAATTATATTCCCTACAGAATCCATTGCAGATTATTTGTTTTCAGGGTTAACAGGAGCCTCTGGCTTCTCAGCCGCAGGTTTTGGTGCCGGAGCAGCCTCAGGCGCCGGAGCAACAGCTACCGGTTCCGGTTCCGGTTCGGGACGGTAGTTAAGCTGCTTCACAAGCTTATCGCGCGTAAACACTGCCTGCTCGAAATCATTGGAAAACTCCAGGGCGTCTTGAGGACAACTGGTCACACAAAGCATACAGAATGTGCAGCTTCCCAGATCATAAAAGTACTTGTCAAGCTGGCGTTTTTTCTTTCCATTAGGCAGATCCACCATCTTGGTCTGGAGGGTAATCGTACCATTGGGGCAGTTCATCTGGCAGATGCCGCACCCGATACACTTGTGATGCCCTTCATCGTCGTATTTCAACGTCAGTTCGGCACGAAACCGGTCGGATATCTTCAGCGACTCCCTGTTTTCCGGGTAACACTCGGTAATTTTGGGCGTCACGAGCTCCTTTCCAGTCACTTCCATGCCGCGAACCAGGCTCTTTATGCCTGATCCTACCGACGCGAAGTATTCTTTGATGCTGCTCATATATTTAGTTCGAAAAGTTTTACTGTTATTGTCGTCGTTCTCTTATCAAAATCACCTCTCCACCTGGCCGCCGAGAATATCGAGGAGCTCCGTGGTGATACTTTGCTGTCGGAGCTTATTGTATTCCAGCTGCAACTGCTCGAGGAGCTTGGTGGCATTATCGTTGGCACTCTGCATCGCCATCACTCTGGCAGCCTGCTCCGATGCCCGGTTTTCTATTGTGATCTCCTGCATCGTGGAGAGTACGAACATCGGGAGCACCTCATTGAAAATCCTGTTGGGATCAGGCTCGAATATGTAGAGCCGGTTAGAGTCTTTTGCGTCTTCATCACTCAATAGAGCCGATGATGAAACCGGAAAAAGCTGTTCGTCAGTCAGAATCTGGCGGCTCATTGAATGGAACTTCATGTAGACCACTTCCACCCGGTCAAGAATGCCCTTACTGAAGGCGTCCTGAAGAGTCAAAGTGAACTCAGTGACCTTCGGACCCTCCATCTTGGAATCTACACCGGATTCGCGATGCACCTCCACTTTGGGATCGTTCAACTTAGCCACAGCTTTCGCAATCTTCCTTCCTACGGGATAGACTACGACCCTTACATCGGATCCATATTGGTTCCTAATCCGGGCCAACTGGAGCAGAAAGCCTTTGAAGATATTGATATTGTAGGCGCCGCATAGACCATCGTCGCTACCAAACACGAGCATACCTACCGTTTTCACCTCGCGCTCCTCCATAAGAGGAGAGGAAAACTGGAAATCGCAGCCTGCAAGATGCCCCATCACCTTACGGATCTGATTCCGGAAGGGGACGAGGCGACGCAATGCCTGCTCGTTCTTGTGCACCTTGGCCGACGATATCATCTTCATCGCTCCTGTGATTTTCTCACTGGAGGAAACGGATCCGATGCGCGTCTTTAACTCTCTTAAGGTAGCCATTCAGGTTCGGTTCTCAATGTTCAGACTTTGTAGCGGCTCGTCACCTCCGAAGCAGCCTGACGGAGAAGCTGCTCTACCTCGGGAGTAAGTTTTCCGCTCCGCAGCACGTCGAGCACTTCTTTCTGGTATTTAGCCTTAAGCAACTCAATAAACAGCTGCTCGAATTCTTTCACCTTATCGATGGGAACATTTTCCAGAAGCCCGTTTACACCGCAATATATCACTGCGATCTGGTTTTCTACAGGCCAGGGAGCATACTGCGGCTGGATAAGGAGCTGCTGATTCTTACGGCCACGATCGATAGTACGCGCCGTAACGGGGTCGATATCTCCGCCGAACTTGGTAAATGACTCCAGCTCGCGGAACTGGGCCTGGGCAATCTTCAGCGTACCGGCCACTTTCTTCATGGCCTTAATCTGAGCGTTACCACCTACACGGCTCACTGATATACCTACATTCACAGCCGGACGGATACCCTGATTGAAGAGCGCGCTCTCCAGGAAGATCTGTCCATCGGTGATGGAGATTACATTGGTAGGAATATATGCCGATACGTCGCCTGCCTGAGTCTCGATAATAGGAAGCGCGGTAAGCGAACCACCGCCCTTCACAATGGGCTTAAGAGCCTCGGGAAGGTCATTCATCGAGGAAGCTACCTCCTGATTGTCGATAATCTTAGCGGCGCGCTCCAAGAGGCGTGAGTGCAGATAGAAGATATCGCCAGGATAAGCTTCACGACCAGACGGACGCTTCAGGATAAGCGAAATCTCGCGATATGCCACAGCCTGCTTCGAAAGGTCATCATATACGATGAGAGCATCGCGGCCGGTATCGCGGAAATACTCGCCGATGGCTACGCCTGCGAAAGGAGCATAGTAGCGCATCGAAGCGGAGTCGGAAGCAGAGGCGGATACCACAACCGTGTAAGGCATAGCACCGTATTTCTCAAGCGTATGCACCAAAGAAGCCACGGACGATGCCTTCTGGCCGATCGCTACATAAATGCAATATACCGGTTTGCCGTCGAGGTAATTCTGCTTCTGATTAATAATGGTATCGATCGCAATCGCGGTCTTACCGATCTGGCGGTCACCGATAATAAGCTCTCGCTGACCGCGACCGATAGGAATCATCGAGTCGACAGCCTTCAGACCAGTCTGCAACGGCTGATTCACCGGCTGACGGAAAATCACACCCGGAGCCTTACGCTCGAGGGGGAGATGAAGCCGCTCTCCTTCGATGGGTCCTTTGCCATCGATCGGCTCACCGAGAATGTTGATAACGCGGCCGAGCAAGCCTTCGCCTACAGGAATGGAGGCGATCTCACCCGTGCGCTTCACGGACATATTCTCAGTTACCGAGTTCACGTTGTTGAGCAGCACAACACCGACGTTGCTTTCCTCCAAGTTGAGAGCCACGCCTTTTACGCCGTTTTCAAATTCCACCAGCTCATTGGCCCGGACATTTTCCAGTCCGTAGACGTGGGCAACACCATCGCCCACCTCCAACACAGTGCCAACCTCCTCGAATTTCACTTTCGAGTCAACGTCTTCGAGCTGCTGCTTCAGGATATCAGATATTTCGCTTGGATTAAGCATCGGTTCAATTTCTTCTTAGTAGAGTTTGACGTAATTGTGTCAGTTCGCTGCTCAGGGAAGCGTCCATTCGGGTAGAGTCCACGTCGACCACGAATCCGCCTATCAATTCCGGATCCACCTTCTCTTCAAATTCGAGAGTGGAGTCGGGAAACGACTTTCCTACGATCTCGCGTATTCTTGCAAGCTGAGCGTCAGGAAGTTTGGAGGCTGTAGTGAGCCTTACGCGTGCTATTTTGTTGGCTTTGCGGTAAATATCGCGATAAGCCAGAGCCATCTGCCTCGCGAAAGCCTCCCTGCCGTGACTGAGAATAAGCTTCACGAACGACCGATAGCCATCTTCGGCCTTATCGCCTGCTGCCGAAATGAGAAGCTTCTCCTTATCGGCGGCCGTTACGAAGGGGTTAGCCAACACCTTCTGCAGCTTCGGTTCGCTATCAAAAGCAGAAGCCACTGCAGCCATCTCCCTGTAGATATCGGCGGAAGTGCCCTTTTCCAAGGCATACTTATATAGAGCCTTGGCGTAGCGCTGTGGTATCAAGCCGTCGTTCATGCCTTAGTTCTTTTCTATCTCGTTGAGCAACTTATCGACCAACTGCGTCTGGGCAGCATCGGAGGCCAACTGATTGCGCACCATCTTCTCTGCAATTTCCAGAGAGAAACGGCTCACCTCATTGCGAAACTGCAACTCGGCTTCCTTGCGCGACTGCTCGATCGACACTTTTGCAGCGTCCATCACCTTTTTAGCCTCTTCCGACGCTTCCTTACGCGCTTCCTCGATGATCTGGGTCTTCATCTTGGCAGCGTCACGCAGAATCTCTGCCTGCTGCTTTTGAGCTTCGGTCACGAATTTCTCGGCCTCAGCTCTTGCAGAGTCAAGCTGCTCTTTTGCCTCACGAGCGTATTCCACTCCCTTATCGATAGTGTCGGCACGCTCGTTCATACTCTTGACAATCACAGGCCACCCCCACTTGCCCAACACGAGGAAGAGCAGCAGGAAAGCCACGAACATCCAGAATACCAGTCCGAAATCAGGCGTGAATAATTCCATGCTTCAGAAGTGAGGAGCCAATAAAATCAGAGGAACAATGCGAGAGCCGATACAATCACTGCGAACAGAGCCACACCCTCTACAAGAGCGGCAATCACAATCATGCTGCTTCGGATGTCGCCTACTGCTTCAGGCTGGCGTGCGATGGCCTCCATGGCCGATGAACCGATTTTGCCAATACCGATACCGGCTGCGATGGCTGCTACACCTGCACCTATTGCGGCACCGAGGGCTGCGAACTGACCAGAAAGGGCCAAAATCAATGATAACATAGCTATAAGGTTTTATTGTTATTATTTCGTTTGTTTTTCCAATTTGTTTTCTAAACTATCAATCTGCTCTGCCTCCTCCTTCGCATGCTCGCTGCCATGGCCGTCTTCTACTGCCATACCGATAAACATCGTGGAGAGCATGGTGAATACATAAGCCTGAATGAAGCTCACCAGCACATCGAGCGCCAGCATGAAGAAGGTAAACAGGACTGATACCACCGCTGAACCGCCAACGGCAGCCGCCCCGAAGGCTGCAAAGATGAATATGAGGGTGATTAGCACGATCACGACCATGTGGCCACCCATCATATTGGCAAAGAGACGCACACACAGGGCTGCCGGCTTGGTGAAGATACCGAACACCTCTATGAGCTGCATAATCGGCAGAGGGCATTTAAGCCAGATGGGAACATCGGGCCAGAAAATCTCTTTCCAATAATGCTTCGTACCCATCATATTGGTCACGATGAAGGTCATCACTGCCAACACCAATGTAATCGCAATATTACCCGTAAGGTTAGCGCCGCCGGGGAATATTACTATCAGTCCCAGCAGGTTCATCGTCAAGATAAAGAAGAAGCATGTGAGCAGATATGGAGCATACTTCGGTGCTTTAGCCCCAAGAGTAGCTTTGATCACACCATCGTAGATGAAACCTATCAGCATCTCCATAAAGCCCATTCCCTTACGCGGCGCCTTCATGCCATTTTTCCTGTAGAAGCGCACTACCGACATGACCATCGCCGTAACAATTATGGCCGCAATAAAGAGAGCAAGCACATTTTTTGTTATGGAGAGATCGACCGGCTTATATTCGCGATAATATATGCCCTTATATTCGGCATAGCCACTTACTACGCCATCAGTTGTAGCGGAGGCATCTGCAGCCACTTTCGACTGTTCCTCATCTGAGATCGGAAACAGCTCAACCACCTTGTTCTTATGGGTGCTCACATGAGCAATCAAGAACCTATAGGTCTTGCCACTTCGCTCAGTTTCGTAGACCACGGGTACGAGTTCCTCTTTCTCCTTACCGGTCTCCTCATTCCTGATCACTTCTACTTCCGTAAGTTTAGAAGAGGAGAAGCAGAACCACTGCCCGTCTTCAGCTCGCACAATCACAGGCAGAGGAATCCTGTAGACGTGCGCAAAGGGCACCTCCCAGCCGTAGCCATCGCCGAGGTGATGGAAGATTATCTCTTTTACATCGACCTCTTCGTCGCTACCCGAAGACGCATAGCTCGGTGCAGAGTAGCCCAGTGCTACTGCAAGAACTGCTAATATATAGAGAAGCCGCTTCATAATATCAATAGACGCATACGGAAATCCGGTTGTCGTTGACATCGACCAACCCTCCTTTCACATCAAAACTCTTCTCCTTACCGTCAGAGTCGCGAAACACCACAGCTCCTTTGACCAACACCGATATAATCGGAGCGTGGTCTTTCAAAACGGTAAACTTGCCCATCTCTCCGGGAAGAGTGACGGATTGCACTTCACCGCTATAGAGCACGTCGTCGGCCGAAATAATTTCCAGAGTCATGGTCTTATCGGTCATCAGGATTTATTTCACTTCTTCAAGCATCTTCTTACCGCGCTCGATCACCTCATCGATCGTGCCGGCATTGAGGAATGCCTGTTCAGGATACTCGTCCATCTCTCCGCTGAGAATCATCTTGAAACCGCGGATTGTCTCTGCCAGAGGCACCATTACGCCGGGAAGTCCGGTGAACTGCTCTGCCACGAAGAAGGGCTGCGAGAGATAGCGCTGCGCACGGCGAGCACGCGACACTACCAGCTTATCCTCATCGCTGAGCTCATCAACACCCAGAATCGCAATGATATCCTGCAGCTCATTATATTTCTGCAAAAGCTGCTTCACCTGCTGAGCCACATTATAGTGCTCCTCGCCGATGATATTGGGATCCATAATGCGGGAGGTAGAATCCAGAGGGTCAACAGCCGGATAGATACCGAGCTCCGCAATCTTACGGCTCAACACAGTAGTTGCGTCAAGGAAGTTGAAGGTCGTGGCAGGTGCCGGGTCAGTCAAGTCATCGGCAGGCACATAGATTGCCTGTACCGAAGTGATGCTACCCTGCTTGGTCGAGGTGATTCGCTCCTGAAGGGCACCCATCTCAGAGGAGAGAGTAGGCTGATAGCCCACAGCTGAAGGCATACGGCCGAGAAGAGCCGACACCTCTGAACCCGCCTGCGTGAAACGGAAAATATTGTCGATGAAGAGCAGAATCTCCTTACCGCCTCCGTCTTGATCGCGGAATTGCTCGGCTACGGTGAGACCAGAAAGAGCCACACGCAGACGTGCGCCGGGAGGCTCGTTCATCTGACCGAACACCAGAGTGGCCTGCGAGTTGTTGACGTCAGTCATATTCACATCGGCAAGATTCCACTCACCTTTCTCCATACCCTCCTTGAACTTGTCGCCATATTTCATGACGCCGCTCTCGATCATCTCTCTCAGGAGGTCGTTACCTTCACGGGTACGCTCACCTACGCCGGTGAACACAGAGAATCCGTTATGGCCTTTGGCGATATTATTGATAAGCTCCATGATGAGCACGGTCTTACCAACACCTGCACCACCGAACAGACCGATCTTACCGCCCTTGGAATAAGGCTCCAGCAGGTCGATCACCTTGATACCTGTAAAAAGCACCTCGGTCGAGATTGCTAGATCATCAAATGCCGGCGCGGGCTGATGAATCGGACGCAGATTCTCGCGACTAAGATCGGGAAGATGGTCGATAGGCTCACCGATCACATTAAGCAACCTGCCTTTCACCTGCTCGCCAGTGGGCACTGCTATAGGGTGTCCGAGATTCTCCACCTTCACGCCACGGCGCAGACCATCAGTACTCTCCATAGCCACACAGCGCACCGTATCTTCTCCGATATGCTGTTCTACTTCAAGAATAAGGGTCTCTCCGTTATCACGCTCTACCTTGAGCGCAGCATAGATGGGAGGGATAGCCTCCTTGCCGCCCTCAAAAGAGACGTCGATGACCGGTCCGATCACCTGGGTCACGGTTCCAAAGTTGCCGCTATTGTCACTCATATCCTAAGGGGTGTTGTCTTTACAAATTCATTTTTAGAAATGCCAGCCGAGAGCTACGAACACTGCCATCAGCAGCATGTTTGCGAGCGCGAAAGGCATAAGATATTTCCACTCGAAAGCGAGAAGCTGGTCAATACGCACGCGCGGGAACGTCCACTTGAACCAGATTATCACAAAGGAGATAAAGAATGCCTTACCAACGAACCATACGATACTCGGTATATAGTCCATGATGGCATTAAACCCGTCCCAACCCGGCACATGGAGAGGCATCCAGCCACCGAGGAACATCAGCGAAGCGATGCCCGACACGATGAAGAGGTTAAGATACTCTGCCAGATAGAAGAAACCGAAATGGATACCGGAATACTCCGTATGGTAACCTGCGGTCAGCTCATGCTCTGCTTCAGGAAGGTCGAAGGGGCCGCGGTTAGTTTCAGCAGTTGCCGCAATCACATAGATGATAAAAGCAATAATTGCCGGAACATGGCCGCGGAAGATAAACCAACCGTTGGCCTGCTCCCATACCAGCTCATTGATATTCATTGTCCCGGCAAAAATCACGATCGTGATTATTGCGAGTCCCAACGAAATCTCGTAGCTGATCATCTGGGCGCCGCTTCGCATAGCTCCGATAAGAGTATATTTGTTGTTACTTGACCAGCCTGCAAGCAGGATGCCGAGAACGCCGAGCGAAGAAACCGCCAATATGAAGAATATACCAATATTATAGTTGATAATCTGCAAACCCAGTCCCCACGGAAGGCATGCCAGCATGACAACCGACGATGTGATCACAATGTAGGGAGCGATTTTGAAAAGAAACTTATCTGTACCTTTCAGATCAATGAGCTCCTTAACAAGGATCTTAAACATATCGGCAAATACCTGAAGCACTCCCCAGGGGCCTACACGCATAGGGCCAAGACGACACTGGAACCAGGCGCAAAGCTTACGCTCATAGAGAATATAGAAGAGAGCCAGCACCGTATAGGTCAGCAGAATCAGCACTGCGATCACCACGCACTCAATCGTGACAGCAAGCCAGTCAGGCATACAGCCCGTGAGAAGGTTATTGAACCAGTTGGTGATTATTCCAAAATTGAACATAACTGACAGCCAGTTTCTTATTTAATCTATTCTATTATCTGTCTATATCCGGAATCACGAAATCGAGCGCAGCTCCAATCGTAATCAGGTCAGCAATCATATACCCTGTGCAGCAGAGATCCATCACTCCCACGAGATTGAAGCAGGGGCTCTGGAAATGCACGCGCGCAGGGGTCTTCTCTCCATCGGATTCGATATAGACGCCGAAGGTGCCGCGGCTTGCCTCCACCTGCTGATACCAGCGACCTACAGGCAGCTTGACAATTTTCGGAACCTGAGCGCGAACCGGGCCTTCAGGAATATTATCAACCAGCTGCTCAAGAATCCTTGCGCTCTGCTCGATTTCCTTCATGCGCACCATGTAGCGGGAATATGAATCGCAACCGTATTCCAGCACCTCATCAAACTCCACATCGGCATAAGCTGCATAGGGGTGCTTCTTGCGGCAGTCGCACGACCAGCCAGAACCGCGTCCGGAGGGACCGGTAATAGCATAGTTGATAGCGTCTTCCTTTTTCAGCATTCCCACACCAACCATACGGTTTTTGGCAATGATGTTGCCGCTAAACACCTGATGATATTCTTTCAGGCGCGAGGGCAGAATCTCCAGAAGAGCTTTCACATCTTTCTGGAAATCCGGGTGAAGGTCGGCAATTACGCCACCGATCACATTATAATTCATCGACATGCGTGCGCCACACGTCTTTTCGAAGATATCAAGAATCTGCTCGCGCTCACGGAAGCCATAGAAGAACGCCGTGGTAGCTCCAAGGTCCATTGCCGTACAGCCGAACGAAAGGAGATGCGAAGAGATGCGCATCAGCTCGTCCATCATAGTGCGGATCACGACAGCGCGCGCCGGCACCTCGAGTCCCATAGCCTTTTCGATGCAGGAGCAGAGACAATGACGGTTCTGATGAGCCGACATATAATCCATACGATCCGTAAAATGGAGCATCTGAGGATAGCCGAGGCTTTCGCACAGTTTCTCGATTCCGCGGTGGATATATCCGCTCACTACATCGACCTTCTTAACCACCTCACCGTCAACAGCCGTACGGAAGCGCATCACTCCGTGGGTACTGGGGTGCTGAGGACCAATGTTCACTACGTAATCGTTCTCCTCAAAGACCTTCTTCTTATGCTCCGTCACCGTACCGTCAGCCTCTTCAATCAGCTGCATGGTATCATCTTCATTCTCCTCATCATTGAGGCGAACCGGATTCAGCTTCGGATCATCGTCATAATCCTTGCGGAGAGGATAGCCCACCCAGTCATTGCGCAGGAAGAAGCGGCGCATGTCGGGGTGGTTAATAAATTTGATACCGTAGAAGTCGTAGACCTCACGTTCCTGAAAATTAGCTACATGCCAAAGATCCTGCACGCTGTGGATCATCGGGTTCTCGCGATCGGCTACAGCCACCTTCACAGCCAGCATATCCCAGTTGTGAGCTGTGCTCGTAAGGTAGTAGACTACCCCGAGCGACTCCTTCCAATCCATGCCCACCACAGCTGAGAGCACATCGAAATTCAGTTCCGGATCCTCTTTAAGCGCTTTTGCCAGCGGATACCAATCCTTTTCCGGCACCGACACCAAGAGGCATTCTCCCTCTTCAAACTCCGCTACCGGGCAAAGTTTCGAGATTTTTTCTTTTATATCGCTCATGTCGACAGTCAGGTTATAGTTTGGTATCGAGGTCTTAATATTGATCCTTCTCTTCAGGGTGCTCGGCAAAGAACTCTGCGATCTTCTCCTTCCGGTTTGCACCGCCGAAGAATTTCTGCACCTTAATCTTACGTTGCAGTTGCATCAGGCCGTAGAACATAGCCTCGGGACGCGGCGGACAGCCGGGAATAAACACATCTACAGGGATAATGTCTTCTACACCCTTCAGCACGCAATATGATTTCTTGAAAGGACCTCCGGATACGGCGCATCCTCCACAGGCAATCACATATTTCGGTTCAGCCAGCTGCTCATACAGGCGCAAAAGCACCGGAGCCATACGATGCACGATCGTGCCCTGCACCATTATATAGTCAGCCTGGCGCGGCGAGTTACGGGCAACCTCGGCTCCGAAACGCGCCATATCATAACGCGCAGCGCCGAGACACATAAACTCGATAGCGCAGCAGCTCGTGCCGAAGCAGAGAGGCCAGAGCGAATTAGCACGGCCCCAGTTGATCAGCTCATCGAGCTTACCGACCATTACATTCGCTCCAGTAGCGTTGAGTTCTTCTACGAGCTTGTCGATATACTCGTTGTCCTTGAAGTCCTCACGCTTCATGTCTTTAATTTTCACTTCCATACGAGAGCTCCTTTCTTCCAGGCGTAAGCCAGACCAAGTACAAGAATGAAAAGAAAGACACCAATGCAAAGCAGGCCCTTAGGTCCGAGAGTATTCATTATTACAGCCCACGGGTAAAGGAACACCGTCTCAACATCGAACACCAAAAAGAGAATGGCGAAAATGTAGTAACCGGCCTTGAACTGAATCATCGACGCTCCACGCGTCGGAATTCCGCACTCATAAGCCTCGCCTTTTCTTACCGTAAATGAATGGGGAGAAATCAGCTTCGCTATCCAAAGCGCAGCACATACGAGAAGCATGCCCGTAAGCGTCGCCGTAATTGCAAGCGTACCATTGCCTATCTCCAGCAGCAAACCCATATAAATGTGTTAATGTTAGTTAGTTACAGTTGTTTTAATGCAGAATAGCCCCTTGCGGTGGGCTAAACCACGGCGCAAAGTTAGGAAAAACCTCTAAAATGTGCAAACGAATGTTACGCGTAGCTGTGCATTCCGCCTAATAAAAAGTTGACCCCGAAATAGGTCATGACCACACTTAGAAAGGCAATTGAGAGATACAGGTTCAACCATAAAGGCTTCCGCATAAGGTGCAACAGGCGCCTGTGTAGCGGAAGGCTATATATAAGGAGGGTAATGAGTGCCCAGGTCTCTTTCGGATCCCAACCCCAATATCTGCCCCACGACTGGTTTGCCCATATTGCGCCTACAAAGATGCCACATGCCAGAAAAACAACTGCCGGACGGAGCACTTTAAGCGAGAGAGCAATTGCCGCGGTCCGCTTATCAGGTGATCCTATAGTCAGCGCATAGAGAGAGTTAAGCATCACGAGTGCAAGCAGCGTGTAGGCGGTCATTACCAAAAGCACATGAACGCTTAGCAGCGGCGATGCCAAAACCGGCAGCAAGGGCGACAAGGTAGCATCTCCGGGACTCATCACATTTACCATGAGTGCCATTCCTCCTACGAGAAGCAACATAGCGCCCACGTATGGCCTTCGCCAGCATGCCACAGATGCGCAGCCCGCGGCTATCCAACCCATAGCCTGCATGGTTTCGTAGCCGTTGCTTAGAGGTATATGTCCGGCTATGATCCAACGCATCGCAATCATGGCCGACAACCAGAGAAAAAGCACGCAAGCAGCCGTCCCTGTCGCAATCCTTACCATACTTCCTCTTCGCCGGCAAAGAATCCAGCCGATAATACCCGCAATAATCGCTATGCAGGCCGGCAGTAAGTCCTTATTCAATTTGTAGTAGCATAGCTCAAGGTGCAGTTTTCTCTCTGATAGCCCCGGAAGCTGTTCTTTCTGATAATTTCTGATACGCCCGATGGCTGACAGCGCTTCCTCCCGATCGCCGAGCGCAATCGACCGGGCAAGATCATTGACAGACCTGGTTATGAATACCCACTGCGGCAATTCCATCTTTGAGGGCTTCATATCAGCATGAGATAGCCATTCCTGCCTTCCTAAGGCGGATTTATAAGGAAAGATTCTTAGTAGCTGACCCGTGCAAAGAGCCGTTATGAGCATTACCCTCTCATTCGCCTCCTGCACTCCCTTATCGCCGATATCGCTAAGCAAGGGCTGAAGCTTATAACCTTCAGGACCGAAGAAATCGATAAGGCGTGCGTACTGGCCATCAATACCCAAAGCTTTCTTCACCTTCTCACCTTTCACCTTGATTATCGGCTCGCGCTTCCAGGAGTCATAATCGAAAAGCCAACCAAGCATCACTTCCGTAGCGGATTTACCTTTATATTCGCTTTTACCATATACGCGGTTCAGAATATCAGCAGCCATACTTCCTGCCGGTGCCACCCTCTCACCCCAATACACTCTCAGCTCTGAAAAATCATTGGCCACTCTCCCGCCTGACGCATAGAAGCATACAAGCATTGAGAAAGCTATTGCTAAGGATCTCCTTCTTTTCCGCAGGCTCTTCAGAAGCCAGCCTGCCAACATCAAGGCAGATGAGCCGAACAACAAGAAATAGCCCGTATAAGTAACAGCTATGCCCCAAGGATCATGATTCACTGTCAGGGTCGTTTCATCTTCTCCCATAGCTTTCTGACAGAAGCGGAAACCATCTATCTCCAATACCTTATTCATCGAAACCCGCCTGATTTCGCTCCTCTCTCCTCGGGTCACTGTCAAGACGCTAACAAAATCTTTTGGAGCGGTTGTAGCCTCATGATACTCCACCATACAGCTGTCGAGGCTCAGGGCGAATGGGAATTTTCCCATTTCGCCTTCATCGGTAAGAAACTCCTTTACATGCTGTCCGCGTATCAAAGTAACGGAGCCATTCACACCCGATATCCAAGTCACGCACGCACCGATGAGAATTATCAGCAGAGCGAGATGAAAACAGGCAGTGGCCGGCGAGCGCAATGCCCACCGGCCAATACTGAAACTATTACCCTTATTTTTCATCAGATAGCATCGACAAAAGTGCAGACCGCGTCTCTGTCAGCTTTCGGCAACGAGCGGAATTTCCTGATGCTTTCATAAGCATCGCTCTGAGGCGAATAGCCATGCCACATGATTGCCTCAAGAGCTGTCCGGGCGCGGTTATCGTGCATACGGTCAGCCGTCGACGTGCCCTGTACCTTCTGGTGCAGACCTCGACCCCAGAGCGGAGTAGTGCGGCACCAATCGCCGCGAATATCACTGGCCATCATCAGCTTATGCTGCACCATATCCGTATAAGGCCATATCTTCTGATTCGGATAGCGCGGCAACTCGTTGCCTTTGAAGAAGCGTGCCGGATCTACTATGTTATCCGGACCCGTGGTCCAGGAGGGACGATGGCAGTAAGCACAACCGATCTCTGTGAAGAGTTCCTTACCTCTTATCACATCGGGATTGTCAACATCACGCACAGCGGGCACTGCGAGCCCACGGTGCCATACCATAAGGTCGGTATATTCCTCATCGGTCATTTCCACCGGAAGGTCCTTCGCATTCAGATACGCCATAATACGCTGTTCCATAGTGCCCTCCCACCAGGAAGCGTGTTCTTTCTTAGGATCAATTCTTGCGATATAGGCATCAAATCCGGCCTGTACTTCCGGGTCTTTGGAAGAATACTCGGCATAGGTACCCGCTGCATCGAGATAATGATACCTTCTGTCGGAGCGGGTCACGTTTGTGATATTCCATATTGCATTAGCTCCTGCCGCATCTTGCAAAGGACCGCGGGAAAGAGCGTAGGTAAAGCGGCGCGCATAGCCCGTGCCGTCGCCTTGCAGGGCGTTTTTGTAGAGTCCGGTCCAATCTCCGTTGGCAAAAAAGGCAGGGTTGAGGCCATTCTGCATGAATCCGTCGGCTTCCTCCTTTTGATATTGAGCCTTGATGTCGGCCTCTGTAATGGCATCGAGCAGACCGGTTCCATAGATTCCGATAGTGCTTTCCAGCTTCACCTCATAGGCCGTAGGAAGCTTGTAACCCTGATTCACCACATAAATAGCGTCTTGCGGCATCGTCACGGTAGGATATATAAGTTCGTAGGTCTCGCCATCATCGAACTTATTGCCCCAGCCATCTACTGCCTGATTCCAGTGCACCTTGATCTTGCTCTCATCAATAGGAGCCTTGAAGGGCGCCACCGCATAACCCTGAGGCATTCCAGCCAGCCAGCTCACATAACCCTCTGTGGCCGGATCATACACTACCAGCAGACAGCCGTTGCCGGGATCTGAGGTATAGAATGACCCTTCCGGCAGCTTCTGCCCGTGGCCATAGTTCGGGTGGCAGTGAAGGCATGAGGTGCGGATATACACAGGGCCGAGACCGCTTCTGACTCCCTCCTGATTTGCCATGAAAGGTTTCTCAAACAGAGCCTCTCCATTCTTGAAAGATTGATACAGTCCCTGATTATCCACAGCCGCCGACGGCTGCTCGAAAGCATTCTGAGTCGCCAGAAAAGTGGTGCCCAACTCGCCGCCGGCATAATACCAGTCAGGTTTCTCACTTTTATTCCCTTCTCCTTCATCGGGTATTGCAGTGCCCTCGTCGGCACACGCTACCAGTGCCGGCAGCGCCAAGGCTGCCAGCACCAGTCGGAGTTCAGATAGTTTCATCATCGACAAAGCAATCGGATTAATCTTTTCCAAGCAGCTGATACACATCTTCCAACACGTCTACCAGATCATCGCCTACCACGGCTACCGCTTTAGTGGCCTCCGGCCCCGTAGCATTTTTTGCAAACGGCTCAGGAATAGCCTTGATAGCATTGCGCGCATCAGTGAGAGCCTGGCGCAGACGGGAATCGAGGTCGGCATCCTTACTCTTCACATAATCGGATATTGAAGCCGCGCCGGCCGTCGATCCGAGATAACTATTCTCAATCGAAATGATATTATCTTCGAAATCTTCAATAGAATTAAGGCTATAAGGCGATTCTATATAGTTGCGGTCTTCATCGCTTGAAGCGTTGTTCGGTCGTCCGATCTTCGTATGTCCCACCTCATCGGCTATATCAATACAGCCCTGGATAATCTCTTCTGCAGCGTCCTGAAAAGTCTTGAAGCGTGATCCGGCGCTCCCGGCATTCTTCATCTCCCAACCATACTGCTCGCCGTAGTCAAGTTCAGCCTCTTCAAGCACCGCCTGCTTATCCGCCGAAATTGCGTCGGTTCCTGCCCAGCAGGCTTCCAGGCACACGCACTGGTCACGCAGATCGCCCACCACGGCCAGCAGATATGTCAGCTCCTCCGGAGTGTAATTGGAAGAATGAGTCAGCGCCGTATTACCATCTGCACTCAGCTCAAACAGCATATACTCAACTG
Source organism: uncultured Muribaculaceae bacterium (assembly GCA_947632485.1). Classification (GTDB taxonomy): domain Bacteria; phylum Bacteroidota; class Bacteroidia; order Bacteroidales; family Muribaculaceae; genus Lepagella. Next base: position 69,216 of record CANRPJ010000004.1, read on the forward strand.
AATGGAAACCGAGCAGTCCATAACCGGCATTGTTGGCGATATCCCAGTTTCTTCCGCTGCGGATATCGGATAAGAGATTATCCATAGCCGCCTTGTCGAGAGGCCACGAATCGATATGAGGGTCAATATTATGCTGTGCGGCAGGACCGAAAAGGAAAGCCTCACTTCTCTCCCAGGCCTTCCGGCTTGCTTTCCAGGCATCGCCGGCAGCCTTAATATCGGCTTCCGCAAGGGTGCCGTCCTCATGCTTTACCTGCATTATTTCGCATAGGTCATACAACTCCATAGCGCGGTCTGCCATCTCCTTATAGGTCGGTAGCACCGTGCCGTCTATATAAGGAGTAAGAGCTGCTTTCAAAGCGATTTCCTTTGCGTTAAGCCCGGGATCCACGCCCGGATTCGGATCAGAATCATTACTGTCGGAACAGTTTACCATTCCTATCGTCAGGACGCCGGCAAGCGCCCGGGTTGAAAATTTTAGTTTCATAAGTCAGTATGTAATTATTTTGTTTTCAAAAGAACCAGCCGGAATAACCTACTCCTATAGAGACCGAAGGCTCGTTGTTATAGGGATTCTTGAGTAACCGGCAGGAATATTCAGCTTTCACCATCACCTGTTTTATGGGATACCAGTTGAGGCCTGCGCTGATTTTCTGGCGGTTGCACCATTGCAGTCCGCTTCCGGTTTCCATCTTATACATGGAGTTGTAATAATCATAGCGCGCGAAAGGATAGAGTCGCTGGTTTCTCACCGCTTTGGAACCCATTAGGGAGAATACGTCGTAGCCGGCCTCTACGCCTGTTGCTATCGCATCGGAAGCTACGCTCTGCCTCTTTGAGGTAGAATTCTTCGACATCGAAATATTGAAGCGCGAAATCTCTGCCGCATCGCTAAGATGCCCATAGTCGAAGAAACCGCGGGCTATGAAATTACCTGTATTGTAAGCGAAATCAAACGATCCTATAGTCACAGTGCCGCGAATCCCCTCGTTGCGGCTGTTGGAAGTATCATAGAGGGTATTACGGAAGCTATTGCCTACATAGCCGCTCACGCTGAGTCGCAACGGCTTCACCGGCCTATAGTCCACACGCGCCGCCACAGCATAGTTATTGGCAATCTTAAATTCAAAAGGCGAAGCGGAGCCGTCGTGAATCCAGCCTTGATTGCCGAACCGCTCGCTATCGAGACCGGGAAGAAACATCAGCTGGTATCTCCAGTTGGCAGCTTCGCCCCATAGCGTGACTGCTACTTCATGCCATGTGCACGGCATAATGGTATTCTCACCTTCAGGACGATACACGCCGAAGAACTGATCGGGCTCATGGTGCGCGTTAGTGGCACCTATAGGCACAATCTGCATACCGACCTTAAGATTCATCTGCTTCATGAAGGTCTTCTGAATCCAGAACTGCTCGAGCGCCACCTCTCCGCCACGCTCAATCTCCTTCTCATATTCGCCGCTTTCCTCTGTCTCTATCTCAAAAGCGCTCTCTACTCCGCCATGCTCGAACTCTATTTCCGAACCCATGCTCCAGCCTTTACCGAAATCATAGCCAAGATAGATCACCACATGAGGCAGATCAAAACGCCCATGGCCGCCATCATTGGCTGCACTCGCAGGATCAGTGTAACGCTGATAACGATCGCTATAGAAATTTCGGGTAAATACGGCCTCACCATAACCGCCCACATGGAGACGCTTCACCTTATTGATCCAAGATGAAACTGTGCTGTCGGCCGGCTCAGAGGCTGTGGCGACGAGGGAAAGCGAACAGAACGCTGCTGTAACAATGCTTCTTATAGTCATTTCGATGGTCTGATGTCGGTTAATTTTCACATTGCAAAATTACCCAGACCCGCCCCCGGGGACAATACTCCATTTTGAGTAATTTAACTACCCTTCCTTAGCCGCCAATACCTACTTATGCTTAAGGATACCAAATCATACATACCGAATCCGGTCAAACAGTTCTGATCCGAAGCCGGCAGCAACTTTATATGGCACTCTCCCGACAGAATTTCGATTTAATTTGTTATTTTTGTAGTCTCTCTCCGCAAAAATATCAGCAATGAAATCATTAAGAGAACTATACAGGATAGGAAGCGGTCCCTCGTCGAGCCATACGATGGGTCCGCGCTTTGCAGCAGAGAAGTTCCTTCGCCGCCACCGCGCCGCCAAGGGCTTTGAGGTGGTGCTCTACGGAAGTCTCGCAGCTACAGGGCGAGGCCACATGACCGATGTGGCGATTACAGAAGCTCTGGAGAAGAGCGAAATGCCCGTGAAAATAATATGGAAACCTGATGTGTTTCTGCCATTTCACCCTAACGGCATGACCTTCAAATCGCTCGACGAGAATGGTTTCGTTACAGATGAATGGACCGTCTACAGCGTAGGAGGCGGAGCAATCCAGACGGAAGGCCACGCCATGAAGGGACAGGCGGAGATCTACGACATGGATACGCTGACGGATATAATGAAATATTGCGAGCGCACGGGCTATACATATTGGGAATACGTAGAGCGCTGTGAGGGCAAAGAGATCTGGGAGCATCTGAGCAAGGTCTGGGAGGCTATGAAGGCAGCCGTAGAGCGCGGAATCACCCATGAGGGAAGACTTCCCGGACCTTTGAATCTGCGTCGCAAGGCTCCCTCATATCTCGTGAAGGCTGAAGGCTATAAGGATAATCTGAAATCACGCGGCCTCGTGTTTGCCTATGCTCTTGCCGTAAGCGAGGAAAACGCTTCCGGCGGTACCATCGTGACAGCTCCAACGTGCGGTTCATGCGGAGTGGTGCCCGGGGTGCTCTATCACCTGTGGAAAAGCCGGGATTTCTCAGAGGAACAAATTCTGCACGCTCTGGCCACCGCCGGTCTGGTAGGCAACATCGTGAAGCAAAACGCTACCATTTCCGGAGCCGAAGCCGGTTGCCAGGCTGAAGTGGGAGTGGCCTGCGCTATGGCTGCCGCTGCTGCGTGTCAGCTTTTCGGAGGCAGTCCGGCTCAGATTGAATATGCTGCCGAAATGGGGCTTGAACACCATCTGGGCATGACCTGCGACCCGGTTCACGGTCTGGTTCAGATACCCTGTATCGAACGAAATGCCTACGCTGCCGCGCGTGCTCTCGATGCCAATATCTACGCCAGCTTCAGCGATGGCACTCACCGCGTTTCGTTCGACAGGCTTACTACCGTGATGAAGGAAACCGGCCACGATCTGCCTTCGATCTATAAGGAAACCTCTACGGGCGGACTCGCCCGTGACTACAGCCAAATGAGCTGATAATGGACAATTTTTCAGTTCACCTACTTGGTTGCGGGTCAGCCAAACCATCTACCCGTCATAACCCTGCCTGTACGGTCGTAAACTACAGGGATACTCTCTATATGATTGATTGCGGCGAAGGAGCCCAGAAGGAGTTCCAACGGCAGCACCTGAAGTTTTCAAGGCTGCGTCATATCTTTCTGACCCATCTTCACGGCGATCATGTGCTCGGTCTTCCCGGGCTCATAGGCACTCTTGGCCTCAGCGGATTCGGGGGACACCTCACTATACATACTTTTGAGGAGGGAAAGAAAATCCTTACTCCAATTCTGGATTATTTCTGCGGTGAGCTTCCTTTTGAACTTAAATTCAATATAATTGAGCCGCAAGATGGGATTGTGGCAGAAACTAACTCGCTGCTCATAAGGAGCGTCAAGCTCGACCACCGGGTACCGACCGTTGGCTATATCTTTGAAGAGAAACCCAAATCCCGCCATCTTCGCCGGGATATGGCTGATTTCCATAATGTGCCGGTGGCGCAACTTGCCGGTATCAAGGCAGGCGCTGATTTCGTGAAACCTGACGGTACTGTAATACCCAACAAGATGCTAACCACCGACCCGTCACCCTCACTCTCCTACGCCCATATTTCTGACACCGCTTACCTGCCATCGCTGCCTGAGAAGATAAAAAACGTAGATCTTCTCTTCCACGAAACCACTTATTGCAATGATCGTTCGGCCGATGCTTCGGAACGCGGACATTCTACAGCTGCGCAAGCTGCCTCGATTGCCAGCCAGGCCCAGGCGGGACGCCTTATAACCGGTCACTACTCCTCGCGCTACCGCGACGAGACACTGTTTCTCAAAGAGGCACGCGAAAAATTCCCCCGCACCATTCTTGGGCGCGAGGGATTAGCTATCAACGTGGCCGACAGAGATATTATCGACTACTGATCTTCAGATCGCTGCCGCCGCTGTGGGCAGTAATGAGCGGAGCCTGAAGCGACTGCGCTGTCGCTATGCCGCAGCTGAACTCACCTTCCTGACCCACGAAGCAATCATACCAAAGCTCATGTACGCCCTTTTCAAGCGAGGATATGAAGAGCTGTGTCGATGCATCGCGCACTTCGCGATAATAGCCTGTCCTATCGCGCCATTCAAAGCCTGACAGCTGCTCCACCGGCTCAAGGCAGGCAGCCCGCTCATCAGTCACGGCTACATAATCTATCCTTCTGGTAGCCGTCAAGGTAAGCATTACGCGCACCTTATCGCCCACCTTCAGGGCTCGTTTGCTTAATTCCGTGCCGTTGGCCGTTTCATCTACTGCATAGATCGCTTTCTCAATCCTAAGGTCAGCCACATCGGCCGGCTTCACGTCGCTGATCGGCTGCACCGACTGCACCATGACTCCGCCCCAGGCCGGTACTTCCTCCGATCGGGAAATCCGCAACTCCTTGCCGGCATCTTCGCCACTGAGAGTGAAGAAGCCACTCGAGGTGTACTGTTCGAATTCCGACAACGGCAACTCCTTCCCTCCTATGCTAACCGATGGCGATGGGGCCGAGGTCCAGTCAGTGCCTGACTGCAGTAGAGTAGCTACCACAAAGGCGGCATCAGCGGAAGCGCCCCAGTCTTGAGTGCGCCGCTGGAGCACAAGCCATTGACGCATACCATCTACAAGCGCATCGCCCGGAGCGAGTTGCGCAAACGCTTGAAGAGCCATTGCAGTAGTCAGCAATCTGGGAGATCTGCCGGGATTATCGAACCATACACCAAGAACCTCCGACTTCACTGCAAACTGCCGCAAAGATTCAAGCACCTCCAAAGCCTGTTTCTGCTTACCGGAGCGGTTCAGAACTATCGCGGCGAGGCACTTATCCATTACGTCGAGGTTTCTCCATTTCTCTGTCAGGAGCTTTAAGGCTCTGCCTTGAAGAGATGCGAAAACACCGGTTGCAGGCACATCGAAAAATCCTCTGACATACAGATACCCCAGCAGGGTGGTTTCCGATATCCATTCCGGGTGGGCAGAATAATCCTTTTCAATCTCGCGATCTATGAAGCGGATTGCCTTGCGGGTCATCTCCTCCGCTTCCTGTGGGAAGCAACCCTGAGCCTTCATGAGACCAAGAGCCGCCACGACGCTCGTAGTGATATATTCAGAAGGCTCCATTCCTTCGCACCAGCTCCAGCCTCCGTCAGCACCCTGACGACGCCTGATATCTGCAAGAGTCTGACCTATAATCTTGCCTGACCTACCGGCATCAAGCAAAGTTTCGAGTCGCTCCATTCGCAGGGTCTCGGAAGCGGCATCGTTCACCCAAGGCGTGTTTTCGAGCGCAACGCTTTTCAGTTCCTGATTCTTCTCAAGATTAGAAATCAGCGGAGAATCAGCTCCTTTCTCGCTTCGCCATGCCTTGATCGCTTCGCCAATCTGAGGATACTTGCCTGCAAGATGCGCGGCTAAGGAATTGGCGAAAAGATTATTCGTCAAAGAAAGCACCGAGGAGGAGCCAGATGCCTGAATATCAGGCAGAGCAGTAATGCAATACCACAAAGGATTACCGCATACCTCGAGAATGCTTGTACCCTCCTCAAGCCTGTTGGGAATCTGCATTGTGAAGGAGAGCTGATTGCGACCTAAATAGAACGGCTTGCTATCAATCACAGGAGAAGCTGAGGGGAGCACACCCACTATAGTCTGCTCGCCATCGGCATTGCGACCACTCCGGGCTATCACTTTCACTACTGCCAACTGGAGAGAGAAGGGCACCTCCCACGGCATCTCGACCACCCTGCTCTCTCCTTCTGCAAGTTCCAGAGCGGGGAACTCTACAGTAGCCAGCGTTTTGCCGGAAACGGCATCGGAAATCTCCATAGCACCTCCAATCAAAGCCACCGAATCGGAAGCATTCGAGAGGGTAGCTTGCCATACGATTTCATCGCCAGTTCTTACGAAACGCGGAGCATTCAGATGAGCTATTACAGGCTTACGAGCCATGATCTCATAGGTCGAAACGCTTGTCTTCATTTCATCTGTCCAAGCGGCAAGCTGAAGTTTCCAAGTCGTATTGAAATCAGGCACCTCGAAATCAAGCTTCACTATTCCCTCCGCGTCAGCCTCAAGATCAGGTTTGAAGAAGGCAAGAGGCATCTCGGCGGGACGCATCTTCACCTCTTCCTCAGCCGCCTGTTCAGCAGCAGAGCCAGCTTCAGCTTCATCGGCTTCCACTGCGGCCTCCTCAATGGCATCGTTGCTGGCAGCTTCCGCAGTCATCACCATCTCCTCCTTCAGCATCATGCCGCCGGCATTGCGCGACATCGCCATATTATACATCACTCCCCTTACCCGGATAGGGCCGAAGAGACTCTGTCCGTAGAAATTCCACTCGGGCAAGCACATAGGCGCCGCCTTGACATTTCTTACAGTACCGAAAGAGAACCAGGCCGACTGCCTACCGAGATATATAGAGCGGGTGAGCGAGCTGGGGATTGCCCAGCCTGAGGCTACGGAAAGGGTCCAGCCGAAAGGCACGACCGCATCAAGAGCTTTGTCGCTCATTGTAGCCGCGGCCCCGGCATACGGGGCGGCCTTCCCGCCAAGCTTAAAGCGGAACGACCATTTTTCAGTATCACCGGGAACCGTCCTATCACGGAAGCTGATGATTTCCGGCTCAAGTTTAGCGGCTTTAGCAGCAGAGAGAATCTGCACCGTCTCAAATTCCTGTTTGAGATTCCGGCATGCAGCAAATCTTACCACCACGCTACTACCCGGTTTGGGAGCAGAAACGGAAACAGTCTCATTTACAGCATCAATCTTCAACCACCGCTCCTGAGTCACTCCCGAATCATCAGCCACTTGCATCAGCACCCAACTATCCGGGTATGAGGAGCCGACCGGGAATTTAACCTCTTGCTGAGACTCCTCACAAACTATTTTTTTCTGAGGAACCCACAAAGCCGTATCGCATGGCGGCACTTTCTCTCCCCTACCGTAAAGCACCATCGGCAGAGTTACCTCTTTGGCACCCTCGGTGGAGAATTTCCACTCGTAGCGTCCGGAAGGCAGCTTGCTCATGTCAATACTAAGTCGCGGCGACCGGAAGGTACCGGAGGCTTCCTCCTTGCCTTCGCTCATGAGTTGATAGCTCACCTCCGCCTCTACGGGATGGTCGAGCATATCGGAAACGCCAATCAGCAAAGTAGTCATCTCCCTGCGTTCCATCACGGGAGAGATATTAGCCTGAATCTGGCGGGCATTACCGAGAGAGAAGAATCTCTTCGGGGCTTGCTGGGTTTCGCCAGTCTGGGAAGTGACCGCCACTTCAAGCTCATAGGCGCAACGGGCATAGGGAGTGCCTCGTAGTCCCTCGGTAGGTAATTTGAGTGTGAAGGCACCTTCAGCATCGGTAGTCGTCGTTGCACCATAGGTGGCATCACTAACCTCAGAGAAGAGCCACCAGGGCATTCTGGCCCGAATATTGAAATTCACATTTCCACCTGCAACCGGAACCCCGGCATAAGTAATCGCCCTTCCCCGAATCGTGAGGGTATCGCCAATTTCCACATTCTCGCCGGCATCGGTAACCTCCACAAAGAAGCCTGGAGCCTTATAATCGGCAACTGTGACCGAAGTTTCTCCGCAAACGCGCTTATCGATCTTCGCCTGTAGTGAGTAGCTCCCCAGAAGTCCTTCAGTCGGCAACCGGAACTCACCCCATGCCCGACCATGCCTGTCAGTCTTCAGCGAAACAGTATCGGCAGGATTATAGTTGGCATCAAGCAGCACGACTTCAAGCCCCGCGTTCTCCTCCACCCGCGCCGATTCTTTCAGCTGCGACCATGCGAGAGCCATGAAACGCACGGTGTCGCCAGGATGATAAAGTGCGAGATCGGTAAGAATCCTGACGTGGTTAGTGCGCTCGGGATTATCCCTGCCACTGCTCCTCCAGTTGCTGTAGCGCAGGGTATCGTCTCCGTTGATTATAGTCATCTCATAGCCCCCTTCAGGAAGCTCTACTCCACCGTTGCCATCGGTGACTTTCCTCAAGGTCTTATCACCTTTCCTCCCCGGAACCATCACGACCGACGCACCAGCCACCGGAGCACCATTGCGGCCGTCGATTACGTAAAGCCTCCCCTTGCCAAGAATAGGATCCTCGCTTTCCATGGCACTTAGGTTGCTGACCGTGAAAGGTCTCACCTGTACCTTATCATTGCCCTCATTTCTGAAGCGCTCAGGAGCCGTTGATGCTACTACGGCATAACGACCGGGAGCCTGCCCGGGAAGCTCAGCCATAGACTGCAGCTGCAACAGAACCGAATCCTGAGCCGAGACCTCGACGGAGGCAGCCGGTTTCCAATTCGCCACTATAGAAGCCTTGACCGAACGCTCATCAAAGCTACCGGGAAGCCTGTAGAGATGCAGCCATAGGCGAGGAAGGTTGTTCCAGTTTACCCCCACCTTAATCTTCTCTGAGGGCAGAACCTGGGAGGCATAATCTAAGTCTACATTCTTTGCCTCGAATTGAGCGAGCATATTTTCAATCCCGGGAGTAAGCACCGCCTTCTTGGCAAGCTTATAAAACTTCACCATCTCTTCCCGGTCGCCACCGGTAAGATAATTTCTCGCCTCCACAAGCAATACCGAAGCCGCCGAAGACCGACCCATACCTTCATATTTTGAAAGCAGAAAGCGGTATCTTTCCGAGTGAGGCATCAGCTGCGATTTCTTAATCAATGCCCTTGCAAGTAACTCCATCTCACCTTTGCCCTCATACCGGCTTATCAGCGAATCAATCATCAGGTCGCACTGCGAGGCTACATCGGCGGCTAAGGAAAGCTTACCCACACGCCCGAACGGAATAACCGGTCCGCTCCCCGCAAAGGGCGATAGAAGGTCGATTCCCTGATAGACAACAAAGTCGAGAACCGTGGCATTATCTCCGCAGGAGGTCACGAGCGGATCGAGCTCCCCCAGAGGCATCTCCGCAAGCTTTTCACCGGCACCATAAGCCTCCTCCACAAGCGCCAGAATGCGGCGTCCGAAAGTGTCCTTGCTCCATTCGGCTATAGATTGGGGCACTTCATCTTCCGGCAGATTCCGCTGATTGTAGGTCCATGCATTGGCTCTATAGGCATCTGCAAGCAGACGGGCTTCCATAAGCAGCCCTACCGACTTCCATGGAGCCGGCATTTTACGCGCCTCGCTGTCAATCCTCTCCACCGCAGCCGTAACGCTGTCGGTAGAGATGCTGTTGGAGGCCACAGTGAGCTGCACCAATGCCAACAGGGCGGTTTTCCATTCCTTGGCCTCCATCGCCTTAGGAAGCCTCTTCCCCGCTGCTGCGCTTACCTCCTCAGGGAAGGCGAAATCAGGTTTATCAAACGTAGATTTCTGAGCCATCACATTAAAACAAAAAGCCGCAAGGACGATGATAACGCCCGCGCGGCCAATTCTTTTCAGCAACATGATCTATCACTTTTTGCCGGACGTCTTCTTATGGCGCCGCATATCGCGGAGCTTCTCAAGAAAGGCTCGCTCGGCCTGTTTCATCTTATAAATCTGTTTGGCCGACAGGAACGTGGCGAACTTGGCATCGTAGACCCTGTCGATAAGAGCCTCCTTCTCGCGGGCTGCCTCGAGTTTTTCGGAAGCCTTGGCATAATCTTCATCGGTAAGATTGGGATTCTCTTTCAGCTCCTTCTCGATATTGTGGCATTCATGAAAGATTTTACCTTTCTCCATCGACATCTGGGTATAAATCTCATTGAAGTCTTTCTTCTGAGCTTCACTAAGACCCATTTCCTGAGCGAGATATTTGAGCTTAAACTCCTGAATCTCCTTAAACATCTCTTCCCGACTCTTCTTGCCGTCGCGCTCCTTGCGGTCATTGGGCTGGTCCTCGTCGGGACACTCTGCTGACGCTTCCGGCAGGCAATCCTTGCAGTAGGGAGCCAGCTCCTGAGCCCCGGCAGGGAACACCATCGCACACAAAAGGGCTACAATCAAACCTATTCTCTTCATTCCTATGATGCTATTCTTCAACCAATTGAAACCGGATGCTATTTACCGGCCTTATGAAAATCCTTTTCAAAATCATTAAACAAGTCATACATGGCGGCAATATCCTCCTCTGTGGAATAACTCGAACCCTCGTCTTCCGATGAAGCTATGATCTCGAAATATTCGGGGTGATCGGTGCTGGCCAGCTGCACAACCTCAGCAGGCACATTGTCGAGAGAAAGATCCGCGTGCGTAACCACGTGGTACGTCTTTATCATCAACGCAATACCGGCAAACATTGCCACCAGATATACGTAAGGGCTTATCTTTTGCCATAGCGTAGGATCAGGAGCCTTGATTTCCCTACGCTCCGGCAGCGATGCCTCTACCTTGGCATAGACTGCATCAAAGTAGCCGTCAGGCACCCGGAAGCCCGCATCGCGGCCTATATGATCTTCCAAACGCTGTTCAAACTCCTTGTTCATAACTGAAGCCTTTTTCTTGTAATCCTATGACAATCTTGCTTTCTAAAGGTTTAATCCAGCACTCCAAAAAATATTTCGGTTTTTGGTGGAACCTTTTTTCAGCACAGGTGTTTTAATATCAGAAAATCGTTTCATGATGTTAGGTTAGTTCGAAAAGTATTATGGAAAACACTTTGTTTCGGCTGGTCGGGAGACCGGCCGAAACAGTTTTTTATATACCTCGAACTTTTCCGGAGCTACCGGTGTTCTAATATCAGAAAATCGTTTCATGATGTTAGGTTAGTTCGAAAAGTATTATGGAAAACACTTTGTTTCGGCTGGTCGGGAGACCGGCCGAAACAATTTTTATATACCTCGAACTTTTCCGGAGCTACCGGTGTTTTAATATCAGAAAATCGTTTCATGATGTTAGGTTAGTTCGAAAAGTATTATGGAAAACACTTTGCAGCGGCTGGTCGGGAGACCGGCCGCTGCGGTTTCATATTATCCGATGCTGCCGCCGATCTCACTCTCAATCTTCTTCACGGCATGATGATAGCTCGCCTTGAGAGCCCCTACCGAGGTGCCGAGCACCTCCGACATCTCTTCATATTTCATCTCATCGAAATAGCGCATATTGAACACCAGTCGCTGCTTATCAGGCAATTTCGCAATAGCTTCCTGAAGGTCTTTCTGAATCTTGTCACCGTCAAACCAAGGGTCGCTCTCAAGATTGGCAAGGAGAAATGAGCTGCCTTCTTCATCGGCGAGCTCAGCCTTACGCGCGCGTTCCTTATTTAGGAAGTTGATCGATTCATTTACGGCGATCTTATAAAGCCACGTCGACAGCTTCGCATCTCCCCGGAATTTCGGCAGGTTTGTCCATGCTTTCACGAAAGAGTTCTGAAGCAGATCATCGGCATCATCGTGGCTCACCACCATTCTCCTTATCTGCCAGTAAAGCTGCTCTCCATAGGTGCGCATCAGCACCCGGAAAGCGTCTTGCGCTTTCGCGGGATTCTGCAGATCGCTTACGAGCTGCTTTTCATCTACTGGGGCGGAATAGGCCACGTCGCTATTTCAGTTTCTGAGAAAGTTGGGTTAAAGTTAGCCATTTTTGCTCAAAAATCCGTGAAAATTTCTTCCCGCTAACCATTATTAACAAATTGAATCCCTCTGCCACTCACGCAGCAGAGAGATTCAATTTGGTATTTCTCAGCGAATTATCCTTATTCGCCGCGATTTTCCTTATTGAAGATGTGACGCAGGCGCGAAAATATTCTCCTGGAAGTGGCTTCGGTCGGAGTCACGTTGGGAGCACCCTTCAGGCTCTCGATAGCAGCCTTCTCAGCCTCTGTCACATTCTCTGGCACATAGACCATCACATTTACAAGCAGATCGCCATGACCGCCGCCATTCATGTGAGGAAGACCCTTGCCGCGCAACCTGAGCACCTTGCCCGGCTGGGTACCGGCTGCGATTTTCAGACGCGCCCTACCTCCTACCGTAGGCACTTCGGCTGAGCCGCCAAGAGCAGCTGTCGGGAAATCGAGCATGAGGTTGTAGATCAGATCGTCGCCATCGCGCACAAGATCCGGATCCTTCTCCTCCTGGATCACCACCAGGAGATCACCGTTCACTCCGCCATGGCGCGGCGCATTGCCCTGACCGCGCAATACGAGCGTCTCGCCGTCTTTCACACCTGCCGGAATGCGGAAGCTGATAATTTCCTCCTTCTTCTCCACTCCCTGACCATGGCAATAGGAGCAATGCTCGGTTATGATCTTACCCTCGCCATTGCATTCGGGGCATACCGCCTCGCTCTGCATTGCGCCGAGGAAGGTCTGCTGCATGTGGGTCACATAGCCGGTGCCGTGGCAGCGGGGACAGGTCTTGAAGGCAGTACCGTCTTTTGCACCGGTGCCGTGGCAATGAGGATCAGCCACGAGGCGAGGTATCTTCAGCTTCTTCTCTACTCCGTCCATTATATCCTTGAGGGTCACTTTCACCGTCACGCGCAGATCCGTTCCCTTATTGGTACGCGGGCGCGCGGTGCGGCCTCCGGTTGCGCCGCCGAAGCCTCCCTCCTGAAAATGGCCGCCGAAGATATCGCCAAACTGCGAGAAGATATCCTCCATGCTGAAGCCGTGGGCATGGAATCCGCCACCGCCTCCGGCTCCTCCGCCAAAGCCCTGAGGACCCATAGAATGACCAAACTGATCGTATTTGGCGCGCTTCTCAGGGTTGCTCAGCACATCGTAGGCCTCAGCGGCCTCCTTGAATTTCTCCTCGGCAGCCTTATCGCCCGGATTCTTGTCCGGGTGGTATTTTATGGCCATCTTGCGATAGGCCGACTTTATCTCCGATTCGCTCGCGTTGCGACCCACGCCGAGCACTTCATAGTAATCTCTCTTCTCTGCCATCTTCGTAACGCGCTTACTGGCCTACCACCACTTTGGCGTGGCGGAGCACCTTATCATTAATCGTATATCCTTTCTCAACCGTATCGAGAATCTTTCCTTTCAGCGCCTCATCGGGCACCGGAACAGCCGAAATAGCTTCGTGGCGCTCGGTATCAAAGTCCTTGTCGTCGGGCGAGATCTCCTTCACACCGTTTTGTTCCATGTATTTGCGAAGCTTGTTATAAATCAGGTGCATACCTTCCTTCATCGACTTCGCGTCGTCGCTCTCTTCAGCTGCCTTCAGTCCGCGCTCCATATCGTCGACTATCGGCAGAATACCCTTGAACACCTTCTCGCCGGCATTCTTTATGATCTCCGATTTCTCCTTAAGGGTGCGCTTACGGAAATTATCAAACTCAGCCATAAGGAAAAGATATTCTTTCTTCTCCTTCTCTACCTGAGCCTTAAGCTCGGCTATCTCTTTCTCCTTAGGGTCATCGTCCGGCTGATTCTCCTCTTCTTGCGGTGCTTCCTCCCCGGCTTCCACCTCTTCCGGTTCTACAGCCTCAACCTCCGGTTCCTCGGTATCGGGAGCCGGATTTGGCTTCTGCTGCCATCTATTATTATCGTAGTGTCTGTTCTTGCTCATGGCTATATCGTTTTTAATATTAACTGCAAAAACCGCACCAAAAAGTGTTAAAACCGCTATTTGGCACACTCCGGCTGCACTTTTTTTTGCAGCCCTCTTTATTTTAAAAACAATCGCCCGCGCAGAACGTTCAGAATCAAAGCATCAGAGCAGCTTTATACGGAGCATCCACTTCATTATAAGCCCGTTCGCAAGCTTGCCTGTCGGCATAGATGCCATAGAGGGCACTTCCGGACCCACTCAACGAGGCATACAGGGCGCCGCTGTCATAGAGCGCCTCTTTAAGCCTCGGGAAATCAGGACATAAAGGAAAAATAGAAGCTTCAAAATCATTGCTGATTCGGCCTCTCCACTCCTCTACCGGTAGCTTTATTAGCTCTCTCAGATCCTCCCTGCCGCCACATGGCCTCACTCCGGCAAAAGCCTCTCTGGTGCTGACAGCGAAATCCGGTTTCACCACCAGAAGCCATCTTCCTGTCAGCGATAGCTCTACAGGCTGCAGCCGCTCACCCACCCCCTCGGCATAGGCGGCCTCATTTCTTATGAATACGGGACAATCCGCACCGAGCGTCAATGCCAAAGCCTCAAGTTCCTCCAATGAAAACGGATTGCCGTTCAGCTCATTAAGAAGCCGAAGAGTAAAGGCTGCATCGGCCGATCCTCCACCGAGACCTGCCTGATCGGGAAGATGCTTCTCAAGCACTACCATCTGCCCGCATTCCCTTCCGAATCTCTCCTCAAAAAGTCTTACAGCTTTAGTAACCAGGTTTTTCTCAACCGGACAATCCATCTTCCGCCCAAGAAACCGGATTCCCGAACCGGGCACAGCCTCCAGCACATCGCAGAAAGCTGCCGGATTCTGAGGCGAGCCGGCATAGACGCCTACCGGATAGAAAACCGTCTCCAGATCGTGATAACCGTCAGGCCGCTTCCTAATTATGTGAAGGCCGATATTAATTTTTGCATTTACAAAGCTTATCATTTGCAGTAGAGATTTTTATGAGTCAATAGGCAACGGCACCCGAGCCCGGATCACTCTCGGCGCCATACAGCCGAGAATCACCCCGCGGAGAGTCACATAGCTCAAAAAAGCTGTCCAAAGCCTGATATTTCTTTCCCATATAGTCGCTTCCGGAAGTGGTATCGCTATCACCAGAAAGAAAACTGCGGCCGACAAAGACGTGGCTATAAGCATCTTCCGTGTAGCGGTGAGGCCTATGAAAATACCATCGAATATGAAAGCGGCAGTAGTGAGAACCGGAATCAGGCAAAGCACGCCCCGATAGCGCATCGCCTCTGCCACCACCTCAGCCTCCGAAGTGATGAGATTCAATATCGTCTTGGCGCCAAAAGAATATACTACCAACAGCACCACGGCAAAACAGCCGGCCCAGACAAAAAGATGCTTCACCGCCCTACGCAGTTGCGAATGGTCGCCGCTACCCGCAAACCGCCCGCACAGAGCCTCGCCGGTAAAAGCAAACCCGTCCATAAAATATGAAAACACATGGAAAAACTGCATCATTACGGCATTCGCGGCGAGCACCAGGCCTCCGATCCTCGCACCGATAGCCGGAACAGCCATCGACACCGCCATAATGCAGGCTGAACGGAGTAGAATATCAGTGTTTACCGTAAAGAATCGCTTCGCCTCACCCTTGCGCCGAAGCACTCCCAGACTTACCCACAGGCCACGCCAGCCGCAAAACCTCAGCGCAAGCAACAGCGCGAGACCGAGCCCCAGCCAGTTGGCACAGAGGGTGCCGAGCGCCACGCCACGAAATCCCATCTCAAGCGGAAATACAAATATGAGACTCAGGATTATATTGCAGACATTGACCGAGATAGTTATGACCATCGGCCAAAGGGTGGTCTGCATTCCAAGAAACCAACCGATTACGCTCATCGTGGCCAGCAAAGCCGGAGCGCTCAGGATTGCGGTCAGAAAATATTCGGCTGCCGCCTCTCTCACCTCACCTTCAGGCACCATCAGCGAACTCAGCAGCGAGCACAGAGGATTGCGCAGAATCACAAACAGCAGACCGATAGCCATAGCTATCAGAAATGCCTCGGTAAACACTGCCTGAGCCTTCTCCCGGTCGCCTGAGCCGTAAGCCTGGGCGGCAAGGCCGGTGGTGCCCATGCGCAGAAAGCCAAACAGCCAGAACGCCGCATTGACCATCATGCTCCCGATCGCTATGGCACCGAGATACACCGGGCTATCCATGTGGCCCGATATGGCGGTATCCGAAAGCCCAAGAAGCGGCACCGACAGATTGCTCACTATCGCCGGCACACTAAGACGCAAAATTTCTCTGTCAAGATTCATCGCCGCTGCAAAGTTACGGATTATATGGTGAAAATTTAGTAGCTTTGCATCGTATAAGAAGCCCCGACATGGCCGACAACGATATCATCACGACCCCTGTTTTCATGGATCTGGCTGACTGGCGCCTGATAATTTATCTGGCGCCGGGGCGCCTTCAGGCCTATCTGAAAAGCACAGTCGATGCCGAAGCGCCGCTACGTGCAGCCTGCGATGCCTCATGGGAGGCCGCTGACGCCTCCGCCATGCTGCGCGGACTCGAAACCTCCGTCTACGACCGCCCCTCTCTTCTCGATGACTATGAGGCCGATATAATTATCGAGACGCCGGCTACGCTTTTCGTGCCTTCCGAGGCTATCGAGGAGCCGGGAGATGCTGAAACCCTCTACTCCACCTTCTTCGAGGCTACCGAGGCTGATATCTTCATCGACCGGATCGGACCGGAATGTTGCCTCTACTCCCCTGCGCAGCGCATGAAACCATTTCTGGAGCGCACATTCCCGGGAGCACGAATTTCGAGCGCGCTATCGATGCTCGTATCGAAATTCCGCAGTTCGGGAGAGGGACGCCGAATTCACGCGCATCTACATGGTAAAGAGGCAGATGTGATTGCTTTCGATGGCGAAAGATTGCTCTGTGCTGCTTCTCATACCGCTTCTGATACCACTGAGGCCGCTTACCATATAGCCCTTGCTCGCGCCACCTACGGGCTCACCACCCCCTCCGACAAGGTCTGGCTCTCAGGCCCTTCTGAAGCGAGGGAAGCCGTAGCCGCGATCCTCAACTCAGCAGGAGTAGCCACTGAGGAGGCGTCTCTGCCGCGTCTGGCCGAAGGAGGACTGCCTCTGGCGGCAGCTTTCTGTGCCGACCGCCCCATAAAAAGACAGCAATGAGAATAATAAGAGGAAAATACGGACGTCGCCGGTTCGACGTGCCACGCAATATCACAGCGCGCCCTACTACCGATTTCGCGCGGGAGAACATCTTCAACGTGATGGAGAATCTCGTTGACTTCGAGGGCAAGCGCGGCCTCGATCTCTTTGCCGGCACCGGGGCCATAAGCCTTGAGATGCTCTCGCGGGGGTGCTCGTCGGTCACGGCTGTGGAATCGGCCAAGACTCAGGCCGATTTCATAAAAAGCGTGGCCGCAAAACTCGGCGACCCGCACCTGAAGGTGATTCGAGGCGACGTATTCCGCTTTCTCTCCTCTCCGCAAGGCAGTTACGATATTGTATTCGCCGACCCCCCTTACGATCATGAGCGCTTTGAGGAGGTGCCCCGCATGGTGCTGGAAAGCGGTATCCTTGCGCCGGGAGCCTTGTTCGTGCAGGAGCATTCCAAGAAGCATGATTTCAGCTCGCTGCCCTTTTTTCTGGAGCACCGGGCCTATGGCAGCGTGAATTTCTCAATATTCCGAATGCCTTATAATGAGGAATCTAATACAGAAAACACTGATGAATGATAAAATCCGCCTCGACTCTATCGAAGAGGCTATAGAAGACTTCCGGCAAGGGAAGTTCATAGTAGTGGTCGATGATGAAGACCGTGAAAATGAGGGCGACCTCATAGTGGCGGCAGAGACGATCACCCCCGAGCAGGTAAATTTCATGCTCAAGAATGCCAGAGGAGTGCTGTGTGTGCCCCTCACGATCCAGCGCTGCGAGGAGCTGAAGCTGAACCGTCAGGTAGAAGACAATACCTCGGTGCTCGGCACCCCCTTCACCGTCACCGTCGATAAGCTCGAAGGCTGCAGCACAGGCGTTTCCATCGCCGACCGCGCTGCTACGATCCGCGCACTGGCAGACCCCGCTTCCAAGCCGGAGACCTTCGGCCGACCCGGCCATATCAACCCGCTCTATGCCCAGCCGCGCGGCGTGCTGAAGAGATCGGGCCATACGGAGGCTGCCGTAGATTTCGCCCGCCTCGCCGGAATGCAGCCGGCCGCCGCCCTCATGGAGATAATGAGCGATGATGGCACGATGGCGCGTCTGCCGGAGCTGCGCCGCAAAGCCGATGAATGGGGGCTGAAGCTTGTATCAATAGCCGACCTGATAAAATACCGTCTCCGCCACGACTCTCTTATAAAGCGCGGAGAGGAGGTGAATATGCCCACCGCCTACGGTCATTTCCGCCTCGTGCCCTTCCAGGAAGTCGATACTGGCCTGGAGCATATAGCTCTGATTAAGGGAGATATTACGACTGATGAGCCGGTGCTCGTAAGAATGCACTCCAGCTGCATGACCGGCGATATCTTCGGCTCAAAGCGCTGCGAATGCGGCGAGCAGCTCCATCTCGCCATGCAGATGATTGAGAAGGAGGGCCGGGGTGCCGTGATCTATCTCAACCAGGAAGGGCGCGGCATCGGCCTGATGGATAAGATACGCGCCTATAAGCTCCAGGAAAACGGCCTGGATACCGTCGACGCCAACCTCCATCTCGGACATAAGGCCGACGAACGCGACTACGGCGTAGGCGCCAACATTCTGCACGATCTCGGAATCCGCCGCATGAAGCTCCTGACCAACAATCCGGTGAAGAGAATCGGCCTCGAGGGCTACGGTCTGCAGGTCGATGAGATTGTGCCTTTGGAGGTTGAGCCCAACGAATACAACCGCTTCTATATGCTCACAAAAAAGGAGCGAATGGGTCATTCGCTCCATAAGATCGACTTGGGAATCAAACCGGAGGAAAAATCCTGAGTCAGTTTAGGTTGCAGGTCATCTCTCCGCAAAGCGAATAGGCCATATATTTCTTCACCTCGCGGCTCGTGAGCCCGCGTCCGAAGAGCGACATCAGCTTCGTCAGGGCAGCCTCGCAGGTGAGGTCGTGGCCGCATACCACGCCCGTCTCCGACAGCGCGCGACCCGCCTCATACCTCTTGGGAAGCACGCTGCCGTTGGAGCACTGGGTGATATTTACCACCACTACTCCGCGGGCTACTGCCTCGCTCACAGCCTCCGTAAGCCATTTCGCCGTAGGAGCATTGCCGGCGCCATAGGTGCGGATCACTACGCCCTTCACATCGGGCGTGCCGAGAATATGGCGCACCGTCGCCTCATTGATGCCGGGGAAAAGATCGAGCGTCACCACGCTTGGGTCCATGCCATAGTGCACCCTCAGAGGACCCGACACCGGCCGCCGCCAGAGAGCGTCGTTATTATAGGAGATGCTCAGACCCACCTCTGCAAGCTCGGGATAATTGTTGGAGAAGAAGGCATTGAAATCATCGGCGCTCCGCTTGGTGCTACGGTTGCCGCGCCAAAGATAGTTCTCAAACAGAATCGCCACCTCTCTTACCATCGCGCCCCCGTGCGGATCCTTCTCCGCAGCAATCTGAAGGGCCGTGATCAGATTCTCCTCGCCGTCGGTGCGCACCTCTCCGATAGGCAGCTGCGAACCGGTGATTATCACCGGCTTGGCAAGATTTTCAAGCATGAAGCTGAGCGCCGAAGCGGTGTAGGCCATCGTATCGGTGCCATGAAGCACCACGAATCCGTCATAATCGTCATAGCGCTCCTCTATCACCCTCGCTATCTCGTTCCAGTGAGCCGGATCCATATCCGACGAATCTATCGGCTTCTCAAACTGATAATGGTCTATATCAAAATCGAGCATCTTGATTTTGGGCACATTATCAATCAGATGGTCAAAGTTGAAAGGCACCAGGGCCTTTGTGGCAGGATCTTCGATCATGCCTATGGTTCCTCCTGTATAGATTATGAGGATCCGGGTGCGCGGTTCTGTTTTCATCGGTTTCAATGTTATATGCATCAGTTGCTCAGATACCAGTCGTAGAGGCGCTTCACTCCCTCTTCAAGCTCTACCTTATGGCGCCAGCCAAGATTGCGGAGACGCCCCACATCGCAGAGCTTCCTCATCGTGCCGTCGGGTTTGGAAGAGTCCCAGAGAATTTCTCCGTTGAAGCCCACGGCATTAGCTACCATCGCCGCAGTTCCGCCTATGGTGTGCTCGATACCAGTACCTATATTAATATGGCAGTTGCGTACCTCCGGGCCATCTCCCTTCAGATCCGAGAAATCCACATTCTCCATTATATAGACCGAGGCATCGGCCATATCCTCGCTCCAGAGGAACTCGCGCAGAGGCTTTCCGGAGCCCCAGAGCGTGAGTTGCCCGGGCCGGATACCTTTTGAAGCCAGAAAGCTCTCTATCTCAGCATCGGAGGCTCTCTCGCTCAGTCCCTCGGCTGGACGCTTGGCGAAATCCGCCCGGATAGCTGCGAAATTGCCCTCGGTAAGAAGCCGCGCGAGATGCACCTTACGGATCATTGCCGGGAGCACATGGCTCTTGTCAAGATCAAAATTATCGCCGGGGCCGTAGAGGTTGGTGGGCATCACGGCTATATAGTTGGTGCCATGCTGCAGGTTGAAGCTCTCACACATCTTCAGACCCGCTATCTTCGCAATGGCGTAAGGTTCATTAGTATATTCCAGCGGCGAGGTGAGCAGGGAGTCTTCCTTTATCGGCTGCGGAGCCTCGCGCGGATAGATGCAGGTGCTTCCGAGAAACAATAGTTTCTTCACTCCGTGGCGGAAACTCTCGCCTATCACATTCTGCTGAATCTGAAGATTCTGCCATATAAAATCGGCGCGATAGAGGGAATTTGCCATGATGCCGCCTACATGAGCTGCCGCAAGAACCACATGGTCAGGTCTTTCCTCGTCGAAAAACCTGCGCACGGCGGCTCCATCGAGCAGATCAAGCTCCGAATGGGTTCGGCCTATGAGGTTTGTATAGCCTTTATCCCGCAGATTCCGCATGATGGCGGACCCTACAAGCCCCCGATGGCCGGCCACATAGATCTTATCCGTTTTCTCCATCTGATACGATTTTTCCGTCGGCCACCAGTTTCAGGTCAGCCTCTACCATTATTCTCACCAGATCGGCAAACTGCGTCTTTGTCGGATTCCAGCCGAGCTGACGCCGCGCTTTCGTAGGATCGCCGAGGAGGGTAGCCACTTCTGCGGGACGGAAATATTTCGGATCTACCTCTACGATCACGCGTCCCGAAGCTGTATCTATTCCCTTCTCCTCGATGCCCTCGCCCTCCCATCTCAGATCGATGCCGGCATGCCGGAAAGCAAGCGTAGTAAACTCGCGCACACTGTGTTGCTCACCGGTAGCTATCACATAATCGTCGGCCTCCGGCTGCTGCATTATCAGCCACATGCACTCTACATAATCCTGCGCATAGCCCCAGTCGCGCAGTGCGTCGAGATTTCCCAGATAGAGCTTATCCTGCTGCCCGGCCTTGATGCGGGCGGCTGCAAGGGTGATCTTTCGGGTCACGAAGGTCTCGCCCCGCCGCTCGCTCTCATGGTTGAAGAGGATACCGTTGGCGGCATACATTCCGTAGCTCTCCCGGTAATTCTTCATTATCCAGTAGGCATAGAGCTTGGCGCAGGCATAGGGGCTGCGCGGATAGAAAGGAGTAGATTCGCGCTGGGGCACCTCCTGCACCAGGCCGAACAGCTCGCTCGTGCTCGCCTGATAGATGCGTGTCGACTTCTCGCGGTGAAGGATTCTTACAGCCTCCAGGAGTCGGAGCGCTCCTAAAGCGTCGGCATCGGCCGTATATTCAGGCACCTCGAAGCTCACCTTCACGTGGCTCATAGCCGCGAGGTTATAAATTTCAGTCGGTTGCGTCTCCTCTATTATCCTTATAAGCGAGGAGGAATCCGTCATGTCGCCGTAATGGAGGTTCACGAGGCGGCGGCGCTTCATATCGCGCACCCACTCATCGAAATAAAGATGCTCGATTCTGCCGGTGTTGAAACTTGAGCTGCGGCGCAGAATGCCGTGCACCTCATAACCCTTTTCCAGCAGAAATTCCGCCAGAAACGACCCGTCCTGGCCCGTTATGCCCGTGATCAGAGCTACTTTATTATCGGCCATATATCTGAAATTCAATCTTTTATTATTAATGGCAAAATCTCGGGAAGCCTATCTACGCTAATCTGCGGATCTCCTCCCGCCGTCTGCCCGAAATCCTGACTATGTATATTGCCCGCGTCGCCGGTCAGGCAAATCGTGGTCCAGCCCATTCGGTTAGGCACCACAAAATCTTTTGCAGGATCATCGCCTACGAAAAAGAAACCGGAAGCCTCGGGATAGCGGCTAACTATCGCCCGCAGAGCCTTTCCGCCGGTCTTCGGCTCGCCTACCTCTTCCGAAATAAAGATCATATCGGGAGCCACATACCTCTCCAGTCCTAACGCCTTGAGCTTCTGGCGCTGACTGACAGAGCGCCCGTCGGTCACAATCGCCATGGCCACTCCCGACTCCCTAAGCACCCTCAGAGTCTCCTCAGCCCCCGGCCGGAGGCTGATTTCCGGAAAATGACTGCGGTAATGACCCAGGAGCCTCGCGGTCTCCTCCCCATCAGCTCCGATCGCAGCGTATGGATCTTTACCTGTCTCCCAGGAAGATATCATCTTCTCAGCGGCTTCGTCACTATCGAGAAAAGCGCCGACAGCCCGGAATCCCGAGAGCACATAATCGCGCTCGGAATAAAGGGTATCGTCAAGGTCGAATACCACAACCGGACGGCGAAACTCCTCGTTCATTATCAGTCTTCTATCCTGATTATTCGGTAGCCCGGAATGTTCTTACCGCCATGGCGGAAATAATCGTCAATCGTCTTCGGCTCCTTTACCACCGATCCCGCCTCCTTCGAGGCATGAATCAGATAAGCCTTGCCACCATCGATCGTTATGAATCCCACATGGTCGGCATCTGTATCGCGCTCTTTGGTGAGCATCACGATGATATCGCCATCGTGCAGATCCTTCGAAAGCCGGTTGATCGATTCCTTCGGCAGATAAGGCACCCTGATAGAGCGCAATCCCATCTCTACAAACTTCATACGCTCGAGCGTAGCGGAATCCTTCAAAGCCGGGTGGAGATCAATCTCATGGGTTATGCGGTCGAGACTCTTCTGAGTGGAGCGCGCGGAAGGAAGACCGTCAGTCAGCTCCTTCACATTTCCTTTATACGTATTGTCGGAAATCCAGTCTGCCATATAATGCAGTCTCGAGGCGAAGTCGCTGCGCTCACCCTTACGGTAGCGCACATTCTCCAGGTTTCTTACAAAGTCACGCCAGTCTGGATTCGGAGATACGAGCGTGCGCTTCATAGCCACCACATTATCGAGAAGCGTCCGGTCATTGACCTCGTCAACATTGATCACCAGAGCCTCATTCTCGCCCTCCTGCGATTCATCGCTGTAACTACAACCCATAAACTCATTGATTATCGCCATTGTAGCCTCTGCTCCACTCAGACCTTTCGCCTTGTCGAGAATCTCGATTACCCTTACCGTATCCTTATCGCAATGAAAAATCAAAGGCCCCTGGGCTGCGGCAAAGCCGCATCCCACACACACAAGCAGCACAAAAAAAACAAATTTCTTCATGGTATCAATCTCCCACATTTTCACAATCGCAAAGATACCAATAATCCGCAATTATTCAGCAATCCGCTCCCCATCTTTCCCATTTCCCCTCCTAATCGACCAATCTTTTCTCTCTGCTTCAATCCCGCTTAATCCCAATAAATCAAGTTTAATCCCGATAAATCAGGCTCAATCCCGCTCAATCCTGTTCAATCCCGATAATCAGGCCTTCCGTTACCCTCCTCCGGGTTAAAAAGAGCATCAGCTTAATTTTGTCCAAGCCCTTGAGCTTCAGCTCAAAGCCCGTCCCTACCTGATTCCTCTGCTCCCCGCTCCCTCCGATAGCTCTGGTGCAGCTTCCCGCAGAGCGCCGCGAGGCGCGAGGATATAGGGAAACCGGGCATGAGCGAAGCGAGTGCCCGGACGAAAGCCCATCTACACGAAAGAGTGCCGGAGGCACGGGCGCATAAATCCCGATAAATCAGGATCAATCAGGATAAATCAGGATAAATCCCGCTTAATCCTGCCTTCCGTCACCCTCCCCCCGGATTAAAAGAGCATCAGCTTTATTTTGTCCAAGCCTTTGAGCTTCAGCTCACCCCCCCGTCTTCTCTGCTCCCTCCGATTATAGAAGCATCAGCTTTATTTTGTCCAAGCCCTTGAGCTTCAGCTCAAAGCCCCAATTCCTCTGCTCCCTCCGATAGCTCTGGCTCCTCTTCCCGCAGAGCGCCGCGAGGTGCGCATGCCCATACGAAGGCTCCTATCTGCAGAGCGCCGCGAGGCGCGAGGATATAGGGAAACCGGGCATGAGCGAAGCGAGTGCCCGGATGAGAATCCTCTCTCTGTAAAAGAGTGCCGGAGGCACGGGCGCATAAATCCCGATAAATCAGGATCAATCCCGCTCAATCCTGCTTAATCCTGCCTTCCGTTACCCTCCCCCAGTTAAAAGAGCATCAGCGTTTTGTCCAAGCCTTTGAGCTTCAGCTCAAACCTCCAATTCCTCTGCTCCCTCCGATTATAGAAGCACCAGCTTTATTTTTGTCCAAGCCCTTGAGCTTCAGCTCAAAGCTCCAATTCCTCTGCTCCCCCGATTATAGAAGCATCAGCCAATTTTTGTCCAAGCCCTTGAGCTTCAGCTCAAATCCCCGTCTTCCCCGCTCCCTCCGATTATAGAAGCATCAGCCAATTTTTGTCCAAGCCCTTGAGCTTCAGCTCAAACCGCCAATTCCTCTGCTCCCCCCGATAGCTCTGGTGCAGCTTCCCGCAGAGCGCCGCGAGGCGCGCATGCCCATACGAAGGCAGCTATCCGCAGAGCGCCGCGAGGCGCGAGGATATGGAGAAACCGGGTATGAGCGGCTGCGCAGCAGGCGCGAGTGCCCGGACGAAAGCCCATCTCCGCGAAAGAGTGCCGGAGGCACGGGCGCATAAATCCCGATAAATCAGGCTCAATCCCGCTCAATCCTGTTTAATCCCGCTCAATCCTGCTTTCAGTTACCCTCCCTCGGATTAAAAGAGCATCAGCTTTATTTTGTCCAAGCCCTTGAGCTTCAGCTCACCCCCCGTCTTCCCCGCTCCCTCCGATTATAGAAGTATCAGCTTTATTTTGTCCAAGCCTTTGAGCTTCAGCTCAAAGCCCCGATCTCCAGAAATTTCTCCTTTAAAAATTTGGATATTTCAAAATTTAGCCTTAACTTTGCAGCAGAATTTCAAAACAACCATTAAATTTTATCAAGATGAAAGCAAACAAATCCTTGCAGCGCCGGTGGCGCCGCACCCAAAGCATGATCCGCAAAGGCCGATCAGCAAATGTAAGTCTCTACCGCCTCAATATGGCCGTTGGGCACGATCTCCAGACCCTCCTCCTCTGCCGCGATAAGCACAGTAGTGCCCGCTTCCACCTCCAGAGTGCGCTTAGAAGTGGTAAGGGTGCCTCCGCCAGACGTAACGATAAGAACCACAAACGAATCCCACTCAGAATAGTTGCGCCGCATAGGGCGGTCAGCCGTAAGGATATTGGTGGTGAAGTATGGCGTGGTTACCACCCGCACGGGAATCCCCGCACAGGGCTGATAGACCACGGCCTGACCCGACGTATCGTTGAAATCGATGGCGGCATAGGCATCGTCGGTATGCAGCTCCCGCTCGCGACCGTCGGAATCCTTCCGATGATAGTCGAAGATACGGTAGGTGACGTTACTGGTCTGCTGAATCTCAGCAAGAAACGCGCCCGCGCCAATAGCGTGAACCCTACCCGCCGGAATAAAGAACACGTCGCCCTTATGGATCGGCTCCTGACGGAGCACATTAGTAAAGGTGCCGTCGGCCACCATACCGCGGTAATCAAGCGGGCTGATAGGAGAAGAGAAGCCGCTTATGAGCGTCGCACCCTTACGCGCGTCGAGCACATACCACATCTCCGTCTTGCCGTTCTCGAATCCGCGTTTGCGGGCAAGGACGTCGTCGGGGTGAACCTGCACGGAAAGGTCATCGCGCGCATCAATAAATTTGATGAGCAGAGGAAAGCGCGTGCCGAAACGCTCGAAATTGCGTTTGCCGAGAAGGCGCGCGCCGTATTTCTCCACAAGCTGCGTAAGCGTAAGCCCTACGTGAGGGCCGGAGGCTACGACCGACTCGTCGCCCTCCACGGCAGAAAGCTCCCAGCTCTCGCCTACCCGCTCCATATCCGTTTCAATGCCTTTGAAGGAAGCAATTCGGTCGCCGCCCCAGATTGTCGTCTTAAGGATAGGTTCAAACGTCCACATAGACCTCTGCTGTTTAACGGTTTTGCAATGCCTTCATCGCAGCGTCGATCGCCTCCAGTTTGGCTGTCGCGTCAGCCTCTTTCTTGCGCTCCAGAGCCACCACCGCCTCAGGCGCGTTGGCCACGAATCGCTCGTTGGCAAGTTTCTTCTTCACTCCGACCAGGAAGCCCTCATAATGCTTGCGGTCGGCCTCCAGTTTGCAGAGCTCCTCCTCAGGATCAACCTGCTCGGAGAGAGGTACACTGTATTGGGTAGCGCCTACGCGGAATGCCATCGCCGTAGGATTCTTCTCAGCCACCTTCTCCACCTCCTGCAGGTTCGCCATCTTCTCAATTACCGGAAGCATACCTTCCGGCAGAGAGCCCTCTACATTGAGAGTAAGAGGCGTCTTATTGGCAATCTGCTTCTTAAGGCGGATTGTGCGCACACCGGCTATTATCTCCTTAGCCTCTTCGAAGCGGGCGAGAAGAGTCTCGTCTACGCTCCCGGGTTTCGGTAGCTCGGCTATCATTATGCTCTCGCCCTCCTCTCGGGCTGACAGATGCTGCCAGAGCTCCTCGGTAATGAAAGGCATAAAGGAGTGAAGCAGGCGCAGAAGGGTGTCGAAATAGTCCAGAGTGGCCTTATAGGTGGTCTGATCCATCGGAGAGCCGTAGGCAGGCTTCACGATTTCGAGATACCAGCTTGAGAACTCGTCCCAGAAGAGTTTATATACCGCCATCAGAGCCTCTGAGATGCGGAACTTGCCCATAAGATCGTCGACCTCGGCAAGCGTACGGTTAAGCATGCTGCCGAACCAGTCTACGGCCAGACGTGCTGACTCCGGCTGCTCCTTATCGGCTGTATCCCAACCTTTCACGAGGCGTAAGGCATTCCAGATCTTGTTGCAGAAATTGCGTCCTTGCTCGCAGAGGCTGTCGTCATACATGATATCGTTGCCGGCGGGAGCCGCAAGCATTAGACCCATGCGCACGCCATCGGCACCGAAACGGTCTATCAGATCGAGCGGATCGGGCGAATTGCCAAGAGATTTTGACATCTTGCGACCGATCTTATCGCGCACGATGCCGGTGAAATATACGTTGTGGAAAGGCTCCTTGCCCATAAACTCGTAGCCGGCCATGATCATGCGGGCCACCCAGAAGAAGATGATATCCGGAGCGGTAACAAGGTCGGTAGTAGGATAATAGTAGCGGATCTCCTCATTATCAGGCTCCAGAATGCCGTTGAAAAGCGAAATCGGCCATAACCATGAGCTGAACCAGGTGTCGAGGCAATCGGGATCCTGCTTCAGGTCGGCAAGGGTCAGGGAAGCGTCGTTCGTCTTCTCTATAGCCTTTACGAGAGCATCTTCCTCGGTCTCGGCCACGACGTAGCTCCCATCGGGAAGATACCACGCGGGGATCTGATGGCCCCACCAGAGCTGGCGCGATATGCACCAGTCCTTGATATTGGTCATCCAGTGGCGGTAGAGATTCTTGAACTTGGAAGGCACATACTTGATATCGTCTTTCTCCACTCCTTCGAGAGCGGGCTTGGCGAGATCTTCCATCTTCACGAACCATTGCGTGGAGAGCTTCGGCTCGATCACCGCATCAGTGCGCTCCGAATGGCCTACCTTGTTCACATAGTCTTCCACCTTCTCCACCAGGTCGGCTGCCTTGAGATCCTCCATGATCTTGCGGCGCACGTCGAATCTGTCCATACCGACAAACATTCCTCCCGCCTCGGCTATCGTGCCGTCGGGATTGAAAATGTCGATTGAGGGGAGATTATATTTCTCGCCGAGCATATAGTCGTTCACATCGTGAGCCGGCGTAACCTTGAGGCAACCGGTTCCGAAGTCCATCTCTACGTATTCGTCCATGATGATGGGCACAGAGCGGCCTACCAGAGGCACGATCACGCGCTTGCCCTTCAGCCAGGAATAGCGCTCGTCGTTAGGGTTCACGCATACTGCCGTATCGCCAAGGATTGTTTCCGGACGCGTCGTGGCCACCACGATGTAGCGTCCCGGCTCGCCCTCCACCATATAGCGAAGATAGAAGAGATGACTCTGCTCCTCCTTGTAGATCACCTCCTCGTCGGATAGTGCGGTGAGAGCCTTCGGATCCCAATTCACCATTCTCACTCCGCGGTAGATAAGGCCCTTCTCGAAGAGCTTCACGAACACGCGGATCACTGAGCGCGAGCGCACATCGTCCATAGTGAATGCCGTGCGCTCCCAGTCGCACGAAGCGCCGAGCTTCTTGAGCTGCTCGAGAATGATGCCTCCGTAGCGGTGCGTCCAGTCCCAGGCGTGCTTGAGAAACTCTTCACGCGTGAGATCGGTCTTGGCTACTCCTTCCGATGCGAGTTTAGCCACCACCTTTGCTTCCGTAGAGATTGCCGCATGGTCAGTGCCAGGCACCCACAAGGCATTCTTACCCTGCATTCTTGCGCGGCGCACGAGGATATCCTGGATCGTATTGTTGAGCATGTGGCCCATGTGAAGAACTCCGGTCACATTCGGCGGCGGGATCACTATGCAGAAAGGCTCCCGGCCATCAGGTTCGGAGTGGAAGAGACGATGCTCCATCCAGTAGGCATACCATTTCGACTCTACTTCAGAGGGGTCGTATTTCGTGGCTAATTCGCTCATTGCTGTACAGATTAATTTGCGTTGTAAGCGCAAAATTACGAAAAACTTCCGGTAACGTCAGCACCTTTTGGCAGAAGGCTGATAATTACCTAATTTTGCAGTGAAGGAAAATCAGCAAAAAAGGACCGATTATGACCCCGCTTACTGAAAATTGCGAGAGTTGGGACGACAGAACCGTGGCTTTGCTCGGAGCTGAAGCGGCCGCGTTGCTGCGCCGTTCGAAGGTGCTCGTGGTGGGAGTAGGTGGCGTAGGGGGCTACGCGGCAGAGATGCTTTGCCGCGCAGGAGTGGGCGAAATGCATCTGCTTGATGCCGACCTTGTAAGCGTTACAAACCTCAACCGGCAGATTATGGCTACCCTCGACTCGCTCGGGAAGCCGAAAGCGGCTGTGCTCGCGGAGCGCTTCCGCTCCATCAACCCTGATGCCAGAATCGAGGCGGTCTGCGAATATCTTAAGGCAGAGGCTGTTGCGCCGCTGCTTGATCAGAGCTTCGATTTCGTGATCGATGCCATCGACAGCGTGGGGCCAAAGGTGGCTCTGCTGGCGGAGTGTATCGCCCGGAAGCAGCCGGTGATATCGTCGATGGGCGCAGGAGGGAGAATTGATCCTTCGCAGGTAGGTTATATGGACCTCTGGCAGACGCGAGACGACGGTCTGGCAAAGGCCGTGAGACAAGGACTGAAGAAAGGGGGACTGAAGAACCGCCGGCTTCCGGTGGTAGCCAGCACCGAAAGGCCAGGCGGACTGATTCTTGGCGACAACTTCCCCGGCAAGCGCACATCGAGAGGCACTTTGGCCACGATTCCTGCTCTATTCGGAATTTTTCTTGCTAACTTTGCTATCAGAAAGATTACCGGCCTATGATTGAGCTGCGACATATCAACAAAAGTTTCGGAAACCTCCAGGTGCTCCGCAATATCGATCTCACTATCGATGAGGGATCGGTTACCGCGGTGGTCGGTGCGAGCGGTGCCGGTAAAACCACGCTGCTGCAGGTGGCCGGCACTCTGTTGCGGCCCGACAGCGGAGAGGTGGTGTTCGATGGCACCGAAGTGAGCCGATGGAAAGACCGTCGCCTTTCAGCATTCCGCAACAAGAGCGTTGGATTCGTGTTTCAGTTTCATCAGCTCTTAGCTGAGTTTTCAGCCCTTGAAAATGTGATGCTGCCGGCCCTGATTGCAGGCCAGTCGAAAAGCAAAGCGAAAAAAGCGGCGTCAGAACTTCTTGAGGTGCTCGGAGTGGCAGACCGCGCCTCCCATAAGCCGGCAGAGCTCTCGGGAGGCGAAAGGCAGCGTATTGCGATTGCCCGGGCGCTTGTGAACAGACCCCGGATCGTATTTGCCGACGAACCGACCGGCAGCCTCGATTCCCGCAACCGCGATGAGATCCGGAGCCTCATAACCGAAATGCGCAGCCGCTTCCGGCAGACCTTCCTGATCGTGACCCACGACCCTACGGTAGCCTCGGTGGCCGATAAGGTCGTGACGATGGCCGATGGCCGGATAACCGGAGTGGAAGACCTCTCCATAACGCCCCAACCGATATGTGCCGACTGACCCTTCTGATTCCGCTGCTCTCACTGCTCGCGGCCTGTTCTTCTGATGAGCCGCAGCAGCCTACACCCGTGAACCGTATTGATATCGTGACCCTTGAAAGCACAGATCCGGTAGCCCGGTTCATACTATACTCTCCCGGCGACCGAGGCCAGAAAACCTTGATAGCCTCGCAGCCCTTAGGGGAAGAGATCGACAGAGGCGCGCGACTGCTAATTGACTATGACGCAGCCGTGGGCGACACTGCGCGCGCCGAGGTGCCGATAGAGCTCAACGGTTTCTACGTTGTATTAACCCCACCCGTTGAGCTTGCGCCTCACATTGTGATTGCGGATCTGCCTTCCGGCGAAGCTTCAATCATAAGCCAGTGGCGCACAGGGGAATGGATCAATGTAAAACTGGAAGCCGCCTACAACGGCACTTCGAGAAGCATTGGTCTGACGGCTGATGAATCTACTTTGGACGACGCCACGGTGAAATGCTATATCTACAATCCCGGCGATCCTGTAGGCCCTAACAGCGTGGGGCGCACTGCCTACGCCTCCTTCTTCATCGGCGCCCTCAACCTGCGGCCCGACCAGAAAGTCGAAATCCTCGTGAAATAACCTCCCCCGGTTTTTATTTCAAAGCGATTTCAGCCTGCAAAAATCTGCAGCTCTGTCATTTCTTCAAATGATAGATTTTATGTAACTTTGCTTCGCTTTCCAAAAAGCAAAAATATTGAAGTTTGGAAAACAAAGCGATATGAAATTAATAGACAGACACCTATATATAAACCAACTAACGATAGTACAAAATACTCCCGAAATAAAGATTATTACCGGAATAAGGCGTTCCGGGAAATCAAAACTTCTGAGTGCTTTCGCCGAGTATATAAGGCGAAACGATGACAAAGCAAATATCATAGAGATAGATCTCACAAAGCTCCGATATGAAAAGCTGAAAGAATACCACGCACTCAATGACTATGTAGAAGCTCATTATAAGGAAGGAGTCAGAAATTATCTGATGATAGACGAAGTACAATTGTGCTCAGGTTTTGAGCTTGCAATCAACAGTCTACATTCAGACGAGAAATTTGATATCTACCTCACCGGCTCCAATGCTTTCCTACTGAGTAGCGATCTTGCTACTCTTTTCACAGGACGCCATATTGAAATTCATGTTTTCCCTTTCAGCTTCAAGGAGTATTGCGAATATTTCAACGTGGCTGCAACCGATGCGCAGGAAGCCTTCACCGATTATATTCAGGCAGGAGGGCTCGCAGGTTCTTATCCTTACGCCAGGACAGCTGACAGGGCTAAGTATGTCAGAGATATTTATGAAACAATCCTGATCCGCGATCTTGTAGATAAGTATAAACTTGGCAATCCTACAATGATGAAACGCGTAAGCCACTATCTCATGGACAATGTCAGCAATATCACTTCTTCACGAAACATTAGCAGCGCCTTAACAGATATCGGAATAGCTACCAACCACATGACAGTAGGCAGTTATATCGGCTATCTCTGCAACGCTTTCGTATTTTATGAGGCGAAACGCTACGATGTGAAAGGTAAAACATATCTGCAATCATTAAGCAAATATTATCTCGCTGACACCGGAATACGTTTCGCAGAACTCGGCAAACGGAATATGGACTGGGGGCGAATGCTTGAAAATATCGTATATATCGAGCTCTTAAGACGAGGATACGAGGTCTATATCGGCAAACTATACCAAAAGGAAATCAATTTTGTAGCGATGAAGGGTGGGGAAAAAATCTACCTTCAGGTAAGCGATGACATATCAGGAGAAGCTACTTTCCAACGAGAGACCGAGCCGCTACTTAAAATACGCGATGCATACCCGAAGCTTCTTCTTGCGCGCACACACAATGAAGAGACTGATTACGAAGGCATTCGGATACTCGATATCCCGCGGTGGCTGTTAGAATGAAGTCCGGATTATTGGCGGCGGGGGGCGAACTCGGGCGGAAGAATCCGGGAGGCATCGGCGGTATCTACGGCTGTCACAATCACCCGGCTTGCACCGCGCCAGGGCACCGTGGCATGATACATCTTATACTCCACCTTCACCGGGGTGCCTGAATCCTGCATGCGCCTGAGCTGGGCGCCGATCTTGCCGTCGGCTGCCGTAAACATGAAGTCGCGCTGATATAGGCGCGTGGTATCCATCAGCTCCTTGTAAGGTATCAGCACTCCTTCGAAGGTCTTGAAAACGGTGCCACGCTTCTCGATATGCTCCACGTAGCCATATTGCACGGCTTCTTCCACATAGGGACTGAAATAGCGCAACCAGATGGCCAGCAGAAGCGCCACTACGACAAATGCTCCTCCGAGCCACCACCAGACAGATTTTACGCGCCTGGGCTTCAGATGCTCCCATGGCGACTCCTCACGCTCCCAATATGCCGGGTCCTCAGGATCCGGCAGCGGTTCTTTCGGTTTCTGAGGCTCTTCCGGAGCATCGCTGTCGAAGAAATCTTCCTTTTCGTCGTCTTTCTCGTATCTGTCGTAGGAAATCATATCCGCAAAGTTACAATTTTGATGCCATTTCAGCGGCATCTCCCTCCGTTTTCTTACGCCCGGAGGCGATATAGGCCATCGTGAATATGCCGAGGATTATGAGCATGAGGGTCTCTGAGCTCCATACGAGCATCGAGAAGGCAGTAGCCTCGGTAGTGCCCACGCCGTAGACGGCCAGTCCGAAGATCACTCCCAGGTTCCAGGGGCCAAGACCTCCGTTGGAAGGCACGGCCATTCCTATAGTGCTCAGAATCCAGGCTACCAGGCATGGCTCCAGTCCCCAGCCCAATCCCGGCGCGGCGCACAGCGCCCGCGTAGCGGGGAAGGCGAAGAAGGCTATATATAGCTGCAGGAAATAGCAACCCCAGATTCCGGCGGTTAGAAGCGCAAACCTGCCTTTACCAGGCATTCTGCCCACTACCGCAAATCCCTGCCAGAGCCTTCCGATCTCCTGGCGCAAGCGCGCTATGGGAGCGCAGTGCCTACCCAGCCGGAAGAGCAGCAGCACAGCAACCACGCACCCGGCCGCAGCGAGCCAGAACCACCATGAACCGACGATCCTTACTATATCCTGCCCTACCGGATAGCGGGAAAGGAATGAGTTGATGGCAGGAGTAGCTACCGCGAAGGTGAGCAGAAACAGGAAGCCTACGGTGATGGTATCGCTCAGTCGGTCGGCCACCATCGATCCGAGCACGGTGGTAAACGAGGCGTGCTCGCGGCGCGAGATATAGGTGCATCGCCACACCTCTCCGAGCCGCGGAAATACGAGATTCAGTGCGTAAGTGCCGAAAATAGAGCAGCATAATGCCATATACGGAGCATCGACCCCGAGAGCTCTCAGCTGAAGCCTCCAGCGCGAAGCCCTCACCATATGGCTCACTACGCTGAGCCCCATCGCCAGAAGAATCCACCAATAGTCGACCCCCTGGCCCAGAATCCGCATCATGTCGGCGAAATCGACCTTGCGGAACATATAGGCCACCAGAAGCACCGTGAAGACCAGCGGCACGAGATACCGCACCGCCGCTTTCAGAATGCTGCTGCCCGACGCTCTGGTCATCGCTGATTATTGCGGATACGGTCGAAATAGAAGTCGAGCACGTCTTTCGCGGCAGTAAACGACGACTGCTCGTTATTGAGCACCCGGATCTCCTTCTGCTCCAGAAGAGCCTTCACCTCAGGCAGATGGTAGAAGCTGGCGCGAAGCTGCTCGTCGATGGTCTCCCTCATCCAATATTTCGCCTGCTCGTTGCGCTTACGCTCGAAATAGCCGTTGGCGCGCACATATTCGAAATAGCGGTCGATCATATCCCACACCTCGGCGATTCCGAGTTCGTAGTAGCCGCTGTAGGTCAGCACCTCCGGCACCCATTTGCTGGGCGTAGGCGGAAAGAGATGGAGGGCGTTGCGGAATTGAGCCGCGGCGAGTTTGGCGCGCTCTATATTGTCGCCATCGCATTTATTGATCACGATGCCATCGGCCATCTCCATGATACCGCGCTTAATGCCCTGGAGCTCGTCGCCGGTGCCCGCCAGCTGGATAAGCAGGAAGAAATCGACCATCGAATGCACGGCGGTCTCGCTCTGACCCACGCCTACGGTCTCTACGAACACCGTATCATATCCGGCGGCTTCGCAGAGCACGATCGTTTCACGCGTCTTGCGCGCCACTCCTCCAAGCGACCCTGCGCTCGGGGAAGGCCGGATAAAGGCATCTTTCTCCTGCGAGAGTTTCTCCATGCGCGTCTTGTCGCCGAGAATAGAGCCGCGGGTGCGCTCGCTCGAGGGGTCGATAGCGAGCACCGCCAGTTTATGGCCCTGCCTGAGCACGTGGAGGCCAAACACGTCGATACTCGTAGACTTTCCCGCACCGGGCACTCCCGTAATACCGATTCTGCGCGAATTGCCGGTATAAGGCAGGCATTTCTCTATCACCTCCTGAGCCAGAGCCTGGTGGGCGTCGGCTGTGCTCTCGATCAGGGTCACGGCACGTCCGAGCACGCTGACATCGCCTTTGCGGATTCCCTCCACATAATCGTTAACGCTCAGGGAGGGCACGCGGCGCCTTCCCGCCACGCGATAGGGGTTTACCGTGGGCTGGCTCGCCACTCCGCTGTTCACCTGAAGACCTTTATAATCGGCTGAATTCTCTGGATGCTCCATAATATGCTGTTTGAGAGAGTTTTTCTTTTATTATCGCTTAATTTCTCCGCTCACCCTCACGCTTTTCACAGGGCTCACGGGATCGTCGGTTATCATATCTACCAGAAGCCCAAACGCCTTCCCCTTCTGAACCTCCACATCTACAACTCCTTCTACCTTAGCTTTCTTACCGGGGGCGAGACGCGTAGGATAACTGGTAACGGTCACTCCCGGCGCGCGGGAGTAAATCCGGTGGATATTGAGTTCCGACTTACCGGAGTTGGAGATAGTGTAGCTGAATTTCTTTTTCTCATCGGCCTTGCACACTCCAACCGGAATAATTTCCGGATCGGCCTCAAGCCGGGGAGCTTTCGCGAGGGCTTCGGGGGTGGTCTTCGACAGGTCGGGCGTCACATTGGCGGTAAATGTCAGTTTATGGGGAGCTCCCGTAGCATCTCCATCGGGATAGAGATCCACTTCGGCAGTAGTGAATCCAAGCTCGCCGCTTTCCCGCGAGTTGAAATATACGCTGAAGGTCACGATCTCACCGGGAGCCACCTTATCATCGGAAATACCTACCGTAAGGGCGGGCGACAGCGACTTCCATACGGGGCGGATAGTATCGGAGCTCTGGTTATAGCCATTGATCATCACATGCTTACCTCCTCCGTAGACCACTTCTCCTCCAATCAGCTGATCGTGGGAGAGGCGCAGCGGCCCGGCCTCTACGGGGTAAGCTGGTGCGAGGGTCTCTGACGTGCCGAGCACGGTACCCTTTATTCGCAATATGGTAAGCCGGTCGCCAGGATCTACATTAACCTTCACATTCTTCACAAATCTTCCCGGGCGGCCTGCAGGATTGTAGGTGAAGCTCACCGCTGCGGTGTCGCCTGGCTGAATCTCACCTTCAGTAAAGCTCGCCGCGGTGCAGCCACAGGTAGTGCGCACCCGGCGGATAGCCACCGGGTCAGGTCCTTCGTTCACGAAGCGGAGGGTACCGGTCTGCTTTCCGGTCGCCTCCTTGATCACGCCGAAATCATATTCGGTGGCGAGCCAGCGGATATCGGCAGAAGCCTGCAGCGCCGCTACCGCGGTTACCACAGTGAGAACCAGGCGCTTCATCATTTCTTGGGGGTGACGGTGCCGCGGATCTTCACACGCAGTTTCTTAGGAGAGCCGTTGGTCTTGATAGTCACAGTCTTATCAAACGGCCCGGGGCGTCCGAGCGGATTGTAGGTCACCTTCACCTTTCCTTTCTTGCCCGGGGCTATGGGATTCTTCGGATATTCCGGACGGGTGCAGCCGCATTCAGCCGTGGCGTCGAAGATAAGAAGCGGAGCATTTCCCTGATTCTCAAACTCAAATTCGCATACTGCCGGCCCTCCATTCTCCTTGATGGTACCGAAATCGTGCACCGTTTCAGCCAGCTTCATGCGCGATTCCCCCTTATCCGCTCCCGCCGGAATAGCGAAAATGGCGATCAGGGCTGCTATAGCTATAATTTTTCTCATCTTGGTTCAAGTTGTTATATCAACTGCAAAGGTAGCAAATCTTTTGCTTCTCCGACCAATTTTCCCGCTGATAGCGCCGCTATTTGGCGATTCGGGCTATAAGCATTACATTTGCAGATAAATAGCTGATTCCTTAATGCGCGCGCCGCTTCGCTACATACCGATGCTTCTACTTGCCGGCCTTTTGTGGGCCTGCGGCGGCGACCGCGCGCTGCAGTCTGCCCTTGACCGCGCCGACGAGCTGATGGAAGCTCACCCCGACTCTGCGCTTGCCTTGCTAAAGCCCTACGACGGCGCGCAGATCAAATCCGAGGCTCAGCGCGCCCGCTTCGCACTCCTCTACTCCATGGCGCTCGATAAGAACTACATAGACCGCAAGGATTTCGAGGTGCTGCAGCCGGCGCTCGACTACTACCCCGCCCACGGCACCGATGCCGACAAGATCCGCACCCTATATTATGCCGGTTGTATCTATCAGAATGGCAAAAGAATAGATAAGGCAATGGAGGCTTGGGCCGCAGGGCTTCAATACCGCGGTCAGAACACCGATTCACTCACGCTTGCGCGCCTTTTAGTAAATCAAGGTAATGAGTACTACCGGCTCTATCAATTTGAAAAGTTTGTAGAGAATCAACGTCAGGCTGAGGAAATATATCGCTCTATTGGCCGAAAAGACCTTGCCGACAAGGCTTTCCTTAATCAATTCGAACTTTCGCTTAACCGTGACTCAACATTTGCAATAAACAATATAAGCAGGGTAGATCAGCTAAGTCTTGATTTCTTATCTCCCATTGCAGAGGTAGCTCGCTCAAATGCTCTTCAATATGAGATGCATTTCGGCACCCCCGAGTCACTCGACGCCCGATTAAAGAAGTATGAGGGGTTAAAGATGGATAGTATTGTTCTTACGCAGGCGCTTCTTAACTTAGGTAGAATCAGCGAGGCGGAAAGCGTATTTCAATCTGTACGGCCTAGAACAGACACCCGGATATCCTATCTGCTTAAGAAAATGCGTCTTGAGAAAGCGAAAGGCAATTTCGAGGAGGCGCTAAAGAGCAGCGAGCAGGTTCTGAAAACCTTTGACCAGGAGCAATCAGCCGTGATCGAAGGAGGCAGCCAGTTCGCCGAAGAGCGGTTCCAGTGGCGCAGCGAAGTAGAGAAACATAAAAGAGCCGAAAAGAAGGCACAGACATTCGGCCTAATAGTATTTTTTGTGCTGGTCATTGCAGTGAGTATCTTTATTCACCGCTTCCGGATCAGACGCATAAGGGAGGAGCAACGCATAGGGGGCATCGTAGCTGAGCGCACAGCTGAACTGATGCAGAAAATCAGCGTGCTCGAAAATGAGAAATCAAGTCTTTCCGAGCTCCTCGCTAAAGCATCAGAACCTTCAGAACTTCCTCAGGTGATCAAGGAGAAGATCGCCTTGATCGACTCCCTTATCCGAGATTCGCTGACCAGTACCGTAAGAATAAAGGGTGAGCCGTCGGTGCCGCTCAGCAACATCATGACCGACTCCCGCCATTTTCTTGAAAGCCAGGGAAAACTTCTGGAGATCCTATATCCCAAGAATACAGCCGGTCTAATCGAGAAAGGCCTATCGTATAGGGAGCTCGGGTTCGTTTACCTTTATCTTATAGGACTCAACGTAAAAGAGATCGGCATTCTGCTGAGGCAGACCAATAGTTATAAGATCAGCAGCACCATCAGGAAAAAGTTAGGTCTGGAAAATTCCGACGCGTATCTGGATCGCGTAGTCCGCAAGATGTTCAAAGAGTCACAGATCTGACTCCTTTAGGCCAGTCCCCATAAAGTGGGAAACACAGACCCCCACGAAGGATATCTTGCCCTATTTTAACTTCTTTTCGGCAATTTACGCCAATGGGAAGACTTTTAAGGAGCAAGGGAAGACTTTGAAAAAAATCTCATCTGATTATCAGATTATTGCAAGCAGATAAGGAAGACTTTTTATTTGCAAGGAATATGGCTTGTTTTCTACCTTTGCAATAATGGAAACCGATAAATCAGTAAAGATTGAGAGAATCTCATGCTCATAGATGCACCCGTACCTCCGGCACTCTGATGTCAGGGTCTTCGTTGTCCGGACACTCGCTTCCGCTTCGCGGTCGCTCATGCCCGGTTTCTGATGCATTCGCGCCTCGCGGCGCTCTCCCGCAATATGTACGAGGATATGAAAGTAGGGTAGGTGTGGCTTAGTGAGCCGCGAAGCGGTGAGATTGTGGTAAACCGTGGGTGGAGCAAAGCGGAGCCCGCGGACCAGCCAACCCATAAAACATGAGCAGCGGAGCTGCGATGTTATAGTAGCCTGTGTTTGAGCAGAGAGCAAAGAAGATTCTGACCGCATCATCTGCTTTCGGGCAGACAGTGGTTAGTGGAAACGTGGCAACTATGCTGCCGTAGGTAGCATTTATAGTAAACCTCACGCTCGCAGCCAACGCCGCAGCGTGAGGGAAAGAGAGTCAAAAAATGATATTGACCTCGAAAGAGGTCATTTACAATAGATAATGCATAAGGCATTTCATATGAGAGTCTCATATTTACATGATGACCTCTTGCGAGGTCAGGTTTGTACATGCATCTGTGACCTCACGCTGCGGCAGAGCCGCGAGCGTGAGGCTTACCACGAACGCAGCCTTCGGCAGCGGTATCTAACCTCTACCTCGTGTCTTGGAGAGGTGACTGCTCATGAAGGGATTGCGAAAGAGGCACCCACGCTGTGGGTTTATTATGAAGGGCGGCGTTGTGCCGCGGGTTCGCACCCGCGGTTACCGTCAGAAGCCCATGCCATGGGCTTTTACAGCAAGAGAACTCTAATACTCAAAGAGTCGCGGAGCGATGAGGCTATTAGGGGGCTTTTTCGGAAAAATTGAAAAAGTTGGGGTAGGAGTGTCACAAATCAGGCATTTCTCCGTCATGTATATAAAGGACTATAAACAAGAATAAACTTAGAATCATGAAAACTCTTATTTCAATTCTATATTTATTGCTCGGAATCACCTCAGTTTCAGCGCAGACGACGGTTAGCGGCAGTGTGGCGAACAAGGCAGGTGAGGCACTCGCGGGCAGTACGGTGCTTTTCATGCAGGCTGATACGGTTGCCGGCGGTACCGTAACCGATAGCAAAGGCCGCTTCGAGCTGCAGGGGCTTCCTAAAGGCGACTACGAATGCCAGGTTTCGATGCTCGGATATAAGTCTGCCTCGAAGAAGTTTGCCCTTACAGAGAAAACGAGGCTTCCCAAATTCGAGCTTGAGGAGGACGCTACGATGCTTGGCGAGGTAACGGTGACCGGCGATGCGCGCAAGATAACGAAGGAATTGGCCGGTATGTCAATCTACTATCTTACAGATCGCGCAAAGAAAGAGCCGAATGCCTATATGGCGCTCCAAGAGATTCCGCGCCTGATAATAAATCCGGTAGAAAGAAAGATTAAACTTGACAATGGCACCGCTCCCTTGATTCTGGTCAATGGCGTAAGAAAGCCTATCGACGTGTTGAGTCCAGAATTTATAGAGTCCGTAGAGGTTATTGATAATCCTTCGGCGCGATATCGTGGCGACTCAGAAGTTGCCTCTGTACTTAATATTAAGTTAAAAAAGGAAGGAATCAAGCCTTATCTGCGAGGTGATTTGGGAGTTAATTCTATGCTGAATGTCAACGCGTTCTACGCAAGTGGGTCATTTGAAACTGGTACAGCTACATCTTCGCTTTACTTAAATGCAGGATATATGCAGAACAGAAATACTGATTCTGACAACTATTCCATAATCAAGCAAGGCGATCTGCTGAGAGTACTGCAATCATATAGCAATAGTTACTTCCGTAATCCATTTTTTATTGTGGGAGGAGACAAAGAATTTTCCAAGAAAAATTACATGGCATTTAGCGTAAAGTATTTTCCAAACCCACAAGGCACCAGAACCTTAACAGAGGGTGAAATAACTGATGTGGAAGCCGCTATAACTTCCCCATTATCTTCTGTTAATAATACAAAAACACGCTATCATGAATTAGCCGGGAATATCTATTACAAGCATTCATTCACTGAGAATCGTGTTATTGAAATAACAGGTAATTATTACTACTCTCTCAACGGTAATACCAGCAATTACGAAGAAAATAGTAATCTGATAAGCTATGAGAGTGCAATAGACCTGGATAATAGCCGCCACATGGGTAAGCTTGATGCGAACTACTCAGACATGCTCACGGAGTCAATACACCTTGAAGCCGGAGCTAACACGGAATATTCAGTAACCAATATTGATAACCGACTCGAACAGTGGCCAAATTTCCGTTATCATAGGACACGTGAATTCGTCTATGCAGGAATTGACAATAATAGATCTCAAAGTAAATTCAACTATGTATTATCGCTTGGGCTTGATATGGTATTTTCTGACGCTGCTGGTGTGAATAATTCTTATGTTGATTTAGTGCCTTCTGCTTCATTTGCTTATAAGCTAACCAAACAGCATAGTCTATTACTTAATTACAACCGCAGTCGCCAGATGCCAAGTGCAGGAAATCTGAATCCACAAAACACGTCAACTAATCTTCTTATAGTGAGCAAAGGTAACCCATTGTTGAAACCGAGTCATACCGACAAGGTAAGATTCGGTTATGTATTCAGCAATGGAAAGATAAGGATAAACCCCTATTTAGAATATAATTATTACTCAGATTTAGTAACACCTTATGGTTATCTTGAAGAGGATAACGTATATGTCAGTACCCTTCAGAATTTTGGTCATTTTAGCCAATTACAAACAGGAGCAGTTATAAGTTACATTTTTCCTCATAAAAATGGTTTCTACGGAAATCTTTATGGCTCTGTCTTTTATGATAAAAAATACATGAAGGGAATGTCCTTCAGAGGTTCCTCGGTAAATGCCTTCATCCAGGGTTTTGTTGGCTATAAGCGCGTTTCTCTTAATACATATCTCGGTTATTATGGCAATACCTACACTCTCTATGCAAAAGGAGGTGATAGTTACTATTCAAATTTCAACTTAAACTGGGGTGTCACAAATTCCTTAAGATTAGTTTTAGCGGGAGAATCATTTATTTGTCCAAGGAGGCCTATAAAGAGTTGGCTCGTAAATGGGGATTACGAAAGTATCTCCAGTTATAAACGTAAGAGTCTTGCTCCTAAGATTCAGATAGGAGTCTGGTATACTTTTCAGACCAAGAATTTCAAATGGCGCAACAAGAAGCAGTTCAACGGCAGCGACAACGAACTCCAGACTATTAAGACAAACTAATTCAAAGTTGCAGAAAGGTTAGTAAATAGATTTCATCGGGAGATGAAGGGGCTCGGGGTAAGGAGCCTGATGGGATAGGCGGCTCCTCGAAGGGGTCGCCCCCTGTACGTCAGCATGGTTGGGCAAACATGTGGGCACCTCAGATTATGGAATTTGCGGGAAAAAAGCTAAATTTGCAAGCTGAACCTCTTTATAAGGAATAGAATATGGCAAAACAGGAAGATGTCTTCAAGACGATAGTGGCCCACGCGAAGGAGTATGGCTTCGTGTTCCAATCAAGCGAGATCTACG
This sequence comes from uncultured Muribaculaceae bacterium, assembly GCA_947632485.1. GTDB lineage: Bacteria > Bacteroidota > Bacteroidia > Bacteroidales > Muribaculaceae > Lepagella. The sequence goes on from CANRPJ010000004.1 coordinate 111,463, forward strand.
ATGGTCTGTCGGCCGTGTATGACTACGGCCAGAATGGCGTGGAGCTGAAAAACAATATAAAGCGCTACTGGTGGGAGGCGATGACGATGCTTCATGATAATATCGTGGGCATCGATTCCGCTATCTTCATGCACCCAACGATCTGGAAGGCATCAGGTCACGTAGATGCTTTCAATGACCCTCTGATTGATAACCGCGATTCGAAAAAGAGATATCGCGCCGACGTATTGATTGAAGATGAGATCGCTAAGATCGACGATAAGATAAATAAGGAGGTGGCGAAGGCTGCGAAGCGCTTTGGCGAGAGCTTCGACGAGGCGATGTTCCGGCAGACTAACCCGCGGGTGAAAGAGCATCAGGAGAAGCGCGACGCGCTGCATGAGCGCTACTCCAACGCGATGAATGCCAACGATCTGGCTGAGCTGAAGCAGATAATATTGGACTGCGAGATAGCGGATCCGATCAGCGGCACGCGAAACTGGACGGACGTGAGGCAGTTTAACCTGATGTTTAAGACTGAGATGGGCTCCACGGCCGACGGTGCGATGGAGGTGTATCTGCGTCCGGAGACGGCTCAGGGTATTTTCGTGAACTATCTTAATGTGCAGAAAACTGGTCGCATGCGTCTGCCTTTCGGTATCGCTCAGATAGGCAAGGCTTTCCGCAACGAGATAGTGGCCCGCCAGTTTATTTTCCGCATGAGGGAGTTCGAGCAGATGGAGATGCAATTTTTCGTGCGCCCGGGCGAGGAACTGAAATGGTTTGATTTCTGGAGGCAGACGCGCCTGAAATGGCACAAAGCGCTGGGACTTGGTGACCAGAAATATCGCTTCCACGACCATGAGAAGCTGGCTCACTACGCCAACGCGGCTACGGATATTGAGTTTGAGATGCCGTTTGGCTTCAAGGAGGTGGAGGGAATCCACTCGCGCACGAATTTCGACCTTTCGCAGCATGAGAAATTCTCGGGCAAGAAGATACAGTATTTCGACCCTGAATTGAACGAGGGCTATGTGCCCTACGTGATCGAGACCTCGATCGGCGTGGACAGAATGTTTCTGTCGGTGCTCTGCAGCGCCTACGAGGATCAGAAGCTCGAGGGCGGCGACAGCCGCGTAGTGCTTCATTTCCCGGCGGCTCTGGCTCCGGTGAAATGCTGCGTGATGCCGCTGGTGAAGAAAGATGGTCTTCCGGAGAAGGCTCGCGAAATCCAGCACAGGCTGCGGTTTGACTTCACCTGCCAGTATGACGAGAAAGATTCAATCGGAAAGCGCTACCGTCGGCAGGACGCCATAGGAACCCCCTACTGCATCACGGTAGACCATCAGACGCTTGAAGACGGCACGGTGACGCTCCGCCATCGCGACACGATGGAGCAGCAGCGTGTGGCAGCGGCCGACCTGGAGAGCCTGCTGCGCGACAGCGTGAGCCTCAACAGCCTGCTGAAGAAACTGTTGTAAGACCCTAAAAGAGATTAAAGATGAAGATATTTAAGAAGATATTGATAGCCCTCACGGCTATCGCGGCTTGCGGAGGACTCACCTCCTGCAATTATAACTCGCTGGTGGAGAAGCAGCAGGGAGTGGATCAGGCATGGGCTCAGGTAGAGAATCAGTATCAGCGACGCGCTGACCTGATTCCGAATCTGGTAAACACGGTGAAGGGTTATGCCGCTCATGAGAGCTCCACCTTCGAGAAGGTGACGGAGGCGCGCGCAAAGGCCACTTCCATCACAATCAACGCTGACGACCTCAACGAAGAGACGCTGGCAAAATATCAGGCGGCTCAAAACGAACTCAGCCAGGCGCTTAAATCGCTACTGGCGGTATCGGAGGCATATCCGGACCTGAAGGCTAACGAGAATTTCATGAATCTTCAGGCTCAGCTTGAGGGCACGGAAAACCGTATAGCCACGGAACGAATGCGCTACACTGAGAGCGTGCGCGACTATAATACGGCGATTAAGAAATTCCCTACAGTGATCTATGCCGGCTGGTTCGGTTTCAAGGAGAAACCCCAGTTTAAGGCGGAGGCCGGCGCAGAGAAAGCTCCCGAAGTGAAATTCTGACAACCATGAACATCAGATTCCGACACTTATGCGCAGCTCTTGCGCTGCCGCTTCTGGCTCTGACCGGCTGCGGCATGGACGATAACGACGACAGTGTGCTGCAGGACACCAAGGAGTGGCACGCGAAAAATACGGCTTATCTGCTCGAGGCGGAAAACGAAACGCAGGGCGGCACGAAGGTATATGAGAAGGTCTCGCCGTCGTGGATGCCAACGGGGTATGTGCTGATGAAGTGGCACAACGACCGCGAGCTGACGAAAGATAACCTGACTCCGCTCTATAACTCTACGGTCGAGATGATCTACGACGGCAAACTGGTAGACGGCACCGTGTTTGACCGCTCCTCTGACCATTTCGCCGATGCTATCTTCACTGCTCAGCCGAGCCAGAACATTATAGGCATGGCTATTGCGCTGACAAATATGCACGTAGGCGACAGCGTGACGGTTGTGATTCCCTATGAGCTGGGCTACGGAGTATCAGGCTCGGGCTCCATACGAGGCTTCTCCACGCTGATTTTCGACCTGCGCCTGAAAGGGATTTCCGCCTACGAGAAGAACTGAACCGGGCGCCAAAGGTAAACGGTAGACTATAACCTGCAATCAAATATCATGAAACTAAACAGATTCTGGCTTGCCGCCGCGCTGGCGGCAACCACCGCGGCGGGAGCGATGGCAATCGTGGTCCCGACCTACAGGCTTACCGGTCCGCGCGCGATTAAATCTCCTCTGCTTGTAGACTCACTTAACGCCACCGGAGGGAAATATGATGCGTCGGAGCTTCTGAAGGCCTCGCTGCGCCACAATCCGCAGGGAGCAATCGTGACAGCGGATCAGGAAGGCGCGCTGAAGCTCACCAAGGAAGGCGAAAATACGCTCTATTCGCTCTCTACGCGGCTACGCTCAGAGCGCTATTCAAAGGGACAACTGAAGGTAACCAGCCCGAACCGCTTTGAGCTTTACCTGAATGGCGAATCGAAGCTGAAAAAGATCACGGCAGAGGCAGCCGATACGCTGGCGCAGATGCAGCAGATTCCGCTGGAGCTCTGGCCGGAAGAGGCGGGCGACATAACGGTGAAGATACTCTCAACATCGGAAACGGGCGAGCCGCAGATAAAGATAGAGTATGTGCCGGAGCAGGAGTTTGAAGATGTGCTGCTGTTTGCCGGAGCCGACGTGAAGCGTCACATGGTGCTCCTCGATAATTCTGCCGGCGAGCGCGTGAGCGGCGCTTATCTCTCGCCCGATGGCAAATATATGCTCACCTACTACCGCTACGCCTGGAGCGAGAAAGACAGCCGCTCCTGGATCGTGCTCTCGGAGACGGCCACGGGTAGGGTGATCAACGGCAATATGCAGTATATGTACTGGATGCCGAAGGGAAGCCGCCTCTACTATACAGTGCAGGCCAAGGAGGGCTATGACCTCTATATCTACGACCCGAAGACGGGAGCTACCACGCTATTCGCCAAGGGAGTGCCTACCAACTACATGACATGGAGCCCTAACGAGGATTATATAATCTATTCCGGGAATGACGAAGGCCCCAAAGAGACGGGTCCGCTGCGCCGTCATCTTGATCCCGATGACCGAGAAGCCGGCAAACGCGACCGCAGCTTCGTGAAGATGTATGATTTCGCTACCGGCACCGAAACGGCGCTCACGTATGGTCGCTACAGCACTTACCTCAACGATCTCTCCCACGACGGAAAGAAAGCGCTCCTGAGCATAAGCGACTACGACTCTACGAAATGGCCGTTTTATTTCAGCACTCTCGTAGAGATGGATCTCGCCACCTTGAAGGTGGATACCCTCGTGAACCATGACGGTGCTTTCAAAAGCGCCCTCTACTCGCCCGATGATAAAAAGGCATTCATACTCGCCGGACCGGATTTCGCCGACGGAATAGGCCGAAATATAGGGAATAACGAGATAGCCAACGACTACGACATGCAGGGCTTCATCATGGATATAGCCTCGCGTAAGGTGGAGGCGATGACGAAGGATTTCGATCCTTCGATAAGCAATGCAAGCTGGAACTGCTCTGACGGACTGATTTATCTGGGAGCTGAAGAGGGTTTCCACAACAACGTATATACCCTCGACCCGGTTAAGAAGACATTCAGGAAACTACCGACCCAGGTGGAGAATACCTACAGTTTCTCAGTAGGCGACTATGAGAACCGCTATATGGCCTACACCGGAGGGGGTAACAACTACACGGGCCGCTGCTATCTGATGGATCTAAAGACGGGTCAGAATACCCTTATCGGCGATCCGATGGCGGAGAGTCTGGCCGACGTGGATTTCGGACCGATGGAGAAATGGAGCTTCAAGAACTCGCAGGGCGATGAGATAGACTGCCGCTTCTTCCTTCCGCCGAGCTTTGACGCGACGAAGAAATATCCGATGATAGTATATTACTACGGAGGCACAAGCCCCTCTACATCAGGCATGACGAGTCCTTATAGCCCTCAGCTGTTTGCGGCGAAGGATTATGTGGTGCTCGTGATCAATCCTTCCGGCACGACGGGCTATGGGCAGGAGTTTTCCGCACGCCACGTAAACGCCTGGGGCAAGCGGACCTCCGATGATATCATCGAGGGAGTGAAGGAGTTCTGCCACCAGCACCCGTACGTGAACGATAAGAAGATAGGTTGCATCGGCGCCAGCTACGGCGGCTTCATGACGCAGTATCTCGTGAGCCATACGGATATATTCGCGGCAGCCGTGAGCCACGCCGGAATATCTAACGTGACAAGCTATTGGGGCGAGGGCTACTGGGGCTACAGCTACAATGCCGTGGCAGCTGCCAAATCATATCCGTGGAATAATCCTGACCTCTTCACCAAGCAGAGCTCGCTCTTCAATGCCGACAAGATCCACACTCCCCTGCTGCTCTTCCACGGCACGGCAGATGAAAATGTGCCCATCGGCGAGAGCGTCCAGCTATTTAATGCCCTGAAGATTCTGGGTCGTGAGGTAGAATTCATCAGCGTAGATGATCAGCATCATTTCGTGCTCGATGACCCTCATAAGAAACTTTGGAACGCTACCACGATGGCCTGGTTTGCAAAATGGCTGCAAGACGACCCGCGCTGGTGGAATGCTCTCTATGGTAAATAATTACTAAAACCAATCACAATATGAAGCGACTTATCTATTCATCAATGCTGGCTCTTTCGACGCTTGCGATAACCGGTTGCGCAGGCAATAAGGCGGAATCCGGCACCGACACCACCGCGACCGGAACAGACCAGAAAACCTACGTAACCGTAAGCACCAATAAGGGCGACTTCACGCTCTGGCTATATGATGACACCCCGCTGCATCGCGATAATTTTATCCGCCTGTGCAACGACAGTACTTATAACGGAGTGCTCTTCCACAGGGTAATCAAAGATTTCCTGATTCAGGGAGGCGACCCGCAGAGTAAGGAGCGTAAACCCGGAGTAGCGTATGGCGATGGCGACGGCGGCTATGTAGTATATTCAGAGATCAAGCCGGAGCATTTCTGCAAGCGCGGTGCCCTTATCGATGCAAAGCTCGGCGACTATGTGAACCCGACCCGTATGTCGGCCGGAACACAGTTCTGCGTTGTAGAGGGAAAGGTGTTTACCGATGAAGAGCTCGATGCTACTGAAAAGCGCATGAACACATGGCATAAAAACTATCTCTATCATCGCGCCCGCTACGAGCTGATGCTTGAGGATCCCTCGCTGACCGAGATAGAAAATGGTGACCTCCTCAACACCAAGGCCCGCGAACTCGCCGATAAATGGTATAAGGAGCAGGGTCCGGTTAAGATCACGCCGGAGCAGCGGGAAGTATATAAAACTATAGGCGGAACTCCGCACCTCGACGGTACGGTCACGGTATTCGGAGAGCTCGTAGAGGGTCAGGATATCGTGAAGAATATCACTCTTATGGAAACGGACAAAGAAAAGGGCGATCGTCCGGTTGAAGATGTGGTGATTCTTTCTACTAAGGTCTGGAAGAAATAGTAACCGCATATCAGCACAGTCAACCCGAGAGCCTTAATACAGCCCACGGGTTGATTTTTTTATTTCCCGATAAAGGCATTTTCAAGGAAGAAGGCAGCAAACAATTCCGAAGTCAATTCTTTATGAGTAGAGGTAACTAACTTAAAACGTTCCACTCAATAACTTTATGACAGATGACTTATATAAAAGTAAAGTACCGTAGTTCCTCAGTAATAGGAAAAGAGGGAGTGATCTACTATCAGATAATCCACAACAGAGCGATCCGGCAGGTTGCGACCGGCTACCATATCCGAACAGATGAATGGGACGAAAAGCGCTCGACGGTAGTAACCAATGACGAGAGTCGCAAAGCATGGATTCTCACTGTGCGCGAAAATATGCGTTGCGACCTGGAACGCATAAACAGGATAATTGCGCGACTTACGAAGAACGTAATTAATTTCACATCTAATGATATAGCGGAAGAGTTTAAGCTCTATAAGAAGAGATACTCTTTTATACATTATATGGGGGATATAATCAACAATCTTAAACTGAATAATAAGACAGGAACTGCTGAAAACTATCGGTCGGCTCTCAATAGCTTTATGAGATTTCAGATGCGACTGGAATCAGAATACGGAATGTCGCTAAAAGAAGATATAATGCTTGACTGCATTTCGTCGGAACTGATGGAAAGATATGAATCCTGGCAGAAGAAAATAGGGAATGTGCCCAATACGATATCTTTCTATATAAGAATATTCCGCGCGGTTTACATGAGAGCGGTGGAGGAAGGGATCATTGACGACAAAAAGCCTTTCAAGCGCGTATACACGGGAGTAGACAAAACCGGAAAGCGTGCCTTACCGCTAAAAACGATACGGGAAATAAAGTCACTTGATCTATCGCTGAGACCTAAACTGGATCATGCAAGAGACATATTTTTCCTCAGCTTCTTTCTACGCGGAATGAGTTTCGTAGATCTATGCTTCCTACGAAAAACTGATTTGAAAGCTGGGAAAATCACTTACCGCCGGCGTAAAACCGGGCAGCAGCTTACTATAGCGTGGACAAAAGATATGCAGCAGATTCTTGACAAATATCCCTCCAACAAGAGTGACTATCTGCTGCCGATAATAACGAAGAATTATAGTAATGAACGATGCGCCTATAAGAACGCCGGCTACAGAATAAACCGGAACCTGAAGAAGATTGGGGAGATGGTGGGCGCACCGGATTATGCTGGGTGGAGCCTCTATAACGCGCGCCACTCATGGGCATCATTAGCCAAGGAAAAGGGTATACCGATAAGCGTGATCAGCGAGGCGTTAGGCCACGACAATGAGAAAACTACACAGATATATCTCGCTTCGCTTGAGAAATCCGTAATCGATCAGGCAAACGACCTGGTGATCTCCCTGTTAGAATCCTGAATGATTAGTTGGTTTACATAAATAAGTTCAAAGTGTTATTGGGCTAGGAAACTAGTAGTTTCCTAGCCCAATAAAATATCAAAATTACTATGAGTCAGCTATTCTACTAAAATATAGAGATATATACTCGATTTCACCTATGCTAATATTTTGTTTAGTTATCTATTTACAATCCTATTTATTTAGTATTATTATTTATCCTCCCCTCATAGATTTCAAGATACTTTTTTACCATTAAATCTGTGGAAAATTGAGTAGTGACTCGATTATAAGCCGCTTCGCCCATATCTTTTCTCTTTTGTTTATCTTTAATCAAAGATAACAAGTTGTGAGTGAAGCCTTCAACATCATTTGGATTGCTTAGCAATCCTGTTTTTTCATTCTCCACTACTTCAGGAATACCTTCAACATTGGTAGATACAGCAGGAAGATGATAAAATCCAGCCTCAAGAAATATTAATCCAAATGCTTCGTATAAAGATGGTATAGCCAATATGTCATGTGTGGAGTAGAATTTAGACACGTTATTTTGCCAACCAACAAGGATCACATTGTCAGATAGGCCATGTTTCTCTATATAATTCTTACAATCATTTAGATACTCTCCGTCTCCCACTATAGTAAAACGTACATTACCATTCTTTTGTAATATTTTTTTTGCTGCTTTTAAAAGCATTAAGGGATTTTTTTGTACATCTAAGCGACCCACAAACAATACGCGAACTAAGTCATCATTCTCCTTTTCCCGTTGACCTTGTGTTTTAAAATTATTTAAGTCTAAACCGTTGTATATTACCGTAATTTTATTCTTACACCATTTAAAATATCTTGTATAATATCTATTTACAATTATAACTTTATTACAGAATAATGTAGCTATCATCTCACAAGCCCAATAGAAAATCCATTTAGGCCGACTGACAAATTTGTGAAACGCTAAACCATGAATAGTATGTACTATATATGGAACGTTAGCTAAGGTCGCAGCTATTCTTCCAATGATACCTGGTTTAGTTGAGTTAGTGTGTACGATATCGAACCGTTCCTTTTTACATAATTGATAAATTTCCTTAAATGCTTTCCAGTCTTTACTACAAATTTCTCTTTTAAGATTTTTGGAAAAAATTATTTTTGCTCCAGTTGCTTCAAATTCAGATATACACTCGTTAACATCTCCGACATCGGAATCGACACTAAACATAATATACTTATCATATTTTTCCGGCAGATTTTTGAATATTTCAAGTGATACCTTCTGTACACCGGAGAGTTTTGGCAAAACCTGTATATGAAGGATTTTGACCCTTTTATGAGAGTCAATTATTCTCTGTTTGTGTTCTTTTAAGCACATTGAATAATTACGTTACTTTACCCGTAAATTTCGGTAGTGAAAATTGATATACAAAATGTCTTTCACGCTTACTTTCTGGAGGAAGTTGCATGTAATTAGCTCCATATAGTCCACGCAAATAACTATCATAGTCTCTCGGTATGCTAACTTTTCTTCCTTCAAAATCAACTTCAATAGTTTGGAGAAAGACGTTTGTTGGCTGCAACTCACCGAGATAATGGTTTCGTCCGGTTGGAATAGTAGCATATCCTCCCGGGACACATTTACTTTTTACAAATTTATCAAACATACGCACCCATATTCCGTGGGGTAAAACTGACAGAATATGTCCAACCAATTTCTTTCGCTTTACAGACCGTCGAAGCAGAGGATTGGATGCAGCATATGTATCGAATACAGATCCAGAAAATTTGTAATATGCCACACAAGTGCCTGCGCTTCGCAAGAAGAATGAAATCATTCCTTTGAATTTCTGTAGAGACCTATTTTTCGGTGCGCCTTCGATCGGAAAGATATCCAGAAAAATACCCTTAGGAAAAGGAGAATCAGCTGTCATTATCTCAACATCCAAGGAATTGCGAAGATAGATTTTCAAAAAATGTGTTGGGCCGTCTGAATCTTTACTTGGATATGCGAACTCATATTTTTTCGGATTAAGCATCCCTTTTTCCAGCAAACTTAGAAGAATATCGTAATCCTGACGAGGCATCATAAGATCAAGATCATCGTCCCATGGTATAAACCCTTTATGCCGAACTGCACCAAGACAAGAGCCACCACCCAACATTAAGGTCAGACATTCTTGCTTACATAGATTTGCAAGATCTTCATACATTCCGAGTAATACAGTCCTTAATCCCTTTCGTTCTTCTTCAGTAAGAGGATGTAATACTGATGAATCACTTGCCACCTTATTCATCAATCCTTTATCAGAGTAATTAAACTTCATTGCTACATTTATTCTGAATAATATTGTATAGAAATTATTCGATATAATGACAAATCAAATAATTAATTCCTGAGCCTATCAATTGTTCTTCTCATCTTTTCCTCCATCGTACCTGATACAATCCAACCTAATGCTTTTATTCTATCCCCTGAAAATATAGATTTGTGAACTACATTATATCCTTTCCTTTCTTCACTATCTGCATCGCATACTCTAACTTCACAATCCCCTATTGCGCCAACCATTTCTGCAAGATTACGTATGCTTATATTTGAGCTTTCATCTGCTATATTATATGGCTGTCCCTTTTCTCCTTTAAGTAGAATATACAGTAATGCTGCGACACAATCTACGACATAGCACCAGGAGCGAAATTGCTCTCCGGTACTTTTCATGACTATGTCTTCCTTATTGAGGACATTTCTAATAAACTGCGCATAAACCCGATTATCTGATTCTGAAAAATTCGGACCATAAATATGGCATGGTCTTGCTATCACAATGTCAGCGTTATATTCAGAAGCATATGCTATACAAAGTGTTTCAGCTGCCCTCTTAGAAGATGGGTAACAGGCACGTACCGTAGCGCAATTTACATATCCGCTATAATCTTCAGTAAAAATACGACCATCTCCTTCTCCGTAAATCTCTCCAGATGAAACATAAAGAAAGCGTTTCATGCCATGACTAATTCCATATTCAAGCAAGTTGGAGACCCCGTCAATATTTGCTTTTATGACTTCGACAGGATTATTAACGAAATAATTTGGACTCGCGTTGCTTGCGGCATGAATGATGTATTGAAAGTTAACTTCGGTCGATAGCGGCTTTGTTACGTCATACTCAATAAAATGGAAAGACCTATCGTTTGTGTACTCACGGAATATTTTTTCAGCTCTCTTTATATTTCGACCTGATGCATAAACCTGATAGTCCTTATTAGGATTATTCATTAATACATCAACCAGACAATTTCCGATAAGGCCGGTTGCACCCGTAACAAGGATATTACAATCTGATAATTTTTCCCAAGGCAAATCGGCCTTAGATACTTGTAGTATATCTTGATTGTATGAAGATATTATTTCAGCCATGATTCTTTAGAGGTGTGCATAAGAGCTTTAATCATCTCTAGGTCCTCCACTGTTGTAATTTTGATATTCTTCTCAGAACCAGGTACTATATGCATTACCCGGTTAGTGCCAAGTTCAGCTATAAGAGTACAGGATGCAACGGAATCTGTTATCCCTTTTTCCTTAGCCTCTTCATGCACCTTGATTATATTACTAAGGCGGAAAGTCTGCGGAGTCTGAGTGCGTATCAGCCTGTCTCTGGGTATGCTGCTTGTTGAAGAAAATCCATCTTCACTCTCAAGAATTGCTTCTCTACATTGTATACCAGTGATAGCATAGCCATATGCTTTACATATTGCTATGTTTGAAGAAATAATCTCTTGAGAAAGCAGAGGACGAACAGAATCGTGTATCAATACAAGATCTTCATCATCACAACCAGCTTCTTTAAGGCCATATATACCATTGTGGATTGATTCCATTCCGCTTTTCCCTCCAGGAAAAATCCATTTTAATTTTTTAATATTAAATTGATTAGCATAACTCTGTAGAACCGTTTCCCAGCCTTTGAGACACACTACAGCAATCACATCAATATCCGGATGCCTTTCGAAAGCCTGTAACGTAAGGATTATTACCGGAGCTCCGTCAACATGCATAAATTGCTTAGGTATATCCTGACCCATTCTGTTGCCAGATCCACCTGCAATTATTAAGCCTATATTCATGATAACATTATATCTTAGGTTTATTATGAAGTCTTTAAAGTTCTAACCTTTAAGTCCCTTCCTATGAATACTTCTCCAAAATCGGAGCTCGTCATAAGAATTTTTTAGTCGCCCTATTATAGAGTTACGTCTTAAATTCCAAGCGAGAGCTTCATCAAGCAATTTTTGTGATGGTTGTGGTAGTAGGCCACTCATCCTTTCACTCATAACCATAAGTAGCTCACCTCTATGGTTTACAGAACCTGGTTTTACTATGTGTCCGAACAATGTGCGTAATGGGCTATGGTGTAAAAGATTGTTAGTAGCATTTCTCCCATGACGACGCCATAATGAGATTATTTCTGGATTATAGCCCAATACACCCAATAATGAAGCACTCAGAGTAAACCAGACATCATAGATGTAAGCAGACTTGGGCAGCGGCAAGGCAATATTTAGAAATTCCTTTCTAATCATCATTGATGCGCCTTGAAATGGATTCATATACCCACAAGCAAATTTAAAAACTTCTATGTTAGTAGTATCTGGAGTCCAGAGGAAATTCCGCGTTTGAGCCATTGTAAGCTCTGACAAACTATTACCATTTACATCAATAAATTTTGTACCTCCAACTCCGAGCCAGGCACCCGAATCTAACAACTCACTCAACACTTTAAGATGATTTGGAAGCCAAATATCGTCTTGATCGCACAAAGCAATATAGACTCCTTCACATAGTCCAATTGCTTTCTGAAAGTTTTTATTGAAACCGAGATTCTTCTCGTTTACATAAATTTTAATCCTATGATCATTCTTTGCATATCGCTCAAGAATCTCTAACGTATTATCATTTGAGCAATCATCGCAAATTATTAGCTCCTCAAATGGTACAGTCTGAGACAACAACGAATCAAGTTGTTCACCTAAATATCTGGCACCATTATAGGTAGCCATTGCGATCGAAATCATTACTTGGAATTATCAGCTTATAAGATTCAGTCTTTTTATATAGACCGGATTATTCTCGTCGAATATTGATGTATAAGGAAAATAGCGGACATCATATCCCCCAGTTGGGTATCCAAATTCTTCTGATGAAGTGTACTGCTTCACAGAATAGAAGGAAAAAGACAAGTACACCACAGCCATAGTTAGGTATAAAGGCTTATTTGTCTTTATTTTAAGATATTTAAAAATAAAATTTGAAGCGGCGATTGTAAAAATCGGTAATAAATAGATTGCCAGTCGAGTAAGAATATACAATATAGGTTGTAATGCGGATATTATTAAGTAAAGGAAGCATATTCCACAAAAAATATTGTTATTTCTCTCTTTAATTAACCAGTTTGTAACTATTAATGGCATCGCTATATATTTAAATATATTGTAAAAAAGACGACTTAGCGAATAAGATGTGATAACATTACCGTAGTTTTCATTTGACTGATAGGCTTTCATCAAATTAGCGTTATCTTCTGAAAAAATATTTACTATGCTAACTATGTCAGCCATATATTTGGCTATAAGTTGCCCCATTATAAATATAAGTAAGGGTATAAGTAGCATCCATCTTTTCACATTTATAAATGAAAAAAGGTATATAGCAATTAATATCAATATCCCTGTCTTATGAAATATTACACATGGCCATGCTCTAATCAAAAAACCCTTTCTATTGTCACTAAATAATGAAAAGCATCCCCAAAGCACAAAACTCATTGCTACATCTTGACGTAATATTTCGAAACTCACACCAAAGAAAAATGATATGAAATAAAGTAATTGGCAAAGAAACGGCGCCTTAGAGTATCTATAAAAGAAAATACAAATAAGAATATTAATAGGTAGAACTGCTATCAGCTTTAGAAAGAAGAAATCTCCGAAAATTGTTTTTACTAATACCATCAGAACCGTCCACCCAGGTTCAAAACGATAAACATCCCAATAAGCGAACTCAAAGTTAGCAAGTGTGAACGACTGATTGAAATATCTCATATAGCGTTGAGTATCAATACCCATTCTATATGATAAAACAGCAGTCACTACTAAAAGTAATGAAGTAAAGATGTATAGAATTTTTTTTTGATTATTCTGAGACTTATGAAAATCACAGAATATTGAAGACAGAATCAATAATACAAGTATGAAAACATAGACTCCCATAATTGCTCAGTCTGTACCCTGTATCTCTGAGATAAGGAAAGATAATTTAATAATAGTTATTAGATGAGTATAAATCTATATCAAATAATTGCCATTATTTTAGCTTATGCCGATAAATGAAATCTATAAGTGGAAACATGCAAAGTCTACTAAGTGTATACTTTACCCTTATCTTCAGATTCTTTTTCGTAATTTTTTTATAGGCATCAATGATATGAATCTGCGATTTGTGAACCACGGCGGAGTTAAATAGTAATATGCTTTGATTCTGTTCTAATGCCTTTTGTTCTATTCCTTTGTATTTGTCATTAAACCATGTTCTGATATCATGAAAGGATTGTAGAAACACTAATGATTTCTCTATATTCTTAGAGTGCGATGCTGAGTCTTCCAATACCCTGTATACGCCTGTTATTGTATTTATAAACTTAATTTTGCTTTTAAGAGCAAAATATAGCCATAGCGGATAGTCACCCATTTTCCAATCCTGAATAGAAGGCTGAACGTCGTTTAAATAATCGATATATAGTTCCCTTCTAAAAACAGTTGTTAAGGTTGGTATAGTATTTTTTTTAAGTAACTCTTCGAATGACGTATATGTGCCACCCCACTCATCAATAACTTTACCTGATTTCTGATCTAAACGTTTCACCTTTGTATAGCACATGCCATAATCAGGATGTGATTCTAAGAAATCAACTTGTATTTGAAGTTTATATGGATCAGTCCAGTAATCATCACCTTCGCATAATGCTATGTACTTTCCACGGGCTCGAGGTAAGTTCCATATAGCACTACCTGAAGGAACTCCCAAACTAAATTGATTTACCTCTTCAAAGATTGGGAAAATTATATCAGGGTATTTTTTAGCATAATCTTTGATTATTTCGGTAGTTCCGTCAGTCGAACAATCATCATGTATTAATATCTCAAAAGAAAAAGATGTCTTTTGTGATAAAAAACCATCTATGGTTTTTTTGATAAATGAGGCGTGATTATAAGTTATACAACTTATAGAAACGAAAGGGTTTTCTAAGCCCATATGATTTGCTAGTATTATTCGGAGGAGACTTATAGGAGTCCCTGTTAATAATCAGAAGACTGACCCCAAAGTAACTTTAAAGGCTCCTCCATCATTTCTCTTTTTATCTCTTTACATGCATCAACCCATGAATATTTCGGAGTCCAACCAAGGATATCTCTAGCTTTTCTCGAGTCAAGAAGATTCTGAGGAGTGTTAGATTTTTCGGGACAATATTTCTTAATGGACTTGTTAGCAGTATTAGAAAAAACTTCAATTATACCATCAATCTGATCTTCCAATGAATAGGGTTGATAGCCAGAGAGATTAAAGATTCCTTCAACACCAGTCTTCAGCGCCATTTCAATAGCATAAGAAAAATCGGCTATATAGAGGAGTTCTTTCAGTCTAGAAGGATTGCCCCAAACTTCAATTTCTTTACCTTCAATAGCATTGTCAATGATCTGACGCCATGGTAATTTCTTTTTAAAACCATTCAGATAATAATATGGGTTAGGGTGATATCCATAAACAGTCAAATGACGAAAAACACAGCTACTTATTCCATCTGAATATTTGTATGATTCCAAAATATCAACAGCTGCATTCTTTGCAATTGCGTAAATGGCATGATCACCTCCATCTTTAGGGAATGATCTTGGGGAATCGTCTGGAACAGGCATAGCTGAACCAAAGAAAGCACAAACATCTGAGGGTGTAGTATTGAAGATTACTCTTTTGCACTTAGTTTTATTTTTTAGCCATTCACACAGATTAACCATTCCTACAATAATACTTTGTATGTATGGCATTGGGTTAGCATCCGCATGTGCAGGCATTGTTCCAGCCATATGTACCACAGCATCTATATCGGTTGGAAGTTTTATATAATCAGATGGATTCTCCAAAGAGAATCCACCAATATAATCTATTGATTTCGTATTAAAAAAACCATTATCTGTTGTACGATGTCCTACAGCAACAATATCATATCCTATATCTTTAAGATGCAAGGCCGCATAGGCTCCCAATTGTCCTGTCGCTCCAAGAACGAGAATTTTATTTATTTTTTTCATCACTAACTACATTAATATTACACCATTTAGATATTGACTTGAGTACATTATCAAGAATTGATTGGGAGGGAAATTTTAATACCAATGTCCCAATCGCATCATTAGCTCCACGAAACGAATGAACAATTTCTCCCGGAACTACCCAAAGATCGATTTCATGCACATATTTTTCGTACTCTGGCGAGATGCTGATAGACTCGAATTTTCCTTCGGAATCACTGTGGAGTATCACTTCTGCCCAGTGACCATCATACGTTACTGTTTTTAGCTCTCCTATTTCATCTCCCACAGCAGCGCGAACACACGCTGTAATCATATCCTCCTTAGTGGCATAGCGAATCATTTCCGCCAAACGATTACCGCCTCCTCTAGGGGAGAGTTCCATTATATACGGCTTACCGTTCTTTCCGATGCGGGTTTCAATATTGTAAATTGACGTCTTCAGATTAAGTAGAGTTATCAAACGTTGCAATTCTGAAGTCAGATACTGCTCTTGCTCGAGCGTGAAAGTTGAAGGCCAACTATATGCACTTGGCGTGTAAGGATTAGCTGCTTCATTATCAAACCGTTGAGCGGAAAAGGTTGTTAACACTAACTTTCCTTTTATAGAAAAGCAATCAGTATCTGAAGAACAACCTTCTTTTTCTATGAATTCTTCTATTATTACTTTTCCTGAAATAGAATTATCCAGTGCATGGGCAAATGCTTTGGGTAATTCGCAGGGAGAATCGATTCTCATTACTCCTTTACTTCCTGCAGAATCCGTGGGCTTAACTATTAAAGGAAATGAAAATCGTTTCAAGTCTTTAACTGCGGTCTCGAAGTCTGCATAACCTCCGGAAACAGGCACATTAAAATTATTCTTTGTGAGGAAATCTCTAAACAAGTCTTTATTCTGCAGAATTTTTACTGATTCATAAGAACCAGCAAACGGTAATCTCATTTTTTCTGCAACATAAGCGGCTGTCACAACACCAGGATCAACAGCGAACGACAATATTCCATCAATTTTGAGTTCTTGGGCTTTTTTGAGAACAGCTTCTTTGTCGATAATACTTACATTACAGTACTCATCAGAAAACTGATGTGCTATATTATCGGGTAGATAGTCGCATGTAATGACATAATATCCCTCTTTATGAGCTGCTTCGATAACAGGTAATAGATATCGAAGTCCTCCGAGGAGCATTAATCTTTTTTGTTTCATTTTTTAACTAATGCAACTATTAGGTCAACATCTTCGGTGTTTAATGCATGATGCATTGGCAAGCAGAGCACTGTCTCGGCAAGTTTGTATGCCTCTGGAAGATTTTCGCGTGTGGCTGAAGGGAGTCCACGATATGTTGAGAATTCGCTGATTAGGGGATAGAAGTAACGGCGTCCAAGCACGTTGGCAGCTTTCATCTCTTCATAGAGCTCGTCGCGGGATCTTCCGAATTTCTCGGCGTCAACAAATATCGGGAAATAGCTGTAGTTGCTACGAACGCCAGGCATCTCATCAAAGAAAGTGATACCCGGCACATCACGTAGGGCTGCGCGGTATGCTTCTGCAACTTTTCGACGCGCTTCTATGGCTGCATCAACCTGACGAAGATTTAAAATACCGTAGGCTGCACGCACTTCGTCCATCTTGGAATTGATGCCGGGAGCAACTACTGTTGTCTCGTTGGCGAAACCGAAGTTTTTCAGATAATCAATTCTCTTCTTCGTCTGTTCATCTTTCATCACCATAGCTCCGCCTTCAATGGTATTGTATACCTTCGTGGCATGGAAAGAGAGTGTTGAAATGTCACCTTCATTCAGGATTGACTTGCCATTCACTTCCACTCCGAAAGCATGAGCCGCATCATAAATTACTTTAAGCCCGTATTTATCCGCTATTTCCTGAATTGCCTTGGTATCGCATGGCTTACCATAGCAGTGTACAGGCATTATAGCTGTAGTCTTAGGTGTAATGGCTGCCTCGATCTTAGCCGGGTTGATGCCGCAGTTAGAGGGATCGATGTCGACGAAGACAGGCTTTATACCGTTCCACCATAGTGCATGTGTAGTTGCCACGAAACTATAGGGTGTAGTGATCACTTCACCTGTGATTCGCAGCGCCTGAAGTGAGGTTATAAGGGGTAGTGTACCATTTGTGAAGAGACTCAGATAAGGTACCTTAAGATATTCGGCTAGCTCCTTTTCAAGCTGCTTATGAAAGGATCCGTTGTTAGTGACCCACTTACTATCCCAGATTTCTTTGAGCATCTGCTGAAACTCATCAAGATCAGGGAGTAGTGGAGATGTAACGGTTATTTGATTATCAGCCATTAATTTCGATTTATTGAAAGTCTGTTATTTTCTTCTGGCCTCCTTGAGAAAACCAATTGCATCGCGCAAGTCGCGAGAGCCGGTAATTCGTGTAATTGTGATGAAAAAGAGAATTCCTACCGCAATACCCAGAATCAGTTGGAGCCAGAGATTGGAGAGAATATTAACGATTCCCCAAACTAAAGCACCTGTAAGGAAGCTATAAATAAGAATAGGAATTAAATCCTGCATCTGAGTAAAGAATCCCACTTGAATAAGCTTTCCCGTGTAATGAGTGTTTATAACAAGGGCTATGATCGAACTTATAAGTGCACCCCAGCATATAGCCACAAGTCCCATAGGTACAGTCACACATAAGATACCCACTCCCATAAGCTTTTTCCAAATTTCAAGTTTTAGAAAAAGATCACTACGTCCTTTGACCTGAAGAAGATTGAGATTTATGGCATGAACTGGATACCACATCATATTCAAACATATAATCTGAAGAAGAATTACAGAAAAAGCCCACTTTTTAGTCAGTACAAGTATTATTAGAGGGTGAGCGACAGCGGCCAGACCAATCATTAGTGGAAAAATAACAAATGCTGACAAACGAAGAAATCGCCTATAGACGTCGCGGAGCCTGTCATCATCATTTTGGATAGTGCACAATAAAGGAAAGGTCACTCTTTGAATTATACTCGTGACATTGGAGGAAGGAAAATTGGCAAACTGATGTGCACGAGTATAATACCCTAAATCTGAAGCACTGAAAACTTTACCAATTACTATGAGATAAACATTATCATAAATTGTACTGATGATTCCAGACAAAGCCAGTTTGGAACCGAATCCGAAAAGCTCTCTAAACGATCTCCAAGAATATAACCACTTGGGTCTCCACTTAGAGAACAACCATAGTAATCCTACATTGACAGCGAGATTCGTGAGTTGATACCAGACAATTGCCCATACACCGAATCCAGTGTAAGCCATGAGAACGCCAACGACACCAGATATAACAGATGCCGACAATGATGCTTTCGCCTGAGTCTTAAAATCAATTTTGATTATGAACAGAGCTCTCTGAACCACCACAAATGAGTTTATCAGTACACTAAGCGAAATCAGGCGTGTGAGAGGCGTGAGAATCGACTCTTTGTAAAAACTTGCAATAAGTGGGGCACTAAAAAACAATATCAAATAAATGATTATCCCGACACCAATGTTAAAGAAGAACACAGTAGAGTTATCGAGCTCAGATCGGTCTTGTTTCCTTATCAAGGCCTGGGAAAAACCGCTGTCGACAAGTGATTGCGATACAGCAATAAACACAGTCAGCATACCTACCAGGCCATAGTCGTCTGGGGTAAGGATTCGAGCCATGATTATCATTACCAGAAAAGAAACTCCCTGAACTGAGAAACGC
Source organism: uncultured Muribaculaceae bacterium (assembly GCA_947632485.1). Classification (GTDB taxonomy): domain Bacteria; phylum Bacteroidota; class Bacteroidia; order Bacteroidales; family Muribaculaceae; genus Lepagella. The sequence goes on from CANRPJ010000004.1 coordinate 131,013, forward strand.
TCGACTACGCTCCATATAGTTCCCCTAAAGGTCTTATGTTTTAATGATTCTGCCAAGTAAAAGGCTCCGGATTAGTTACCGTCTAAATAATAATCATATTCGGTCAGAAGCTCACGCTGGGATTTGGAGGGAGTAGCTTCCTCTTCGGCTCCTGACTTTAGCAATTCGTAAGTTGTCCTTAATGAATCAAACTCGTTTGTTGACACTCCTAAGAGGAGTTCGATTAGAGCTTTGGTCCAGGGATTTGTCACTGTGGAGCGAAGTTTCTCGAATCGTGCGGAGGAGAGACGATAGCCTGACACATCGCCCAATATTGTCTGAACGCACATCAAGGTCGCGAGCAATTTCGCCTCGAGTTTCTGATTAGAAGGACTCACTACGCACATGCGCTGGTTGAATACTGTCAGAATCGAACGCTCCTTTTCTGTCAGCGTTTCACCAGCGTGGTATTTTCGAAGTATAGGAAATAATTTTGGAATAAATGATTCCAGAATGTCGTATTGGCGGCGAGTGTCACGTGCGAATTGAAGAATACGGATATACTTAGCATCTACGTCCCAAAGGACGGCTCCCATCTGAGCTGTGGCAGCTATTACCAGATTCCCTTTCGCGCTACGCGGTTTTGGCAAATAAGTTCCTCTCAGACCAGCAAATTCTCCGCTTACCACTTCCACCTCATCGCCCGCTTCAAGATCAATATCGCTGATATTGAAGAAGGGAATGGTATTAGTATGAGCCCTTGAGATGATCTTGAAGTTCTCCATCTCCTGATCGCTAAGAATGCCATATCGCCTTTCCGAACCACGATCCAGCATCATACTCAGATCATTGTAAGGACTCGAACACAGCTTCTTAACATCGTCAAGAACGCCATTTACGAACACATAATAATAGGTAAGCAGTTGATCTCTATAGACTACTTTTCCCTTTACGATATGCGCCGGACGGATTATCGGAGCAAACAATTCAAGACGCTTCTCCCCTTTGTTGAAATCTTCAATTTCTTTCTGCGGAGATGGACGACCTGAACGCCTGATAAAGTTCAGCACATACCAATGTCTATCACCCTGACCCGATGACTGCGGTACCACAAAATTGGTAATTGGGTAATCCTTCAGTTGGCCCTTCTTTCATCAAACAAGCTGATAACAAGAGACTTGAATGACTAAAAAGAGCTTAACTACCGAAAACTTTCCGGTGGAATCTCTATGTTTCAGTAAGTATCTCTTAGCAAGAGTTACTTACTTTAGTGCAAAGGTAATAAAAAACCTTGATTCACCAAAAGTAACGGAGAAAGTATTTGAAGGGTGAATGGGGGGCGAATTTTGAGTAATGGTTAGTTTAGCTCTTAATAGTTCTTGATAATTTGCTAAATTCCAGCTATTTATACTCAGGGTAGTAACTCTTGCTAAGAGATACTTACTGAAACATAGAGATTCCTCCGGAAAGTTTTCGGAAGTTTGGCTCGTGCAAAGCTAAAACCTCTTAATGGTCAGCGCTTTACCCAAATACGAGCCAAATAAAATTATACTCCATCAGGTTATGGCGCCTGTAGTAGCTACTTCTTCTGCTTCGTCATGGTATGTGCTGAATTATATCGGCGGATCAAGTCACGAAACGGCGCAAAAGGCTGTAGACCGGTTCAATACGAAAGCGCAAAAGGATCTTGAGATCTTTGCACCTACGTATGTAATTAAAGATGACAGTGATGGGGAAATCCGCTTCAAGACGGTTCGGCTGACGTTTCACTACGTGTTCGTTAGAGGCGCTTTTCAAGATATAAAAGAACTATGCGGCCAGCCAAACGGTTTTTCATTTCTCCTCTCACGAGGCAGCGCTGAGCGTTATGCAACAGTTGATGACCGCGCAATGGCCAATTTCCAGAATATAGCCCGCGCTTATAAAAACTGTCTCCCCTACTTCTCCTTGGAAGACATTGATCTCGAGGAGGGTGACTTAGTTGAAGTGGTCAAAGGTGACTTCCCTGGCCTGGTCGGCACCTATATTCCGACTCCGCGGAGCAAGAGCGGCAACATCGTGCTTAACATATATAATAATGTGGGCACCATAGCCTTCAATGTAAAAGCCTCAGATATCAGGATCCTGGAGTTTTCCCGTAAAAGTACGCGTGCCAACGACCAGCTTGATGCCTTCCTGCCCCATCTTCTAAGCGCTCTGCGTTACTACTATCGTGGTGAGCCTCTTCCCGCCTCTCTGGCAGCAAAGCTATCCGTATTCGTTGGCCGTATGGGCGTTGCCAAGTTACCGAGCCGTAAACTTGACGCTCGCCTACAGATGTTACTCTACGCCTCCAATCAGATAATCGGTAACGCAGCTGAAGCTAATCGAGCTTACACAAAATATGAGCAGATCAAGGATTCCATAACAAACGTCTGGACACAGGCCGCCCACACATTGATTACATCGGTATTGAATAATGATAAATCCCTTCTTGCTCAAACTTATAGAGAACTGCATCAAATAGAGAATCCGTCCAAACTGCAGCAATTCACCATTTGCGAATACGGTTATTATATGCTATCCTTACCATAACAAGAATACTTAAGCCCATAACTATTTAATCACTTCCAAGTACAATAAAGTAAATATGACCAAAGATATAATCAAAAGATGGGCTAAACACCCTTCAATTTTTATAAGTGCTGTTTTAGTCAAGTTTGGTAAGTATTTTCCTGATAAACTATATCTTAAGCTAAAATATTATTCAGTCTTTGGAAAGAAACTTAATCTTAAGAATCCTCAGACCTTCAACGAAAAACTACAATGGCTTAAACTCTACGACCGAAAGCCTGAATACACTACTATGGTAGATAAAGTTGAGGCGAAAATATGGGTCGCAGAGCGAATTGGTGAGGAATATGTAATTCCTACTCTCGGGGTGTGGGATCGTGCTGAAGATATTGATTTCGATTCATTGCCCGATCAATTCGTACTAAAGACCAACCACGACAGTGGCGGCATTATAATTTGCAAAGACAAGTCGAATCTTGATAAGGAAGCAGCAAGAAAGAAACTTAATTCATCACTAAAAAGAAATTTCTACGAATTTGGCAGAGAATGGCCCTATAAAAGCGTACAACCTAAGGTGTTAGCTGAGAGAATACTCCTGTCAGATTCTGAAGACGGGGACATCCCCGATTATAAATTTATGTGCTTTAACGGCAAAGTAGAATGCTGTTTTATTGTGACGGAACGACATTCTGACACGGGAATAAAAGTTACTTTTTTAGATAAGGACTGGAATAGAATGCCCTTTACTAGACACTATCCAGCGGCCGATAGAGTATTAGCTAGACCTGTAAACTACGATGTAATGGTAAATCTGGCAGAAAGACTTTCTGCAGGTACAAAATTTTTAAGAGTTGACTTTTACGAAGTTAACAATAAAATCTATTTTGGAGAACTAACCTTTTTCCCCGGCTGCGGTTACGAAGAATTCTCTCCCGAAGAATGGGATTATAGACTAGGTAACCTGATTAAACTTTAGTCGGAGAAAGTTTTTATAAACGAATAAAGAAAGCAAAAGGTTCACATGCAATAGGTATCGAAAACATCTTATAATCTATTGTTCCTTTATTCCGTGCAAAAACAATATGACTGAACTGAGACAGCAAGTCATAAGCGCCACTAAATGGTCAACACTCACAGAGGTTATAGCAAAGCTTGTTACCCCAATTACGTCTATCGTATTAGCTCGCTTGCTAACACCTGATGACTTCGGTATAATGGTGACCGCAATAATGGTCATTAGTTTTGCTGAAATATTTACTGATGCAGGATTTCAAAAATATATTATTCAACAGCCCTTCGAAAACGAGTTAGATCTCTATCGTGCTACTAACGTGGCATTTTTGTCAAATTTAATTCTATCAATCACAATATGGGTTATTATTATTATATTTTGCCAACCTATTGCAGAATTGGTTGGTAATAAGGGTCACGGAGATGTTATAGCAATTTCTTGTGTATGTATTCCGCTTAGTTCATTTTCAAGTATTCAAATGTCTCTTTTTAAGCGGGCACTAAATTTCAAATTACTATTTTGGGCTAAGTCAATCGGCATTTTAGTACCAATAGTTGCAACAATACCAATAGCATTTGTAACTCGTAGCTATTGGGCACTAATTATTGGTATGATAGCTCAACAATTATCAAACGCTATTATTTTAACCGCTAAATCTCCCTGGAAACCCTACTTATGGTATAGTTGGTTTAATTTCAAACAGATGTTTTCTTTTAGTGCTTGGTCAATGCTTGAAGCACTTAGCATTTGGCTAACAGGTTATTGTGACGTGTTTATTATTAGCACGGTTCTCAATGACTACTATTTAGGAATATACAGAACTTCCATAACAACCGTAGGCCAAATCTTAGGTATTATAACCACCGCTACTACATCGGTCTTATTTAGCTCCCTATCTAAAGCGCAAAATGATGAAAATCAGTTTGCAAAAATTCTCTTCAAATTTCAAAAAACAGTTGGCCTTGTTCTTTTACCTTTATCAATTGGTATATTCGTTTTCAGGTCCTTAATTACAGATATACTTTTAGGATCGCAATGGCAAGAGGCAACTTGGTTTATTGGAATTTGGGGACTTTCAAGTGGAATAACAATATTATTATCTCATTATTGCAGCGAAGTATTACGTGCCAAAGGCAAACCAAAATTATCTACTTTATCTCAGGTCATTAATATCTTTATCTTAATACCTCTTATTCTTTATGCTGTGCATCAGCCATTTAACGTACTCTGCGACATAAAGGCAGCCTCAAGGGTTTTCTTAATAATTTCTACACTTATTATTACGTACTTATATGTAAAAATATCACCATGGAAAATGATTTCGAATATTAAACTTCCTCTTCTGTCAGCCATTATAATGGGAGTAATAGGCTATTTTCTCACTATTAGCTATACAGGAGTAATTGCTTACATATTGGAAATTGCTCTTTGTAGTCTTACATATATTTTACTCATTATTCTGTTTCCGTCTACCAGAGGAGAATTAAAAAATTTAAGAAAATTTATTTTCAAATGAACATTATAATTGCAGGTGACTACTACCCACAGGGGCTTTTTAATTGGGATCCAGAAATCGAATCAATAGTAAAGTCATCAGATTACTCTATTATTAATTTCGAATCTCCAATAATTAGCAATGGTAGCACACCAATTATAAAATTTGGTCCCAATCTTCACTCTACAACGGACTCCATTGATTCACTACAAAGATTAGGATTTTCATGTGTTACGTTAGCTAATAATCACATAATGGACTTTGGCTCAGATTCTTTACTTAATACAATTGAGATACTAAATGAGCGAAAGGTTGACTACGTGGGAGCAGGAGAAAGTAGTAAAAATGCAGCGAAGCCTATTATAAAGCAACTTGGTAACAAAAAGATTGGTATTATAAATTGTTGTGAACATGAATTTTCCGTAACCGATAGAGAGAGTCCAGGTGCAAATCCATTAGACCCAATTTCACAATACAATTCCATAAAGGCTATTAAAAATAGCACTGACTATATTATCGTAATAGTTCATGGAGGACCAGAAGGATTTCAGCTGCCTTCGACAAGAATGCAAGATAATTATAGGTTTCTTATTGATGCCGGTGCTAACATAGTCATAAACCACCATCAACACTGTTACAGTGGTTATGAAAACTATAATAACGGACTTATTTTCTATGGATTAGGCAACTTTTTCTTTCCAAAAACCTCTGTTGTTAATACTTCATTATGGGAAGAGGGGATTTTTCTAAAGTTACATTTTGAAAACTCAAAAATACATTATCATATCTATCCCTATAAACAAGACTCGCTACAAAGGCGAATCGAATTAATGGACGAAAAAGGAATCCAAAACTTTAATAATCGAATTGCATACTTAAATTCTATAATAAAAGATAGGGATAGGTTAGAGAAGGAAAATCGCCTATGGAGATTAGAAACTGAAACCCAATATAAGAGCAGCCTTTCTCCATACAACAACAGATATCTAACAAAACTTTGGCTTAAGAAATGGCTCCCATGCAATATAGGCAGGATTAGGCTAACAAAACTCATAAATTTTATAGAATGCGAATCTCATAGAGAAAGATATATATCTTATCTAAAGAATCTATTAAAAGAAGAGAACTCTATAAATTAATCAAAATTAAAGAATTACATCAATGGTGACTATAAATATTAAAAGTCATAGATTATTTGTATAGCAACAATGACAACGTTAAACAAAATAGTAATATATACGAGCTTAACCGGAGGTTACGATAATCTACCGGAATATAAAGCAATCGACAAAGAATGTTCTTACATTTGCTTTTCAAATGATTATCCGGCTAACAGTAAAATTGGAAATTGGACAATCAAACCAATCCCTATGATTAGTAATGATTTAATTCGAACCTCTAGATATGCTAAACTCCAACCTCATAAATTATTAAGCGATTATGATTATTCAGTTTGGCTTGACTCTAATTTGATTATTTCAGATAAATGCTTCTATGATCACATAAAACAAACAATTTCTACTCATAACAATGGGTGGCTTGGAATCCGTCATCCAAATTGCGATTGTATCTATGAAGAAGCAGAACGATGTGTAAGTCTACGAAGAGAGAGATTCATTAGTATATATCCATTAATTAGAAAATTAAAACGAGAAAAATATCCTCGGCATAACGGATTATTCGAAAATAATCTAATACTAAGAGCACATAATAATAAGCAAATAGCTCATTTATGCGATAGCTGGTGGGAAATTTATAATCATTATTGTAAACGTGATCAACTAAGTCTCTTTTATATCTTTTGGAAATCAAATTTTACACCAGAACTATTATATCACAACGGCCTTTCGACATATAACATTCCAGGAATAGAAAGGCTAAAGCATAAAAGAATTCATAAAAACAAATTCTCTCTTATAGATAATTTACTAAAGAAGAGAAATAAACTTTTTATAAAGCTCATTCACCCTTTTAGTTAGAATGGCTATATATTTATTAGTATACTCAATAACCCTACTATGTTTTATATCAAAGAAAAAGATATTACAAAATGTAGGATTTATAGTTTTATGTTTATTTACAGTTCTTAGATACGACGTCGGTAATGATTATGACAACTACTTCTACGGTATTGAATCTACTGCAAATAGCTTCAGAGAACATCATTACCTTGACGCAATAATTCATTGTAGGGATCTTGCTTCGATCATAATAATATTTCTTTGTCAATACTTTCCAAAACCCCAACTTTTTGTAATCGGCATCTATGGGGTATTAAGTTTAATTCTCTTTCGGAAATCACTATTTCTATTACCCGGAGAAAAAAACTTAAACCTATTCTGGGGTTTCTTAGGCATTTATCTTCTAACAATATATCCCTATTCGTTGAATGCGATAAGGCAATCTGTATCCATTGGCGCCTTTTGCGTATCAATAAAATACATACAAAAAGCAAACATAAAAAGATATCTTAGTCTTATACTAATAGCATTTGCCTTCCATACCTCTGCAATCATATTATTTCCACTTTACCTAATCAGAAAGTTCAAAATTGGTATTATATTAAAGAGTGTAGTACTTATCATCTTAACTTTGGGAGCTTTTACTGGTTCTTGGAGTCCCCTCTTTGAGAAAATAAAATACTTCTCCGTATTTTATGAAGGAATGTCTGATACCTATCTAAATGCTGTAGAAATGAACTCCGGCCTAGGGTTCCTCTTAAAAGTAATATTATATTTCTCGATAATTTTAGTATGTCAAAAGAAATTCCCAATTATTAGCAACATAATATTCATAAGCCTTTGTTTATACTTGTTTTCTTCATCGGTAGCAATTTTCGAAAGAATAGCATTCTATCTCATGTTCGTATCATATTTAGCTATTCCACTTATAATGGAAAGAAGAAACATAAGCACACAAATTATATTTCAAAAATATTTCATTTCTCTTACATTATTAATATACGGTGGTTATGAGACGTACAAAGGGGCTTATGGTATATTACCCTATAAAACAATTTTTTCGCGAGAAATTGAATATCATAATTTCAAAATAAGAGATTATAGAAATAGTATCAACATCCATTTAGGAAGATAAATTTAATATGATAGTAGATGTATTACTAGCAACATACAATGGAGAGCAATTCATTGAGAATCAGATACTCTCTATACTAATGCAAACTAATGACGAATGGAGACTATTAGTGCACGATGATGGCTCTACTGATAAGACATTGGAAATAATAAAAAAATTCGAATCGGTAGATTCAAGAATAATATTAATAGACGATGGTATCACTGGTTTAGGCCCAGCAGGAAATTTCATGCATCTACTGAAATATGCGACTTCAGACTTTATTTGTTTTTGTGATCAGGATGATATCTGGTTAGAGAATAAAATTCAAAAACAATTAGAAGCAATACTCCGTAAAGATAATTCCAAACCACAAGTAGTGTTTTGTAACAAATACATTTGGGAAAAGGGGGAAATTAGAAAATATCCACTTCGGAAATATTACAGGTTCTCTGAGATTCTTTTTCAAAATGGTGGTGCACAAGGCTGTTGTGCAATATTTAATAAAGAGTTGCTCACACGTATGCAAAAGGAGTATGATTTTGTAGCAATGCATGATCATTTGTTGACTCTATGTGCGATTATGGAAAATGGTATCAACTACCAAAACGATAGACTAATACTTTACAGAAGGCACGCTAATAACGTTACTCAAATTAAGAGAAGTTTTCTTGAGCGCATGAAGAAAAAAAGCCCCTTAATAGAACCAAAATACTATAGGGGCATTAAAGCATTTTATAAAACAAATTCTGAATATATTGATCAAAAACAAAAAAGGGAAATTTACGACTATTTATATTTTCCCAAAGCTAATAAGTTATATCAGTTAACATCTATTCTAAAACACGGATATTCAATATATAAAAGTAAGACTAGATTTCTATTAAAGTGGGTCATACATTAATATGTCTATATAGCATATTATAAATAATTAACAACTACAGGATCACTAATAACACAATTGCACGTATGAAAATTCTACATATAATCTCATCATTGGAAACTGGAGGAGCACAAAAATTATTATCCGAACTGGTTCCGGTCCAAATATCATTAGGTAACATTGTTGAAATCCTCGTCTACAAAAATTGTAAATCAAAAATAGAAGAAGATCTTATCAAATCAGGTGTTACCATTCACTCACTGCAAGTACAAAATATTAAGTCTCTGAACATTTTTGGAAAAATACGAAAATATATTTCACTATTCGATATCATTCACGTTCACTTATTTCCAACACTATACCAAGTAGCAATAGCAAATTTCAGAGGTAGAGATAAATTGATATATACAGAACACAGCACCTATAATAGAAGAAGGAAATATAAAGTTCTAAGATTCTTTGAAAAATTAATATATAATCGTTATGCTAAGATAATAGCAATTAGTCATAAAACAAAGGAAAACTTAGTAATCTGGTTGGGTATTAATGATCAAATAAATAATAAAATAGGAGTAATTACCAATGGGATTAATCTCAAACTATTTTCATCAAATTCTGATATTCACGATGAGCGATTTATACTGATGGTTTCACGATTTACGGCCGCAAAGGATCAATCAACTCTAATTCGCGCGATTCCTTACATAAAAGATAAAAGAATAAAAATAAAATTTGCAGGAGAAGGACCGACTTTGGAAGCTTGCAAAAAATTGGTATCAGAATTAAGGCTTGAAGACAGATGCGTTTTTCTAGGAAATAGATCTGATATCCCCGACTTAGTTAAAGCATCGTATTTAGGAGTACAATCCTCTCATTGGGAGGGCTTTGGACTTACAGCTGTTGAATTTATGGCTGCGAGAAAACCTATCATTGCTTCAGATGTAGAGGGATTAAGCCAGATAGTAGAAGGAGCTGGATTATTATTTCCGAAGGGTAATCATAAATCTCTAGCACAAAAAATTAATGATTTAATGATAGACACCGATAAATATGAACTCATCGCTAACAGATGTTTTGCCAAAGCAAAAGAGTTCGATATTATTCAAATGGCACAGAAATACAACAACTTATATAAAAGCATATTGTAATTATGCCTAAAATATTTATGGTCGTCAACGAAGATCGCTTTTTTCTTTCACACCGTAAACCGATAGCAATATCCGCAAAACAGGCAGGATTTGATGTCGTAATTGTTGCCAAAGACACCGGACAAAGAAAAATCGTTGAAAATATGGGTTTTGGATTCATTGACCTACCAATTGAACCAACTGGTATGAATCCAATAAAGGAAACTCGGACACTGATTTTCTTGTGTAATATCTATAAAAAAGAAAAACCTGACATAGTTCACCATGTAGGTCTAAAAAATATTCTTTGGGGTGGTTTAGCTGCAAAAATTACAAAAATTAAAGGAGTCGTAAATGCAGTAAGTGGCCTTGGAGGACTATTCAATGGTAATAGACTATCATTTACAACCAAAATGATTTTATGGATAATAGGAGAAGCAAATAATCGGAAAGGAGTAAGAGTTATTTTCCAAAATAACGATGATATAAACATATGTAAAAAAGAATCTGCTGTAAAACAAGAGCAAATTAGATATACTAAAGGCTCAGGTATAGACTTAAATGAATATCACTATATACCGGAATTAAAATCCGACAGAATACAGATAATTTTTACTGGCCGAATGGTAAAGGAGAAAGGAGTAGAAGATTTAATATCAGCTGCTGAAATCCTTAAGAAGGAGTACTCTAATCAGGTTAGATTCATCTTGTGTGGGCGACTAGTTCCAAATAAGACAGGTATTAGCAAAGATTATCTAGAACAACATTGCGATGGAAATTACATTTGTTGGTTAGGAGAAAGAAATGACATAAAATCCCTATTAGAACAAAGTCATATTATGGCCTTTCCATCATATTACCGAGAGGGAGTACCAAAATCATTAATCGAAGCATCAGCTATTGGAAGACCCATTGTAACGTGCGAATCTGTAGGTTGTAAAGATGTAGTTGATGACTGGAAAAACGGCTTTCTGGTTCCCCCACAAAATCCTCAAAAACTTGCATTAGCACTAAAACGTTTAATCGAGAATAAGAACTTAAGATGTCAAATGGGGAAAGAAGCCAGAAAAAAAGCAGAAAAAGATTTTTCGATATCTAACGTCATCCAAACACATCTTAATATATATTTTGAATTAGTTAAAATTGATATATGAAAATACTGGTTACTGGAGCTGCCGGATTCATTGGTTCTGCAGTTGTTAAACGGCTTGTGGAGAAAGGAGACCATGTTGTTGGTCTTGATAACATCAATGACTATTATGAACAGAGTCTGAAACTTGATCGACTTAAAGAATGTGGCATATACGCAACCGATGATCCCCTACAATTTCCTTGGTATAAGTTTATCGATTCGGTAAAGTATAGTAGCTATCGCTTTATCCGTATGAATCTTGAAGATACCAAGGCAATTACTATGTTAATGGCTAATGAGGAATTTGACGTAGTGGTAAATCTCGGTGCTCAGGCGGGAGTACGCTATTCAATCTCTAATCCGCACGCTTATATTGAAAGTAATATTGATGGATTTATCAATATTCTGGAAGGTTGCCGCAACTATAAGGTAAAACATCTTGTTTACGCCTCCTCTTCAAGCGTATACGGCTTAAATGGCAAGGTACCGTTTTCTGAGCATGACGGAATAGCTCACCCCGTGAGTCTTTATGCAGCCACTAAAAAGAGTAATGAACTTATGGCTCACGCATATTCCAAACTATATGGCCTCCCTACCACCGGACTTAGATTCTTCACTGTTTACGGCCCCTGGGGACGCCCGGATATGTCTCCTTTCCTTTTTATGGACGCTATTTTACATGATAGACCCTTAAGAGTGTTTAATAACGGTGATATGCTCCGGGACTTCACTTATATTGATGATATTGTGGAGGGAATTGTAAGAATTATAGACGTAACTCCACGCAGTAACCCCAATTGGAATGAAACGACACCTGATCCGGCCACATCTCCAGCCCCTTACCGGATTTACAATATAGGCAATCAGCAACCTACAAAACTTATGGATTATATCCAGTGTATTGAGACAGCAATTGGACGGGAAGCGAAGAAAGAATATCTGCCTATGCAACCAGGAGATGTATATCAAACTTATGCAGACTCATCGGCCTTAGCTGAGGCCACTGGATTCAAACCGAATACAGAGCTACAGGAAGGTATAAATCGTACAGTAAATTGGTTTAAGGATTACTATAATCTCTAAAGCTTAGGCATTTATGAAAAAGTATAATATTGCGGTAGCGGGTACTGGCTACGTGGGATTGTCGATTGCTACGCTATTGGCACAGTATAACCATGTAACGGCGGTTGATGTGGTGCCGGAAAAAGTTGAGTTGATTAACCGGAGGAAGTCGCCGATTCAAGATGAATATATAGAGAAATATCTCGCTGAAAAGGATCTTGATCTGACGGCGACTTTAGATGGCGCAGCTACTTACCGCGATGCCGATTTCGTAGTGATAGCCGCACCTACAAACTATGATCCGCAAACTCATTATTTTGATACCCACCATATTGAAGACGTAATCGATCTGGTACTTTCCGTGAACCCCTCTGCCGTAATGGTAATAAAGTCGACAATACCCGTCGGCTACTGTCGCAGTCTCTACGTGAAATACGCGGCAAAGGACTTTAAGGAGTTCAATCTGCTGTTTTTCCCTGAGTTCTTACGCGAATCGAAGGCGCTATATGATAATCTCTATCCATCGCGCATCATCGCTGGGATTCCGAAAATAATTGACTATCCTGAGTTTAGTGATGAGAATGAGGCTATCCTGAAGGTGACGGATCTAACCCGAATAGACAGTGCCGCCAGAGTTTTTGCTGACTTGCTTGTGCAAGGAGCTTTGAAGACCGATATCGATGTGCTTTTCATGGGAATGAAAGAAGCAGAGGCCGTAAAACTATTTGCTAATACTTATCTGGCGCTTCGAGTGAGCTACTTCAACGAACTTGATACGTATGCGGAGCTAAAGGGACTCGATTCGCAGTCTATCATCGAGGGCATCGGACTCGATCCGCGTATCGGTAAGCATTATAACAATCCATCATTCGGTTATGGAGGTTATTGCCTGCCAAAAGATACAAAGCAGCTTCTGGCGAATTATGCCGATGTGCCGCAAAATATGATGTCGGCTATCGTAGAATCAAACCGTACGCGAAAAGACTTCATAGCCGACCGCGTGTTGCGGCTCGCCGGCTGGTACGACTATTCGGGGGTAAACGATTATAACGGCCGCGAGGCAGCTCCATGCACGATCGGGGTGTACCGGCTGACAATGAAGTCGAACTCCGATAATTTCCGCCAGTCATCGATTCAAGGCGTAATGAAGCGTATCAAGGCAAAGGGAGCCGAGGTGATAATCTATGAGCCTACGCTTGAAAACGGTTCCACTTTCTTTGGGTCGCGAATAGTAAACGATCTCGATGAATTCAAGAGACTATCTCGCGCCATTATTGCGAACCGCTACGACGCAGCGCTCGACGATGTAGCAGACCGTGTCTATACTCGCGACATCTTTCGCCGCGACTGACAAAGAATTTCAACTTTATAGGCGAATCCCGCAAGCGTAATGCCCGCGGGATTTTTCTTTTCTTATAAACCTAAAGTATATCAGAACTTACCGAGGTACATTCACTCTTGGGTCGCATATCTGAATTGAGGTTATACCGGCCTCTTTTGCTCCAATGTAACCGGCAATCTCTTCATCACCCCTCCTTATATCGAAAGCGTAAAATGGCAGTCCCACACAAAGTGTGTGAAGACCAAAAGTGTCGCCGCTCCTCAATTTGATATTATGGGAGCTTACCACCTTAAACCTCAAATCCTGCTGATATTCTAACCGGCACCATTTATCTTCTCCCCAGGCTACGGTAATCTCATCACCTACTGACAATGAAGCGCTGTCGACCAGATAATTGGAAAAGAACTCAGAAATATCTCCTTCCTCTCCGGATACATGGTCTATCAGATACTCCTCCCAATTTCTGTAGCCATTAAATCTGGCTAAGATATTCAGGGTGGTAGGCGAAGGGAAACTCTCATAGTTCACATATCCCCAGAGCCTTTTTATCGATGATAGACTAATTGTATCCTTGGTCTTACATTTAATCATCATCGACAGGGCATTGAAATCCGACGGCGTGCATGGTGTAAACCCGACGTTACGGTTCGTTATCCTTATAAGATTCTTCAGAGCAATTCTCCTTTCCATGATTTCTTTCTTTACAGGTTAAAGAGCTTGTAGGATATCAAAGCCACGAGAATCACAATCACACCCGTTAGGACGTAAGTGAGAGACTTTGAATCCATTACCCGCTTTTCGGCGTCCGGCTTATATCCCTTCTGAGACGGCATTTCAATCTCTGATATTGAAGCCGGCCTTCTATCGGGATCCTCCTGAGCACAGATCCTTGCAAGATTCTTTAGTTTACCATCGTGGGTTGATAATGAGAGATCGAGCAACGTCTTACCAAAAGAATAAATATCGGTCTTCGGCGAGGCCTGCGCCGCGTCAGCTAATAATTCCGGAGCCATATAGTTTTGTGTCCCCGCCGGATTCTTGATTATCACGAAAGAATCACTATCCGACAGGCTAAAATCAATAAGCTTCACATTATCACCCGCATACGTTATTAAAACGTTTGATGGCTTTATATCCCGGTGCACGACCTGAAGCTTATGGATATAATCCAAAGCCTGAGCCAATTTCTTTGCCACGGTCCTCGCGTTAGAGCCATTAACATGACCATTTTTCAGAGCGCACTCCAAGGTTTCTCCATCTATATATTCCAGAATGATGGTATCTCCAAGTCCTTCTACATTCTCAAAACCGATAGTCCTCCTAATGTAAGGGTGATCGAGAGCTATTCCGATTTCGAACTCCTTCCTCAAAATAGCCCTATAAACCGGATCCTTACTATATCTCTCAGTAAGGCATTTCAGAATGTAGCGTTTTCCATACCTTACAGCCGTCAGGATCCTCATCACTCCTGATGCTGACACGTAAAGAGGAGTGATGTTACAGAACCGGTCTGATGGAAACTGGTTAAAATTCACATCACCGCCACCCTCTGGCGAAGTAATGAAGACAGAGGTATCCGAATTCATTGTGCTATTTTTGAGTGAATCTTCAGCCATATTACTTTATTCTGAATTCTACATATACAGCTTCAGATTCCGGAGATATTCCTGAATCTCGACCAGCCATTATGATTCTTGTAGATATTTAGCGATGACATCGGCACATGGAGTGTGCAGTTCTCAAACAAATCATCGCCACTGTTCTTAAACGCATCGCTCGACAACACCGGAGGAATCACTGATTCAAGATAGATATGCTCAAGCTCACACCCATCAAACACATAGTCACCAATAAACTCGACCGACTTGCCAAACTTTACGATACGCAGCGACATGCACCCCTGAAACATTCCTTCGGAAATACTCTTAATCCCGTCAGAAAGAGTGATTTCTGCTAAAGAAGATCCGGCAAAAGCACCTCTCGACACGGCCTTCACCGACGATGGAAGAATAAGAGACGAGATCTTCGTTCCCAAGAAGGCATTTTCGCCAATTGACGTAACGGTCGAAGGTATGCTGAACTCGCCCTCTTTTCCAAGCGGAAACCATACAATTTCAGCCATCTCCTTATTAAATACCACTCCTCCATAAGAACTATAACTGGTATTTCCCTCCGACACCTCTATTGCCTTAAGGGAAACACAATCGGCCGATGGGTAGAGTTTGATTACATTTGGAGGCACTGTTATTTCCAATAACCATAGGGATACGTTTGAAATGAAAATAAAATCCAATTAAGTATAGATAAAACGGCTTTATATCAATATTTTAAGTCTATAAAATTTCTTTCAGTTGTTTTCATCTGTTTCTGTCTTTTGGCTCTTTTTCGGTACATTTTTGTTCCTTGTTTGTTTCTCAATTCCGATTTTTATTCGTACATTTGCATTAGAAAACAACGAGTGAAAAGAATGCAATTATGCCACGAATAAAGAAGCCTAAAAAAGTAAAGGAACCCATACGTCTCCGGACGAAGGATTTGTCCGATGGCAGTAAGAGTTTGTATCTGGACGTTTACCGTAACGGCAAGCGGACATACGAATA